>NZ_JAFCUJ010000002.1:0-776666 GCF_049896465.1 Psychrobacter sp. DWR1-2-3
AGGATTCAAAAGAGTTTAGGCTATAGATCGCCAAGACAGGTGTGGTTTGACTATTATCGTCAAGCTGCGTAATTAAAATCTCCCAAGTTTAACTGTACGGATTTGACGGCAGGGGTCAATGAACAATCTGGTATTTTCTCCAATCGTAACCCTCCTAACCATAAGACACTTATCAAATAGAATTAAGCTGCATGGTTTAATTTCTGCATTGGCGTAAAACCTCCATTGCCCATGTTCGGGCGCTCGTGATTGTAGCGATATAACTAGTCCTCTGTTTGCTGACGGACTTAGTCTAAATCTTTAAACAACTCTTGGTTCAACCAATCATAGCGCATCGTTCTGTTATAGCGCTCAACATAAGCATTCTGCTGTGGATTGCAAGGCTCAATATAACTGATGCGGTGAATGCAGGTGAGACTGCTAAGGTGGCGGTTGAGGATAACAGCTTAAAAGGCATACAGGTTAACAGCTTACTACAGCAGATAGCTATCGCTGAGAGAAGATTAGACGGTCCTGCTCTTGATGCAGAAATGAGAAGGATTAGAACCTTAGCAGCGAAAATGGCTTCAGATAACTTTAAAGAGATTGAAGGTTGTGAAAAGAATCCAACCGCAGCTTGTCTAAATAAGATGAAAGTTGAATACGGCAATGTTGATTTTAAAAAGCTAAAAGATAAGTATCGTCTATATCCGGGGACAGTTAATACTATCAATGGCTATGAGCTACAGGCAATAATGATATTGTTGCCTGTAGCTCATCTAGACCCAGTGCTTGTGTCTTGTAGTGGCACACTAAATTTAGGCTGTATTTAAGAGAAGATATATTGCATACGAAAAAGCAAAACAACCTAAGCTGTCTGGCTTTAAAATTTTGAACAACGACTTATCTATTATTATGTTTCCGCCATACAGCATGCTCACATACCTCACAGCACCAACTCTCTTTTGCGCGCATATAAGGGATGTCTGCTGGTATCTGTAAAGGGCACACATAACCACAGTACTCGCATCGCACATCATCTAAATAAGCAAAACACTCACCGATTGTCGCGAACAGTAATTGAGGGCTTATCTTATACTTCTCACAGATGGTTTCTACATGTGCGATATAATCACTTTCGTTATCATATGACCAGTAATCCTCACAGATCTTTAGATCTCGTGCGTTCTGCGTCATATTCGGCTGAAGCTTTACACTCATCACATTCTCCTTAGTAACCGCCATAGCCAGACTCCGGTAATAGCTCGTAAAGCTCGCTCTGAAGCTGACAACGCATATCGTCAATCACATAGTCAAGACTCGCATCCAAGTGCTTCTGCACCCACACACGCATCGCCATATCGTTAGTAAAGCAGGGCTTTACTCCTAAGAAGCGTGCGAGGTTATGACCCGATGAAATATACAACTCACGCATCAATGCATTAGCAATCTCATTCGCATCTGCACTGATTGCGCCATCAGGTTTAAACTCAGCAAACAGCTTTTCATAATTGATAATTGTCATAGTGACGTCTCCTTGTCAGTTTGTGCATTAGAGCTATTCGATGCACCTGTTAACTTCTCCTTACTCGCTAAGAGCAAGTTATCCATCGCTGAGCCATCCTGACGGGTGATATCAGGCACATAGCGGCTATACACCCGAAACAGCATCTCAGTACTACTGTGACCCATCTGCCGGGCTATCCACTCAGGATTCTCACCAGCAGCGAGCCAAAGCGTCGCTGCCGTGTGCCGAGTCTGATAAGCACGCCGATGTTTCAGGCCGAGCAGGGCAAGTGTAGGCTTCCATACCCGTCTATTCACATTGCGGTATTCCATCGGATTGCCTTGTGAGTTGCAAAATACAAACTCTGACTTACCATAGGTACGTGCCTTCTGCTCTTGAAGTGCGTCATATACCAGCTGCGACATCGCAATATCGCGCTGTGAGCCTAACGTCTTCGTTGGACCCATCTCACCGTTTACTAATGCACCACGGATACTGATCTCACGCCGATCAAAGTTAATGCAGTCCCACTTAAGCCCATCGATCTCACTGGTACGCATCCCTGTAAAGAAGCGAATGGTGTAGTAAGGCTTATAGTCCGCGCGTACATGCTTTAAAATCAGCCATACCTCAGAAAGTGTAAAAGGATTCACATCAGGACGAGCTTGTTTAAGATTCTTAATATTTTTATAAGGCATCTCAAACTCATGGCGATCAGACGCTTCTTCTAGTATCATACGAAGAGGTATCATGATCTGATTGATTCGTGCTACTGACAGACTTGACTGACCATCTTTACCGTAACGAACTTTGGCGAGGGAGCTACGGAAGGTCAGCAAGTCTGGTTTTTTTATGGCATGTACTGCTTTACCACCAAACTCAGGTAACAAGTACTTGTTCAAAATGATCTGCGTCTTTTGCCGATAACTCGGCCGCCATTCAATCTTCTTCTCCTCATACCAAATCTCTGAAAACTGCATAAAGGTTGGATTACGACTGATACAAGCTTCCGCTCTATCAGCCAGTGCCGTCATCTCTTTTAAACGCGTACTCTTCGGAAAGTAGGCGCCATAGTCAAAGATGCCTAGGGTTATTTTTGCATCTATCTCTTTTGCCACTAAAGTCAATTTTTTAACGTTTGCGGGAGTATCAAGGAAGATTGTTGTCTCACGGCAACGAATATTCATATATGTGAAATCTATGAATAGCTTGCCACGCCTTGCTCTTACTGATGCCATTGTTAATCTCCTTGTTTAAATAAAACTTACTGTAAAGCCATACCATTGATCGCACTCATAACAGGTTTGCACATATCCTCTTCGATACGCTCCCATACATATAAAATCTTCCGACCGCCAAAAGGACGAATGTAGTGAATATTTTCAATCAAGACAGTATCCTTAAGCTGGTTACGGATAGTACGAGCATCGTATTTGATACGTTCAGCTAATTCTTGAGTAGTGAGATAAGTCTGTGACATAATAGTTCTCCAGTCAGTATTAAATAGTTTTTAATAAATACTTTGTTGTTGCCAACGAGTACTATATTATCAGAAAAGTAGTCATTGGCAAGCACTTTTTACTTACCAATAAGGATTTTATTGTGATTTCATGTAACTTACCTGTTCTTTTAGCAGAAAGAAGGTTACGTGTAGCAGATTTAGTGAGAATGACGGACATCAGTAAATCGACGCTGCATAGAATATATAATGACGAGACGACTAGAATTGAGTTCGATACTTTGAGTAAGCTATGTAATGTATTAGAAGTAACGCCAGGGGATATTTTGAAGTATGTTCCAGAAGAAGTTAATGAAGGGAGTTGTTCAGAAGAGGAGTAGATTGACTATCCCGATAACCTTCGATAGGAAAATACTAGCTAAAGACTTATTAAGGCTAAAGCATGCTTGCAAGGCTTAATAATTTCTATTGTTAGGTTGGATTCATCATTTTTTAAATGACAATTAGCTTTGAATAGTATGGATCTTAAATACATTTCCAGTAAATGAGGCATTTAAAAACACGTTTTTTGCTGAATTGAGGTTGGGTTCAAAAATCAGCATAGTGCCAAATTCACTAGGTTAGGTGTCATGATGGTTTTTGAACCAAAAATAGCTAGGTTGTGGTCAGATACGTATACGCAGTTTTAGGGCAGGGCACGGTTTGGGCACCAAATGGGCACCGCACCGAAAATGAGCTTTTTGACTGAGTAGATAAGCTTAACTATATTCAAAAATATATCTCGAGAATTTCTCTACAACCCCCGAAAATTAAACAAAAAAAAGCCTCACTGTTAAGAGGCTTTTTTCAATTTGCATCATACAACTTCATAACTTAAGGAATAACAAAATAATCCTTTAAAGCCTTTATTTTATTGATATTGAGCATTTATAGATATATCATGTACTACAACGTACAACATTATTCTATAATATAAAGCATTCTAAATGGCTACCAAAGTGGCTACCAGAATGGCTATCAAAAAGGGTTAAGGTAATGGCAAAGCAAGAGATAAAACTAGACTCACAAATACCAAAGGCCATAAGAGAAGCTACTCAAGCTGGCAAGACAACTATTTACCCTATTGCTGGCTATAAGGGCTTAGAGCTAAGAGTTAGACCGCATAAAGATAGCCCAGACGCTACAGCCGACTTTAGACATCGCTATACCCACCCAATTACTGGCAAACGCCCTTATATGACGCTAGGACAATACCCAGCGTTAAGCCTTGCTGATGCCCGTCAATATCACAGCGACAATATGCAACTACTAGCCAAAGATATAGACCCTTTAGAGAACAAAGAAACACAGAAACGGCAAGAAATAACCGATCGTCAAAACATACTTAATCATTTCATTAATGAGTGGCAAGCATTACAGGATAGTAAGAACCTGAGCGCAAAAACAATATATAACAATCAGCTACTAATTAAGCCTATCAAACAAAAACTAGGGCATATGAAAGTAACAGATATAACGCCAAGTATCGTTATAAGGTTTATTCAAGATATACAAAAAACGCATCTCAACAAAGGGTTAAGGGCTAAGATCATACTTAAAAGCATTTTACAAATAGCTAAGGCTCATATGATTATTGAGTACAACCCAGCAAGCGACCTACAAGGAACGCTTAAAAGCCCCAAAACACAACACCGCCCATCATTAACAGACCCTAAAGAGTTTGCCGAACTGCTAAGAGATATTGACCAGCTAGACGATGCAAGCCAGCTTTATAATAAAAGAATATTACAGCTATTATCGCTTACGTTTGTTCGCATTGGTGATGCTTGTACTATGAAATGGAGTGATATTAACTGGCTTAAAAAACAATGGGAGTTTAAACCGCAAAAGTCTGGCAATAGAGGGGATATGGTGGCCAGTATCGTTATACCACTAGCACCGCAAGCCATTGCTATATTAGAGCAGATGAAGCCGCTTACAGGTGATAGCGAGTATGTATTTCATAACCCTAGACGCAAAAAAGAGCCTTATCACCATACGCAAGAAGTGAATAAAGTATTAAACAGTGACTTAATGAATAACGGACTAGGCTATAAAGATATTCACAGCCCACACGGTTTTAGAAGTAGCGCAAAAACTATGCTAATGGAGCGGCTAGGTTATGACGAACTGATAACCGAACTGGCACTAGGCCACCGCATGCTTAACGCTTATGGCACTGCTTATAGCCGTATGGATTTACTACATCAAAAAGCTAATATGATGACAGCATGGGCGAACTACCTAGACGATATTAAAGCAGGTAAGTTTGACAATGTTATTCATGCAGACTTTAAACAACGAGCGCAAAAGCAGGGCTAAGACGCTGCTACAATGACCATGCAAGGCTAGGACTAATTACCCGAACGCCAGCCATTTCATGCCTTAGGCTGGCATGCCTTGCACCTATTTTTATTAAGGTATGAATGACAAGTAAGGCATGATTATGGGGAAGATACTACCTAAAATATTTTTACGCTTTGATGAAGTTGCCGATTATCTGAACTCTATAGGTTACGAATATGATTTAAGTGATAAATACTATGCTATTAAATTGAAAGAAGACCTTAAAGATATAGTTAGAGAGCATGACATAGGGATTTACTATTATCTTAGTGACCATGTATTAAGACATCATACAACCTATAGAATGGTCGGTGACTTATGGGAAGATGTTATTTCCACAGAAAAAAGCACTATACTTTTTAGCGGGTACATTCGCTTATGCCGTAATGATAAAAATATGCTGCTAAAGCAAGGTATCGAAACCATAAAAATTAATAACTCTTTAGATGTTGTCAATAAGCCTATTACAGAGATAGACGAAGAGTACTATTTTTTCACGCTAAAAGATGTTGATTATTCAGTTGGCTTTTACGATATATACTATCGCAGGTCTGACCTTGATAGGATATTCAAAGCTAATAAAGAAGAGACTATTGAGAATAAAGCGGATATTGAAAAGATAAGTAATGACAGACTGTATATTTGTGTTTCTGATTTCCTTTGCTACGTGTCGTACTCGAAGGGTATTACATTCAAAGAACTGGCTGATTTATTAATACTTAATGATTTTTCCACTAAAGTACAATCAAAGTTTTTAGATGGTAGAGGTAAGATCGAAATTACTTTAGATGAATCAGATTGTATCTTTGAATCAGTACTATTCCATATTAAAAAAGATGGATTTTATAGTACTTTTGACCCTGACAATGTAGTCTTCTTCGATTCATACTTTGAGATTGAACAGCTGTTAGAAACGGACTTTATTAGTGATCTTGATATAAACTTTCAAAATGCCTATAAGTATAGTTTCGTTATCGATGAAGACGATAGTATTACTATAACTGTAAGTAAAGAACCTTTCTTTAGAACTATTACCACTGACAAAGAGGTACTCATTAGAAGAGATTATGAGAGATTCTATATACATGACGTAATAAGCGCATTGAACAGTATAAAAAAACAAGACATTTTAGAGTTGAGTGAATCTAAGAATGAACTAATTAAGGAAAAATTTGAGTTTCAAGAAGAACCTATTCTCAAAAAGAGTACAGATATTGACGAAGGACAAGGCGATACCTTGTTGATACTAGGAGCGGTCATGGATTGTATAAAGGTCTTTACCAAACCAAACTACACACAGCAAACCCTTATAGATGCAATTATCGATAAGCACCCAAACACTAAAAGCTTATCGGAAAGTACTTTGAAAAAGAAATTTGCATTGTCAAAAAGTCATTTAAAACAGAATGTTACGCCCTAAAATATTTCTATAGAAATTTTGGTTTTTTCTATAGAAACGACTAATAACACTTCACGCCCTACCATATGTCTTAACAACTTTCATCAACTGAATAGGAGTTAAGGCAATGCCTAACACTACCCACGCAGCACCCACCACTAAGCTAAACCTAGCTTACCTATTAGCGAACCCTAAAGAGCTTTATCAGGTTAAGCAGATAGCCGATGTATTCCATAAGCACCCCGAAACTATTAGACGCTGGATTAAAACGGACAAGATCACAAAGCCGTTATCTATCAATGGCGTTTACTACTTCAAAGGTAGCGACATTGTGGAATATCTAAACGCTACTAATGAGGGGGCTTAATCATGGATAAGAAAAAACGCACCCAAAACCAAATAATCAAAGATCACCTTTTGACTGGCCAATCAATCACACGCTGGCAAGCTATCGAACTGTATAGAATAGCCACGCTACCTACTCGCATCAATCAGCTAGAAAATACAGGCTTAACCATACAGCGCAAGCGAGTAGATAAAGACGGCAAGCATTGGAACGTCTATTGGATTGATACCGATAATCTAGCTAATGGGGTGCAGTCATGAGCCAATCAAACGACACATTAGAACCGCGCCTAGTGGCAGTAGATAGTTATTATCTGTCTGTCATTAATGACCGCATACAAGACCTATCAAACGATGCTGAGAGCCTAGCAATGGCACTTAGTGCGATCAGCACCAATGATGATACCAGCAAGGGCGTGATAGTGGCTGTAAGGTCTGCTTTACTCGCTAATAGTGAACTAGCAAGCATATTAAGCGAGCAGGTGGACGGGCTTATCTTACTACCTGAAATAAAGGTGAATGACTATGAGTGATGACACTTTTATAAATGAAGTTATGGACAGGTTAAAAGATAAAGGCGTGCTGATGATACCTGATGACTTTATCGACCAGCTAATCATTACCTTGCATGCCAATGTGACAACCATTAACACCATGACCCAAATAGCCGAATTAGAAACCAAGATGTTAGGCAGCTTGTTACCGACAGGCAGCCGACAAGTGGACTCACTGAAAGGGCTATCCACACGTATAGCAGAAATAGCTTTTAACGTTGAGGGGGTAAGAGATGAGCAAAGATAACAAAGCCAACCTAAGAGCCAACCACGGGCAGCACAGCGACAGCCAGCCCCACAAACTTAGCTTACTATTTAGATTTATGAAGTTTATATCATGGGTTATAGTCATCGGTTTATTGCTATCACCGCTGGCTTGCACTGTACAAATAATTGATGATATTAAAGAGCAGCAAGGGGGCAATGATGAGTAATACAGACAAAGAAAAGCCCCAAGCTGATGACAAGGGGCTTAACACTTTACTAGGCAGTACAAAGCAAACTACAGATAAGATTATAGCAAATGATGAGGTATTAACCAGTCTTATAGCACTAGGTCAAGGCGATAGAATAAGACAGTTTGATGATACTTTTAGTGTAGCAGGTGAATTTATTAACACCGCTGGCAAGGTGGCTATGATACTAAGTGACAATATGCACCAGCCAGCAAACATAGGTATTTACACCCCTAACAGTGATAAACCCATAGAAGTAACAGACCCAAGCCGGCCATGTGCTTTTATCATTGGCAATTTAAGCCTAGATAGTGACTGGTATGCAGTAAAGAGCCTTGCTGAGGGTATAGAGCTATACAGGCAGCTAGGCAGCCAAGGGTTAAACGTGACTATCTTAGTGAGTATTAACCCCTTTCACTTTAATAATATGGTTAAGCATTTTGCAGAGGTTAAGCAAGTTATCGTTACTGCTACCATTGATAAAAAAGATGAGATCACAAAGCCACTGCTAGGGGTAAACGTCAAAGCTATTATTACTACTTTTGACTTGCTGCTATCGTTTGATAATCACCAGACGCTTAATGATGTTTTGAGCGAGCCTGACACGATCATCATAGACTTAATAGCTGAGGCATGGGGGCAGCTAGGCGATATTGCAGACCAATCCAGTAAAGCAACCCCCTACCCAGTAGAGGCATGGGGCAAAGAGGGGGAAATACTAAGAGATGCTTTAACGGCTATCACCTATCATGCACAAGTCACGCCAGCAATGGCAGGGCAATGCATGCTAGGGGCTTTAGGTACTATTATTCAGCAATACATAAACGCCCCTTATGCGTTAGGTGATAAATTTATGCCAGTATCGCTATTTTTACTCACTGAGGGCGACAGTGGCAGCGGTAAAAGTAGAACGGTAGGCTTTACTCATAAAGAGCTATTCAATTATCAAAACGACAAGCGCAAAGAATATAGAACCTTGCTAGATGAATGGCTTGCACAAAAAGCCAGCAAGCCTAAGAAAGATTTAGAGCTATGGTTACTAGAAAACCCCAAGCCTAAGCAAACCATACTTTTGGTTAAGTCTGGCACTATTCAAGGCTTTTTAGATAATATGCTGATCGGTAATACCACCGATATAGCATGGTCAACGGCTGAGGCAGCATTATTCCTAAGCGGTCATAGCTTAACCAGTGACACCGCCAAAAGTAACATTAGCCAGCTATGTGATATATGGAGTGACGGCTCGTTTGATAGGCTATTATCGCCTCGCTATGACACCATAGAGCAAAACAGCATGAATGGGGTTAGGTTTACTTTAGACTTGCAAGGACAGCCACCAGTCATTGCCCCAGCGTTAAATGATGAGGCTATGAACGGTCAAGGTTTACTACCTCGTTTTCTGTTTGCCTTTCCTGACAATATGAACGGTCAAATCGTTTATAACACTGATGAAAGGCTAGACGCTAAGCCAGACAATGACCCAAGACTGCAAGCCTACTGGCAGCGGTGCCGAACACTGCTAGACCCCATTGCTGATAGTGTAGAGAGAGATAACGAGGGTAATATTATCCGCTTTAATATGCCATTTAAGGATAGGCAGGCAAGGCAAGCACTAGCCAACTATCAAACCGATAAAGAAAGCCAGTTATGCAAAGGCGGTAAGTTAGAAAAATATGCCAGCTATGCCAGACGCTTGCATGAGAACACCAGCCGTATCGCCTCAATACTCGCTTACTTTAATGGCAGACGCTTTATATCAGCTGATGACATACATAGAGCATCAAAATTGACTGACTATTCTATAAGCGAGCGTATGCGATATACTGACAAGCCCCAAGCTGGTGATAATGACACTCAAAAGCTAATCAGCTGGCTAGTGAATTACTGCAATAGACAGTCTGTTAAATGTCTGGCTTATTCAACGGCTCAAAGCAAGGTGACCCCTAAGCACTTACGGCAAAAGCATAACTTTGAGTTGATAGCTGAGGTATTAGAAAGCGAGGGCTATATCAAGATCATAACCAATGGCAGAGCTAGAACCATACAGGTAAGACCTGAGTTATTAGAGGCTAGATAAGGGAAAGCTAGGAAAATAGGAAAACGACAGCTAGAACGCTTACCATGCATGCACTAGCCAGCTTTCCTAATTATCAACTCACTAGGCAAGTGGGGAAAGTGAACGGCTAACCAGCTGCTAACTTTCCTTATTTGCCTTTTTAACTTTATAAGGGGAAAACACTATAAGCCATATATACCAAGACTTTGATAACTTACTTTCCTACTTTCCCCGTTTTCCCTATATCTAAGTTAGGTAAGCTAATGACAAAACTAAACCTCAATTCAAAAATTAAAATTTAATTAAGCCTCTATCTTACCCAATGCTGTTTAATGGCAGTGGTAATCACCTGTTTTAGTGTTTTTATGACAACCTGATGCGTTAGTTCCACCACTGTGAGCAATCGCAGCAGAAGCAAATGTTAGTGTAAAAATTACTACCATCAATTTTTTCATAAATTCATTCCTTAATAATTAACAATCGAAGTCATAACTATACAAACAAAATTTTATTATGGACATCTCGTAATATATCTCAATAAGTGGTATTCAGAGCATTTTATAAATCAATAATATTTATTGAAGTGTTATAATATAACAAATTGACTAATGATTTAGATAACAGGTGAGTTTATTCATGCCAGCACTTGCCACAACTCACAGCCTAAATAATTACCCCAGACTGAGTATAACTAACTATCGTGACCAGTTGAGGCAAGCAGGCAAAGCAAACAAGATTGACCTTAACTATAAATACCGCAATCAATCCTACAGCTATTCCATTAGCCTAACAAAGACAGCATGCAATTATGGCAATTACCGCTACTGGTGGCTATGCCCGAACTGCAGCAAGCGAGTATCAGTATTATATTGCGCTGGTGCTTACGTCTGCAGACATTGCATAGGGGCAAATTATAGTAGTCAGCTACAGCAACCTATTGACCGTCTATTCAGTCGTGCAGACGCAATCAGGCAGCGTTTAGGGTGGCAAAGTGGTGTTGCTCATGGCATAGGTGAACGACCTAAAGGAATGCACCACAGCACGTATGAAAGGCTAGTGAATGAGCATGAGCGAGTGACGGCTAAGATATGGCAGCAAACACTCGATAAACTAGGTTGCACCAGTTGAGGCTAAGCAATGAAAATACCTGATTTAAATGACCTGATAGCAGACTTGCAGACAGCCAAACAGATAGCGATTGAGGATAGAAACCCAAACGCCTTAATCATGGCAACCATTAGCCAAGCTAAATTACTAGGATTAGATAAGCCACAGATTAGAGATGTTAATGCCGATGCGGTGCAGACCATTAGCGAGCTGATGAATGAATTGGCAAACGATGACCAGTTGCTACCTCAAAGGATAAGCCATGCAAAAAATGAGTATTGATGACCTGATGACAGAGCTAGACGATGCGAGATTGACCGCTAAGGATAATGGCCAAGCGTCTGCTATGGTTGCTGCTACGATGAGCAAAGCAAAGCTACTGGGGCTAGATAAAGGTAATAGTGATAAGGACAGCGAGGTAATGCCCGTTAAGATAGTTATTCAAACTGTAGACGCTCGCAATCCTGATAGAGTGTGTTAGTTTTCGGACACGTTAGAGGGGGGTATTGTTTGGTATATTTACGCTCGAACCAACGGACACCCCACCTATTGCCACGCGCAAAATAAAAGCCGTTTTAAAAATAGGTTAAAGCCGCAAACCTAGCCGAACCCTTATAGCGTATAACTTAGCGTCTATAATTGGTTAAAGCGGACAGGTTAAGAAGTTAAGAAAAGTTAAAGCAGAAAGCAATAGCTAAACTTTTAATTACGCGCGCGCAAAAATATGCATATGGCAGCGGTCATTACTAATAAAGAGCTAAACAATCACACCGCCCTATGGCCACCAGTAAGCATAGGTAACTATGAAAATGGCTACCAAACTGGCTACCATATAGCAGGTAATTTAAGAAAACTATATTATAAACAATAACTTACGCACAAAAAAAAGCCTCACTGTTAAGTGAGGCTTTTTAAGTATTTGGAGCGGGAAAAGAGATTCGAACTCTCGACCCCAACCTTGGCAAGGTTATGCTCTACCACTGAGCTATTCCCGCTAATTATCAATTAACTATCGTCAGTTGATGAAGGCGTATTATACGCAGTTTTTCGAAGGTGTCAATACCTATCACGAAAAAAAGTAAAAGTTAGCACATTAGCTATGTCATCCGCCCCTCATCGTATGTTATAACAGATAGTTGTATTCTACATTCCAAAAGCTTTGCATTGAATAAATAAGCTGGGATGCGGTTTATAGTGAACAACCATCATATACACCATTATCAATACTTATAATGATAAGTCATAAGGATAAAAAATGAGTCAACAATATACAATCGCTGATTACTTATTTGATCGTATCGCTGAAGCGGGTGCGACAGAAATATTTGGCGTGCCCGGTGATTTTAATTTAACGTTTTTGGATAACGTGATTGCTTCTGATAAATTGCGCTGGGTTGGTAACACCAATGAGCTAAATGCTGGTTATGCTGCTGATGGCTACGCACGCGAGCGTGGCTTTGCCGCTATGGTGACGACCTTTGGCGTGGGCGAGCTGTCGGCGATTAATGCCACGGCAGGCTCTTTTGCCGAGTATGCACCGGTACTGCATGTGGTCGGTGCTCCAAGCACGGCGTTACAAGATTCAAAACGCCGGATTCACCACACATTGGGTGATGGCGTATTTAATCATTTTATCAAAATGGTTGAACCCGTCACCGTCGCGCGCGCGCATATCACGCCTGATAACGCGGCCTCTGAGATTGATCGCGTCATTCGCTTGATTCTTAAAAAGCATCGCCCCGGCTATTTATTATTATCACCAGATGTGGCGAAAATACCGATTTATCCACCAACGACCAAGCTTGATGACAGCCAAGAAGATATTACTAGCCAAGCAGCATTGGCCGATTTTAAACAAGCATTAATAGAATTTTTACCTAACAAAACCACCACTTTGATGGCAGATTTGATGGTGCATCGTTTGGGGTTACAAAATCAGCTAAAAGCCTTAATCGCTGATACCGACATTCCTTATACCACGCTGTCATGGGGTAAAACCCTGCTTGATGAAAACAGTGAGCGTTGGGCGGGTACTTATGCAGGCGTGGCATCACGTCCTGTGGTTAAAGACGCAGTAGAAAATTGCGAATGCTTAATTAAAATCGGCGTGCAATATACCGATACTACTACTGCAGGTTTTAGCCAAGATATCGATGAAAAAGTCGTGGTTGATTTGCATTATGAGCGTGCGTCTATCAGCGGTCGAAACTTTGCGCCGATTGCACTAAAAGATGCCCTGCAAACCCTGCATGAAGTCATGACCTCGGGTATTGAGATTGTGCCCAAGCAATTCTGTAAAGAGATGAAGCCGCATGAGCAAAACGGCAAGGATGATGAGCCGATTCGCCAAGATGACTTATGGCACATCATCGCTGACTCTCTCGATGATAAAAACCTCGTGTTCTCTGACCAAGGTACGGCGTACTTTGGCATCAGTGATGTGCGTCTGCCAGAAGGCGTGACGTCTTATGGGCAACCAATGTGGGGCTCAATCGGCTATACCTTGCCAGCGAGTTTGGGTGGCGCTATTGCCTCACCGCATAAGCGTAGTATCTTATTGATTGGTGATGGCTCGGCTTTATTAACCATTCAAGAAATCGCGGTAATGATTAAAGAGCGCATCAATCCGGTTATTGTCCTGATTAATAACGATGGCTATACCGTTGAGCGAGCGATTCATGGTGAAAATCAGCGCTATAATGACATTCCTAAGTGCGATTGGCAAATGATGCCAAAAGCTTTTGGGGCGACGGAAGAAAATAGCTTAATTATGAAAGTGGAAACCGCTGGCGAATTAAAAGCGGCGTTGAAAAAAGCGGCTGCCACCAAAGATAAGCTGGTGATGTTAGAAGTGATTGCAGATAAGCATGATATTCCACCATTATTGGCTGATATCAGCGCCGCCCTTAAACCTAAATAGCCTAAGTAATATAAAAGGTTTTAAATTAAAATAGATTAATACTTTTTAATCACTTTATTTATTAAAACCATACATTAAAAAAGCTTATAAAAAAATCCCTATTTGGCGTCATGCTAAATAGGGATTTTTTATGTTGTAGCATGGCAATTTTTATAACATTAATGATGCGTGTGGCTAAGGTTCTACAGCGCTAATGATTTATTATCGACCATTTTGCGTGGAGTATTCGTTATCATGCTAAATTATGCGATTAACACATGATAGGAGATGGGCCATCATGATTTGGCTAAAAATGCTTATTGGCGCTTTGATGGTATTACTGATTCAACTTTTTGCCCAGACGCGCTTCTTTTATTTGGCAGCCTTGGCACCGCTGTTTCCCACATTTACCTTGATTAGCCATTTTATTGTCGGCACTGAGCGTAGCCCTGCTGACTTAAAGGTAGCGTTGATTTTTAGTATGTTGGGTGTCATTCCGCACCTTATTTATACCTTGGTGGTGTTTTTTAGCATCAGTTATGTCAGCTTATATAAGGCGCTTTTATTGGGCGTGGTCGCTTGGACAGTGGCAGCGGCTATCCTAGTGATTGCATGGCAATACATTCAAGCTTAATGGTGGTTAAAAAACGGCAGTATTTTCTACTATTTGAACAATAGAGTAAAAGTGGCTTTTTATAAACTGATGTTTTAGAAGCTGATAAAGCAAATGAAACGATTAATAAATGATTTTAAGACGATTGCTATGAATATAGGTTCTCTAGCTTTGGTCAACGATGTTATTCTTAAGGACGGTTTTATTATTTTGTCTGGAATATCAAACACGATGCTATCCGCCGCAAAATAAGGTCGATATCAATATCAATATCAATATCAAGGTTAGTACTTAGATCAATACTATCGCAATCATTCCACTCGTTATCACTGATAAAATAGGGCTTAAAAAAAGATGGATACCTTAAATATCCTGTATCTCGTAGGAGCAGTTTTAATTTTTGCCAGTATCATGGCAAGTACGTTATCGGCGCGTTTGGGCGTTCCTCTTTTGCTATTGTTTTTAGTCGTTGGGATGCTGGCGGGTGAAGAAGGCCTGTTAGGTATTGAGTTTTCTCAATACGGTCTTGCGAACTTTGTCGGGCAAGCGGCGTTGGCTTGTATTTTGTTAGATGGTGGACTGCGCACCTCTTTTAAATCTTTCCGAGTCGGGCTAAGACCAGCCATCACGCTTGCTACGTGGGGCGTACTGGCGACGGTCATGATACTGGGTGTGTTTGTCACGTGGCTACTCGATGTCGATTGGCGCTTTGGATTATTGATGGCGGCTATTGTTGGTTCAACCGATGCGGCAGCGGTATTTTCATTGCTGCGTAATGGCGGGGTTAAGCTTAACGACCGCGTCCAAGCGACGTTAGAGCTAGAATCCGGTGCCAATGACCCGTTAGCTATTTTATTGGTGACAGGATTGATTGCTTTAAATGTTGACCCTGCCGGACAGACAGCATTTGGATTTTTAGGCTTGCTGTTACAACAGCTTAGCTTTGGCCTTGGTATGGGTTTGCTGTTTGGCTATTTATTGTCAAGGTTATTGCCAAAGGTCCATCTAGCAGAAGGCATGTATGCCATCTTAATATTATCGGCTGGCTTGGCGGTATTTGCAGCGACCAATTTAATCGGCGGTAGCGGGTTTTTAGCCGTTTATCTCACTGGGGTGCTGATAGGCAACCATAAAGTACGTTCAACCGAGCATGTCATGCGCGTGATGGATAGCTTTGCTTGGTTATCACAAGCGGTCTTGTTTGTGGTGCTGGGTCTATTGGTCACACCATCAAACGTGCTCAATGTTTGGTATTACTCGGTCGCCATTGCCGCCTTTATGATTTTGATTGCTCGTCCTATTGCCGTTTATAGTAGCGTCAAACCTTTTAAATTTAAAGACAGAGAAATCGGCTTTATTTCTTGGGTTGGTTTGCGCGGTGCAGTGCCTATTACCCTTGCGATTTTACCGGTGATGGCGGGTATTGATGGCGCCTTTATGCTGTTTGATATTGCCTTTGGCGTGGTGGTTTTATCTTTAATTTTGCAAGGTACGACCATTCCCTTTATGGCCGATTTATTTAAAGTACGTATCCCCAATAATAAAGACCCTGAAGAAAAGCATGAGGTTTGGGTATCGGACAAAGCGAGTATTACGTTATATCAGTTCCAAGTAAAGTCAGGGGCGTTTGCAATCGGTCGCCATCCGATGGGCATCTCTAACCGCGTCAACCCTGATGAGATTAGTGTGTTTGCTTTGGTACGCGGGCAGCAGATTGTCATTGTCGATGAAAATACCAAGCTCAAATTCGGTGATAGTGTCTGGTATGCCATGCGCGGCAATCATGCCAGTCAGATAGCTAAGATTTTTAATGATACAACCTTAGACCGTAAAGCCATCGATGACTTTTATGGCGACTGGCTATTATCACCGAGCGTCAAACTGGGCGATTTGCCATTTTTTACTGGTGTCATGACCTCTGAGTCTTTGGTCGATAAGCTAAAATCTAAACCAGAAGACCACGAAAAAAGCATGTGGGAGCAAACGGTTGCTGAATATGTCAAAGACAGCTTGGATATGGCGCCAGTATCGGGTGACACGGTGGCGATTAATGATGAATGGTCACTGGTTATCAAAGAAGTCGATGATAAAGGTAAGCTTAGAACCATAGGCTTAAAACGCGAAGAGCTACCAAAAGCGGGGTAGCTGTTTGCCGTTGTTATTTATCGTTATTGTCTATACAAAGCTCGTGATTCTATAAAAGCCCCATCATTTGCTGTAGAAAATCAGCGACGTGCTTATGTAAGTTTTCTCGATAAGCCCAATGATGCTTGACCTCGTAACTTGCCTCATTGGGCAACAGTATTTTCATCATCCCCATCTCTTCATAACGCTTTGCCAAGTCATTGGGCAAGTAGCCGACATGATGACCTGCCAAAATCAACTGCGCGGTCGCCTCCATATGGTAAGTGGTGGCGCTTAACGTTTTTGGGCGGACATGATTGATACTCAAATCAGTAATATAGCCTCGTTTTATCCAAGGATAATTTTGTTCCAAATCCTCAAAGGTTAAACCGTCTGCCTCATAAAATAGCCGATGCTCGCGTCCACAGCAGACGACTTGCTTTTCGATAAATGCTGGCTGAAAGGTCAATAAGGGTGGGAAGCTGCCAAAATAGCCCACGCCAATATCACTTTCATTACTTAAAAGCTTATCAAGCATACTCTCAGGGCTTTGCACATCGATAGAAAAATGTATCAATGGATTATTACGATAGCTTGCTGCCAAGCACTGACGTAACGCATCATAAAAAACCGTTGGCATTTGATCGATAAGACACAGTCGAATATGACCGCCGCGTACCGAATCTAATTGCCGAATATAATGCAGTTGATGCTGAAAGCTGGCCACCGCTTCGGTAAAACTTAAGCAAGCCTCGTAAACCGCTGCACCGTCCTCGGTGAGCTTAAAACCCGCGCGCCCACGATGACAAAGCGTCATACCCAAACGATCTTCTAAATGGGTTAAATGACCGCTGATGACAGACGGCGTGACATTTAAGCGTGACTGCGCGGCGGTCACACCTTGACACTCCACGATGGCCATAAAGCTACGTAAGGTTTTGATATCAATTTTTATTAATTCATCTAGCATCGAAAGTCATGTCCCCGTATCTATTGTCTTAACCGATTTTTTTATAAAACTTCTATAAATAACGAATAAATCAAAGTTACTAAGAAAAATCAGAAGTTTACTTCTAAATTTTACCATGGTCTCGCCTCTGATATTTAGGTATTGTCAGAGCTATAGAAAAAGTGGCATAGACAAAAAGTGACATAGACAAAAAGTAATATAGACAAATTGTGTGTTTTGACCAATCGATACAAGGATGTAAGTGATGAAATTTAATCAACCATTAAGCGGCAACGATATGCCAAGATTTGGCGGCTTCGCTTCTATGATGCGCCTGCCAACCCAAGCCGATGCTGAAGGGCTAGATGTAGCATTCGTTGGGGTGCCTTTAGATATTGGCGCCTCAAACCGTAGCGGTGCAAGATTGGGTCCGAGACAGATTCGCGATGAATCACGCATGATTCGCCCTTATAACGTCGCCACTCGCGCCGCGCCTTTTGAATCCTTACAAGTCGCTGACATTGGCGACGTGCCTATCAATACCTTTAACCTGCTAAAAAGCGTCGATATTATCGAAAAATTCTATACCGATAAAATCGTCAGTCATGGCGCTATTCCTTTAACGTTAGGCGGTGACCATACCATTGCACTGCCTATTTTGCGTGCGCTCGCCAAAAAACATGGCCCTGTTGGTATGGTACATATCGATGCGCATGCCGATATCAATGATGAGATGTTTGGTGAAAAAATCGCCCATGGCACCCCGTTCCGCCGTGCTGTCGAAGAAAACCTCATCGATGGCAATCGCGTAGTGCAGATTGGCTTACGTGGTACGGGTTATAGCGCTGAAGAGTTTGATTGGTCAACCGAGCAAGGTTTTCGCGTAGTGCCTGCTGAAGAATGTTGGTATAAATCACTGACACCTTTGATGGCAGAAGTGCGCGAAAAATTAGGCGCTGGCCCTGTTTATTTAAGTTTTGATATTGATGGCATCGATCCGGCATTTGCACCGGGTACGGGAACCGCTGAAATCGGTGGCTTGACGTCAACGCAAGGTATCGAAATCATTCGCGGTATGCGTGGACTTGATGTGGTCGGTGGCGATTTAGTAGAAGTGTCACCGCCGTATGACCCGTTTGGTAACACCTCGGTACTAGCCGCGAACCTGCTATTTGAGATGCTATGTATCCTACCGGGCGTGCGCTATGACGATAAGGTTAAAGCCATTTATTGAAAATAATTTATAAACCCAAACCGTCCTTTATAAGGAATTAAAGGTCAGTTTGGGTTTAGCTTGGATTTGATACTGAACGACTTATTTAATTGCTATTGAATTTTTTTAGGATGATTAACTCATGACGCATTCTCTACAAACGCCTTCTTCATTGCCAAATTCCGCGCCAACTGCCCCATCTCTAACTTGTGGTGAGCTACTCGTACAGTGGCTAGAATATTACGGGGTGGAGACGGTATTTGGTATTCCGGGCGTACATACGGTCGAGCTATATCGTGGCCTGCCCAATACCGATATTCGCCACGTGACACCGCGTCATGAGCAAGGTGCAGGCTTTATGGCCGATGGTTATTACCGCGCTTCTGGTAAAGTCGGAGTGTGCTTTATTATCACCGGTCCCGGCATGACCAACATCATGACGGCGATGGCGCAAGCATTGGCAGATTCTATCCCGATGCTGGTGATATCTAGTGTCAATAAAGTGCAGCATACCGGCAGCGGTGAAGGGCACTTGCATGAATTGCACGATCAGCAAGGTATGGTCAGTAAAGTGGCGCTTATGAGTAAAACGATTTGGCAGCCTGAGTCATTACCCAAAGTCATTGCTGAAGCTTTTGCGTTATTTAATGGCGCGCGTCCAGGGCCGGTGCATATCCAGCTGCCCATTGATGTGATTACCGCCGATGCCAGTCATGTCGCCAAGCCGCCTAAGCTAAATAAGCTAGATGCTTCTCTAAACAGCCAATCTACTAATAATATTTTGGCGCAATTACAAGCAAACAAACCGCTACCTCATCCTGCGCAATTAGATTTGATTGTTGAGCAGCTTAAAAGCGCAAAAAATCCAGTCTTACTTTACGGCGGCGGCTGCGTTGATGTTAATCATGACGCACAAAAATTGGCAGAACTTATCGATGCACCGACGTTTTTGACCATTAATGCCAAAGGTTTGTTGCCACCTGCTCATCCGCTGAGTTTGGGTAGCAATCAGTCATTGGACGCCGGTCGCGCCGTGATTAGCGAAGCTGATTTGGTATTGGCGATTGGTACTGAGCTTGGCGAGACTGATTATGATGTTTTCTTTAACGGTGGGTTCCAAATCAATGGCACGCTGATTCGTATCGACTGCGATGCTCAGCAATTACAGCGTCCGTTTAGAGCAGATATTGCGCTATTGTCAGATGCGCAAATGGCTATCAGCGGTTTATGTACGCGCTTAGAGAATCAACCGCTGAATCATCAAGCAGCACCGCTAGTAGCAAAGGTAAAGCAAGCGTTGATAGAAGAAATGACGCCAGATTTTGCTGGTCAAAACGCACTGCTACAGCTGATTCGAGATGAAGTAAAAGACGTCATTTTCGTTGGCGATTCAACCCAGCCTGTTTATAGTGGCAACCTTGGTTTCGAGGCTTTAGCCACGCGTCGATGGTTTAACTCATCGACTGGTTTTGGCACTTTGGGTTATGGTTTGCCTGCCGCGATTGGTGCCATGATTGGCTCAAAAGCGCCAGTTATTAGCCTGATTGGCGATGGCGGCATTCAGTTTACCATCGCAGAACTCATCTGCGCCGCCGAGCTTGAGCTGCCATTGATTGTGCTGTTATGGAACAACCAAGGTTATGGTGAGATTCGCCGCTATATGGAAGAGGGTGGCCTGCCACTGATTGGGGTCAATATTAAAACCCCGAACTTTGAGCCATTAGCCGCAGGATTTGGCGCAGGTTATCGTCGAATCACGGATAAGCAGCAGCTGCTAGACGCATTACAAAAGGACATCAAAGGCAAGCAACCGATTATTTATGAGGTTGATGAGGCCGACGAATTTCTTCTTGAAATGGGCAAGACCTTTGCCTGTTTTAGCTGATTCAAGCATCATTTACACGAAAAATAACTAATAAAACGGCATTCAACTATTTGCTCAATTCGCTAAAACTAGGGATAGGTCAGACAGCGAAAGGAAGAAATTTGGCGATCGTCGCCTATCAAGGAGGATTAAATGACGAATTATATCGATAAGTCGCAGCAGCCGATTTTGGGAAATGACCCTGTCGATCTAGAAACGCCGCAAGGAGCGCAGTGGCAAGCATCCATGTGGAAGTTTTTACTATTTTCAGCACTAGGTATGGCGTTATTTATCATACCTTTTCAGTGGGATGGCAAAATCACCATTTTACTAGGCGTATTAACCGATACTCTGCAAGCAGTGCTGGGAGGTTATGTTGTTTACGCGGTATTGGCAATTGTGACGACCTCCTTTATTGGGGCGCTGGCAGTTAAGGTATTAAGACCCAATTTGCATGAAGGCTCTATGTGGGCAAAGCTTTTTGATGTGGACTGGTTTTGGCTTGGCGCGCGCTTTTTGGGCGCCCTGTTTGCATGGATGATTTACCTACAAGTTGGCCCTGAGTTTATTATTAACCGTAATACCGGCGGCGTGATTTTTGAAGACCTGATTCCTATTTTGATTCCTTTGTTCTTTTTTGCCATTTTATCTTTACCGTTTCTGACGGATTTTGGTTTGATGGAATTCTTGGGTACTTTATCCAGCAAAGTATTTGTTAAATTGTTTAAGTTACCCGGTCGCTCTGCGGTCGATGCGATGTCTTCTTGGTTTGGTGCCGCTTCCATTGGCTTGCTGGTCACCATGCAAGAGTACAATAAAAGCTATTATAGTCTGCGTGAGGCGGCGATTATTGCCACCACCTTTTCGGTAACGTCCATTGCCTTTACCTATGTCGTTGCCAAAACCATCGGCGTCGATAATAACTTTGTTTTCTTTTATCTAACCATCGCTTTAACTGGCTTTATTGCCGCTATTATTATGCCGCGTATACCGCCGCTATCGCTAAAACCTGATACTTATCATTCGGGCAAAAGCATGCTGGATGAAGGTATCCCTGCTGAGTACTCTACCTACCAATGGGCGGTCAATCGTGCCGTTACGCGCGCGCATTCTATGCCAAGTTTGGGTAACGTATTCAAACATAGCTTAAAGAATTTGTTTGATATCTACCTTGGCCTTATTCCTGTAATTTTTGCTATCGGTACCATTGGTCTTGGTTTAGCAGAATACACGCCGGTATTTAATTGGCTGTCGGCGCCGCTCGTGCCATTGCTTGAATTATTGCAGATTCCAGAGGCGGCAGAGGCGGCTCCAGCGATGATTATGGGCTTTGCCGATATGTATCTGCCTGCGTTGGTCGGTAAAAGTATCGAGAGTGAAATGACGCGCTTTATCGTTGGTGCTGCTTCTATTACTCAGATTATCTATATGTCTGAGGTGGGCGCGCTGATTTTGAAATCAAACATCAAGCTTAACGTGTTAGAGCTGTTTTTGATTTTTATCTTACGTACGCTGATTAGCTTGGTGGTCATTACGTCGGTGGCGCATCTACTGTATTAAAACCTGCTGCTATATGACGCTAACGGCTATTGATTGTGATATACAACGATACTACACCCTCAGTCGGTTTTACCTTGATAAGGTGAAATCGACTGTTTAATTGGCAATATAAATAATAAATGAGCTTATCAATAAGCACCATCTAATAAAAATGACATTACTAACAAAGAGATTAAAAGGTCAGCGAAAATTATGGAAATGAATAATTCTACGTCTTTCACAAGAGATATCGCCATACAAACGATGCAAAATGAAGTTAGGTTAAATGCCGCCTATATCGATGGGGATTGGGTCACTATTGAAGCATCTGATTCAGTAGATGAGCATGCTTTATATGACCCAAGCTCAGGCGAGGTCATTGCAATAACTCGTTTGTGTAATAGCGCACAGGTAGAAAGCGCAGTTAATGCGGCGGCTCGTACTTATCCGTCTTGGTCGCAAACCAGCGTCAATGAGCGGGCGCGTTATTTACAGGCTATTGCAGATACGATGGAGCAGCAGTTTGATAAGCTGGTTGGGCTGTCTGTATTGAATAACGGAAAGCCGATTGTAGAGGCGAAAATAGACGTTAGTGACGCCATTGCCTGTTATCGCTATTATGCCAATCTTATCAATGCGCAGACGACTTGGCCTGAGGTCACCACAAACGAGACAGGTATACGCTTATTAAAAACCTATGCACCCGTTGGTATTTGCGCACTTATCGTGCCTTGGAACTTCCCGATGGTCACTACTGCTTGGAAATTAGCACCAGCGCTCGCGGCAGGTTGCACCGTACTGTTAAAACCGTCAGAGGTAACACTATTACCAGAATTGATGCTGGGCAACATATTGTCCGCTATTGAGCTGCCAAAAGGGGTGGTCAATATCCTACCGGGTGCGGCTGAAGTAGGCGCAGCGATGACCAGTCACCCACTCATTGACAAAGTTTCTTTTACCGGTAGTAATATCGTCGGCGAAAAGGTAATGAGCCAAGCAGCAAAAGGTATCAAGGATATCAGTCTAGAGCTTGGTGGTAAGTCCGCCATCGTGGTGTGCGCAGATGCTAATATTGATTATGCCTGTGATTTAATCATGGGCGGTATATTTACCAATGCCGGTCAGATTTGTTCAGCGACCTCAAGGCTGCTCGTCCATCAAGACATTGCCCAGTTGTTATTTGAAACACTGAAAACAAAAACAGAAACTTTGAAAATTGGCGATGGTTTTGCTGCTGACACGCAAATGGGTCCATTGGTCAGTGCGCAGCAACTTGCGCAAGTCAAAAAATATATCGATATCGCTACTGCTGAAAATCTTAATTGCCTAACAGGTGGCGAGATACTGGACCGCCAAGGATATTTTGCAACGCCGACCGTTTATACAGATGTGCCAGTGAGCAGCCAGTTATGGATAGAAGAAGTATTTGGACCGGTATTGGTCAGTACTACCTTTGCAGATGATGCACAGGCGATTGAACTTGCCAATGATAGCAAATATGCCTTGGCAGCAACCATCGTTAGTGCTGATGATACTGCAGCATTAGAGATGGCGCTACAAATTCAAGCTGGTCATATTTGGGTTAATGAGCAGCAAATCGTACTGCCTGAAGCGGGTTGGGGCGGGTTTAAACAAAGTGGCATTGGTCGCGAGTTGGGTATTGATGGTTTGTCTGCTTATCACAAGAGTAAGCACGTTTTGCTACCATCTTAATTGCTGATTTTAGCGCCCTATCATTTGAATCATTATAATTTAAATCGCTAGACTTTTCTGTGCATAGAGTGATTTTCTATTTCGCTAATAAAAACCCCCTGTTATAGATATTCTATACAGGGGATTTTGGTTAATGCTTAGCCATCAGCAATATGATGAATAACTACTACCTACCACATTAAATCATCTGGAATGACATAAGCGGCGTAAGGGTCATCTTCTGCCAGCTCAACCTCTGATTTGTCATTCGATACCACCATAAAGCCTTCTAGCTTGGAGTTGATGCGGTCAGCCAAGGGGCGCGGGAGCAGGGCGTAATCGTCTTCTAAGCGCGCAATCACCACATGACCTGCTACTATCTGGTCATAGAGCTTTTGGGTAATATAAATCTTTTTAATTTTAGCGTCGTCAACAAACTGATAGGTGACATCGCCTTGTGTCTCTGTAATTTGGTGTTGCTTAATCATCTGAATAACGTTGGCTCTTAGCATTTTTTCTTCTAAAAGTTGCTGTTTTTCCTGATTGAGCTTTTGGTCTTTTTCTATTTTTTTGGCTTGGGCTTCTGCCAAGGCTTTTTTGGCTTCAAGGTTTGATGCGTCACCTGTGCGCTTGGCATGCTGCGACTGTTTGCTGATTTTTTTGGCTTTTTTGCTATCCACCAATCCAGCTTTTAAGAGTTGTTCTTGTAGGGCGTTTTTGGCCATGTCTGTATTACCTAAGTGAAATTGCCTAAATCTGAAATTACCTAAATCGTAGCATTTAAAAAGTCATGGTAACAAATTTTGCCCAGACATGTCATCACATTGAGCGGGCTATTAATTATTTGACGTAGAACTCTGATGAGTAATAGTATAAATTTAGCGAAAGCTAGAATCAGTGTTTAGAATCGGTTTTATTAAACCAATTTTTGGTCAATAAAAAAGGTTACCAGTTTCTTGAAAACCTCATATATTCAATAAGTATGGTGAATCTAAGATGAATTTAAGCTATAAATTCATCTTATAGTCAGTGAAAAGTAATATCGATACATCACACACTGCTGATATCAATTTTTCTTGCTTGCTGTGCCTGCGCAGACAGAGGCTACAAAAAATTGATATCAGCAATACCGTAGCGTTTTTAGGATATTTTGACTATACATAATATCTCTCACATAAGGTTTAAAGTTAAAGAGCTAAGCTTTTATTCAAATTGTCAAAAAGACGTACCCACATCGTGAGTACGCTAAAAATTATATCGGTGTAATATAAAAATACTTGAATAAAAATAGAGTTTAGTCAAATTTAGGTTGCTATAGGCGTATCTAAAGTTACTGGTTGTACCTTGCTTGTTTTGCCATCCACTGCTGCGCTTAAATTCACAAGGAAAATAGCAGTGGCTGCAATTAATCCTGGTATCGCGATAAACAAGAAGTTTGTTTGATGGCTTAGCTCAAGGGTGAGTAGGGCTCCAGTTAAGATAGGACCTACGATAGCACCAATACGACCAATACCTGATGCCCAGCCCATAGCTGTTGTCCGTACACTCGTCGGATAATACTGTGCGACAAAGGTGTAGAGTAGTATCTGTGAGCCGATAGTCGTAGCGCCTGCAATCGCGATCAGAGTATATAGTACTAGCTGAGGGCTGTTATAGCCAAGCAGTATCAACGCCGCAGCGCCTAGGGCAAACATGATGGCTAAGACAGGTTTAAGATGAAATTTATCAGCCAGTATGCCGCCGCCGATAGCTCCCACCATGCCACCAATATTGAGTGCAAATAAGAACAGCATGCTTGCACCTAGTGAGTAACCTGCCTGAATCATTAGTTTTGGCAACCAACTAGCAAGGGCATACACCATCAGTAAGCACATAAAGAAAGCGAGCCAAAACATGATAGTAGTGAAACCACGGTTTTTCAGAAATAAGGCTTTAATTGGCGCATCATCGCCTTTGGTCGGCTCGTCCAATAGCAAACTGGTAGAAGTTGTAATCGTTTCCTGCGGTGCCAATTTTTTAACAATAATTTTGGCTTCTTTATCTCGCTTCTCTTTTACCAAATACATCAAAGATTCAGGCAACATTTTCCAAATAATTGGTAAAAGTAGCATTGGAATGCCAGCGATATAAAACATAATCTCCCAGCCAAAATCTACTACCAAAAACGAGCCTAATAATGCCGATACCATGCCACCAATGGCATAACCACTAAACATTATAGCAACTAAAGTACTGCGAATACGTTTTGGTGCATATTCGGAGGTTAAAGCCACGCAGATAGGCATAACACCACCGATACCTAGGCCTGCAATAAAGCGCAAAGTGGCGAACTGTATTGGACCACCAGCAAAAGCACCAAGAAAAGTAAAGCTACTGAACAAGCCAACGCAAATCATAATGGTTTTTTTGCGTCCAATCTTGTCTGAGAGTGTTCCAAAAATCATGGCGCCAAACATCATGCCAAAGAGTGCGGCGCTGGCCAGAAAGCCTGCTTGTACCGCGGTCAATGACCACTCCTCCATGAGTAACGGTAGAGCCACGCCATAAATAATAAGATCATAACCATCAAAGATAATGATCAGTAGACACCAAAACAGTACCTTCCAATGAAAAGGAGCAAATTTGGCTTCATCAATAACTTTATTGATGTTTAAGGTTGGTGATTCCATTCGTATTTCTCCATGGGTAATATCCTTATAAGTGTCTAACAAGTTATTGTTTTCTAATGATCAAGTCAAAAACTATCTAAGTATTAGTTTATACCTAGAAGGTATGGATTTTTTATTAAGAGATGGGAGTGTAAGAATGTATAGATAGCTTTGATAAAAGAAGTGAAAAATGAAAAAGATGTTTTCTTTAAGCAAACGCCTTAATAACCAATCAGGCTACGGATATCCGTTATATTTCTTTTTGATGAGAAAAATATGTGTTTATTAATAGCTAATATCTATTAAAAGATAGGTAAAAAAAGATTGCTCATATATCTAAAAGATATATGAGCAATCTAAATGTAAAGAATAGCCGTCATACAAACACCGCCAACATTGCAAATGGCAGTGAGTGTAGTTGGACAAAGGTTATAGCACCGTTAATGTTTCAAATACTGTCGCACAAGTTGATTAAATACTTCAGGTTGCTCAATATTTGAGATATGCGAGGCATCGATAGTAGCGAGCGTAGCGTTAGGGATATGATCGACCATATATTGACCATCGGCAACCGTTGTCACTGGATCTTCAGAACCTGCAAGCACTGTGACAGGCACGCGGATGTTCTTTAACTGCTCGCGAGTATCAGCGACAGATAATGCCTCACAGCAGCTGGCATAACCCTCGCTACTGCCAGCTACGAGAGCATCAGATAATGCTTTAACGACATCAGGATAATTATCGATAAAACCCGCTGTGAACCAACGCGAGGCAGCGGTAGCGGCGATAGGTTTTAGTCCTTGCTCACGTACCAATTGCGCGCGATCTACCCAAGCCGCTTCATTACCAATCTTTGCGGCGGTATTGCATAGCATCAAGTGGTGAAAGCGCTCAGGATGATTGATAGCTAACCATTGACCAGTCATGCCGCCCATAGAGATGCCACAAAAAAATGCTTTATCAATGTTTAAATGATCAAGAAAATCAATCACATCTTGTCCAAGCTGCTCCAAACTATAAGGACCTTTTGGTGCAGAAGACTTACCATGGCCACGGGTGTCGTAGCAGATAATAAAATAATCGTTTTGTAAGGCATCGATTTGCGGCTGCCACATATGATAGCTGGTACCTAAGGAGTTGGATAATAGTAGAGCAGGGTTGCTTTTATCGCCAAAAGTGGCATAGTTTAAGGCAATTTCTTGGTTATTAAATATGGGCATACTAAGCATCCTTATTTAGGATTAAAATGTTGAAGGCATATGTAGGGATGAGTATTACGCTTGGTCATTAACCCGCTCAATAATCATTGCGATACCTTGTCCAACGCCAATACACATCGAGCAGATGGCATAACGCTTATCAGTTTTCTCAAGTTGATTAAGTGCAGTTAAAATCAAACGTGCTCCTGAGGCACCGAGTGGATGACCAAGGGCAATGGCACCGCCATTAGGGTTGACGCGCGTGCTATCATCAGCTAACCCTAAGTCACGCGTACAAGCGAGAGCTTGGGCGGCAAAGGCTTCGTTTAATTCAATGACATCCATCTCATCGATTGACAGTCCAGTTTGCTTAAGCAGCTTTTTCATCGCCGGTGCTGGAGCAAAGCCCATAATACGCGGTTCAACGCCTACCGTAGTTGAGGCCACAATACGTGCACGCGGCTTTAGATTAAATTCTTTAACCGCTTGCTCTGACGCTACTAGGAAGGCTGCTGCACCATCATTGATCCCAGAGGCATTACCAGCAGTCACCGTACCATCTGCGGTGACGATAGGACGCAGTTTGGTCAACTTTTCAAGGGTGGTGTCAGCGCGAGGATGCTCATCGGTATCGACAGTGACAGGATCACCTTTACGCTGCGGGATGCTGACTGGAGTAATCTCATCTTTGAAGAATCCTGCTTCTTGCGCCACTGCGGTACGTTGTTGGCTACGTAATGAAAATGCATCTTGGTCAGCGCGATTGATATTGAATTGCTCTGCGACGTTTTCGGCGGTTTGTGGCATGGTCTCCGTACCATATAGCTCATCAAGCTTTGGATTGATAAAGCGCCAGCCCATAGTGGTATCTTCGAGCTTTTGACTACGACCAAACGCTTGATCTGACTTGCCCATTACCAATGGCGCACGGCTCATGCTCTCAACACCACCTGCAATAATAAGGTTGGCTTCACCCGCTTTAATCGCACGAGCCGCTATCGCTAACGCATCCATTGACGAGCCGCATAAGCGATTCACCGTAGTGGCAGGCACTTGATAAGGTAGGCCAGCTAGTAACGACGACATACGCCCGACGTTGCGATTGTCTTCACCGCTCTGATTAGCACAGCCGTAAATAACGTCATCTACTTTTACCCAATCGACATTGGCATTACGTTTGATTAGCGCCTTGATAGGTATAGCCCCTAAATCATCGGCACGTACTGGTGCTAGACCGCCGCCGTAGCGACCAAAAGGGGTGCGAATGGCATCAATAATATAAGCATTATTTAAACCAGTGATTGAATCAGTCATCATCCTTGTCCTTTTTATTATTTTGAATTTGTAGCGTCAATTAGCGTCGCACCCGTCAATGCTTGTAAGTCCGCAAAGCTTAAGCCATCGACCATTTCAGTGACGGCCAAACCTTTATCAGTGACATCAATGACACATAAGTCAGTATAAATACGATCAACACAGTTTTTGCCAGTCACGGGGTAGGTAAGCTTGCTAACGATTTTAGGGTCGCCAGTTTTGGTGGTGTGATTGGTCATCACAAAGACTTTTTTGGCACCGACGGCTAAGTCCATAGCGCCGCCAACCGCAGGTATTGCATCTGGCGCACCCGTGCTCCAGTTGGCTAAGTCGCCATTGGCAGCCACTTGAAACGCACCCAATACGCAAATATCGATATGACCACCGCGCATCATGGCAAAGGAGTCGCCATGATGAAAGAAGCTACCGCCATCGAGCATGGTGACGTACTCTTTTCCGGCATTAATCAGCTCGGGATCTTCTTCACCTTTAGCAGGTGGGGGTCCAAAAGCTAATAAACCGTTTTCTGAATGCAAAAAGACATCTTTATCATCCGGTAAGTATTGGGCAATTTTGGTTGGTAGTCCGATGCCTAAATTGACATAGGCACCATCTGGAATATCTTGTGCAGCGCGCTCAGCGATTTGATCGCGGGTCAAAACGGTGTAGGAAGTATGGCTCATGATGATGCTCCTTATAATTAGCAGTATTAAGCGGTGGCTGTAGTAGCTGTGTTAGAAAGTTCAGCGCTAGCAGATTCAGTGCTAGCAGGCTGAATTTGCACCACATGCTGCACAAAAATACCCGGCGTAATAATGTGTTCAGGATCAAGCGCGCCAAGCTCAACCGTTTCGGAGACTTGGGCGATAGTCACGTCAGCTGCCATTGCCATAATTGGACCAAAGTTACGGGCAGACTTGCGGTACACCAAGTTTCCCCAGCGATCGCCTCTAGAAGCTTTGATTAAAGCAAAATCAGCCTTAATGGGATATTCAAGAACATAGTGTTTACCATCGATTTCTCGAGTCTCTTTACCTTCTGCCAGTAAAGTACCAAAGCCTGTGGGCGTATATACCGCACCGAGTCCCATACCAGCTGCTTGAATGCGGCAAGCCAAATTCCCTTGTGGTACTAGCTCCAGCTCAATCTTGCCAGCATGATAAAGCTCATCAAATACCCAAGAATCCGATTGACGCGGGAAAGAGCAAATTATCTTACGCACAGCACCTGTTTTTAAGAGCTTGGCAAGGCCGTGATCGCCATTACCGGCATTATTATTAATGATGACCAAATCCTTTACACCTAAATTAATAAGTCCATCAATGAGTTCAGCGGGTTGACCCGCTGTGCCAAAGCCACCAATCATGATGGTAGCGCCATCTTTGATTTGACTCAGTACGTCAGTGATATTTTTCTCTGCTTTGTTAATCATGTTTATATCCTATAAAAAGTCATATGAGGTAGTGTCTTTAAAATTAATAAGTGGTACATGGGTTGGACTCATTGCTCTGACACTACTTAATTTTTTTCGTAAGAGACTTGCTCTTAATTGGCTTCATTATTAGAGGTCGTTAATGAGATAGATGATGTTGGTAGTAGGCGTTTTTTGGTCAGAATATAGTGAGCAATCATGCCAATAAGAATGCCCCAAAAAACAGAGCTTAATCCCAAAAAGCTCATACCCGATGCTGTCGCCAAAAAGGTAATTAACGCTGCATCTCTTTGCTCATCATTTTTCATAGCAATGGTGATATTGGCAGAAATGGCACCGATTAATGCAAGGCCGGCCAGTGCCGCGACAAGCTCTTTTGGAAGTAAGCTAAATACCATCACGATACTGCTAGCAAATAAACCGCCAAATAAATAGAAGATGCCATTAGCGACACCTGCGATATAGCGCTTTTCCTTAAGTTCATGCGCATCTTTGCCAGTACAAAGCGCGGCTGTGATAGCGGCAAGTACGATAGTGATACCACCAACACATGCAACTGCTAACGAGGCGAGGCTTGTAACACTTACAATAGGCTTGGCTGGCGTGTCGTAACCGCTAAGATTTAAAATAGCCATACCGGGTAAGAATTGACCAGTTAAGCTCACAAGGATGAGTGGTATAGCGAGGTTAAACGTTGAGTTCCACGACCATTCAGGGGCAATAAAAGTAGGTATAGTGATAGCTAAATCGAAATTGACAGGGTTCATTTTGCCAAGTAAGACGCTTAAGATAACACCGCACAGTAGTACCCAAATCATCGTATAGCGCGGCGAAAAGCGTTTGGCTAATAAATAGCAACCGAGCATGCTAAAGACGATAAATGGCATGCTATCAGTGGCTTTAAATAATTCTAAGCCGAATTGAAATAGAATCCCTGCCATCATGCCAGCGGCGATACCGTTAGGAATCCATTTTAATATTTTGTCGAAGTAACCTGTTGCCCCCACGATAAATATGACAATCGCTGAGATGATATAACCGGCAACAGCTTCATTAATACTCATCTGTGGAAATAGGGTAACCAGTAAAGCGGTACCAGGGGCGGACCATGCTGTAATAACCGGTGTTTTATATTTAATGGATAAATATATACCAGGAATGGCAGCACCGATGGAGATACCCCAAATCCAAGACGCCATCATGGCATCTGATACTTGTGCGGCTTGTGCGGCCTGAAAAAAAATAATTAAAGGCCCCGCATAAGAAATAAGAACCGCTAAGAACCCTGCAACCGATGCGGAGAGCGACCAGTCGCTTTTTAAGGTTTGGATTACAGAGGCCATATTGCTTCCTTGCAAATTAGCATTCGTTACGGGGTTGCAAATTAAGATGCATGCTACTGATTGGCAGATTTATTATTAGCCTTCGTCGCCACCGCCCACAGGAATGGTACTTCCAGTAATATAAGAAGACTCATCGGATGCTAAAAACAAGATGGCATTGACTTGCTCATCAATCGTGCCGTAGCGTTTCATAAAGGTGCGATCAATGGTCTGATCAACCACCGCATTCATCCATGATTTTTCATCATCAGTTAATGGTTTGGCGTTACGTGGAATCTTTCTGGGTGGCGCTTCAGTACCGCCAGTTGCCACAGCATTCACACGGATACCATCGTTTGCATACTCAAAAGCGAGCGATGCGGTCATGGCGTTCACGCCGCCTTTCGCTGTCGAATAGGGTATGCGGTTGATACCGCGAGTAGCGATAGAGGACACATTAACAATAGTGCCTGATTGCTGTTTGACCATGGTTGGTAAAACAGCATGACAACACCATAATGTTGGAAATAATGAGCGGCTGATTTCCTTTTGGATTTCTGCTTCAGAGAAGCTGGTAAAAGGTTTCATCCATATTGCGCCGCCGACATTGTTGACTAATATATCGATACGCCCATAGCTATCAAGTGCCTTATCAATAGCCTCTTTAGCACCTTGATGGGTTTCAAGGTCAGCTTGAATGGTAACGGCTTCTCCACCATTAGCGATGATTTCAGCCAGCACCTCTTCTACTAATGGAGAAAAGTCTGCCATGACGATTTTTCCGCCCTCACTTGCTAGGCGTAATGCGACTCCGCGCCCGATGCCTTGGGCGGCACCCGTAACGATACATACTTTATTATCAAATCTTTTACTCATGACAGTCTCCTAAAAATCTTGCTCATGCTTTGCTAGTAGAGTAATACGGCTAGGCTACGTTATTGTTCACTGGGCGTGAATTTTTCATAGTAAAAATTACTCGGTTTTAGATTGCTGCTGTCTAACCAGTTACTCACCGCATCCACCATCCCTAACGGACCACACAAGTAGACATCGACGTCACCATCGTTCAGCCACTCATTATCAACATGACCGGTAACATAGCCTTTACGCTCATGCTGGCTGTCTTCATTGGCAACACAGGTGCGGTAGTCAAACCAAGGGTGGTTTTGTTTTACCTCTTCCAGTTTCTCAACTTCTATCAGATCAAAGTCGTTGGTGACGCCGTAGACCATTCTGACAGGATGATGAGCACCAGACACTTCTAAACTTTTTAGCATCGATAAGAAAGGCGCGATACCGGTACCACCTGCTAGGAATAATGTCGGACGAACAAGAGGACGCAGGTAAAAGCTACCAAATGGGCCTTCGAAATCCATATCTTGGCCAATTTCAGCGATGTCAGATAAAAAAGTACTCATCTTACCGTTAGGAATATTACGAACGACGAACTCAGCCTGCTTGGCACTAGGTATAGAGCTAAACGAATAGGAGCGTGTCTCGTTAGAATCAGGAATACTGACATTGACATACTGGCCTGGCAAAAATACTAGCGCATCTGGATTGTCGACTTCGACGCCAAAGTGAATGGTAGATTCTGACAGTACATTCAGCTGTTGTAGTTTGCCTTTGAATACAGACTTGCCGACTTTGCAGGCTTCAGAGGAGGTTGGTACTTTGATCACGCAGTCGCTTTCTGGAATCATCTGACAGGTGAGTACATAACCTTCAGCAGCTTCAGCTTCTGTCAGTGCATCTTCGATATACATATCAGGGTGCATGTCGTAGCTGCCAGATTCACAATGGCAACGGCAAGTACCGCAAGCGCCATCAAGGCAATCCACAGGGATATTGAATTTTTGACGATAAGCGGCTTCGGCGACGGTTTCGTCGGCTTCACATTTGATGAAGCCTGTGACGCCGTCTTCGAACTGTAGAGCAATATTATATTCCATGAGAAATATCCCTTTTCAACACGTATTAATTAAAAGCTAGTGGCTAAATAATGAGTGAATAATGATTAGACGTGATAGACATCCATGATTTGATGCACATAGTCGTCTTTTAAGACCACATACTTATCCAAAATTTTTGGTTGGTCTTGAGTCATGTCTATTTTGTACTGAGAGTAACCCCAATAGGTATTGGTCTCGTGATAGCGAAAGGACTTGTTGATCCAGTTGAAACGCACCGTCACAATACCGTCATTGTCTTCGAGTAGTTCAATATTCGATAAATTGTGCGTGGTACGCGTATCAGGAATGGTCGCTGATGAACGTTCAGTCTCAATGCGGAAGATACGATCTTCAAGACCACGGCGATCCGGATAATAAATCAGCGAGATTTCTCGTTGTGGGTCGCTGATGAGCTGACCATCATCATCCCAACTTGGCATCCAGAAAGGGCAGTCTTCATCGTAATAAGTAAGCCATTCTTCCCATTTTTTCTCATCCAATAAACGCGCTTCACGGTATAGAAACTGTCTAATGTCTTCAATGTTAACCGTTGCATTTTTCATGATTGATATCCTTATTTTTTGTCAGTTCTACAATAAATAGCAGAGTAATAATAAAAATGTATCAGTCGCTATTAGCACCGTGTAGCTGCTGCTCTTGCTCTAGAGCTTTTTTCATCTCTTCATGCCAGTAGCGATGTTGGACGGTATATAGTCCTTCATCTTCAGTCTTAACACCACTCATTAAAGGTTTGAGGTCAATAGCGGCCGCGCCTTCATCTGCACCTTGAATCCAGTGCTCGGAGCCTCGGCACATATCATTCCATTCAAGCTTGATACCGTTATAACCTTCTTGGCATGAGCGGAACTCTTCTAAGTCATCAGGGGTTGCCATACCAGTAACGTTAAAGAAATCTTCATACTGACGGATACGGCGTGCACGTGACTCATCGCTTTCGCCTTTTGGTGCGATACACCAAATGCTAACTTCAGTTTTGTCAACCGCGATAGGGCGGAGCATACGAATTTGTGAGCCGAACTGATCCATGATGTAGACGTTTGGATATAGGCATAAGTTACGTGAGCGTTCAATCATCCAGTCCGCCATGGCTTCACCGTAGCTGGCGACATACTCATCGCGATAAGCGTAGTTTGGACGGTCTTGTGGGTTTTCCCACTGTGTCCATAACAGCATGTGACCGTTTTCAAAAGAATAAAACCCACCGCCTTGTCGACCCCATTTGCCAGCGTTCATGGCTTTGATATTGTCTTCTTTGACAGCTTCAGCTTCTTTACGGCGCGCAGTTGTCGCAGCGTAGTTCCAATGGACGGCTGATACGTGATAGCCGTCGGCACCGTTTTCAGCTTGCAGCTTCCAGTTACCATCAAAGGTATAGGTTGAGGTGCCGCGTAACACTTCTAGACCTTCTGGCGATTGATTGACAATCATGTCAAGAATTTTGGTAGAGCCACCAAGCCAGTCTCCGATTGGCTGAACATCATCATTTAAGCTGGCAAAGATAAAGCCTTTATAATTAGCCATCTTCACTTGTTTTAAGTCGTGTGAGCCTTCTTTATTGAAGCATTCTGGATAGCCTGCATGTCTTGGGTCTTTAACTTTAAGCAGCTTGCCTGAGTTGTTAAAGGTCCAACCGTGGAATGGGCAGGTATAAGTGGCTTTATTGCCTTTCTTATGACGGCAGAGCTGTGCGCCGCGGTGTGAGCATGAATTAATCATGCAGTGCAAATCGCCTTTTTTATTGCGGGCAAGAATGACGGGCTGACGGCCAATGTATGAGGTGTAGTAGTCGTTGTTATCAGGAACTTGAGACTCATGAGCCAAATACACCCAATTGTTTTCAAAGATGTACTTCATCTCAAGCTCGAACAACTCTTCGTTAGTGAAGGCGCTACGATGCAGGCGATAAATCCCCTTTTCACTGTTTTCCTCTAAAAAACCATCGATAGAGATGTCTGATTTCTCAGGTACTAGATTGATACGTTCGCTCATGGCTGCCTTCCTTGGATAATAACGGAGATAAATAAGAGTAGTCATTATGGTTTGATACGTCAGTTGATGACGTATCAAACGCAAGTCGCTAGTAATGATTAATGAGTGCTATTTCATATAAATGTAAATTAACCTTGGGCACGGCGGCGTTCTACTTCACTGCCTTGCACCGCTGGGTCTAGGTCTTTTACTAAATGAAAGTCAAAGTCGATACTGGCATAAGGCTTATCCAGTGCTTTTTCTTTTAACTTGTCCGCATCTTCAACCATGGTCACTTCTGGCACCAAGCCTTCACGACTGGCAAAAGCAAAGTCATCCCATAGATACTCATCGCCATCGATGTTAATTTGCGTGGTCAATTTACGATGACCATCCGCACTGGCAAAAAAGTGAATGTGAGCAGGGCGATTACCATGACGTCCTAATGGACCCAATACTTTTTGCGTCATGCCGTCTGGTGGCACTGAGTAACCTAGCGGTACAATACTGCGGAAGGCATAATTGCCGTTTTCGTCGGTGATGATGCTGCGACGTAGGTTAAATTCTGACTGTGACTCATCAAAGAAAGAGTAGTTGCCTAAGCTGTTGGCATGCCAGACTTCAACTTTAGCATTTGGTAGTGGCTTGCCATCGTTATCATAAACAGTGCCTTGCATAAACAGCACGGTACCATTATCAAGGTCTGTACCATCGTCTAGACGCGCAAAGCCTTTTGCTTCTGGCGCACCAGCGACATAGAGTGGCCCCTCGATCGTACGTATAGTGCCGCCATCAAGACCCGCTGCTTTCAAATCCTCTTCAATCATTAAATCCATGAAGTGATCAAAACCAAGACCGGGTGATAATAAACCAGCTTCTTTGCCCAAATCACCGATAAACTCAACGCCAGACCAATATTCATCGGCGGTGATTTTTAAGTCATTAATCGTTTGCATTAGGTCGGTGACGATACGTAATACAATCTCTTGTACGCGTGGATTGACTTGTTCTGGGAAGTCAATTTTGCCTTTGATGAATTGCGTGGCTAATGCTTCAATTTGGCTGCGTTCCATGTCTCTCTCCTTGTTGAGGACTGTTTTATTAAAAGGTAACTACATTGAGTATTCTTACTCAGTTTTTATAGATTCTGATATCAGCTGTACTGGCTTGCTTTAGCTGTCATCACTACGAACAGATGATGGATGACGTAACAATGGGGTTACTTCAACATTCATATACGGGTACAGCGGAAGCGACATCATAATGTCGTGTAGTTCTTCATTACTCTCAACATCAAAGATGCTGAAGTTAGAGTACTGACCGGCTATGCGCCAAATATGACGCCATTTACCTTGCTCTTGGAGCTTTTGTGATAATGCTTTTTCGGTGGCTTTAAGCTCGTTGACCTTGTCGGCGTCCATATCTGTTGGGATTAAGACATCCATTCTGACGTGGTATAACATAATCATTTCCTTATATTTGATGACGGATAATTTTTTAGCTGTTACAGTATTTCAGTTTGAGCATTAGTGGCAAATTGCGGCTTCGATGATTTAAGTGAATTAGTGATTGCTTGTTTGGCGTAATGATAGACTTTATCGCTATCTACTTCGATACCAAGACCTGCGCCCGTAGGTACATTTAAACCAAAATCTTGATAATCAAGAGGCTGTACTAAAACGTCTTCGGTTAATAGCAAAGGACCAAATAGCTCTGTATCGAAATTTAAACTGGGGTATGTTGAGAACACATGGGCGGATGCGGCTGTACCGATAGGACCTTCTAACATGGTGCCACCATAGAGCTCGATACCTGCTAGATGTGCCATTTGTCCGATTAAGCATGCCGCTTTTAATCCGCCTGCTTGATTGATTTTCACGGCAAAGACGTCAGCACAATGATCTGCTGCTAAGGTAAAAGCATTCTGAGGATCTTGGACAATTTCATCCGCCATAATGGCCACATCGAAATGTTCGGTTAAGCGTTTTAGTGCGGCTTTATTACGCATTGAGACAGGTTGTTCGATTAAATCAACGCCGCCAGCTTGCAATAGGCTAATACCTTGCATTGCCTCAAGCTCTGTCCATGCTTGGTTAACATCAACCGTAATGCGGCAATCAGGCAGCGCTTTTTTGATAGCCAATACGTGGGCAACATCATCAATAATCGGATTGCTACCGATTTTTAATTTAAAAATGCGATGGCGCTTTTGCTCAATCATGCGCTCAGCTTCGGCGATATCGGTCGCTGTATTGCCGCTGGCAAGCGTCCATGCCACTTCGATACGGTCACGAACACGACCACCAATCAGCTCACTTACTGGTAGGTTTAGGCGTTTGCCTTCAATGTCGAGTAGGGCAGTTTCAATCGCGCACTTTGCAAAGCGGTTGCCATTAATATGAAGACTTAGCAGCTGCATGGCTTTCGCTGTGCTAGTAGGCTGTTCTTTTAATAAAAGAGGCGTAAAGTAGGTGTCTATATTAGTCTTGATGCTATGAGGGCTTTCTTCTGCATAGCTTAGACCGCCAATGGTGGTCGCTTCGCCCCAACCTTCATAGCCATCTTCTGTTTGAATGTGCACCAACACCAAAACTTGTTCGTTCATAACGGTACAAGCGAGCTTATGAGCTCTTATAGTAGGTATCGGTACCAATAAAGTATTGATTGAACGAATCATGACAGTCCCTATTAAGTAAATGGTGCTTCCTTATGCTTAATAAGAACTATAGATGCTAGATAACGACATGTCTAAGACCTATTTAGTCTATTATTAATACCTTTTAGGTATTTTGATAACTAGATTGCACTATGTTATGTTCTTTAGGTATCGACAACCCTGTAAGGTCACTCAAGGAATAACATTCAATGGAATTGAGACATTTACGCTACTTTGTAGCAGTAGCAGAGGAAAAGAGCTTTAATAAGGCAGCAGAGCGTTTGTATATTTCACAACCGCCACTGAGCCGGCAAATAAAGCAGTTGGAAGAAGAAGTCGGGGTGATGCTGATTGATAGAGATAATAGACCTTTGAAACTTACTGAGGCTGGCGAGTTTTTTTATGATCATGCTGTTCAGATACTCGCAAAGTCTGACAAATTAAAATCTATGACAATGCGTAAGGCTAATTTTGATAACTCAATATCTATAGGTTTTGTGTCCTCGATACTCTATGGCATCTTACCGAAAATTATTGCCCGCTTTCGCGCATGCTATCCAAATATAGAGATTAAGCTGCAAGAGCTTAACTCATGGGAGCAAACACAAGCCCTTACAGAGGGTAAAATAGATGTGGGTTTTGGACGGATGTTATTTGAGGACGCTTCTATTAGGCGTATATTATTAAGAGAAGAAAGCTTAGTAGTCGCGGTTCCCAAAGACCATGACTTAGCAAAAGAGCAAAGTAGAGTAGTAAGTCTCATGGATTTAACCAATGAGAAATTGATACTCTATCCCACCGGACCTCGTCCCAGTTTTATTGACTATGTCTTGGAGCTATTTGAATTTCGTAACCTAAAAGCTAACTATTTTACTGAGGTGCGAGAGCTGCATGTCGCTTTAGGATTAGTCGCAGCAGGAGAAGGTTTGACGATCGTGCCTAAGACCTTAGAGCATTTGCGTAGTCAGGAAGTGATTTATATTCCATTTGAAAACGATCTATTAACGTCACCTATCATTATGAGTGTTAGACACTTTGATAAATCAGAATTGCTAAAAACCTTGTTAGAAGTAACTTATCAGTTTTATGATATAGAAGGGTTTGATTATAAGCCTGAGCAAATTTGAGAGACTCTGCACTCATTAAGAATCCCAATATGAACTCATAAAAGGATAATTTTATGCAAGAATTTCATTATAAAGCCTTACCAGTTGACGTTCATTTTGGCGTGGGAAAGTCAGCTGAAACCAAAGATATATTACTTCAGCATGGTTATCATAAGGTATTAGTGATTACGACACCGGGTCAAGAAGAAGCGGGTCGTAAATTGGCAAAAGAACTACAAGAAATCTGTGCAGGCCTGTATCCGCATGCTGTCATGCATGTGCCAGTTGACGTGGCGAATAAAGCAGTAGAATTTGCCAAAGAGAGTGATATTGATTGTTGTCTGACTTTGGGCGGCGGCTCTACAATTGGACTTGCCAAAATAATTGCTTTGAAAACACATTTACCTATCGTTGCCATACCGACTACCTATGCTGGTAGCGAGATGACAACTATTTATGGTTTGACCAAAAACAATCTAAAAACCACTGGCAAAGACAGTCATGTCCTACCTAAGGTAGTGATTTATGATCCGAAGTTAAACCAAGCATTACCCGCTAAAATCTCAGCTTGCTCAGGTATGAATGCTATGGCACACGCTGTAGAAGCGTTATATGCTAAGGACAAAAACCCAATCATCAGCCTGATGGCGATTGAATCTATCAAAGCATTAAAGTCTTCCTTGCCTGTGCTTGTCAAAGAGCTCACCAATATTTCAGCCCGCCAAAAAGCAAGCTATGGTGCATGGCTTGCGGGTATTTGTCTTGGTTCGGTTGGTATGGCCATTCATCATAAAATCTGCCATACCCTAGGTGGCACTTTTAACCTACCGCATGCGCAAGCACATGCCATTACGCTTGCGTATTCAGTACACTACAATCGTAACGCTGATATTGAAGCGATGGATAGACTGGCAGAGGCTTTGGATGTCAGTAATCGAGAAGAAGTTGGTTTGGCAATTTATCGTCTAAATGAGTCTTTAGGTATTGAATTGGCTTTAAAAGATATTGGCTTGCCCAAAGAAGGCCCTTTTGAGGTAGCAAGAATCGTTTGTGACAGCCCTTATTATAATCCTCGTGAATACAATTACGATGAACTAGAAGGCTTATTACAAAGAGCTTATAAAGGTTTACCGCCTGCTTAAATATCATTATAAATCTGTAGATTTTAAGGTTAAACTGCCTCGAAATTATCAGAGAGCACATATCAAACAAGCAGGTTGCTGTGACAATATTATTCGCTAACAAATTGCCAAGTCCACTAACAACCAAATGAACTGCACTTATATAAAGTAAGACATCTCGCTGACAACGACTTTGCTGAGCTGTACACATAAGTAATTACCCATGCATACTCTCTCAGCAATTATTCAACCACGTCAGTCATTAACCCGTATTGCGTAGACCCGCTGCCAAAGCATTGATACTACGGATTAATGGATCTTCAACAGCAAGATCATCGTCATTATCTGTAGCGTCTTTTTGTCTGGCACGTTTTAACAACTCGATTTGGATGTAATTAATCGGATCTAAATAAGCGTCTCGCCATTGTAGTGACGCGGCAAGGCTTTGCTGATGCGCCAATAACGATGTCTGATTAAGCAAAGAGTTCAAACCTGAGAAGGTTAGATGATGCTCATCGATTACCGCTTGCATAATCTTTTCACGTAATCCCTCATCTTCACATAACTGACTATAAGCCTGAGCAATGCTCATCTCAGACTTAGTAAAAGCCATTTCAATATTGCTAATAAATACGTTAAAAAATGGCCAGCAACTGTTCATCTCTCTCATTAAAGCTTCGTCTTCTTTAACGCTATGAAGAGCACTACCTACGCCGTACCAAGCTGGTAGGGTAAAGCGCGCTAAAGACCAACCAAATACCCAAGGAATCGCCCGCAAGGTTGTTTTACTTGGCAGGCCTTTGTTACGGTGCGCTGGGCGCGAGCCGATATTTAATAAAGAGATTTCCTGCACTGGCGTCACTTGTGAATAGAACTGATAAAACCCTTCGGTATGGTCCGTAAGCGTACGATAACTTTGTTCACCCGCATCGGCTAAACGTGCAAAGAGTGCTTCATAATTTGGTAGTTCAGGCGGTTGCACCACAAACCTTGTTGAGCACGCTTTAAGCGTACCAGTGATGCCCATGGTAAGCTCAAACACAGCAGTATCGGTGTTGGCATATTTGGCATAAAGGACTTCACCCTGCTCAGTGACTTTAATTTCTCCATGCAGTGTCCCTGCGGGCTGAGCGGCAATTGCATTATGCGTTGAGCCACCGCCACGACTGACAGAGCCACCACGACCATGAAACAGGCGTGTTTTGATGCCATATTCAGCAGCAATACGGTTAATGGTTTGCTGCGCGCTATAAAGCTGCCATGCAGACGTAATGATGCCGCCATCTTTTGATGAGTCTGAATAGCCGAGCATGATTTCTTGGGTATTATCTGAGTGCGCAAGCAACCCTCGATACAGCGGATTGTCCAACACGGCAGGTAAGATCTTATCGATATTTTTAAGATCTTCGATGGTTTCAAACAAGGGCGCAACGGGTAAGTCAGCAGACAGCTGACCTGCACCATCAACCCTGCACAAGCCTGCAAAACGCATCAGTAGCAACACTTCTAATAATTGACTGGCGTTATTGGTCATCGAAATCACATAACTACCAAAAGTATCTTGCCCGACCAGTTTACGTAATGTCGCCACAGAGTTCATCAATGCCAATTGTTCGCGTGTTTTATCAGTCAAGTTATCGGTATAAATGAGCGGTGTACCCGGCTTTGCAAGTAAACGCGTCAACCACTCTTGGCGCTCGGTTTCACCCAGCGTCTGATAGTCTGGTAAGTTTGAGGCATTGGCGAAAATATCGGCGATCACTTCACTATGATAAGACGATTCTTGGCGGATATCGAGCGCTGCTAGATGAAAGCCGCAGGTTTTGACCAGACGAATCGTATCGAGTAATAGCCCTTCGCCATGAGCCTTGTCATGAGTATTGACACTTTTTCGAATGATGCGTAAATCTTCTAACAACTCTTGCGGGTTGGCGTAAGCATCGTGTGCGGCGTCGAGGTCTGTACCTTTGCTTTGAATGTGGCGATTGGTCGCTTTTATTTTGGCAAGAATAATCGACAACAATCTGCGGTACGGCTCATTGTTGTAATCGTCAGGATTATAATAAAACACTTTTTGATCGAGAGTGGCGTACGCTTTTATACGAGCATAAACGTCTGGCGCAATCTTGATAATCGTATCGCTGTGAATGAGTTCACGGCGCAGTTTTTTTAGCAGTACTTGATAATGACGCAGCACGGTATCAGCATGCATCAATACCGCCATCTCTGTGGTGTCATGAGTGACAAAGGGATTGCCATCTCTATCGCCACCGATCCAAGAGCCGAAGCTCATGAAAGCAGGTAATGGGTAGTCTGTTAGCTCTGGATAGATATCAACAATGGCGTCTTTAATATTGCGATAAACCTTTGGAATGGCATTAAATAAACTGGCATTAAAATAATGCAGGCCATTATTTATCTCGTCATAAACTAAAGGCTTACGCGTACGCACTTCATCCGATGACCATAATAAATCAATCGTCTGCGCCGTTTTTTCTTTTGCTTGTTCGTAGGCAAAGCTGTCTTCTGCAAGATTGTTTAAGGCGTCGCTATGAGTAAATAGACTCTGCAATAGATTCATGGTCGTACGGCGGCGCGCTTCAGTAGGATGCGCGGTAAATACGGGTATAAATTTCAGCTGCTCAATCAGCTCTTGCATTTGGGCAGGTTCAATATTGCGTTCGCGACATTCAAGCAAGGTGCGGCGAAACGAGCCTTCCCAGCTTTGATCGGATTGCATACGCAAGGCTTGACGCTGCTCGCGTAAGTAATTTTCCTCACTTAGATTTGCTAAAAAGAAATAGATAGAAAAGCTGCGGATGACGTTTTTTAAGGTTTGATTATCTAACGAGGCGATGAAGTCGATAAGTTGTCGCTTATTCGCTTCGTTAGGCTCACGGCGTTGTTGAATAAAACCTTTACGCAGGGTTTCAATCGTATTAAGCGTTTCTTCGCCCGTCTGGCGAGAAATCGCATCTCCTAGGAATGAGCCTAATAAGCTGATGCGCTCACGTAATACGTCGTTATCGATAGTCATCCTTAACCTTCTCGTTAAATTAGTGGGTGAAATAGTCCTGATAGGCTAATTTATATCGCAGTCTATTGTTTAAAACAATAGGTAAGACCATTATTTATGACCATGCTCATCACTGTAGCCTATCCAGAAGTCTGCATTATCCACGCCAGCCTTTCTAGGATCAAAGATAGGGTTAACCCCTAACTTCATCTGCGCATCGTATCTAGGCAAATGTATAAGTAATCAAGTTTAGAGCCATGCTCACCCAAAATGATTTGTTATCTATTGTTAAGTATGGGCTGATGCTATGTATAATGCAGCACTAGCATCGTTTTCACTCATACGTCAATAAGAAGATTTTATTATGTCAAACAAGCGTCCCTTATATATTCCCATTGCCGGACCCGCTCTATTAGAAACCGCTTTACTGAATAAAGGCAGTGCTTTTTCATCAGAAGAACGTGATAGCTTTAATTTAACAGGGCTATTACCTCACAACATTGAGACGATTGAGGAGCAGTCTCTGCGGGCTTATCATCAACTGCGCTCCTTTACTAGTGACATGGATAAGCACATTTACTTGCGCAACATACAAGATACCAATGAAACCCTATTTCATCATTTGATTGAGCAGCATATAGAGGAAGTCATGCCGCTCATCTATACCCCAACGGTTGGTCAAGCGTGTGAAAAATTCTCGCAAATTTATCGCCGTAAACGTGGTTTGTTTATCTCATATCCTGAGCGCCATAAAATTGATGATATGCTGCAAAATGCCACCAAACAAAATGTCAAAGTGATCGTTGTTACTGACGGCGAACGTATATTGGGTCTAGGAGATCAAGGTATTGGCGGTATGGGCATTCCCATTGGTAAATTGGCTTTGTACACGGCTTGTGGTGGCATCAGCCCGGCTTATTGTTTGCCTATTTTGCTAGATGTTGGTACCAATAACCAACAGCTACTTGACGATCCTATGTACATGGGTTGGAGGAATCCACGCATCTCTGGCGATGAATATAATGAATTTGTCGATTTATTTATTCAAGCCGTTAAGCGTCGTTGGCCAGAGGTGTTATTACAATTTGAAGATTTTGCACAGGGAAACGCCACCCCGTTATTAAACAGATATCGTGACCAGTTATGCTGTTTCAATGATGATATTCAAGGGACTGCTGCGGTTTCGGTCGGTGCCTTGATTGCAGCGTGCCTAAACAAGGGTCAGAAACTAAGTCAGCAAAAAATAGCATTTTTAGGTGCAGGATCGGCAGGTTGCGGTATTGCTGAGCATATCATTCGCCAAATGCAGCGCGAAGGCTTAACGGAGGAGCAGGCGCGCAGCCAAGTATTTATGGTTGACCGTTATGGCTTGCTCACTGATAACATGACAGAACTACAAAAATTCCAAGAACCACTTGTGCAAAAACAATCGGCTATTGAACATTGGGATAAAAGTCAGAAGCTCGGTTTAGCGCAAGTGGTTAAACAAGCAAAAATAACGGTATTATTTGGTGTTAGCGGACAAAAAGGTCTGTTTACTCAAGAAGTAATCGAATCCTTATGTGCTAATACTGAAAACCCAATTGTACTACCGCTTTCAAACCCGACGTCTCGTGTGGAAGCTACCCCGCAAGAAGTCATGAATTGGAGCCGTGGTCGCGCCATTATCGCAACGGGTAGCCCTTTTGCTAATACCACTTTTAACGGTCAGTCTTTTGAGGTCTCTCAATGTAATAACAGCTATATATTTCCTGGTATCGGTCTCGGTGTTCTAGCAGCGCGAGCGACAGGTATCAGCGATAATATGCTAATGGCAGCAAGCCAAGCGCTTGCAGATATATCAATGGAGTACGAAAAAGCGCCCGGTGCCATATTACCGCCTATTAAAGTTATTAAAGAGATCAGTGAAAAAATAGCTTATGAAGTGGCACTGCAGGCGGTTCAAGATAAGCTGGCACTACCTATCACGGCGGAGAACCTACAGCGCCGCTTAAAAGCGAATTTCTGGCTGCCTGAATATCGCAATTATCGCCGTACTTCTTTCTAGTTTTTAGAAAGTATATAGATAAATGATAGATAGCTGGCTGGCTGGCTTTAGACTAACCAAGGTAACCTTGATTGGTCGTTAGCCAGAATTTGATAAATACGGTTGACCAGTTGCCGCTGAATTAATTTAACATAAAAAAAGCTGTTAGATCAGCAAGCATAACGGCGTTTTTTTATAGTTATCAATAATTCATTCATTAAAATTGTAAAAGCCCTCTTCGCTATTTTATATAACGTAGAGGGCTTTTTAGTTTCTTAGGCAGCTTTTTATTATTTCGTATTAGTTTTATGCCAACCTCATGGTATTGGTTTCTGTGCCAATTATCTGCTCTACAAAAATGGCAAACTCACTGATAACATGATTCGTTTTGTGTCCAAGACCTTGATGCACACTCATTAAATGCGTAAAACCATGGGGTGCGCCAAGGACGGTGTGAGTCTGCACGTTGATACCATAATCCTGTAGCTGCGCGGCATAAACCAGTGCTTCGTCATGTAAAATATCCAATTCAGCAGCCACGATATAGCTTGGACACATTTTTGTGTTATCACCATCCATGGGCGAGAGAAGTGCGTGCGGTTGTGTTAAGGCGCAATTTTGTAAATAAGCCGCATGAAACACTTCAACATCATTATAAGTTAACATTAAGCCTTGACCATACAACTTCCAGCTTGGATAGTCGGTTCCGATATCTGTGATCGGATATAACAATAGTTGTGCGAGTGGGCGCGGTAAATGTTGCAATTGCTGAAAAATATCAATTGTGAAGTGATCAAGCGCATTCATATATTGCTGTTTATCAGCGGATGGTGCAACAGTGGCGTTGCTCACTTGTTGCGCGACCACTGCCGCAAGACCACCGCCTGAGCTATCACCCGTTAACACAATGCGGGATGACGATGCGCCAAGGGTATGAGCATGCTTAGTTAACCAAGTATAAGTCTCAAGACAGTCTTTAATAGCGGTGGGAGCAGGGTATTCCGGTGCTAGACGGTAGTCAACGCTGACAACTGCGCAGCTGGTTTGTGCACAAACGACATGGCAAAATCCATGATCTGTATTGACATCACCGACACAGAATCCGCCCCCATGAAAAAACAGCATCACCACATTATCACAGTTTTTTTCAGGGTTATCGCCATTTCGTTCAGGGCTTTGAATGGTGCTAGACTCTGCTTGATAACAGCGAATAACCATATCAGCACCATCAGCGTTGGCAATAACCTTATCTTGCCAGCTCACCGCACTGCCGTTTTCTTTATTGTTATGGTTTTTATTTTTAGCGTTGTTATCAGTATTTATTTGCTGCCATACGCTTGGAGATTGAATTGCGACCATCTCGGTTGCAAATTTTTTCCGTAACTGTATTAATTACGTGGTTTGTGTAGGCGGCTTGAGCTTGTGGTTCAAACCGATAATAAGTCTCATATGTGCATCAGCATGAGGGTACTGCTCAGCGGTAGAAGCCTTTAGGTAATGATTGATTTGCTCAATTAATGGCGTTGGTAGGTTACCCAATCCCTTTAAGAAATAATGCAGCACATGGCGCTGATTGGTACGTTTAAGCGCAGTAGTTTCTACTATCTTTACTGCTTTTGTCAGCAATGCATTTAGGGATGATGTCGGCAATATTTTCATAAATCCCCTTATTCAATCAGAATTAGCATTGGCTTTCATTTTATTATAGAGTAAGGATACCTACTGTCTATAAATAAAAACTACCATTAAAACCGCAGTATTGACAACATCCCCTATTTCTATATGGTCCGCCATCTACCTATATGTTCTGAAAGTTCTAAAAACCCCATAAAAAAAGGCTTGCCGCATCGCTGCGGACAAGCCTGATTTAATATGTGGTGGGCCTCGCTATTCGATGAAGTTTGTGCCGCCGTACCGTGGACGGATAAAAAGGCAATAGCGGCTGATTTAACGGCCATCTACGGTGCGGACACCATCGAGATAGCAGAGGCCAATTTCGAGCATTTCGATGAAGAGTGGGGTGATAAGTATCCGCATGTGGTCAAGTCTTGGCGCAGTAATTGGGAGAGCTTAACGGTTTTCTTTAACTACCCTAAAGACATCAGAAAAGCGATTTATACCACCAACGCTATTGAGTCGCTAAACAGCGTGATTCGTACGGCAGTGAATAAGCGTAAGGTGTTCCCGTCTGGTCAGGCGGCATTCAAGGTAGTCTATCTAGCAACCCAGCAGGCATCCAAAAAATGGTCGATGCCGATCCGTAACTGGACGTTTGCTCTTAATCGCATTATGATTATGTTTGATGACCGTATCAGTAAGCATTTAATCTAAATGGCAGTTACACAGAATCTGGGATGGTCTCGTATGCTAGTGGTGTCAATAATTTGATTTATTATAATAACGGCGATGAACTCACAGCCTACATTTTGAGTAGATTAGGCACTTTCTAACCTCTATGGCAAGCTCACTAGGATATTGGGTGGTGTATCAAAAAGGATAATCACGCAAGTTAATATCTACGGATTTGACAGTAAAGGTCAATCGTGGATCAGATAAGTTTAACAGGGAATATTGAGTTGGGTAAATGCGTAGTACTCGTAGATGACGCTCTTGATAATCGGCGTATCAAGAGGCATTAAACGTAAAGTTGAAACCGACTGTCAGTATCTGGTAGTAAGGTCTAAGTAGTACCTTGTGAGCTGTGACGTGTTCGGGGCATAAGTAGTAAAAAAAGCGTCTACCCGCAACGCATGACAAACACTACAGTATGTTTTCAACCCCCTGTTGTGTAGGTAAGGGGTCTGACACTCGCCCAATCGGTTCCAATAGGTGGTTCTATTCATTTATGACTATAAGAATAGAGAATTATAAATTTAGTAGTCTACAAATCTTATTCAACAAGGTTAATTTGCCAGTTATTGGCTTGAATGACAATATTAATTTTGCGTAGTTTCATCGCCAGGTCATCGGCTTGCTTTTGTAGGCCAGCTACTGAGACCATAATATTCCATTTAATTTCACGATGACTATAACGATCTGCCTCAGTGTCGGTCGCTTCAATTGCTTCAATTAATAGTTTGTGGCGCATCTCCAACGCCTCGCGTTCAACCAATAGCGTCAGCATTGATTGATCTTTATCCGTCTTAGCAACTGCATTGGTACGGTGAATACGCTCAATCAAAGCAGATAACTCAGTAATGACTTGACTGGCCTCAATCATTAGCTGACTTGGATCTTCATTTGGCGTATCGCCTTCTTGAACTTTAGCATTACTACGAATACGTCCTTTAATTTGAGCAAGTTTTTTTTGCATATCGCTACGAATAAGTAGGGCTTCTGCGAGTTTCATTTTGGTTTCCTTTGCATACTTGTTATCAATGCCTTACTGTAACACTTGGTTTATTTCAACACTAGTACAGGCTATTCTAGAGGGTTTGGTGACTATATCTTATGATCTCATTCGAAAATAGCTCTTATTTACATTATTTTTAGCTTACTTTTTAACACCCTACTAGGGCGTGTCCTCAATTCACCTTGCAATGAATGATAGTGCAAGCCAAATAAAGCATTGACTTAAAGTTACGAGCCAACTTCTCATAGCGAGTAGCTATGCTGCGGAAATGCTTAAGTCTAGCGAACATATTCTCTACTAAGTGGCGTAACTTGTACAAATAGCTATCAAACTCTGGATTAGGCTGTTTGGCATTCTTTCTTTTAGGAACGACGAGTATCATATTGTGGCTTCGAGCTTTGTCTCTGATAGCCTCTGAGTCATAGCCTTGTCCAATTGCTCGATCTTCACCAAGCCTAGCTCCACTTGCATGCTGATGACAGCGAACATAGCTTCCGTCTATGAATACCCATTCCGTATCAATTTCTGCTCAAAAGCTAAAAAAGCATCCTCCCATAAGCCAGTCTTTGACCAGCGATTAATCTGCTCAACTAAGTTAACATCGCCCTTATCAGCATCTTCAATCAGCTGCATAAGCAAGCTTAGGTCGCACCAAGATAGCCCCTGATTCATTTGCACCATAGAAAGCAGCAATTTCGTGGCCATGATCTTTGGCAAATGCTATTGTAAATACCCCATTTTTAACACAACACTATCATAGAATAATTAAGCCACCTGTCTATACTCAGCAGGTGTCATATCATTAAGTGAATCATGTGGTCTTTCAGTGTTATATACCTTGATCCAATCCTCAGTCAGTTGACTGACCTCATTCAAATTATTAAAAAGGTAGCAATCTAAAACCTCGTTACGATAACTGCGATCAAACCGTTCAATATAAGCATTCTGATAAGGACAGCCAGGCTCGACGTAGTCTATAAAGATATTAGAGCCGCTGCCCAATCAGCACACACACTGGATGTGAACTTACTGCCATTATCTACACGGATTTGCTTAGGATAACCGTGCCACTGGGCCAACTGTTCGAGATACCGAATCACTCTCAAGGATGGGATGCTGGTACCAATATCAATGCCTAATACCTCACGGTTGTAGTCATCAATCACATTAAAAGTGCGAAAGCGAATATTGTTATGCAGCTTGTCACTCATAAAATCCATTGACCACGTATGACCTAATGCATTTGGTACACTTAATGGCTGTGGATTGCGTGCTGGTAGACGTCTTCTTGTCTTACGGCCTAGGTTTAGGTTCAAATCTGTATAGACACGATGAACCCGCTTGTGATTCCATGAATAGCCAAGCTTACGTATGCGCTTAAAACACTTTGGAAAACCCCAACGGTTGTGCTTGTCGGTTAGCTCATTTAAGACATCAATAATTTCATGGTCATCAGGTAGCTTAGGTTTATAGTAGTAAGCCGTTCTACTGATACAGACGACCTGACAACTAACCGCAATACTGACACCATACTGCGCCTGTAGTTCTTGCGCCCAGACTTTGCGGCAGGCAATAGTCGCTATTGAACCGCCCCGACTATATACGAGACTGTTTATTTAAATCATGCAGCAATGCCCGACAGGGTTAAATTATCATAATACCGCTTCTCAAATTCAAAAGGTAACACATAACCAATTGTACTATGAAAACAAGTTTTTTAAACCAATCTATCCATTCAAGGGTCGTTAGTTCAGACCTCAATTTTGACAACCTCACCTGAGTAAAGCACAGAATACAAAAAAGGTTGTGAAGACTATATTATGTATACCTTTGGCAATCTTTTGCACCAGTATTAAAATTGAGTTGCTAATAATATTTAGAGGCTAAATTTATATTTATATTCCCGTGTTAATAAAGTAATCGTCGTCTAGGATATTATAATCTGGCCTGCGAATGAGTTGATGACCACGTCAGAAACTTAATACTCATAGCTCACAAATTGTTGTTAGTACAACCTTCAATTTTTGAGTATAAATAGCATATTATGCTAGATTTTTTGCATCTTTCTGCTTCTCAACTTTATGCTGGTCTTCTGTGCTATCGACTTTCCAATAGCTGGATATGTATAAATGCGTTTTTGGTATTGAAAAATATGTTTTAAAGTGATGGCGCAGTACACGCATACTATGGAATTCACAAGCAGCCCAAACAGCAGGCTGGCCTGCTAGCCACGTAAGCGTTTTAACCCTTTCCAGTAATGGGCTGCTTTCGGTATTTGGATGTGAGTTGATCACCCAGTGAATGTCAACGTTGTCTGGTTTTTTGAGTAGTTGCTTATCCGCTTCACTGGTGACCTCAAGGACTGCATAGCCGCAGGCATCAGCAGGTAGTTGGGCAAGATTGACGGTAATGGCTGGTAGCGCTGTCATATCACCAACCAATAAAAACCAATCTGCCTCATTATTAATCAGCTTCTTTGGTCCTGGTCCGCCTACCAATATTTGCTCACCCACTTGGGCGTTACGTGCCCACATTGAAGCAGGCCCTTCAGCGTCGTGCAAGGCAAAATCAATATCTATTTCACCCTCACGTTGACCACTGATGGTATAGGTGCGCATTAGTGGTCGAGTCCCATGGCCTTGAGGAAATATGAGTTTGATATAAGCGCTTTCTTGATCTGTTGGAAAGTCAATCAAGCCAGCACCGCCAAGCGTGACGCGGCACATATGTGGCGTGATGTATTTGGTACGAACAACATTCAATGTTCTTGGAGCGGGTTTTGCCATTTTAATGCCTTTCTTAATTTAAGTGTTTCATTTTTTAAGTTATAAGTTTAGATAACGCCAGTATATAAAATTGACATTCTCTAGTAATGATAAGCTCTATATTGTTTAAAAGTTGGCCTTTAGACTGACGGACATCTGGCGCTCGGGTCCCATCCAGCAGTTATTACTATCGTAGCAAGTACCGACATAGGTTTTATCAAACAAATTATTGATACTAGCGCCGACAGCGAGCATCGGATTGATTTGATAGCTGCCACCAATATCTACCAATGTCACACTCGGCAGCTCGTCTGAATTTTGCTTATCAAGTTGCATGCCGTCTTCATAGCGAACGCCTGCATTGAGGGTCAATTTATCTGTGGCGTAATAGTCTGCCCACAGTGTCGCTTTATGTTTAGCGGTTTGTGCTGGCGTATTGCCGACCACGTCAGGGTTGAATTCATCTTCGGTAATCTCAGCATCGGTATAGCTGTAGCTTGCAGCAATATCTACCCAATCACTTAGCATGTGGCTACCTGAAACCTCGAAGCCTTTAGAGGTAATTTCACCCGTTTGAACTTTCTGTTGAGAATTAGCGGGGTTTGTTACTACGACGTTCTTTTGCGTGATATCAAACACCGCCAACGTTCCTTGTGTGGCGCGATCTGGGGACAGATATTTGATACCAGCTTCTAACTGGTCAGCGGTGGTTGGCTCAAATGCCTTATTAGTAACGAAGTTGCTACCGACAACAGGCTGAAACGACTGTGAATAGCTGGCATAAGGAGAGAAGCCATTATCAAAGTCATAAATGGCAGCAAGGCGACCACTGGTTTTTGATGCGCTGTTATCAATCGTTTTGTTACTATAAACAGCACCTTTAGAGGCTTCGGTTTGCTCGGTAGTGCTGTCAAAGTTGTCGTGACGTAAGCCTGCCACCACTGTCAAATCTTGCCACTGCATCTCATCTTGTATATAAAACCCCAGCTGGCTTTGTTCAATATCATCTTTCTGATAATAGGTATCCAATGGTAGCATGTCAGTACTAACTTGAGTAAATCTAGGTTTAGATAGATCAATAGGTAAATCTTCGCTGGCGAGCGTATCTCGATAAGTCGCTGTGCTATCAGTTTCTTGATATTCAATACCGAATAGTAAGTTATGTGAAGTATTAGCCGTATCGAATTGATAAGCTAACTGGTTGTCGGTGGTCCAGTTGGTCATCGCCTCATCAGTGGTGTAGGCGCTACGCTTCAAAACCTTATCACTACCATCAATGAACCCTCTATTATAGATATTACGTTGCTCTGCTTCGGCATCGGTATAGCGTAGGATATGCTTAAAGGTTAATTTGTCATTGATAGCCCAGTTGACAGTCACACTTGGCATTATTACTTCTTTGCTAAAATGATTCCACTCGTCACCTGCGTAGGCATCACTATCTAGCTTGCCATAGCTGGCATTGTAGACTGTCCCAACAGCAGGAAGCGGAGTAGAAGGCACCATCTCTGGATCGTCTTGATAAAAAAGATTGGCAAGAACGGAGACATCTTCTGTCGGTCGCCATTCAAGTGACGGATTAATTAAAGTGCGCTCTTCTTCTGTGGTATGCATCTGTCCATCTTTTTTACGTTTTAATGCCACCAAGCGATAATTGAGCGTATCTGAAATAGGGCCTGTCGTATCGACTGCCATTTCTTTGAGATTTTGATTGCCAAGTCGTAACTGCACTTCAGATGCTTGAGTGCTTTTTGGTGTTTTGGCGACCTGATTGACCATGCCACCTGGAGCCGTGTAGCCGTAAAGTGAGGATGCTGGTCCTTTTAAGATTTCTACCGCTTCAGTCGCATAAATGTCTACTTGCGGCATCAGGTTCCAAGCGCCGTCATAGGGGAGGCGCAATCCATCATAAAAATTGGAATAAGTCTTAAAACCGCGAATATTGTATTCATCAAAAATAGATACCGTACCGCGGCTCTCAGTACTCACGCCGGGCTCATAACGCAACGCTGCATTAACGCTATCTGCTTGACGTTTTTGTAATAGTTCTTGATTGATTCTGCTATAGCTCATTGGAGCATCGTTAGGATCTAATGCGGTTTTGGTGCCCGTACTACGGTAGCTATCGGCATAAACAGTAATAGTATCTAAGGTCGTCGCTGGTGTCGGATTAACAGTAGTAATATTCTCATCTTCGTTTTGGACATCTTCAATATGATTTGCCGTTTCTTCAGCATATGCAGCATGGCTAATACTCATTAATAAGCCAATCCTGACTGCCATTTTTAATTGTTTTTTTCGGGCAGATTCGCAACGTAAAAGAGACGGCATCGTATTTCCTTTCAGATAGAAGTAGTTGACGGTTTTAAATTAAAAGATAAGTATATAAATACGGAGATAATGATAACACTAATGATTATTGTTATCATTAAAAAATTACAATAAGAGTTTTATAGAAGCATTGGAGGTATTTATTGTCAGCACTTATACAGAATACATAAGGTGTAAGTGAGGAAAAATCATTACTGATTAAAATTATAAAAAGTTAAAAAGCACCTCATATAAGGCCAATTATTTCCTATAAATCGCAGTGTTTTGATGAGTTTTCTTGTATGATGCTGCCATCTTTAAAACACGTTATTGGCTTGGAAGTATTTTGGGTCGAATCTAACAATCAGCTATTTTATATTATTATTATCAATGCGTTCATGACGTTAATTGAGCAGCTAAAGATGGTTAAAGGTCATATTTATGAGTAGAGATACACGTCAACCCCCTAACAATCAACGCTATTTTACAGTATGGAGATGGCATTTTTATGCAGGCATGTTTATTGCCCCTTTTTTGATTATTTTAGCGTTTACAGGACTTGGCATGCTGCTTATGTCCAATACAACAGGCCGAGATAGTGATCGTTTAACCGTTACCCCTCTACAGTCTATGGTTCAAGCACCAATCGCCAATCAAGCAAAAAACGCCCTTCAAACCTTACCAGATAGCACGCTGATTAAATATATCGCACCTCGTGATAACGAGACGGTGGCCTTGTTTCAAGTGATATCAGATGGGCATGACAATATGGTGGCGGTGAATCCGTACACCGCTGATATTGTTAAAACTACGCCCACTAATACGGGCTTGTACAATACTTTTGATAGTATTCATAGCGATTTGTTATTAGGGAAGGTTGGTGACTTTATTCAAGAAGCCACCGCTTCATTAACTATTTTGATGATTTTAACGGGTTGGTACTTGTGGTGGCAAAAACGCAAATCTGTCAAAGCTATGTTGATTCCGGATGATAGTAACCTAAAGAAAAAGCGTTCATTTTTCCGTACTATTCACGCCACCTTAGGCACTTGGATATCCATTGTCTTGTTATTTTTTTGCATTTCAGGCATGGCTTGGGCAGGTATTTGGGGCGAGCGAATCATACAAGCTTGGAGTCAGTTTCCGGCCGGTAAATGGGGCGTGGCGCCCATGCCACTTTCGATTGACCATGGTCAGCATCATGCGGGTATGGATAACGCCAATGCCGCGCTGCACGTTCATGGAGCAGCATCAACGCCTGCAGCAACACATGGTCGTGTATTAAATACGGGCAGCACTAAGGAGGTACCTTGGGTGCTAGAACTGACACCGATGCCGCTGTCAGGGTCAACCAAAGGTGAGAACGGTATCGCGCCTAATATTCCCATTATGATTGATACGGTGGATAGGTTTGCTCGTGAGATTGGCTTTGAGGGGCGTTATCAGCTGAATCTACCACAAGGCGCGACAGGAGTGTGGACGATTAGCCAAGATTCTATGAGCTACGATATGAAAAGTCCAACCGCTGACCGTACAGTACATATCGACCGCTATTCGGGGAAAATATTGGCTGATATCCGCTTTGAGGATTACAATGCTTTTGGCAAGTTTATGGCAGCGGGTGCGGCTATTCACATGGGAACGCTGGGATTATGGAGCGTGTTAGCCAATGGACTGTTTTGCTTATCAGTGATTGCAATTTGTGTGTGCGGTTATGTCATATGGTGGCAACGTCGTCCTCGTAATGCCAACGAAATCATTGGACTAAATCCGCCAGCACGTGGACAAGATTTTTCCATATGGTGGCCGTTTGCCATTCCATTGCTTGTTGTGGCTATTATATTCCCAGCAGCAATCATTGTGATTATGGCTATTGCGTTGTTGGATTTTTTGGTAATTTCTCGGGCGCACTTTGTACAGAAGCTATTCAAATAAACGATATGCTTAAATTTCTCCTGCTTGATATAGGTGTTACCTGGCAATGGTTATGCTTTGGTATCAGATATTTTAGTGATATGACTTATCATCAGTTACTCTAGCATAGCAATGGCGTCCGCACTGGCACGCTGGCGTTCTTCTGCATTTAACTCCGTCAGTTTTCCTTCTTTCATCATCAGCAAGCGGTCAGCATGCTCAAAATAACCGTCGTCATGACTGATAATAAACAGCGTTTTGCCCATAGCTCTTAATTCAGGAATCAGCGCTTGATAAAATACTCGGCGAAAAGCAGGGTCTTGGTCAGCGGCCCATTCATCGAGCAGCAGAAAGTCTTTTTGTTCGGCGACAGCGAGCAGCATAGCCAAGCGTTTGCGTTGTCCTTGTGACAGCTTGTCGGTAGACAGTCGATGGTCAGTTACCGTCACTTTATCTTGCAGGTTTAATTTATGCAGCCACTCGGTCACTAAAGACATATCAGGGTCATTGTCTTGACTGCCGATTAATTGTTTAAAAAGATGTTGATCGCTAAAAATGGCAGAAAATAGCTGCCGATAATGGCTATTATTGTCCGAATCAATCACCTGTTTGTCTACTTTTACAGCGCCTGTCGTAGGTGTAAAAATACCAGTAATTATTTTTGCAAGGGTAGACTTACCGCTACCATTAGAGCCTATCAAAAACACCACTTCGCCACGCCTCAAGGTGAGATTGACATTTTTTAAAATGTCATCAGTAAGCGACTTATTTTCAGTCACAGTTTCTTGTGTATTGTGGTTTATACCTTGATAGCGATAACTCACATTGTTCAGTGAGATGGTCTGCCAGTCATTTGCTGCTATATTGGTTAAAAATGCTGGTTGATAATCAGCAAGCGCCAACGTCTGTATTTTATCTAACGCGACTTGCGCCGTTTGTAAAGTTGGATAAGCGCCAACGGCTTGTAGCAGCGGCGATTGCATAAATAGAATGGTTAAAGAAAAAGTGGTGGCAACGCTCATGGGAATATTAAGATAGTTTGAGACCGCAAAGACGACACCAATCGCTGCAAACATCATAATGTTCGACCAATTCACTGCTGATAAGTGGAAGGTATCTGCTTTAATAACGCGCTCTTTATAAGACTGGGCGTGACTTAAAAAATCATTGGTATACAGCTTTTGCGCGCGGTGCTGATTAAGTGCAAGCTCTTTTCGCCCTTCGATAATAGATTGATAATCTTGATACAAAAGATCATTAATCTCCCTTAATTCTGTTAAATGCTTATAAACGTGCTTCACCAAAATGGTACTTATCCAAATCGTCATTACAATCCAAACCATGATGATCAGTAATAATGGCAATGACAACCAACTCAAGTATAAGGCGACTCCGCTAGATAAAATAATCCCCTGAACCAACTCTGGCATACGGACAAAAGCGACGGTAATCGATTGGATATCGGTAGACAAGCTGGCGAGTAGTTGGGCGTTCCCTAACTTGTCAATCTGCGGAACGTTGGTATCGATAATTTGTTTTACCAGCTTGGTTCTGAGCTCATACACAAATCTATGACCCAAGCGGGTTAGGGCATATTGTGATAAAAAAGTCGTGACTAATAGGAGAACGACTAACGCTGAAAAATAACCTAAACTTTGCCATGACAAGGTATTAAAAACAGGCTGACTGATAAAAGTGTGATTAATATAAGCAATAATACCCACACTGACCGCCGCATTGACTAAATTTAATAAGATAACTTTGAGAAAAGGCAGGCGATAATGCGACCAGATCATATGATATAGAGAGGCTGTAGCGCGAGAGGACATAAGGACTCAATAATAAAATGAATTTTGCATATTTTTAGATAGCACAAAAGGGAGTAGGTGGCGCCTAATCCCTTTTATTCAAACCCGATAATGATTCTATAACGACAGTTTATTCAGTATAGTCGTTTCATTGGCGAAGCTTAGCGTTAAAATTTAAAAGTCAAACGTCGCTGAAACTTTTAACGCAGTGGGTTCGCCCGCATTTAAATAACCAGCATCTGTATAACCACCGACTGACTGCCAATAATCTTCGCCCGTGACATTGGTTACCATGCCTTTTAAGGTAACATCTTGTCCGGCTAGCACGGTTTTATAGCGAGCACCAAGATCTAACGTCGTATAACCGTCAACTTTTAAGGTATTGGCATTATCGGCATAACGAGGGCCTGTATGAATGATATCACCTGTTAAGGTTAGTCCTTCGAGTGCCGCAACATCATATTCTAGATTGACATTGCTTTGTAAGGTAGGCAGACCGATGACTTTATTACCATCTAGCGCCGCATCACCGGTGTCTTTTTGTTTGGCACTTAAATAACTGACGCCCGCATTTAGGCGCATATTTTCGCTAGGGCTACCAAATACGGTCAGTTCTACGCCTTGGTGACGGTTTTTACCAGCAGATATAAAGGTGTTTGAAGCATCGATATAATCACGTGCGGCATCAGTGCGATATATCGCCAAACTACTGCCAATAAGCCCGTTGTCATACTTCACGCCAATTTCAGTTTGTTCGCTCACGTAAGGGTCCAAAGCTTGACCAGCATTGGTAACAGGAGCATTGTTATTTGTCTGAGGGGCTGTTTTTCCTGGCGCTAAGCTTTCGATATAGTTACCGTAGAACGACCAATCCATGTTTGGTTGATAGACAATACCGATACTTGGGGTCCACTCACTCTTATCATAATGAGCCGTTTCTGCCTGCGTGTTGGCATGATAGCTGGTGGTTTTTATATTCTGATGACGTACACCCAAGGTGGTTTTCAGTTTGTCATCGAACAGCGATATGGTGTCTGCTAGCGCAAAGCTTTGGAGTTGCTTTTCATTGGTTAGTTTTGGATTGTCTAAGTTGCCGCCAGAACCTGCCTTATTCGACCCGGTATTATCCCGATACTTAGTGGGATTATATAAGTTAGTAGGGCGTGCGCTATAAAAAGCATAAGCACCTTTTTCTTCTTGATCGTATATATCAGCTGCTAACACCCAATCATGACCAATTTTACCCGTTTGCAATTTACCACGCAGACCAATTTCAGCGCTTTGGACTTTATCTTCTCGAATATTATCAAATCGAGAGGTAGTGCCACTGCCATCATTATTAGTTACTGTGAGGTCTGATAAAGAATTGTCTTCATCACCACGTCGTATGCCGTAAGCACCATAAGCGGTGAGATTGTCATTAAAATCATATTCACCTCTGATGGTACCAAAGATATCTTTTTCATCTGAGTAGGTCCAAGGCTGCGCCCAATTTTTTGAGCCGTCTGGCGCTTTTGGTACACGAGAAACACCGCCAAGATTGACACTAGGGCGAGTCTCTTTGAGTTTGTTGTCCTGCCAGCCTAAATCTGCTGATAATCGGTATTGCTCACCCTTATAATCTAGCCCAAGCGCTGCCAATCCCAATGTTGAAGATTCATCATCGATGGCACTATCGCCATCTTGATAAGCGGCGTTAAAGCGCACGCCAAAAGCGTCCTCAGTGCCAAAACGGTCACTCACGTCGACGGCAATTTTACCTTGGTCACCTTGACCATAACCAAGCGTTAATTGGCGTAGGGGAGCATTACTAGCACGCTTTGGTAGTAGGTTAATCGTACCACCAGCATTTCCGCCACTGGGTGCTGCACCGTTTAGCATAGCAGATGCGCCGCGTTGAACTTCAACACGCTCGAATAGTTCGGTGGCGATATACTGTCTAGGCAATATACCGTATAGACCGTTAAACATCGTATCATCTGATGTGGTGATGAAACCGCGCATAAAGTAAGCTTCTTGAAAGTTGCCAAAGCCCCTTGCAACGCGAACAGTGGGGTCTTTTTTAAGCAGGTCGCCAACACTTTGGGCTTGTTGGTTGGCAATGTATTCGTTGGTATATGATGTGGTAGAAAATGGCGTATCCATAATATCTTGATTGCCTAAAATTCCTACACGGCTTCCCGTCGCAACTTGACCACCTTCATAAGCATCTGGCAATCCATCCGCTGACGCGTCAGCACTACTGGTCACCACAATCGTATCAAGCACCACGCTTGGAGTATCAGATTGGGTGTCGACCATTAAATCCGTTTGTGCCAATGCTGCTTGGCTTGCACCCAGTATGATGGCTGAGGTAGACAAACAAGAGTAACATACGGATTTTAATAACAGAGGATGAGACAAATTTGATGGGTTAAGGCGAAATAAAGCGGAGTATAAGCGAGACAGTTGCATCAATATTTCCAGCGCATAAGTTAAATGCTTATTATAATGATAATCATTTTCATTGCAATATATTGCTGCATTAATACTAAATATATTTGTGAGACTACAAAGGGTTGTCCATCAACCTTAAAGTGCTTGTGATAGTATTAATGAATCTCAGTCATATAATATTGTTTGAGAGTTAGCTAGTGTTTTTACCAATCTAGGCGGATTAAGCCTTAATACGCCGCATCAAATATAGGAAATATGCCCCGCCAATAATGGCAGCGATGGTGCCAGCAGGTATCTCATAGGGGAATATAAGATAGCGTCCAATCCAGTCTGCTATGACCATTAAGCCCGCGCCTAAGATAGCGGACAATTGAATTTGACGTTTGAGCTTCACCGCGCCTAATGTGCTGGCGAGGTGAGGAATCATCAGACCCACAAAACTGAGCGGACCCACTGCTAACGTTGATATCGTACTCAGTAATGCTACAAGAATGAGTACCAAGCTTTGATACAATCTCAAAGATACCCCAAGCTCACGGGCGATCCCACTACCTAGGCTCAATATCTCTAATGGTTTTATGACCATAAAGCTTAATAGGAAAAGTATAAAAGCCAATCCTACTAAAATCCATGCCGTTTCTGGACTGGCAAGATATGTAGAACCTGATAGCCAGCTTAAAACCGCTTGTAACCGTTGATCGCCAGATATTTTTACAAGGCTTAATAATCCGCCCATCAATGCGGCAATGGCCACACCAACTAATAATAAATAAGCCGGATTGATACGACGGGCAAGCCATAAGATCAAACTGAGCACGATAAAAGCACCCAATAATCCTGATAATATAATACCTGTATAGCCAAAACTGGGCAGGAAAACAAAGGCCAGTACCACTCCTATCGCTGAGCCTGAGCTAATACCGAGTACTTCAGGGCTGGCCATCGGGTTACGTGTCAAGGTTTGTAGCAGCACGCCAGCAGTTGCTAGCATTATGCCAGTGGCGGCTGCGCTTAACGTACGAGGCAATCTAATATCAACAATTAAATGTCCTAGCGTACTAAGCTGCCAGCCATTTGAAGTAGCCGTAAAGATAAGTACGCCTATGAGCAACAGTATTAAGGCGATACTCCAACCCATTAAGTGAGTGTCACGGCGTTCTGAAACCAAAGTCGGAATAACCTCATCGGTATGTTGACGACTTTGGCTCACGATTAACCATATCACCAATGGCGCACCAAGAATGGCCGTCATTGCATCAGCGGGGATATTTAGGCTTAAATAATGTTGTAACAGCGTCGTAGCATTACTGGTGATCCATAACAACAATGCTCCAAATACATAACCTAATAGCAAACGGTAACCAATACGCCTTACTGAAAACACATTCACCAGTGTAGCAGCCCCTAAGCCAATAAAACCAATAGGCCCCACGCGACTGACGACAAGGGCGGTCAGTATTGCCACCAATCCTACTACCAAACCACGAATGAGATTGATAGGAACGCCCAAGCTTTTGGCTTGCCTATCATCTAAGCTCATTATTTCTAATGGTTTTAATAAAGGCATTAAGCTAATAAAGGCGACCACACTAGCGGTGCTTAATACGGCAGATACTTGCCAGTTATTCTGCGTGAGACTGCCCGCCGCCCACACCATGACGTTTAAGGTTTCTTCAGCATAATAAATCAATAATAAAGCAGTAATAGCGCCCAATAAAATATTGGTCACCAGTCCACCTAGTACCAATACCAAAGGATTCATGCGACTAGGCGCAGCTAGAAGAAAAACAATCGCCATACTACCAAGTGCGCCAACAAAGGCGACCCAGAAACTTCCCCCTAACGCCAAACTAGGCAGGAATAACGTGACAATGAGTAGTGCCATGTTTGCACCGCTACCGACTGCCAATGTTGTGTCTGAGGCCAGAGTATTTTTTACCAGCTGTTGTAATAAAATACTGACCAATCCTAAAAGACCACCAGCGGTTAATGCTACCAACATGGTCGGTAGGATTTGTAGCTGGATACTCATGTCCGAAAGCGATAGCTCAAATGAGGGTATGAATAATTCTAAAAAAGGCAGGTGCCAAAGTTGATGTACGACTGCATAACTGCTCACTACTGCTAGCAGCATTAAGAAAACGACTATCATATAAATACGGTTAGCAGACAAAAAATTATTTTTATTCATCATAAATCGGTATTGCCTACAAAAGTGACATTCGTTAAGCGATCGGCTAAAACATTCATAGAAGCCACGCCACTATTGTTCCATGTCGCAGGCAGTAAGGTGATACAACGGCCTTTTTTGCTAGATGCATGCTCTTGATCAAAGGAATAACCCAAGCGCTGCCACACTAAGCTGTCTTCTAATTCAAGTTTGAGAAGGTCACTAAGAGGTTCAACGACCACAAGGCAAGTATCGGCATCAAGCTGCGCTAAGTCTCCTAGCATAATGGGCGTAAACCCCCATTGATTGCCATCTGCCAATGCCACTAGCTGTAGTCCCATCGTCTCTAAAGCAGGTTGAAACAAGCTATTATACGAAAACATACGCAAATTATTGGTGTCGGCAAATTGCACGACAGCCAATTTTTTGACATGAGGATAACGCGCATGAAAAGTCTGTCCCGCTTGTAAGATTTGTTTCTTACTGGTGTCTAAATAATCTTGCGCGGCTTGCGGTTTATTGATAGATCGGCCCAATTCTAACGTGGGTTCTATAAAGTCCTCCCACTTTGCAATTTTGTTAGGACTGGTCAATTCAATAGAGTGGATAGGCAAATCGCCGTACATAGGACGCAGGTGCGCATAAAAATCGTTGTCTATGACCAAATCCAAATCTAACTGAGAGAACATTTCAGGGTTGGGCTGATAGCGTGTTCCTACGTCGAGAGTTGTATCAGGTATAAGAGGCTTACCGACCCATTCTCTATAGAAAGGTTTATCGCCCATAGCAACTGGTGGGTATCCCATGGCAGTCAGCGTCGCCGCAATACCCCAATCGGGCGTCATGACTTTAGGCGTTTTTTGACTGTTTTTAGGCGACAGAGCTTGTGGCGCTTGTGAGGTGGCGTCAGACGACTGGCAACTGCTTAACAATAAACTTGAGCATAATGCCACACATAGCCCGAACGAAAAGGTGCGCGCTTTCATATAACTGCGACTTTATGAGTAGTGGTAGGATGGGTTAGTAGGGTAAAGTCGACACCAAATATCGAGCGCAGTACATCCTTTTCCATGGTGTGTTTGACATCATTCATATGGCACAGCTTGCCTTGTTTTAGGGCGATAAATTCATCACAAAACCTTGCTGCTAGATTTAGGTCGTGCAGGATAATCACAACACCTAAGCCTTGCTCATCGACCAATTGACGAATCAGTTTTAACACTTCTATTTGATAGACCACATCCAGCGCTGCTAGTGGCTCATCCAATAGAAGATACTTTGTTTGCTGGGCAAGGCACATCGCCAGCCAGACGCGCGCACGCTCACCACCTGACAACGTCGATACTTGGCGATCTCTAAAGGCGTCAACTTGAGTGAGGGCGATGGCTTTTTCTACTTGTTGTCGGTCGTTGGCAGTCGGCTTTTGCAGCCATTTTTGATGAGGGTATCTGCCCAACATCACAAGCTCATAGACCGTAAAAGCACCCGCATCAGGTAGATTTTGCGGTAAATAGGCAAGATGCGTGGCCAGTCTTTTAGCGGAAAAACTACGCAAATCTTGACGTTCTATTTCAATACCACCTTGCGTGGGCGTCATCTCTCCTGCCATAGCCTTTATAAGGCTGGATTTACCGGAACCATTATGCCCAATGAGGGCATAAAGTTTATTTGGTTCGATGATAAAAGAAGTCGGGTGAAGCAAAACTTTTTTTTGACGTATTAAGCTTAAATTATTGATGTGCATCATAGTGAGCAGTCGAAAGTAAATGGGGCATTTTAAAGAAAAGTAGCTAGTTAATGCAAATGATTTTCATTTTATTTATGAATATACGGCAGTTATTGAGCGCGCCAATAGACTTTTATGACCATATCTTGACGAGATAGACCAAGGGTTGCTTTTAATTGTTTTCTTAATGACTTGATGTCCGCCGCTTCAAGCGCACCCCATACCTTGCCAATCTTAAGAGGCAATGTCATTAATCTTGCATTTAGTAAGCTCATGATTTGTTCAGGAATTTCGGTTGTTGGCGTCTTAATGATATGAAGTAGATTGTCTTGTAGAAAACACTCATCATGACCTAAGCACGGCCAAAGGTTTAGAGTATGTAAATAACTGATGTCTTTTGGATCTTCAGTAATAGCAATGACAAGGGGTGGTAACGGATTTTGCCAGTTCTCTAATAGATTGGCGACTGTAGGTAGAGAGGTTTCATCACATATTAATAAGCATTGACCCTCATTGAGGTGTTCTGTTTTCTCAGGATAGTCGCGCACCGTTTTTATTGGCATACCGCAAGCGAGAGAACGTGCCCAATTGCCACCTGGTGTGTCGCCATGGATATAAACATCTATCCAAGCTTGAACAGACAAGCTGATTGGATCTTGCCATGCTTTTCGCAGGGTGTAGTAGCGCTGTAAAGGCTTATCGTTATTACTTGATTCATCATTTAGGGTGGAGAAAACGTCAGAGTTTAACTCAAATAAATAAGCATACCCGGGATGATTGAGTGGCGTACTATCGGGTGCTGTGACCATCAGTCGATACATATTAGAACTGACATAATAACTATCAATCACGCTAAAGTATTGTTCTTGAAGTTTGATTGTACGCTTACCAAGCTTAGTAGCGGATGACTGCAATAACGCTATATATTGTTCATGTAGTGTCTCAGCGTCGCTAATAGGCACAAAAAAGTTGATAAAGTATTGATGATTAATACTAGAAATGTTTTCAGCGAGGCTGTTATCTGTAGAACTGCTATCTTTTAACGCATTAGAGTTATTTTGATAGCGATTCATCGTCATAACATCTAACAGAAGACCGTCAGGATACAGTTCTGTTATTGATACTATATCGTACTCGCCGACTGAGGCAGAGGTAAAGGCATTGATAAACATCGCAAGTTCATCTTGATGCTCTTCATTGAGATGATGAATGAACATGGCTTTATCAGCAATGGCTAATGGTGTTTTATCGGTATCATAACGAGTAAGCGTTTCAGCCATAAAGGGTCATCCAAGCCAAAAAATCATATAACGGTTACTTCATATAACCGTCAAATAGATAGCATCTGAAAATATAAGGATGTTACTGATAATCATTAACATCTAGATTATTATTACGTTAATTTGATTGTATGTCAACGTATTTATAATCATAAGCGGGCTATTGTCATAGGATTATTGACATTTTTCTTTCAATGATAAGCGATGGTGATGATTATTTCTGAAATAATACGAATCTTTAAAAGCGTGTTTAGCCGAGTTAAAGTCAGAGATTGGGAGGTTAAGGAGCGGTCTAAATGTTTATTTTAAATTCCCATGAAGTCGCAGTTACCACTGAGTCATCAGGATAGTTTATTTTATTCAAACGTACGCGCGCATAGCTATTGCCTTGCCAAATCAGATTATAATCTAGTCTGGTAATCCAAAAAACATCCCGATTTTTCCACACTGAATAATCTGATTAGAAATACTTCTGAATGGGTGTAATGACATCTTTGTATTTCACCTTTTTGTCATAAAATTCATAGATGCTTATTACCTTTAAATTATCACTTTTTAATTGAGCTTCCAATAAAGAGGCGTGCCATAAACCTTGGCAAAATAATCAATTAGCGTTCTTACATTTAGAGAAATGTGACGAGTATGAGGATAGAGAGCAGCGACATGCTGAGGTGTGGTTTTGACTGCCGTACTATAATTAGGCAATAGCTTAATAAGCTCACCACTCTTCAAGTACTCACCGATAAGCCAATCTGGAAAAAGCACGATTCCCATTCCTTTGAGTGCAGATACCAATAAAGATTCTGCATTATTAGACATCAATAAAGCAGGCGCTAAGAATGGCGTCCAATCTTCATTTCCTGTTTTAAAAAGCCAACGATTGGGTCCTGTTGAGCCCTTATACACTAGGCATTTATGATGCGTCAGATCTGCTGGCACTTGCAATTTACCATGTGTGCTTATATACGCCGGAGAAGCGGCAAGATGATAGGTTTGCTCACCAAAAATACGCGCATGAAAGGCTGAGTCATTTAAAGTACCGATTCTAAAAATAACGTCTGTTGCGTAATGATGAGGATCAATAAAGTCATCCGTTAACGTCAAATCTATCTGTAATCTAGGATATTGAGCACTAAGCTGCGGCAGCCAAGGTGCGATATGGCGTTGTCCAAAAAAAATAGGGGCGTTGATTCTGATTAAACCACCTGGTTCTAAAGTCCTGTCTTGAAGTTCCTGTTGTGCCGCATTCATGCTTTCAGTCATGGATTTTGCATAGCGCATAAACACATGTCCCGCTTCAGTCGGAATGACGGCACGTGTATTGCGATGAAAAAGCTGTTGCCCTAAAGAGTCTTCTAGCTGTTTGATAATACGAGACACTTTAGAAGCTGACACACCTTCTTTTCGCGCCACTACAGAAAAACTCTGAGCGTCAAAAACCTCTATAAAAAATAATAGAGTTTTTATGTTGATGCTATCCACTGTATTCATTTGTGCAACTTATGCAAAGGTTATTTCTATATTATAGCGTTTTTTAATGGGTATAGGCTGCGGTACACTACGCCGCATTGCTCATTGAGGATTATTACATGCAAATTTTATTAATACTTATTGTTGTTTTAGGGGGCATGGGGTTATCTGTTGAAGCGGGATTACTTGGACCTTTAGGAAATGAGGTAGGCGAGCTGTGGGCAACGTTGAGTATTTTTGGCGTTGGCGCTGCTCTGACATTCTTTTTGATGTTGTTTTTTAGTCCGCGAGACAGCCCTTCCTTTTTCTCACAGCCGCCTTTACTGCTGGTTGGTGGTATTTTAGGGCCTGTTTATGTTGTGGTATTAACCGTGGTCACGCCTGTCATTGGCATTGCGCTGACGATGATTGGGGTATTGGCTGGGCAAGTTTTTCAGAGTTTACTCATAGATCATTATGGTTTGTTCGAAACTATGGAGCGAAAAATAGACAGCAAACGCATTATCGCTTTATTTTTTATTATTGCTGCACTTATCTTTATGGCACAGGGGTAAAAAATAATGCTTATTTTAATGATTGTATTATCGATGATTGGCGGCGCAGCTTTAAGTGTTCAAGCGGCATTAAATGGTCGCCTTGGCGGCAACGTCGGGGTGTTTAAAAGTGCTTTTTTAACCTTTTCTGTGGGTGCGGTTGTGACCGCTTTGCTTATTTTCTTTTTTGAACCAAGTCATACTGTGACTTTGATGGATGTGCCTAAGTGGCAGCTGCTTGGTGCTTTATGCGGCGTTCCTTATATCGTCATTATGGTGGTTGCGGTCCAACGTATTGGTACTGCTGTGGCAACGGTAGCGGTTATTTTTGGTCAGCTGAGTATGAGTGTACTGATCGATAATTTTGGCTGGTTGGGTAACGAGGCGATTAGCCTTTCAATCAGTAGAATGGCGGCATTGGCTTGCTTAGCTATTGCACTTTATTTTATTTATGCCAGTAGTAAGTCTGAGCCTAAAGAGGCTCAGTAGTTCATATATATTGATTATAACTAGACATATTTTTCACTTTGTAGCTATTAAGAACTGGGTGTATTACTGCTGAACCTTTTTATAATGATAGTCGCACACTGTTCAGGTGCTTCCATTGGCAGAAGATGTCCATTGTCTGATAACTCAATGATGCGTTCAACAGGGACGAGATCTTCCCAAAATTTACGAACCTCATTGCTAATGAATATGGAAGGTTTGCCAATGATAATGGTGTAGGGTACATCAAAGTCATTGAGCTCTTTTAAAGCGTCATTGACAAAAGGAGTGTCAAAGTAGCTTGCCAACTCTTGCTTAGGGGCGAACAGTAAGGTGTATTGCTCTTGCTCATTTTGGACAAGACTGTTTTTTGCAAAAGTATAAAGATGATCGTCATTGATACGCTTGAATGCGCGATGCGCCCGTAGATAGTCGTAGTATAACTCAATACTCTCCCAGTTCGTCTGCTTGGCTAACGTGCTTTTGAACGGTTCTTGACCAATCTTTAAGTCGTCAGGCGCAGCGTTCATCATGAGGGTTTGCGATTTGGTAAAAGTCACAGGCTCTATCAAGTAAATCTCTGAGAACAGCTCTGGACGTTTGGCTGCGGCGATGGCAGTGGCGGTAGCACCTTGAGAATGTCCAATACCGACGATAGGCTTATCCTGTAGTGGTCAACTAATTTAGGACACCTGATAAGAGGTTTTTATTAAAGTAGCGTTTCTCTTTTTCTAGCGGTGTTAAATAATTGTTGAAAGTATGCGGTCTCACGGTTTGATAATAGCCCCAGATATAATCAGCAATGGCGCTTTTAACCTCATCGATATTCTCATAACCACCTTTTGGCATCCATTCTGTTTTAAAGCTTCTAAAGAATCGTTCGGTTGGGGCATTATCCCAACAGTTTCCGCGACGGCTCATACTTTGCGTCATACCATTACAACTTGCTAAGGATTCAGCAAACTTCTTACTGGTGTAATGGGTTCCCTGATCAGAGTGAAACAGCACATTACTTGGTTTTAGGCGCGTCTCATATGCCATCTGCAGCGCTTTGGTTGTCAGCATACTGTCAGGCGAATCTGATACAGCAAATCCCACCACACGCCGAGCATATAAATCTAAAACGACAGCTAAATAGCACCAGCCACCTTTAATGCGAATATAAGTGACATCACCCGTCCAGACTTGATTGGGCGCTGATGGGCTAAAGTCTCTATTTAAAATATTTTTATGTGTTTTATGTGCCTCGTCAGCGTGCTTGTATTTGTGCGTCTTCAATTGACAGCTTTTAAGCCTCATCTGCGCCATAAGCTTACCTACCACATAACGTGACAGCTTAATGTTATGCTCATTCATTAGTATGGCGGCAATGCTGCGAGCGCCTGCTGATTGCTTCGAGTCGTTAAATATTTGGCGTATTAAGGCTTTTATTGACCTGTTTGTCTTGCTCTGCAAGCTGACTGATTAGCGATAGCCGTTCAGGCTGTCCAAGGCTAGCAGAGCGGAAGCCTTTTTTAGAATGTCACGTTCCATAGTCAGCCGCTTAACTTGTTTGCGCAATTCTTGAAGCTCGCGCTGTTCATCCGTTAAAGCGTTGCCAACCTTAGGTGCTTCGCCATTTATTTCTTGACGGTACTGACTCAGTCATTTCTGCAAGGTGGATTTACCTATCCCTAAGGAATCGGCCACGTCAGGTATGGTGCGGTTGTGATCAGTGACTAAGCTAATGGCTTCTAATTTGAATTCTCGGGTATATTGATTGCGTTTGGTGGTCATACTATTTTCCTTCTTTGGGTTAGTATAAACCTCTTATGCGCTGTCCAAGTTTATTATGCCACTACACTCAATGAGTGGTTTTTTTATTACCAAAATTTAGGAGAGACAATGCTAAAAATTAAAATAGCGCGGCTATGGTGGGCGTGTCTCATTGCTATAGCCGTCAAAAACTAGCCACTCATTGAGTGGTTTTTTTATATTCAAAATTTGAGGAAAGGTGATGCAAATTAAACAAACACAAGGCGCGGAGGGTGTATGCAACAGGACATGGCGATTGCAACACTAAAAAATCTAGCTCTATCAGGCTCAGGAACGATAGCGGCAGCGGCAAGTATTGGCCAACAATTAAACGTGCCACACGTTTATCTCAACCTACAATTACCGTATTGGGTTTTCCTATTGTCGATGGTGTTACTAAACTTCGTCGGTGCATTTTTTGCACTTAAAATCGATTATATACAAGCAAACGGCAGTGCGATAAGTAACTTTTTTACCGCCGTTATTGTCGGTCTTATTCTATCGTTTATTGTGATACCGACTATTAGTCCAACGTCGGGCGTTGGTTTGATGCAGATTGCGGCGTTTATATCAGGATTATGCGGCACAATTCTTTTGCGAGTAGCTATCAATATCCTAAATCGTCAAGACTTGCAAGAAGCACTCGTTGATCTAATTGTGAGTAATAGCATTAAACTTGCAAAAACCGTGGTCGAATTGGCGGTTGAGCATACTTCAAAATTTGTGACTATTTTACTAACCACTATCGTTGCATCGTTTGTCATTGTGCCAAGCATCAATGACAGGATTAATAATGAATCGCCACAAGCTCAGGTAGCAGAGGTGTCGGATGATTAATGTTATTAGCTACATTATACCGTTTCTTGGTTTGATTATATGCCTTGTCACTATCTTTACTCGCAAGATTGATACTAAATGCTCAATCAGGGTGAGCAAGATGTGCTTGTGGATGGCGATATGGACAATCGTGCTTTTCCACGATTATCCCTATGATGCGCTAAAGGCAGTCTCAATCATGGTGGTCAGGCTATGTATGTTAGCGGTTAATACCTTGTATATCATCGAGGCGCTGCGACCAAAGCGCAAAAAATTCAATCAGTATTAAATACCGCCCCTTTTTAGGGGCTTTTTTTGGAGCTAAATAAATGCAAGAATCCACTATTAAAAATCTACAGGCCACAATGAAGCTACACGGCTTTTATGGTGGTGAGGTAGATAGTAATTGGGGCAATCAAGCTCATGCTGGATTTTACGCGATGGCTGAGGCTGCGATACATTGCAAAGCGCATAGCGATAAAGACGTAGTGAGCGATGAAAGCAAGCCCGTTGAGTCGACAGGTAACTTTAAGTTATCTGCAAAATCACTTGACCGGTTAAAAGGTTTGCACCCTGATATTGTAAAAGTCGTTAAGCGAGCAATTGAAATAACCGGTTCTGATTTTTCAGTCGGCGAAGGTTTGCGCTCAATCACTCGGCAAAAAGAGCTATTTAAGCAAGGCGCCACCAAGACCATGAACAGCCGCCACTTAACCGGTCATGCTGTGGACCTATTTGCACTTGATGAAGATGGCAAGGTCACGTGGGATTGGAAGTATTATTATCCGCTTGCTGCAGCAGTGAAAAAAGCAGCAGAAGACGTTGGCGTTAGCATTGAATGGGGCGGTGATTGGTCTAAGTTCAAAGACGGTCCGCATTATCAGTTGCCGTGGTCAAAATACCCGAAATAAAGAAAAGCCCACTCGCATTAACGAATGGGCTGTTTTTTTATGCCTAAAATTTGACATGAAAAAGCCGCTATCAATTATCTTATAGCGGCTAATTTCTATGCGTCTCGTGCGTTATTCGATTAACTCACATGGTGGATTATAACCTTAAGATGAGCCATGCGTTAATTGCCATTGTTTTTTTATGCAGCACACCGATGGCTGGCGCTGACTACTTATCTGTAAAGACAGACCCAGTAGTTGGGCTTCACTGTACTGTAGCTAGCATCATCCTTATAAGTAATGAATATTACGATTGGATTACAGTAAGCTCAAATCTAATTCCATCAGCTTTTTTTTTGCCAAAAATTTGGTACCGGTGGTCATACTCTAATTAATACGCTTTTATTGAATGACTAGCAATGTCTAAATTACACCTCAATGTCTAAAATCCAACTATCAAGGATTCCTCGGTAGTTGCTCTAAATATCTCAATAGCGATTACTATCTTATTACTTTTTGCTACCTGACAGAAAATAGCAGGCAATAAAAAAGACCTCCAATCTCTTGAAAGTCTTTAATGGTATAGCTTTTATTTGGTGGGCCCAGTAGGACTTGAACCTACGACCAAAGGATTATGAGTCCTCTGCTCTAACCAACTGAGCTATGGGCCCTAACGTTAGACGCACAATGATACCTGATTTTTCTAGATTTTCAAGTAAAAGATAGGAACTAATACAGATATTTTTAAGGAATGCCATTTTCTATCAAATATGACCACCAGCCAATGTCAGGCTGCGACCGCCATCTACGGTAATTATCTCACCAGTGACGTAACTGGCGTGCGCTAGATAAAGCACACTATGCGCAATCTCGTAAGGTCTGCCTATCCGCTGCATAGGAATAGAGTTGATGATGTTTTTTTGCTGTTGCGGGTCAAGCGCTTGGTCGCCATCTGCTTCTGGTAAGATGTTCACGCCAGGAGCGACGCCATTGACGCGTACATCAGGTGCCATATCAAGCGCCAGAGACTGTACCATCATGCGATGCGCCGCCTTTGCCATATTGTAGACGGCATAATTTTTAAAAGGTCTGTTATGCGCATGGATATCAAGCAGGCTGATAATACAGCCCTGCTGTGTCCGTAGATAAGGATATAACGCTTGGCTTAATAATAAAGGCGCTTTGGCGTTGGTTAAAAATAACTCATCCCATTGCTCAAGATTGATATGACCAAGCAGACTTGGATAAAAGCGTGAGGCGTTGTGTACTAGGATATTGAGTTGCCCAAATGCTTGCATGATATTTTGAGTAAATTGCTGTAGCGTCTCGCTATTATTAACAACCGCCAAATCTGCAAGAACGACGACCGCGCTATCAGGACGACTGTTATTCAGCGCATCGGCTAGGGCATTGGCTTCTTGCTCACTATGATGACAATGGATAATGACACGGTAGCCTTGCTCATGGGCGGCACAAACAATAGACGCACCGATGCGCTTAGCGCCACCAGTTACTAGCATGACTGGCGCTGAGGTATTAGAATCTTTTGGTTGGCTTAAGCTAAATTCTTGGTTCATATTAAAGGTATTTTTATTATCTAAATTGCTGGTTGAAAGCGCTGGTTTACAAGACAGGTTGTGCTTGTAAATGCTCAATTCTACGTTGTCGTAATGCTTCGCCAATCGCTGGACCTTTGAGGCTTTGGTCGATGTCGTCCATGCCGATTGCGTGAAAGCTGCCCAATGCCAGCATCATTTGGCGGTGCTGTATGGCCAGTTTTAAAACATGGCTTGTGACCAAGAGCTGCGAGAGTTTGTCCGGCGCTTTATGAGCGCTACAAGCTTGAATAAGATCGATTTTCTCGGCGGCGCGCAGTTGGTCTATAATGCTAAGCTTTTGTGCTTGCTGCACAAATAAGGTGGCAAATTGGGTTTGCGCTTTTGGCACTTTTGCGCTGTTTCCAATCTCATTAATGCCTTTAACCGCAGTTGCTATGTTATTTGATGCTGTGTCATTTGATGCTGTATTATCTGATTCTATGTTATCTGAATTTGAGTCTGTAGGTTTCAGAGCAAATGAATCTGTGTTGAGACTGGCCATTAATAATGCCCAGCGCTGCGATAAGTTTAATTGCATTTGACCGGCGAAATACAATGCGGTTTGTACAATCTCTCGTATTTGACCGTATTGAGCATGGCTCCAAACTTGATGTAGCGGGGTAAAATACTCTGTTAGCGCCCCAATCTCAAACAGCTGCTGCCAATATACTTGCGGCGACACTTGCATCATGGCACGGCTCGATTCTTGCCAAATGCGTTCACTACTTAAATGCGCAAGCTCGCCTGAGCGTACCAATTGACGCATCAATAGCAAGGTTTCATCGGCGATACCAAAGCCCAAATCATAGTAGCGTCCATAAAAGCGAGCAGTTCGCAGTACTCGTAATGGGTCTTCGCTAAAAGCGCTTGAGACATGGCGTAGGGTTTTGCTTTTAATGTCCTGCAATCCACCGTAGTAATCAACGACTTTACCAGTGATGGGCGTGTCATCGGTAAGACTCTTGACTTCGATTGCCATGGCATTGACAGTCAAATCACGACGTTGCAAGTCTTCACGTAAGGTGACATCAGGGCTGGCATGCACGCTAAAGCCTTGATAGCCCAGACCTTGTTTGCGCTCCGTACGTGCTAGGGCATATTCTTCACGGCTAACAGGGTGCAAAAATACCGGAAAGTCTGCGCCCACTTGTTGGAAACCTGCCGCCAGCATATCTGCGACAGTCGCGCCGACGACGACAAAATCTTTGTCTTTGATAGGACGACCTAACAGTTGGTCACGGACAGCGCCGCCGACGAGATACACTTGCATAATAGTCTCTTTTTTTATCCAGTATTTACTAAGTCGTTTTGCCAAAAAAAACCAGTCAACACTCGCTTAGGAGTATTAACTGGTTTTAGTATAGCAGACGGCTTCTATAATTAACTAACAGAAGACCGTCTTAGTAAGTCGTTTATACGCTGTATAAATGACTACTGCTGTTCACTTTCTAAATCTTGAGCTTCAGTGACCGCAAGCGCTGTCATATTCACCACACGGCGTGCCGTTGCTGATGGGGTTAGGATATGCACAGGCTTGTTAGCGCCTAGCAAAATAGGACCGATAGAGGCACTGCTGGTCGCCGTTTTTAGTAGGTTGAAAGCAATGTTTGCTGCATCAAGCGTTGGCAAGATAAGTAAGTTTGCTGAGCCTTTTAGGTTGCTTGATGGCAAGTCATTGGCACGGATATGTTCATCAAGTGCCGCATCACCTTGCATTTCACCATCGAAGTCAAAGTCGACATTCATTTCTGTCAGCAGCTGATGTACTTTGCGCATTTTTACCGCGCTGGCACGGTCTGATGTACCGAAGTTTGAATGCGAAACCAACGCTACACGTGGCGTGATGCTAAAGCGACGTAACTGATCAGCTGCCAGTACCGTCATTTCAGCCAATTGCTCAGCCGTTGGGTCTTCATGGATATAAGTATCGGCAATAAAAATATTGCGATCTTGCATCAAGACAGCATTCATCGCATAAAAATCACTGACGCCTTCTTTTTTACCGATGACTCTGCTGACGTATTTTAGATGGAGCTGATAGTAGCTGAATGTGCCACAAATCATACCATCGGCATCGCCATTTTCAACCAGTAACGCCCCGATTAAAGAGGTCTTACGACGAACATCACGGCGAGCAAGTTCGATGCTGACGCCATTACGTTTGTTTTTCTCGTAGTAGCCCTGCCAGTAGTCTTTATAGCGTGGATCATCATCTTGATTGATAATCGTGATGTTTTCACCATCTTTTAGGCGTAGTGCAAGTTTCTCGATGTTCTTTTCGATGACGGCAGGACGACCAACCAAGATTGGATATGCCAACTGCTCATCGACCACCACTTGTACCGCTAGCAAGACGTTGCTGTCTTCGCCTTCACAGTAAACAATACGTTTAGGGTCAGCTTTCGCGCGGGCAAAGATAGGCTTCATGACAAACGCTGAGTTATAAACAAACTCAGACAAGCGTTGACGGTAGGCTTTCATATCCGTGATAGGTAGCGTCGCAACCCCAGAATCCATCGCCGCTTTAGCAACAGCAGAAGCAATTTCGATGATTAAGTTCGGCTCCAAAGGTCCTGGAATCAAATATTCGCGTCCAAAGCTTGGCGTGCTTTCAACGTTTTTCACGTTGCTCATTGGCGTGGCTTCAACATGCGCCATGGCGGCGATTGCTTTTACGCAAGCAATTTTCATCTCTTCATTAACGGTCGTTGCCCCAACGTCTAACGCACCGCGGAAGATATAAGGGAAGCATAAAGCGTTGTTTACTTGGTTGGGATAATCTGAGCGACCTGTTGCCATGATGACGTCTGGACGTACCGCATGGGCCAATTCTGGCATAATCTCAGGCGTTGGATTGGCAAGGGCAAAGACGATAGGGTCTTTTGCCATACGGCGAACCATGTCTTCGGTCAATGTACCAGGCATAGACAAGCCTAAGAACATATCGACATCATCCATCACTTCTTCGATGGTAGAGGCGGTGGTATCACGGGCATAACGCTGCTTAGTCTCATCAAGGTTTTCACGGCTAGTGGTGATGATACCGCGTGAGTCTGATACCAAGATGTTGTTTTTATCAACACCAAGCGCACAAATGATATCCAAACAAGATATAGCGGCTGCACCAGCGCCTGAACAAACGACTTTAATTTCTTCAATTTTTTTGCCAGTGATGAGCAAAGCGTTTAGCATCGCTGCGGCAACAATGATTGACGTACCATGTTGGTCATCGTGGAATACTGGAATGTTCATACGTTTACGTAATTCGCGCTCGATTTTGAAACATTCTGGTGCTTTGATGTCTTCTAAGTTAATACCACCAAAAGTAGGCTCTAAAGAGGCAACCGCTTCGATGAACTTGTCTGGATCGTTTTGAGCAATTTCAATATCAAAAACGTCAATACCAGCGAATTTTTTGAATAGAACCCCTTTACCTTCCATCACAGGCTTTGATGCCAATGGACCAATATTCCCTAAACCAAGTACCGCAGTACCGTTGGTAATCACACCGACCAAGTTGCTACGAGCAGTATATTTAGCTGCTAAAGCTGGATCTCTTTGAATCTCAAGACAAGGTATCGCAACCCCTGGTGAGTAGGCGAGCGCCAGATCACGTTGGTTGGCCAATTGCTTGATAGGTGTTACTGAGATTTTACCCGGGCGTGGGAACTCATGGTAATGTAGGGCAGCTTGTTCAAACTGCTCTTTTTCCGTGGTAGGAGCATCCGTATTCAAAGTGATATCGTCATTCATAATAATTGCCATGGTTGGGATAATTGGAATAAAGTAAATGGGATAAAAAACTAACGTCTAAACCTCAAAACCATGAAAGATGACAATGAGGGTGCTTTTATACTAAAAAGGTCATGATTGGCGACTAGACATCAGGGTAAAAACAACAATCGTACAAAAACAGCTATTCTAGCATTATTGGCATTTAACTGCCTAGTCAGCTCGACTGAATAGTGCGAGCAATATAATAAAATGATATTCATTATTTCGCTGGTTGATGATGACAAATAATAGGGCGAAATATCAACCCTAATTGCATCATGTTTCAAAATATTACAGAATAGCCGCTTACTCGTATTTTATTAAGAAGAGCAACTGATCGGCATCTGCGGCGCATGCGGAGCAGGTGGTAAGGTATCAAGTTCGGTGGCGATGTCTTGTACGCTATAAGGGGTAGCAAGCAATTCAAAGACTCGATTTAACTCATCAAACTGTCCTTGTTCCGCCGCCGTGATAACGCGCTGCGCCATACTATTACGTAACACATAAACCGGATTATTGCTGCGCATCTCCTCAATAGATGCCTCGCTAGATAACGGCTGTAGCGCTGCCAAATACCGTGTTGACCAATCTTGCCAGACTTGCTGCGCCTCATTATTAAACTCAGCAGTCATTATTGTGAGCAGCTGCTGTTCATGAGGATGCTCGTTTGGTGCGACCAAACCCAATAGCGCGCGGAAACTATTGCTATAGTCGAGTAAGTTATCTTCTAGCAATGTCAGCCATTCAAAGGCAAGGGTTAAGCTCTCTTTGGCGTGTGGCAATCCCAGCTTACGGCACAGCCCTTGTTGATAATGCTGCATAAAAGTCGCTTCATACGGCGCTAGGCAATCAGCCAAGGTATCGCGTGTGACACCCTCTAGGCGCATAAAGTGCGGTAGCCAAATATTTAAGTTCCAATGCCCAATGGCAGGCTGATTTTGATAAGCATAGCGTCCGGTATGGTCGGAGTGATTGTTAATCCAAGCAGGATTAAAACGCTCCATAAAACCAAACGGACCAAAGTCTAAGGTGCTGCCAGTAATCGATAAGTTATCGGTATTCATCACCCCATGTGCAAAGCCAATCAGCTGCCAGTCCGCAATCATACGTGCGGTACGCTCAACTACGGCTTGTAAAAATGCCAAGACTGGCGTCTCGCTATCACGGCATTCTGGATAGTAAGTATCAATCATATAGTCGGTAAACTCGCCGAGCAGGTCAGGTGCAAAGCTGGCAATCCACTCAACATGACCGAAGCGAATGTGACTGTCAGCAACGCGCATCAATGCTGCTCCAGCTTCCAGTCGTTCGCGGCGCACTTTGGTATCAGAAACCACAAAGCCCAAGGCATTGGACGAGGGGATGCCAAGTTGGGTCAGCGCATGACCGCATAAATATTCGCGGATGGTACTACGCAGTACCGCGCGCCCATCGCCCATCCGTGAGTAAGGGGTTAGACCAGCGCCCTTTAGATGTAAATCTTGCAATTGGTCGTTATTATCGAGTACTTGTGCCATGAGTAAACCACGGCCATCGCCCAATTGTCCCGCCCATTGTCCAAACTGATGACCAGCATAGGCCATCGATAGCGGCTGAAACTGAGCTGGCACGTATTGACCACCCAATATCTCAACCCAACGCGCCATCAGCTCATCGTCATCGAGCCAGCCTAATTGTTTGGCAACTTCGGTGTTAAAATGACCAGCGCGCGGATTGTCGAGCGGTGTCGGTGGCTGCTCATGATAAAGGCGGGTGTCTAATTTGACATAAGTATTTTGATAGCGCATAGCTGCCGTTCCAATATAGGGGAGTAGATTAATAAGGTGGTAGATATCGATTGGTCGCTCTATAAATATAGATGCAAATAGTGAGTGCTGATATTCATGAACTCACTATACCATAGCCTTAATAATGCCGCGTTTCACTCTGTCCATCTCTTGTAATTAGTCCATAAGTAATTGGCACGCAAATCATTACCATAAAAAAACCCCCTATCTTTACAGATAGAGGGCAGGAGAGACTAACAATAGAGACTGACAATAAAGCAATTAAATCAGTAATCTTTATAAATACTTAAGCGGCTTTTGGGCTTTGACCGATAGAGCGAAACGCATTTTTTAGATTGCTATTATGCGCCAGTATTTTTTGTTCAACCTTGGCATAATCCTGTTTTAGCGTTTCTTCAACTTCATGCAAGCGATCAGCAAATTCAGTCTTTTTCAGCTCAATGGTTTTGGCTTTTAGCGCTTGCCATTCTTCGACCGTCTGCGTAAAGGCATCGTATTCAAACTTAATACGATCTTGGAAACTCTTCATCGCATGAGGAATATCAAGTCCGTTTGCGGTGGCATTATCAATCTGCTGTTGGGCTTTTTTGAACTGCATTTGAACTTCAGCATGCTTGATGGTGGTGTCGTCAACCGTACGCAATTCACTCGTTAAACCAAGTTTAGATAAGCCAACAATCAACCATTTAGTTGGGTCATATTGCCACCATTTCACACCATTACGATAGTCGTATTGGAAGAAGTGATGATAGTTATGATAACCCTCACCCCAAGTAAAGATAGCAAGGAAGAAGTTATCACGCGCACTATTGGTGTCGGTATAAGGACGCGTACCAAACATATGGCATAGCGAGTTAATAAAAAAGGTAAAGTGATGGGTCAATACCAAGCGCAGTAGACCTGCCAAGATTAACGTACCCCAAACATCACCGATTAACCAACCAACCGCAGCGACCATCGCAACGTTGGTTGCCAATACCCATAAACCATAATATTTGTGCTGAATCTGCAGCACTTTATCTTTGGTTAAGTCAGGAATGTTTTTATAATCAAAGCGCCCGCTAGGGTAATTACGTAGCATCCAGCCAATGTGGCTAAAGAAAAACCCACGCTGTGCCGAATAAGGGTCATCCATGCGATCATCAACATGACGGTGATGGGTACGGTGACCTGAGACCCAGTCAAAGGCTGAGCCTTGAACCGCAAGGGTTGAGCCTAGCAATAGGAAGTTTTTTACCAAAGGATGGGCTTTATACGCACGGTGCGACAGTAGGCGATGATAGCCTGCGGTAATACTAATACCTGTCCAGACCATAAAGGCACCAAACACACCCCAAACAGGCGCACTAACCTGATGGGTCAGTAAGTACCATGGCGTAATGACTGCCGCAGCAATAGGCGTTGTAATAAGGAAAATCGCTGGTACCAAGTTAATCGGCGATTTTTGGAATTCTAGCTCCAGAGGATCGATGCCTTCATCGTTGCTCGCTGCATTGGCATTTTTATAGCCGCTGGTGGTCGCAAACTGCGTATCGGCAGCGTCGTCAGTTTTGCTTTTGCTAGTATCAAGCCACGTCTTTACGCGTAGTGCTTGAGTGCCAGCGTGCTGTATAAGCGTATCACCCGACTTTATGGCCAAACGTAAGCCCTTAAGTGGTAAGCCTATTACTTTTTTAGCAATCATGTAATATTCCTAACGGTATTAATTTTAAACTCCATATTACCTGAAAAGAAAGACAAAGTGAACAGTTATACACTAGAAAAATATTGCTAAATAACAATAACTTGTATGAGTTATGGAATGTATTATCGTAAATAACCCAAGACTTATCAGCAATTTAGTGAAAGTGTAAGTACGAAGGTAGATATGTAGGGTATTAAACTATGGTAGTCGTTAAAAGAGGTGTTCATTAAAAACAGGCAATCATTAAAAGAGGCGTGGGTTATATATAGGTAGCAAAAGGTTGCATGAGCATAAATAACCCCTTCTATCTATGAATAGGTAGGTGATGTGAGCAAATAGGTTATGTAAGCAAATAGGTTGGATAGTCAGTGATAATGACATCGACTTGCCACGCGATCAATTGTTCAATCGTGTTGCTATCGTTGACTGTCCACGCACTGATAGGCAAGTTATAGCGATGACAGTGGGCAATGACTGCTTGATTCAGCAGCGGATAGTGAATACCGAGTTGCCCACAGCCAAGTTGCAGCGCAGTATTAGATGCCGTGATCAAGGTTTCAGGCGTCCGAATCAATAAACCACGCGGTATATGCTGCAATAGCTTATTGCGTTGCAGTCTGGCGTGTAGCTCGACATCAAAGCTGGTCAACACGATAGGTAGATTGGCAAGCGCACTATCGATTAGCTCGGTCATCAAAGCGTTAATTAGCTTGCGATAATCTGTGCGCTCATGAGTCTTAATCTCAAGCTCGATATAACTAAATCCTTCTAATGCAGCTGCTATATGCGCTAACGGCGTAATCTTATGGCCAGATTGCTTATCATCTAATTGCGTGTAGCGCTCAATTTCAGCCAGGCTTAACTGATCGATACGTGATTGCTGCGCGCACATACGTTGTAAATTGTCATCGTGAAAGACCATTAAGTGACCATCCGCAGTCAACTGCACATCGAATTCCACACCGGCTAAGCCCGCCGTTTGCAGATTTTGCGCAAGCTTAAAACCTGCTACGGTATTTTCTACTGCTTCACCGCGCGCGCCGCGATGGCCCAATAAAAGCGTGTTTTTAAAATTTATCATTATCAATAACTATCAAGTATTTTACCGCCATCATATCGCCTCTAGAAAACTGGGTCTAATAAAATATTTGCCGGATAGCAGATTCATCGCTTATATGAGATGCGCCAATAACTTACGCCATTATTTCCCTAGGTATTTGTTGCGTTTTTGCAACCAAACCTCGATTTTAGCCCTAATGTTAGGCGTTATTTGTATATCGATAGGCTACACTGATGACCATTTAATTCAAACACCGTATAATAATGTGGTTTTCAAAACTTGCACGATGACTGTTAATTGTTACGATTGCTAATTGTTAGTTACGATTTTAGCGTGATGGTTTCAGTGTGAGTGTTTGAATGTTAAACAATGTCCATCAGTGGCGGTACGAATCAGTAAATTGGAGCAAAGTAAAGATGAGCGTAGCAAATAAGAGTTTGAGCAAATGGTATAAGGTTGCTGGTATTGGCATCGCATGCAGTTTGGCGCTGGCTGGCTGTGACCGCTCAGAAAAAGAAGAGACGACGGAGACAGCAGAGCTAACCGAAAACACCACTGCTAGCGAAAACGCTGCTGCTACTGCGGTTAGCTGTGATGACCCGATGGTACAAGATCGCCTCAAATCCGCTTTAAAAAATACGCTCAATCAACAAGGACAAACGCTGGCTGCAAGCTACGCCAACGATGCTGAGATTGGTCTAAACGGCGGCGCTGTCACTGAGAAAACTAATGGTATCGTCATCGATGTCCAAAATGCCGCAGTTTTACAAGCAGCCAATGCCAATGGCATGACCACGTGTCAGGCGAGCGTCAGCATGACCTTGCCAAGTGAAGATTTATATCAAGCCAGCCAGCTGCAAGCGGCCAATAATCAGCCAAGCTTACAGTCTCGTTTAGCCAATGACAATATCCGTATTAATAACAATATGCTAGTTGATGATGCCTTTACTTATGTCGTTGGTACGCAAGGTGGTCAAGTACGTACGCGTATCGCAGGGCAGCCAGCGTTGATTACAGTCGTATCAGAAGTGGTGGCAGGCTCAGTCTTTCAGTCGGCGTTAGAAGAGCAGCGTGCTCAGCGCGCTGCCCAGCAAGCTGAACGTCGCCGTCAAGCTGCGCAAAATAACAACGACAGTCAACCGCGTCAGCCAAGACAAGTCACGCCAGTAACTCCTGTGCGTCCAACTCAACCTGCTACGCCACCGACTGTAAAGCAAAGTAATCAAGATAGCAGCAGTCAAAGCAATAGTAGTCAGAGTAGCAATAGTCAGAACAGTCAAAGCAGTAACCAAGCGGCCGCAACGCCTAGTACGTCAGCGCCTGCGACTCCAGCCACGCCTAAGTCAGTACCTAAAGATGAAAGTATCGACATGGTGATTATTGAAGATAAAAATGCCACTTATTAATAAAATGTCAGTAGTTACTGTTTAAGCCTATAGTTTGAAATAAAAACGCCCGCAACCATCATAAGTTGCGGGCGTTTTGCTTGCTAGATTTAGTCTTTGGCTAATAATGTAATGGTTAAGCTTACGCTATTTATTATCAGCGAATTTCTGTAGTACTTGACTGTCCCATAATACTTCAGAGACTTGCTCAGGGTCCGTACAGAAGCGGGCGGCAACAAATAGCCAATCAGATAAGCGATTGATAAAGCTGACTGCCGTAGGACGAATCGCTTCTGGACGCTGCTGTTGCAATAATACTGCTTGACGCTCAGCGCGGCGACAGACGGTACGTGCCACATGCAGTTGACTGACAAGCACTGAGCCTGTCGGTAAGATAAAATCCTTCAACGCTGGTAAGGTGCTATTCATCGCATCAATTTGCTGCTCTAACCAGTCGATATGGACGGCGCTCACGCCTTCATATTCTGGCATGGCAAGCTCGCCACCGATATTAAATAGCAAATGCTGAATAATCACTAACGCTTGCGCAAAATCGGCTTCTTTATTTACGTCAGTTGAAGTTTGCGTCAATTGCGCGCGGATTAAACCTATGTGTGAGTTGAGCTCATCGACATCACCCATGACACTAAATAGATTGTTTGCTTTACTCACGCGGCTGCCATCTGCCATGCCGGTGGTGCCGTCATCTCCGGTACGTGTATATATTTTGCTTAAACGATTGCCCATGTTTGCATCCTTAGCGGTCGGTGTTTTTTATCATTGCGAGTCTTACTTATAAGCTCATTGTAGTATTTTACGAGCATTTTCGCTAAGATAATGGGTTAAGTTTTATATTACTGCTCTTTCAAAAATAATAATGACGCTAGATACTGTTATAAATAAGCGTTTTTATTACTTAAATGTGCCGTACTAATATGCTCGTTTATTTCTTATACTTTTAATCAAAAGGCTTTTCTACTATGACCACACCTCTTGCAGACGCTATGTCTCAGCTTGCCATTTACGACTCACTTACTGGGCGCAAGCAGTCATTCAAACCGCTTGTTGCGGGCAAAGTCGGCATGTATGTGTGCGGGATGACGGTCTATGATTATTGTCATATCGGTCATGCGCGGATGATGGTTGCCTTTGATATGGCGGTACGCTGGCTGAAACAATTGGGTTATGACGTTAATTATGTGCGTAATATCACCGATATTGATGACAAAATCATCACCCGTGCTGCCGAAAACGGCGAAGAGATTGGCGCATTAACCCAGCGTTTTATTGCAGCGATGCACGAAGACTTTGCGGCACTTGGTTGCTTATCGCCTGATGCCGAGCCGCGTGCGACCGACCATATCGATGAGATGCAGCAGATGATTGGCAATTTGGTCAGTAATGATTACGCTTACGCTGGCGATAATGGCGATGTCTATTATGCGGTCGATAGCTTCCCTGATTATGGCAAATTATCCAAGCGCAATTTGGACGATATGCAAGCGGGCTCGCGCGTTGATGTCGAAAATGACAAGCGCAATCCGTTTGACTTTGTCCTATGGAAAGCGGCAAAACCTGGTGAGCCACAATGGGCATCGCCATGGGGTCAAGGACGTCCGGGCTGGCATATTGAGTGTTCAGCGATGTCGACCAAATGCCTTGGCAATACTTTTGATATTCATGGCGGTGGTCATGATTTACAGTTTCCACATCATGAAAATGAGATAGCACAATCGGAAGCGGCGACGGGCTGCGAGTACGCGCGTAATTGGATGCACGTTGGCTTTATTAATGTCGATGGCGAAAAAATGTCCAAATCTTTGGGTAACTTTGCCACCATTCGTGACGTCATCAAGCATTTCCACCCTGAAACGCTGCGCTTTTTCTTATTATCAAGCCATTACCGCAGCCAAGTAAACTTCTCCGATAGCGCTTTAAATGAAGCACATAATAGCCTAAGCAGGCTATATCAAGCGTTAAAAGCTGCCGAACAACAAAAAGGGCAAGCGCTTGTTATCAATGATGAGCTGATAACAGCTGCTTATGAAAGTGCGGCGGGACAAGACTTTATCAAAGCCATGAACGATGATTTTAATAGCTCAACGGCTATTAGTGTATTGTTTGGGTTGGCACGTGATATCAATAAAGCACTTAAGGCGGAAGACGTAGAGGGTGCATGGCAATTGGCGCAGCAGCTTAAAGCCTTGGCGCAGACGCTAAATATATTGCAGTTGCCAGTACAGCAGTTTCTACAAGCGGTCATCGGTGAGGCGCAAGCTGACGGTTTAAGCGGTGCAGCTATTGATGGATTAATCATCGAGCGCGCAGATGCCAAAACCAATAAAAACTTCGCCCGTGCTGATGAGATACGTGAGCAGTTAAAGAATGCTGGTATTGAGCTTGAAGACAGCCGCGCGGGTACGACTTGGCGCCGCGCTTAAATCATATTCTCTATATAACCAATTGTATTGATTAACAGTTTGCCCATAAATTAAGTCAGCTTAGCGCTGGCTTTTTTTTGCCCAGTGCATTAGCTTAATCCTATACTTAATGCAGCAGAGCCTTATCGTATGAAACACTCTCATTGGTCTTTGATTGTTCAAAACCTCCAAATTCTAAAGACTGGCAATACTGGTAATACTGGTAATATTGGTGATGCTGATGTTGTTAATTATGAAAAAGTTGAGGCTTTCAAAAAACTTGAGAGTGTGAATATTATTATGGCTAATGGAAAAAGATTTAATAAGCATTTAAGTATCCGTCATTTTATTCTCAGCATGGCCGTTATTATCCTAAGCATTATTTATCTGCCTGCTAATGCCGCTAGTACCGATAATACTGCGCCAGAAAACATCGTTGATTATGCCGAGCAACAGCTTGATAAGCTGAAAAGAGAAGGGGTTAGCGCCTCTGCTATTGCGGAAGAGATGATTAGTCCGCTTGAGAAAAAAACCGTGCAGCAAGCAGGCGTGCTACAAGGCGATTCTGGTCTGACGGGTGATTATAACGAAGGCTATTATGCATTAAGTACTCTCAATGCAGGCTTGCCGCCCTTATCTGAGCCACCGAATTTATCGACACCACTGGCAACGTTAGAGTTCTTTCAATCAGCGGTTATAAAGCAGCAGTATGACTTGGCCGCTTATGCGCTCAATATGAACTTGATTGATAAAAAGCAACAAAGCAGCCAAGCAATGGATCTAGTCAAACAGCTTGATTTTTTATTGGTAGAAAAAAAGCTTTATGTATTTGACAAGCTGCCAGATCGCCCAGATGGTTTGATAGAGCCGCCGCTTGGTAGCACGAATAGTATTCAAGGCATTCCTAGGCGTTCGATTCAATTAGGCTATATCGACTATCGCGAGCGCCGCATACCGATACATCTCGAACGCGTTCGCCTCGATGATAGCGCGCCTTTTTGGGTGTTTTCTGCGCAGACGGTGGCCAATATCGATAAGCTATACGAGCAATATCAGCCGGCAAAGTTTGAGCGTTATTTGCCCGACTGGACCAAGTTAAAAGTCTTTGGTATTGCGATTTGGGAATTTATAGCACTATCCATGTTCTTTTCTTTTACCATGGGTGCTGGTTGGCTATTAAGTAAAGCGGCCGGTAAACTGCTGAATTGGTATGTTTTGGATAAAGAAGGCAACCGACTTGGTACTGTTCATCACAACGGGGTGGAGGACTTGGTCAATAAACTGACCGTGCCTTTGACTTTTACCATCAGTTTTTCATCTGTTTATACGTTGGTATCAGGCGGCTTTCCTTATTTGGATGCCTTAGCCTCATCGACACGACCCATTATTTGGATTGGCTTGGTATTTAGTGCCATGTGGCTTGGCATTCGCGCTATTAATTTCTTTGCCAATCGTTATAAAGATTTGCAAATCGAAAATTTAAGCGAAGAGCAGTTTGATAAAGGCCGCAGCCGTCGTACTTATGTGTCTATCTTTCGCCGCGTTTTTATCTTTGTGATGATTTTAGGCGGAATTTGGATAGGGCTGAGTGAATTTACCAATATCGATGGTTTGGGTAAGACCTTACTCACTTCAGCGGGGATTGCCGGCGCGGTGATAGGTATTGCCGCCCAGCCCATTTTAGGCAATATCATCGCAGGGATGCAGGTCGCCATTACCCAGCCGGTGCGTATCGGCGATACGGTGATGATGGAGGGTGAATGGTGCACGATTGAGGATTTAGGCTACACCTATGCGGTACTAAAAACGTGGGATGAGCGCCGCTTGATAGTACCTATGCGGCATTTTATCACTGAGATTGTCGAAAACTGGTCGCATACCGAATCGCATCAAACCTCAGTGATTTATTTGTATGTCGATTATGGCGCTGATATTGACGCCATTCGACAAAAATACATCGAGCTGGTAAAAGACAATGCGCTATGGGACGGTGAAACTGAGCCTGAGCTGTTTACCGTCTCGGTATCAGAAACCACTATTAAGCTACGCTGTAGCCAAGCGGCTAATAGCCCTATTGATGCATGGACGCTTGAGTGTGAAGTACGTGAGCAGATGCTAGGCTATTTATATAACGAACAAAAAGAGTATTTACCGGCTGAGCGTTTGATTGTCAAAGCAGGTGATGGTTAAGTTTTTTGTTAAAGATTTAAATCTAATATTTTGGTCTATAACAATGCTATTCGATTGTATTTTAAGCTTCTTAAAGAGTGGTTTTATAAATAAGCAGGGAGGATTGGTCAGGATTGCGTCTCTAGCAAAATAAGCTGACAAATATGTTATGCGAAGGCTTGCCTTATTTGTTATAATATGGCGTTATTTTTAAGGGATAATTCAGTTATTAAGCATCGTTAATCAGACTTTAGGATGTTTAGAGGCGCTGTATTGGCAAATCTACTTACCCAATCGTTTTATTAGCGCTGATAAATAGATAACGTGCCGAGCGAATGTTGGTATTTAGTGTTTGTTCCTCATGGTTTTATCACAATCCGATGGCTTTATCTTCATTTGCATTTTAGCCGGCTGGTTTTGACAAAATATTCGTTTATCGACTTGATACTGCATTGTCCACCCATCAAAATAACCACCACTAGGGGTCTGTATGTTGCGAATTGTCGATGAAGCCTTAACCTTTGATGACGTTTTATTATTGCCAGCTTATTCTGAAATCCTACCAAAAGCTGCTGATTTAACGACCCGCCTAACCAAAAATATTACGCTAAACTTACCAATGATTTCTGCTGCGATGGATACCGTCACTGAGTCTGACATGGCCATTACCATGGCACAGCTTGGTGGACTGGGTATCTTGCATAAGAGCATGGATATTGATAAGCAGGCCATGCAAGTACGCCGTGTCAAAAAATTCGAAGCAGGTACGGTGGTTGACCCTATCACAGTTCATCCAGAGATGACGATTGGTGAGCTACTAAGATTGACCCAAGATAACAATATCTCAGGTGTGCCTGTGGTTGAGAAGGGCACTGATAAAGTAATCGGTATCGTCACCCACCGCGACTGGCGTTTTGAGACCAATTTGTCATTGCCAGTCAGTCATATCATGACGCCAAAAGATCAGCTGGTCACCGTCAAAGAAGGTGAAAGCAATGAGAATATCAAAAAACTCCTTCATGAGCACCGTATCGAAAAAGTCATTGTGATTAATGATGATTTTCGTTTGCGTGGCCTGATTACGGTTAATGATTTTACCAAAGCAGAAAACAATCCTAATGCTTGTAAAGATGAGCACGGTCGTCTGCGCGTTGGTGCGGCTGTTGGTACGGGCGCTGATACCCAAGCACGTGTTGAAGCCTTGATTGCAGCTGACGTCGATATCATCGTTGTTGATACGGCGCATGGTCATTCAAAAGGCGTGATTGATAAAGTTTCTTGGATTAAAAAGAACTTTCCAAACGTTCAAGTTATCGGCGGTAATATTGCCACTGGTGATGCCGCTTTGGCGTTACGTGATGCTGGTGCAGATGCGGTAAAAGTAGGTATCGGTCCAGGATCTATCTGTACCACGCGCATTATCGCTGGTGTTGGTATGCCACAAATCTCTGCGATTGATAGCGTAGCAAACGCGCTACAAGACAGTATTCCACTGATTGCTGATGGTGGCATTCGCTATTCAGGCGATATGGCAAAAGCCATTGCTGCTGGCGCGTCATGTATCATGGTTGGTTCATTGATGGCGGGCACCGAAGAAGCGCCAGGTGAAGTTGAGCTGTTCCAAGGTCGCTATTATAAAGCCTATCGCGGTATGGGTAGCTTGGGTGCGATGTCAGGTCAAAACGGCTCGTCAGATCGCTATTTCCAAGATGCCAAAGATGGTGTGGAAAAATTGGTACCAGAGGGTATCGAAGGCCGTGTCCCTTATAAAGGCCCAGTTTCTGGCATTGTCAATCAGATGATGGGTGGTCTGCGTTCATCAATGGGTTATACCGGCTGTGCAACCATCGAAGAGATGCGTACTAAGCCACAGTTTGTCAAAGTCACTTCAGCGGGTATGAAAGAATCACACGTCCATGATGTGCAGATTACCAAAGAAGCGCCTAACTACCGTGTCAACTAATAGCATTTTTAACGCTGCCTAAGTGCAAATTTCTGGCTTAGTAGCGTTGTCGTGACGTTGAGATACAAACAGCCAACAATGCCTTGTTATTGTTGGCTGTTTTTTTTGTAAAATACAAGATTGGATTAAGCGTATCTGTATCTGTATCTGTATCTACGGCTATGGGCTATGGGCTATGGGCTATGCGCACGTCTGGTTTTTACTTTTTAACATTGAGGAATAATAATAATGAGCTACTTTGGCACTGATGGTATTCGCGGAAAATTTGGTGAGTTACCCATTACCCCTGATTTTATTTTAAAGTTAGGTTATGTCACGGGGTTGGTGCTGATAGAAAATAATAATAATCCTGCTCGTAAACCCAGTGTGGTCATTGGTAAAGACACGCGTCTATCAGGTTATGTGATTGAAGGGGCGCTGCAAGCGGGTTTTAATGCCGCCGGTGTCGACGTCCATATGCTAGGGCCGCTACCAACGCCTGCTATTGCGCATCTGACGCGTAGCTTTAATGCTGATGCTGGCGTAGTGATTTCAGCCTCGCACAATCCTTATTTTGATAACGGTATTAAATTCTTTTCAGGTGATGGCAAAAAACTCACCGATGAGCTGCAAAATGCCATTAACGATAAATTGACCGCCATTATGGCTGCCTCGGGCAATAACGATGCTCTGATGCCTATTTTAGATCCAGCAAAACTGGGTAAAAATAATCGCATTAATGATGCTAAAGGGCGCTATATTGAGTTTTGCAAAGGCAGCTTTCCTTATCAATATGACTTGGACCATTTAACCGTCGTCGTCGACTGTGCCAATGGCGCAGGCTACAGTGTCGCCCCGCGCGTCATGCGCGAGCTTGGCGCCAATGTCATTGCGATTAACAACAAACCCGATGGTATTAATATCAATGCGAAGTGCGGCTCAACGCATCCTGAAAGTTTGCAAAAAGCCGTACTCGAGCATGAAGCCGATGTCGGTATTGCCTTAGATGGCGATGGTGACCGTATCGTGATGGTCGATGAAGCCGGCGAGTTGGTCGATGGCGATGGTATTTTGTACGTGCTTGCTACCCAAGGTCAAACCAAAGCCAAAGGCGTCGTTGGGACATTGATGAGTAACATGGGCTTAGAATTGGCATTAAAAGACGCTGATATTGAATTTACCCGTGCAAAAGTGGGCGATCGTTATGTAATGCAAGACCTTGAAGCCAATGGTTGGATATTGGGCGGTGAGCCATCTGGTCATATTTTATGCTTGGATAAAAGCCGTACCGGTGATGCCATTATCGCAGGCTTACAAATACTCGCAGTCATGCAAGCGCGCGGTAAAGCGCTTAGTGATTTGACCGAAGGTTTTGAAGTATTACCGCAAAAACTGGTCAATGTGCGCTTATCGCAAATGCAAGATCCGTTTGAACATGAAGAGCTTGTCAACGCTTTTGATAAAGCCCGCGCCACTTTAGAAGGTCGTGGTCGCTTGCTTATTCGTCAATCAGGTACAGAGCCTATGATTCGAGTCATGGTTGAGTCAGATGATGAGATAGAATGCGATGTGATGGCCAATGATTTGGCTGATAAAATAAAAACAGTTTTGGGCTAGAATCTTGGATTAAAAATTCTAGATTGATAGTATTTACGGGTATAGTTTGTATTTAAAAGTATAGCGAGAAACCAGCATGAGTATGGATTTTACCGATCAGCGCCTATCCTATGAGAAAGGTCAGCTTGACCAGCAGTCAGTGCCTGCATCGCCATTTGAGCTATTAAACGCTTGGATGAATGAGGCTATAGCAGCGCAAGTACCAGAACCGTATGCGATGAGTTTAGCGACGTGCGGGGCGGACAATAAGCCTAGCGTACGTATTGTCTTGCTGCGTGAGATTACCGATACCGGTATCGTGTTTTATACCAATTACGAAAGCGCCAAGGGTCAAGATATCGCTGAAAACCCCAATGCTGAAGCGTTGTTTTTTTGGCATCAGCTTGAGCGTCAGATTCGTATCAGTGGCAGTATTGCTAAAATAGATGCTAATAAATCGGCCGCTTACTTTCAAAAACGTCCGCACGACAGTCAAGTGGGCGCATGGGTTAGCCAGCCGCAAAGTGGTGAAGTTGTCAATCGCACTGTGATGGAGCAAACCTTTGAGCAATTGCAGGCTGATTATCCAGCGGACAGTCCGGTACCGACCCCAGAGTTTTGGGGTGGCTATGAGATTACAGTTAATGAGATTGAGTTTTGGCAAGGTCGTGCCAATCGTATGCATGACCGTATTGTATATAGCTTAGATAAGACTGGCTCAGACGGCGCAGCGAACTGGACAACCAAACGCTTATTACCATAATGCGTATGCATTTATAGCCAATGGTTATAATGTACTGTTTTAACGATAAAGAAAAACCCCCTCTAAACCTAATGTTATAGGTATTTAGAGGGGCTTTTTTATGCGCTCATAAGTATAGTTTATCTTATAATCCTAACAATTGTTCTATTTTTATAGATATGGTGCTTGACTGTCTTATGCTCTCAGTTCAAACTATGGTGCTGATTTATGCTCTTTTATAGAGTCATAATGACAGAATAATAAAAGACACAGGGCTGTGTTTAATCGTCGTTACAAGGAAAGTAAAATGGATTTTGCCCACATTATTGCGCCAAAAACCCCGAGTGCGTGGCTTGATATGGACGCGCTTGATCATAATATTGCGCTCGTCAACCAAAAAACCCAAGCCGTTAAATTGCGCTTGGCGACTAAGTCTATTCGTTCTCTCGATGTTCTGCGCTATATCAAAGACAATTCTCCTCACTTTATCGGTCTGATGTCCTATGCTGCCGATGAGTCACTGTATTTGTTAGAAAATGGCTTTGATAATATTCTCTGCGCTTATCCAACTCTTGATATGGCGAGCGTCGCGGCAACGTTTGACTATACCAAACAGGGCGCGACCATGATTTGGATGGTTGATCGCCCTGAGCATGTTGATGTACTTAATGAAGTCGGCAAAATTCATGATGTTGTTATTAATATTTGTCTCGATATCAATATGTCGATGCCGCTGCCAAAGCTATATTTTGGTACTAAGCGCTCGGCATTGATGAGCATAAAAGGCGTTAAAAAACTCCTAAAGCATATCAAAAAATGCCGCCATATTAATGTCAGTGCGGCAATGGGTTATGAGGCACAAATCGCTGGTTTGCCTGAGCATTTACCGGGTAAAGCCTTATTGTCGCCAGCCATCCGCTTATTAAAAATTCGCTCACAAAAACAAGTTAGTAAACGTCGCTGCTCAATCGTTGAATATCTCAATAAACAAGGTTATACCTTGAAGCTCGTCAACGGCGGCGGTAGCGGCAGTATGGATTTTACTTCAAGCCAGCCTGAAGTGAGCGAGATAACCGTGGGTTCTGCGTATTATAAACCGGCTTATTTCGATTATATGGATAGCATGCATGAGTTTCAGCCAGCCGCTGGATTTGTGCTGCCCGTGACGCGTCAACCTGAAAAAAATGTCATTACTTGTCATAGCGGTGGATTTATTGCCTCAGGTGCGGCAGGCGCGGACAAAGCGCCTGTGATACATTATCCCGAATATCTATCCTTATTAAACGATGAAGGCTTTGGCGAAGTACAAACGCCGATGGCCATCTCTAAAGCTAAAAAAGATGGCAACACACCTCGTCTTAGTATCGGTGATGTGGTTTGGTGCCGCCATGCAAAGGCAGGCGAGCTGTGTGAGCATTTTAATGAGCTTATTTGTTATCGACAGTCTGCTCAATCTACAACAGATGGTTTTGCAAGAAGCGAAGGAACGCGTCCAATAATAAATACAAAAACCAAAAACCAAGTAATGACAACCTACCGAGGAGAGGGCAAATGTTTTCATTAAGGCTGTGGCAAGGAAGCAATGAATGGCAAAATTGGGTCGGTTATGAACGTGCTACACCTGAGCAAAAACTTACTCCCTCATCGGTTGCAGAACTGCAAGATATTGTAAAAAACGCCCGGGCAAATAAAAAGCGTGTTAGAGTCACGGGTGCGGCGCATTCGTTTAGTGGTTGCGCGAAACCTGAAGAAATTGCCGTCAGTTTGCATAATATGCGCGGTCTTATCTCGGTGGATAAAGAAGCGAAGCTTGCTACTTTACATGCTGGCACCTATTTATATGAAATTGGCGCCGCCCTTAAAGAACATGGTTTAGCGTTAGAAAATATGGGCGATGTGCAAGCGCAAACTATCGCTGGTGCTGCCAGTACGGCGACCCATGGCACAGGAATTACTTTAGGCTCCATTGCCAATCAAGTAGTGACATGGGAGTGGGTCGATGGCAAAGGAGAAGTACATACCCATCATCGCGGCGATCCAAAAACCGATGAGTTGGGTAATGCCTTGCATGCGAGCCTTGGTATGCTTGGTATTTTTACCAAATTAACCCTTAGAGTAGTCGACCTATACGGGCTTAAAGAAGCCAATGAGGTGTTAGGTTTTGAAGAAGGATTGGCGCGCTTTCATGAAACGGCGCATAGCCATCGTCATTTAGAATGGTTTTTATTTCCCGGTACCAATAAAATTCAGCAAAAGACGCTGTCGGTGATAGCACCCAAAGCCATGACGGGTACGCAAAAGCTTAAAGACCATTTTGATAGCGTTGTTACCCTTAACGGCGCTTTTTATGTGCTGTGTGAGCTGGCTCGTATGAAGCCGTCGCTAACCCAAAAGGTGAGTGAAATCTCCGCAAACTCTATCCCTAATACCAAGCGTGAAGGTTATAGCTATGAGGTGTTTCCGACACCGCGTGGCGTCAAGTTCAATGAGTCTGAGTACTTTATTAAGCTATCTGATTTTGATGAATGTATCTCGGAGGTCAATCATATTTTATTAAAAGACAATAAAGGCTCGCACTTTCCCATCGAAGTGCGCACGCATAAAGGCGAGACTGGTATGCTCAGTCCCACACAGGGAGAGGATTGCGCGGTATTGTCATTCCATGTCTATAAAGGCATGGACTGTGAGCCGTTATTTAAATGGCTATATGATTATATGAAAAAATGGCAGGGTCGACCGCATTGGGGTAAAGTAAATAAATTGAACCATGTGGAGCTACAAAATCTGTATCCAAAGCTCAATCGCTTTTTAGAGATTCGCCGAGAGTTTGACCCTGATAATGTCTTTATGAATAGCTGGCTTGAGCAAAAATTTTGTATTTAAAGTATTCATAAATAACTCAAGTTTCCATCAGGCCTAAAAAAAACAGCTCTTAAAGAGCTGTTTTTTCATATTAAACAATAAAAATTATTTGGCTTAACGCTTAATCGAGTCATCGTAATTGGCTTCCAAACGCATCGCACGCTGATAGCTATCTATACTCGCCAGTTGTAGCGCATATTGCTTGATATGCATATAGTCTTGTAACGCCCCACGATGCGCGAGCATGATTAAGTCAAATGCCAGCATAAAGTCAGCACCGCTTAATTTGTTGCCGATGATAAATGCTTTGTCTTTGACTTCATAATTTAAATAGCTCAGTACTTTGTGCTTTTCTGCGCTGATATAACCCGCCAAGAATTCATTATCGCCAACGCCTGCCTTAGTGGTAAACAGCTCAAGCAGTAGCGGTAACATAAGCGAGCTTTCAGCAAAGTGAATCCACTGCAAGTAATGACCATACTCTGCACTATCGGTAGCAGGGCGCAGGCGCTCGGGGGCAAAACGCTCAATCAACATCTCGATAATCGCCCCTGATTCAGCATAAAGCTCGCCATCCATCTCAATAACCGGAGACTTACCGAGGGGATGGATTGCTTTTAGACTGTCTGGTGCTAGATGCGTTTTGGTATCACGCTGATGGCTAATCAGCTCATAAGGTTGCCCCAATTCTTCTAATAGCCATAGCGTACGCAGTGAGCGCGATTGATTAAGATGATGTAAGCGAATCATGATATTAGCCTTTTTACGATATTTTTATATTATGCTTGCAGCTTAGCAAGTAAACGTTTAGCGGCTTCTTCTGATGACGCTGGGTTTTGACCGGTAATCAATAGGCCGTCTTCAACGACATACGATTCCCAATCCGCGCCTTTTTCATAGTGACCGCCATTGGCTTTTAATACGTCTTCCAATAAGAAAGGTACGACGTCAGTCAGGCCAACACCTTCTTCTTCAGTATTGGTAAAGCCAGTGACCTTTTTACCTTTGACCAAATACTCGCCATCGATTTTGACGTTTTTAAGCGCGGCAGGAGAGTGGCAAACAAAGGCAACAGGCTTGTCTTGCTTAACAAAGGTTTCAATTAACTCGATAGAGTTTTTATCAACTGCCAAATCCCACAATGGACCATGACCACCTGGATAAAAGACGGAGTCAAAGTCTTCAGCTTTTACTTCAGCAAGTTTTTTGGTATTGGCAAGACGCTCTTGAGCTTCAGAGTCTTCTTTAAAACGTTTGGTATCTTTGGTTTGTGCATCTGGTGTATCACTACTAGGGTCAAGAGGTGGTTGACCGCCAGCAGGAGAGGCTAGAGTAACATTGACGCCAGCATCCAAAAAGGCATAGTAAGGGGCGGCAAATTCTTCTAGCCAAAAGCCAGTTTTTTTGCCTGTATCACCCAATTTATCGTGTGAGGTTAGTACCATTAAAATATTCATAATTGTCCTTATTTATTATTTGTATTGTTTGCTAGGTTTTAATACTAATTTAATACCAAGTTCAGATATGTCGCAGCCAGCTTTGCTAAAGCTATGCAAAGACTATAACTATGCAAAGACTATGATAAAGCTATCTTTGCTAAAAACTGGCTGCTAACAGTATTAATGTTTTAAGCATTATTTTCAGTAGCTGTCTTAACGTATTATGTTGTTAAGTGGTTATCTGAAAGTTATTTAAAACTGGCTACTTTATACCTTTATATAAGTCGCTTGATATGAACTACTGAACGTCAGCAACTTTAACCACGGTTTTACCGAAGTTTTTACCCTCTAGCATATCAAAGAAAGTTTGTGGTGCTTGTGCTAAGCCATCCACGATATGCTCTTTGGTTTTGACTTTACCTGATTCAACCCATTCGCCCATGGTTTTTAAGAATTCTGGGAAATGGTCGCCGTATTCTTCAAAGATGATAAAGCCTTTGATGGTCAGGCGCTGACTGAGAATATGACCCATCAACATACCTAGGCGGTCTTTGCCATCAGGAAGCTCGGTGGCGTTGTATTGCGACACCAAGCCGCACACTGGAATACGCGCATGGGCATTTAATAGTGGCAATACGCCATCGAATACCTTACCACCGACGTTTTCATAATAGATATCAATACCATCTGGGCAAGCGTTTTTAAGCTGTTCGGCAAAGTCGTCCGCTTTATGGTCAATACAGACATCAAAGCCTAGTTCTTCGACCGCATAGGCGCATTTTTCAGCACCGCCTGCAACACCGACCGTACGTAAGCCTAAATGATTACCGACTTGTCCAACCGTTGCGCCTACAGGACCAGTTGCTGCTGCGACGACTAAGGTTTCGCCTTTTTTTGGTTTACCGATATCGGTTAAACCCATATAACCGGTGAAACCTGGCATACCGAGGACACCAAGACCATAAGAAGGATTGGACATATTTTTATCAAGTTTTAGCACGCCTTCGCCATCACTGACGCTATAATCCTGCCAACCTGAGTTTGATACGACCAAATCACCAACGGCGAATTTATCGATATTAGACTCGACAACTTGTGCAACCGTGCCACCTAGCATGACATCGCCAACTTCTAATGGGTCAGCATAGCTTTTAGAAGCACTCATACGTCCGCGCATATACGGGTCAAGTGACATATATACCGTGCGTAGTAGCATTTGCTTGTCGTTAGGAGTAGGAATGTCGCTAGTAGTTAGCTCGAAATTATCGCTGGTTGGCGCGCCATTAGGACGGCTGGCAAGTTTGATTTGACGGTTTTGTTTTTGGTTTTGTTGGGCATTAAAATTATTATCAAAGCTCATATTAAAGCTCCTTATTCTAGTTATTGGTTGTAGTTATTCATTTTCGTTTTAAGATTTTAAAGTCAGTAGCCATACCGATGTGGAGGGCTACCGATTGTTGTGACAATAAAAAATTATAAGTTTTTTGACGATTAAGCTTTACTGGTAACGGCGCGTTCTAAAATGCGGCGTGATACAGCTAAGTCATTTTTGCCATGTTCACCCAGTTTCACCATTTTGTGCGCTTCAAGTTGCTTGATGATAGGGTTAATCGCCGACTTATCTAACTCTGCATCTTCTAAGCTCACTGGCAGTCCAAGCTCGCGGAAGAAGTTCTCAGTATGCACAATAGCAGTTTCGATGATGGTGTCATCGTCTAGTTGTGTACCGGTATCGTTATTATTGATACCCCAAACGTTACGCGCATACTGAAGCAGTTTGTCTTTTTTGCTGTCTTTAAGCTCGCGCAATACTGATGGCAGTACAATCGTTAGCGTACGGGCATGGTCAATTGCATGCAGTGAGGTCAGTTCATGACCAATCATATGCGTCGTCCAATCTTGCGGTACACCGGTACCAATCAGACCATTCAACGCCATGGTTGCTGTCCACATGATGTTTTTACGCGTTTCTAAATTCTCTGGATCTGCTTTGACTGCTGCGCCTTCTTCAATCAGAATTTTAAGCAAGCTCTCAGAAAAGGTGTCTTGAACTTTCGCATTAACCGGATAGGTAAGGTACTGCTCCATCACATGGACAAAAGCATCCGCAACACCGTTCATTACTTGGCGCTCAGGTAAGGTTAAGGTTTTAGCAGGGTCTAAAATTGAGAATTTAGGGAAGGCAAGTGGGTTACCAAACGGTAGTTTTGCTTGGCGTTCGCTATAGTTAATCACGCCGCCTGAGTTCATCTCAGAACCTGTCGCTGGAATGGTCAGAACCGCGCCCAAATCAATGGCTGAATCGATATTTTTGCAATAACTGGTCAGCGCCTCCCATGCTTTTTCGCGAGAAACTGTACCATCGGTGCTGCCATCTTCAGTTAATGAAGAGATAAGCGCGATAAATTTACTGCCATCAATGACTGAACCGCCACCAACTGCTAGTAAGAAATCAATATTATGCTCGTTCACCATATCAGCGGCTTTTAGCAAGGTGGTGAATTCTGGGTTGGCTTCAATACCACCAAACTCAAATACTTCACGTTTGCCATTTGCTGCTAGCGCATTCTTTACTTCATCTAACGTACCAGTACGCTGCGCTGAACCGCCACCATAAGTGATTAGCACGCGTGCCTCTGTTGGCACGAGCTCTGATAGTTGTTTGATTTGACCTTCGCCAAAGACGATACGGACGGGATTGTAATATTGAAAGTTATTCATAATATTCCTAGTTTCTAATGATAAAGAGATAAGTTGTGATGTAAGTGCTAATGAATGACGTCTGTTATATCGGATATGCGTCATAGCGATTATTGCCATCTGTGCGCATTGTACATGAATTAGACCGGTCGTCTAGTTATTTTTATTAATTTTACAAAACTATCGTATAACTGAAAGTTATCGGTATTTTATTGATAATTGCTTATTGGCGATTGAAAACCCTCAATCAGCGTTATACGTTAGTGCTAACAGTTGAGTATTAATGAGAAGGTATTAACGAGAAGGTATTAATGGCTAGGTTGCTAGGGTTAAGGGAGTAGTTAATAAGCTAAGGCGGTAGCTACTAGCTCAGCATTAACAACCTAGATAGATGGTAGCGATATCAAGTTTATTGATATCGGTTTTAGGGTACTGATTTTATTAGCATTAATTTTATTTACACAGCGTTTATCGACCAAGCTGCGAGGTGGTCATCAGCCAAACTTCTGCTAATGGCGTATCGGTTTGACTGATCTTAGCGACTAAACTGGCACCCAACCACGCAAAGTACCAACGCTTGGCCATACTTTCGGCGGCGATATTGTCAGGGTGAGGTATAGAACCATCTGCCCAACCTGCTTTTATTTGCACAGCAATCCAGTTGATGGTTTGTTGATAACCGGCATACAGGGCTTTACGCATGGTCTCTGAGATATCAGCCACTTCTGCGCTGAGCTTTACTACCAAGCATTTCTCATGGTCACAGCCCTTTTGCTGGGTGTCATACCAGTTTTGAAAATAGTTATAAATCTTTTGTTGTGCACTGATTTTTTCAGCAGTAATCGCCTCGAGGCGATTTTTATAGTTGTCAAAATAGTGCTCGATGATGGCTTCACCAAAGGCTTCTTTTGATGCAAAGTAATGATAAAAGGAGCCTTTTGGCACACCAGCGGTGTCAAGTATTTGTTTGATACCGACTGCGGTAAAACCTTTTTGCGCAATGAGTTGATAGCCGATGGCTAACAGGTGCGCTCTGGTATCTGATGGAGCAGTGGTTGTAATAGCGGACATGAAGAGGATGTTCTCCTTAGATCTTTATGTGGTTACGTCATTAAATGGTGATGTCGTTAAATTAAGTGAGATAAAGCAGGGCTTCAAAGGTACTTTTTTAATCGAAAGAAAAATAATAATTTTGAGTGTTACGTTTTTTCAACAATACTTAGTGATAAATGATTCTTATTTTTATGCTGACTATGTTAGCATTAGACCAGTCGTCTAGCAAGTTACGTTTGTTATCGATGGTTAACGGCAAATGGTTATTTTACACTATCGTTTCATAAAACCATCATTTCCCAACATAACCATTGCACATAACTGTTTTGCAGTGTCCCTATTCCAAATGTAGCAGCTCGATGCTTTAATTAACTAAGCGTTTTAATGAACCAAACGTTTTAAATAACAAACATAAAATAAATAAGGATTATTATGTCAACCGATACTAAGAATACTCAGCAGAGCGTATATAGCGATTTTCATTTGCAGTATATAGCAGGCTCATGGCAACAGGGCAAAGACGATAGCGTCAATACTGATGTCAATCCATATAATGGTGACACGCTGGTCGAGATTAAACAGGCGACGAAAGAACAGCTTGATGAAGCTTACAAAGCAGCAAATGCGGCACAAAAACAATGGGCACAAAAGACGCCAGCTGAGCGTGCCAGTTTAATGTATAACGTCGTTAATGTCTTAGATCAGCGTCAAGACGAAATTGTCGATTGGCTCATTAAGGAATCGGGCAGTACGCGTATCAAAGCAATGGTAGAGTTCGGTAGTGCGCGTGCAATTACCCTTGAAGCGGCCAGTTTCCCTAATCGTGTCCATGGTGAAATTCGCGCCTCAAACACCCCCGGTAAAGAAAATTTCGTCTACCGTGAGCCAATCGGTGTCGTAGCCGTTATTAGCCCATGGAACTTTCCGCTACATCTTACTCAACGTTCTATCGCGCCTGCATTAGCCCTTGGTAACGCGGTCGTGCTTAAGCCTGCAAGTGATACACCGATTACCGGTGGTTTATTGTTAGCAAAAATATTCGAAGAAGCGGGTCTGCCAAAAGGACTGCTTAACGTCGTCGTCGGTGCTGGTAGTGAGATTGGTGATGCCATCGTCACTCATGATATCCCAAGCTTTGTCTCCTTTACCGGTTCAACCTCAGTCGGCAAACATATTGGCGAATTGGCCAATGGTGGCGACTACATCAAGCAAGTTGCGCTTGAGCTCGGCGGTAATAGCCCATTTGTGGTATTAAAGGACGCCGATATTGAGCAAGCGGTAAAAGCCGCCGCCTTTGGTAAGTTCCTGCATCAAGGTCAAATCTGTCTCGCTATCAACCGTATTATCGTTGAAGACGAGATTTATGATGATTTTGTTGAGCGCTTCTTAGCTCATGTTAAAACCTTAAACGTCGGTGATCCGAACAAGCAAGATACGGCAGTCGGTCCAATCATTAATGAAAAACAAGTCAAGTCACTGAAAGAAAAAATTGCTAAAGCACAGGAAGAAGGTGCAAAAATGATTTTGAGTGGTGAGATTGAAGGTCAGGTAGTACCACCGCATATCTTTACTGAAGTCACTCGTGAGATGGATTTGTCACGTAATGAGGTGTTCGGACCATTGGTCGGGATTATTCGTGCCAAAGATGAAGAGGATGCGTTATCGATAGCCAATGACTCCATGTATGGTCTATCTAGTGCGGTATTTACAGCAGATATGCAAAAAGGTCTGCGCTTTGCTCGCGGTATCAGAGCGGGCATGACCCATATTAATGATATCTCAGTCAACGATGAAAGCAACATGCCATTTGGCGGTGAGAAAAACTCAGGTATTGGTCGCTTTAATGGTGAGTGGATACTAGAAGAATTTACCAGAACGCATTGGATATCAATGCAAAACGAACCGCGTCAATATCCGTTTTAATCAGTGCATGCTAATCAACGCATTATGGATAAACGTACTTAGATATAGTTAGATAAATATTTCGATATAAAAAAAGACCGCCTGAATGGTGGTCTTTTTTTCTTATTTACACGCAATGATTCTAAAGTTTTATAGTTCTAATGTTATTTAGAATGAAAGCCTAGTAATGCTTCAATCTCTTCGATAGTCATATGTCGAACCAATGCTTGCTCTTCTACTGTCAGACGGTTGGTATGTTCTTTTATCATTGTATGGATGCTACGAGAGATCTCAGATGTCGTTGCATAATACATTTGCGGCTGTTCTTTGGTCAGCAGGGTCAAAAATCTATTAACGATTTTACGTTTTTCAATCGGTGCATGCGCTTCTGTCATGACAATCTCCTAAAAGTGAACCATTTATGCAGTCAAATTAACTGTGCTCATTACCTATGATGGTAATGGTGAGGGCAAATATCAAGCTATGTGTGACTTTAGAGTTTTATGCGGCTGTAAATTATAGAAGGTAAGTTATCGAACATCTGTTATCGAGTATAAGCTATCTAATATCAGTTATTAGATACAGATTGGGCTAAGATAAGACTATCCAGTCTAGCGCTTTATATCAATTATAGCTGTATATGATAACTGCTTTAATGAGTCACTACTTGAATGAATCACTACTTGAATAAACCATAGCAGTCATATAGTTTAGGTGGCATTATAATTAACATTCATATAAAATGAATCTTTAAGACATACCTTCTAACTTTTATTATAAGAAGTCTGCTATGCAATCAATTAATCTACCTAGCAAGCCACCAAGCTCGCCGCATCCCATACTCAACTTGAGCTTTCGGATATTTTTTAGCGCAGGGGCACTATTTGCCATTATAACCATGGCGTTGTGGGCATTTGTGTTTACCGGCCATACAGATATCGATGCGCAAACGTTGAATCCGCTGTATTGGCATGGTCATGAAATGATTTATGGTTATGCGCTGGCCATTGTGGCGGGATTTTTATTGACCGCAGTTAAGACTTGGACGGGCGTTATGATGCCGCATGGCTACAAGCTGCTCGGTATTTTTGTTTGTTGGTTGCTGGCGCGTTTGGGTTGGGTAGGATTTGGCTTAGGCATCACGATTGCTGGTAGCAGCGCGGCGTTACTATATGCGGCGGCGGTATTTGATTTATTGTTCATCGGCACGATGGCGTTTGTGATTTTCCGTGCAGTATTGCAAGTTAAGCAATATAAGCAAATGGGGATTTTAGCCAAGCTTGCATTATTAACAGTGGGCAATGCTTTGTGCTATTGGGGCATTATCAGCGCCAATATGAATCTGACCAAGGTTGGTGTTTATTTAGGTTTTTATTTGATTATCGGCTTGGTATTGACCATCGGTCGCCGCGTAGTGCCGTTCTTTATTGAGCGTGGTCTAAGTGTGCCAAATGCTCAAGGTGAAACTGAAGCAGTAACGGTACGTAATAATAAAGCGCAGGATATCGCAAGCTTATTGTTCTTCTTTGCCTTTTTTATCACTGATATGTTTTATCCCAATAAATACTTGCTGACCATCAGTGCACTTGGGGTGGCGGTGGTCAACATCGTACGCTTAGTTGGCTGGTATCATCGTGGTATTTGGCAAAAACCGTTACTATGGTCGTTATATATCGCCTTTTTAGGGATGTGTGTGAGCTTCGTATTGTACGCACTGCAGCCATGGTTAGGCTATAATCACAGCATTGCGGTACATGGATTATCGATTTCCGGTATTGGCATGATGACGGTGGCGATGATGGCGCGGGTGTCGCTCGGTCATACGGGGCGCAGTATCCATCAGCCACCCAAAATCGTCAATGCGATGTTCGCGCTTATGGCAGTGGCGTTTGTCAGTCGGGTATTTTTGCCATTAATCGATATGAGTCATTACTTATTATGGATTATGCTGGCACAAAGCGCTTGGATAGCTTGTTTTGCCTTGTTTTGTATCAGTTATTTGCCGATACTGGCACGCCCGCGACCAGATGGTTTATTTGGCTAATAAGGTGTTGAAATGGTTAAAATGCAATTGATTTAAAATTTAAGTCCTTTAAACGTTAAACAGTTTAAAAGCTAAAGCGACTTAAAAAATAGCATTTTAAAACATACCATTATTTCAAATTATAAAGTTAATAGTTATAACAAACATTGGAGTGCAAAAAATGCGACTGACCAACTATAGTGATTATGCGCTGCGCTCATTAATATATTTGGCGACCAAGCCTGAACCGCACCTATTGGCAAATATCAGTGATATTGCCAACAGTTATCACATTTCTAGAAGTCATTTGACCAAGATTATTCATCAGCTCGGGCAACTTGGCTACATAGATAGCGTGCGCGGTAAAAACGGTGGGATTCGCTTGGCGTGTGCGCCAAAAGACATCAATTTGGGTGTGTTAATCAAACAGATTGAGCCTGATTTTAATTTGGTTGAATGTTTTTCGACCGATTTATTAATTAATCCTAAGCCTGATAGCTCTTTTAATGGTAATGATGATAATGCGGTTGCCAAAGATTTGTCTTTGACGCTGATTGATGAGGAAGCAAGTGCGGGGGTCAAGTCAGGTTGTATTATTAGTCCTGTCTGTCAGCTAAAACAGGTATTCTTTGAAGCATTGACCGCTTTTATTAACGTCCTTGAGCGTTATACATTGGCAGATATTATCAGTAATGAGGCAGAGCTTGCGGAGTTATTGTTTTATAGAAATGGCCTAACTAACTTTGTAAAATAGAAGCTTTATATAGTCAGTTCAAAATAAAAGCGCTACGTTATAGCTATGTGCGACTGGTATAATTTTTCCTTGCTTGCCGTGCGCCTTGCACTCCAGAGGCTTCGAAAAATTCATCCCAGTCGCACTGTATCAATTTTAAAGTGATTCTACTATATATAAAATCGCCACAAAAAAAGGCTGCCCCGCTAGTAATAGTATGGGCAGCCTTTTTTATTATCAATTTTTAAAGCATCTAAGCAATCTAAGCGTTTAAGCATTTTTAAGCTTAGGACGGGCTTTATCAATGGCTTTTAATAAGGCTTTTTCAAACTCACCCTCTTTAAACTTCACTAAATAAGAATGCGCGGCACAGAAGTTACGTACCTCGCGCCATTCGTGCGCCAGATTGGTCGCCCAGTCGCAATACTGCTGGCCAGCATTAGGCTCATCTTTTAGTGCTTTTTTGGTGGTGGGGTGCAATAACAGTTCCGGTAGCACCGCTTCTAGTAATTTGGTTGGTGGACTCATAAAGGTGTCATCGACGTGCAAGCTTTTACTGGCAGGATGGAATACCAACAGCGAGCCTGCATGAATCATCTCATTGGGCGAGATATAATGAATACCTTCTGACATAGAAAACTTCAGCTCAGGGTAGCGCTTGGCGACCGCATCACTTTCGACCAAATCGTCTGCCCATTGTACGGCAGGGATTTTTTTATGATGACGGCTACTGCCATAAAAAGTTGCTTGCGGGAAATCCTTTGCCATTTGTGCGCAGTGGACAGTATGAAAGGGGTGGACATTGAGGACCGCTTCGACATCTTGCCCATTATTGGTTAAGGCCATTACCTCATCGCGTACGTCGCCGGTGAGCTCATAGCTGTCTAAAAATATAAAGCGACCTGAGGCTAATTTTACAAGCGAGCACTGAGTGCCTATATTTAGCACCCCGCCTAAGCGAAACGTGCCACGAATATTCCAAAATCCTGCACCCAAATCATGTATTTTATCGGTCATTGATACTTTTCCTTAATCGTTATTTTATGAGTTTTTTAATTATTAGTAATAGCAATGAATTATGCATAGTTTTTGATTATGATTTTTTGAGCATGCAAAGTCTGTAAGCAAAAGGATATCAGCACTATAAATATGTAAGTTTGAAAAAGATAAAGCAGAAAAAGTATTAAATGCAAGGCGATTTAAGAGCATCGCTTATCCACAATCTTTATAATCGTAAGCCGATATACGGGGGCTGTTGCCATAATTTTCATTGTTGCATAAAAATTTATCGAAGCGAGTATCACCATTGATGTAGCGATGCATCCAAGCAATACCTGGTTTACTGAGTAATATCTCGTTAAAGCGATAGCTTGGACAAAAGTGGCTGCCATTTTTTATCTCAATCTTCATTTTTGCGCCAGCAGCATTATTATAAAACGGACTGCTGTACTTTTTATTAGAGGCAATGCGGTCATTTTGACAGGTAATAAATAAAGCAGGCGTGTCCATGTTGCCGTAGTCTTTATCATGATAGGGCGTTTGCGGAATAATGACCCGAATGTCACTGCGCTTGGTCGCTAATTGCAGCGCGCCACCACCGCCCATTGACCAGCCGATAGCGCCCAAACGTGTGCTATCTATTTGCGCACCCACCGTACTATCGCTAAGAATATGATCGAGGGCGGCGCTCAACTGCGTCGCACGGCTATCGGGGTCATCATAAATAGAGTTGGTATCGATAGTAATCACCACAAATCCCCAAGATGCCAGACGTGGCCCCCACCATTTAATAGAGGCTTCATAAGACACATAACCGGGAATCACCGCGATACCGCCTAACAGACCGCAGTCACCAGCATTGGTTGGATAATGAATGGTTCCGCCGCCGAAGCCATTGGCTAGTTGCCGAGGAACAGATTTAGTTGCCACCGTAAAAGGACCATTATCGCGCGTAGCTGACAGCTCAGCCGCGGTAATGACACTGTCAGGAATACAGTTTGAGGTAGGCGATGTTGATGTTGTCGTGGTTAAAGGTATTTTAGTTGCGGGCACTTCTGTTAAAGGTATTTTGGTTGCTAAGGTAGTTGGTAAGGTAATGGTTGATTGCTCTTTAATTGAAAGGGTTTCAAGTGAGTCTATTGGTTGTGCTGCGACTGCTGCCATATTCACAGAAATAATCAGTATGCCGGTTAGGGTAATCAATCTTGGATAAATAGCGTTGCTTAACATGATAAAGGGTCTATTATTTGAGGTCTTTTTGTATGTAAGGTTTATTCTGTGCGTTACTTTATTCTATGCATTACTTTGTCAGGCTAGTGCTAAAGTGGTGATATCAATCATAAATAGCAGGGCAAAATAATAGTAGACAGTAATCTATTAGCTGTCAAAAACATTAATCACCTCTACAGTGTTAAAATCAGCCTAGCATTTTAGGGTTGAAAAATTTGTCATTAACAGCACTTGAATAAAAATCCTTTATGATAAATAACATTCATAAATAGCATCGCGAATAACACACCGAAACCTGAGTCTGGTATTTGCTGTGATAAACTCACAAATCATGCATCGTTTTATAGTCAGTCATAAGTTTTATTATTATAACGATTTCATGCTATCGCTTTATTTCTCTCACCTATGCCGTCTAGCTTCCAGCTAAAAAAGGCGTCCAATATAGTCAGTAATACTTTGAATAATAATATAAATAACAGTATAAATAGCGACATCAATGTCAATGTTGATGGTAGTGGCAAAGATAGCAGCGCTATCCGCCGCCATATTCAAACACCCACTCAGCCACCCAATCAACCGCTTCCATTTGATGCGCCTTCATGGGTATTGAAGCTGACGATTGGCTTGATTGGGATGTTTGCTTTTTTGCAGGTCTATTCTATTCAGGCTATTTTGCCAGTATTGATGGTAGATATGTCCGCAACTGAGGTGCAGGCAGGCATGATTGTCGGTGCCACCATATTGGCGATTGCTATCATGTCGCCATTTTTGGGCATGCTTTCTGATGCGGTGGGGCGCAAATCATTTATCGTTGGAGCGCTCTTGTTTTTAGCGATACCTACTGCGTTAATTGCCCAAAGTCCCAATATCGGTTGGATGGGCATGTGGCGGTTTATGCAGGGATTGTCTGTACCCGGTATTACGGTGGTGACGATTGCTTATATCGGTGAAGAGTTTGAGGGGCGCGCGGTCACTGAGCTGATGTCGTTTTATGTCTCAGGCTCGGTGCTTGGCGGCTTTATGGGGCGTTTTTTACTTGGGCACTTGCATGAGCTTATCGGTTGGCGCGCCGGCTACTATGTGATGGCAGGTATGACCCTTGTCGGAGCGCTGTGGGTCGGTAAAATGCTACCATCGTCACGGCACTTTATTGCCAATCCCAATTTTCGCTCAGCCATGCAGACGCTTGGTGAGCATTTAGTCAACCGTTATGTCGTCACGTCCTGCTTACTTGGTGCTTGTGTCCTGTTTTCTTTGGTAGGCTGTTTTACCTTTATTAATTTGCATCTTGCGGATACACCTTATGAATTAAGCACAGGTGCGCTTGCCAATATTTTTGCCGTGTATTTAATCGGGGTTATCATCACCCCATTATCGACGACGTTGCTACGCCGATTTGGCTCAGCGCGTACGGTTCGAGTAGCGATGGTTATCTCGATGCTTGGCGTGCTGCTAACATTGCTAACACCGCTTTGGGGAGTCGTGATAGGGCTTGCTGTTATGTCCACTGGCGTCTTTATTACCCAAGCTGCCACCATCAGTTATATCGCGGTCAATGTTAAAAAAGGACGTTCATTGGCGTCGGGCTTATATTATATGGGCTATTACGCAGGCGGCACGATGGGCGCGTGGCTCTGCGGCATCGCTTATGCGCGTGGGCAATGGTCGCTGACAGTTTGGTTATTATTGTTTGTACAAGTGCTGGCGTTATTGGTTGCTAGCATTGGGATGGTCAAAACAAATCCTCGCGCGAATTAAGAGGATTTTTCGGATAGCGTTTTTTGAGCGCCTATTATTAAGAAAACAATTCTTTTGATAAACTGGCTTTTAGTGCAGCACATTTTAATATAGCAATTTTTAGCACTATATCTTTTCACTTAATATAGCCTTGTCATAACATAATAACCCAAGTATTTAAATGCCAATCAACGTACTGGCCATCGTATGCTACTTACGCAAGCACGCTTTACATAGCCTAGGTTTTTTCTTACTATCAATAAACCCTATCAAGAATGATGATAGGCATCATAATCATTTATAACCGCGTTTATACCACTCATAATGGTAAAAAAGACAATAAAAATGCTAAGTTTTTATATGTTTCCTGACCTATTAAAATAGCTATCAAAAGTGCTTTTAAAATACGTAACGCCATCCACAAGGAAGTCAAATTTATGTCAAATATTTATCATAGTGCGCCGTCAGCCTACGATTATCCGTTAATCGTCAAGCAACTGTTAAATCGTGCCAAAACGGTATCGCTAGAGCAAGAAATCGTTTATGCCGATAAAAAACGCTTCACTTATAAAGAATTGTTTCAGCGTATCAATCGCTTAGCCAATGTTTTAGCAGATTTAAAGCTTGCTGCCGGTGATGTGATTGCAGTCATGGATTGGGACAGTCATCGCTACTTAGAATCGTACTTTGCCATACCAATGTCAGAATATATCTTGCAAACCGTCAATATCCGCTTGTCACCTGAAAAAATCCTTTATACCATCAACCATGCTAAACCAAAAGTATTGCTGCTCAATTCTGAGTTTGCGCCCTTGGTGAAAGATTATCAGTTTGAAAACTCCAGTATTGAGCATATTATTTGGCTTGATGATAATGGGGTGTCACATGAAGGCGTCTTTGGCGGCAATCAAAATCGCGTCACCGGTGAATATGAAGCGCTGTTAGATGCCGCTAGTAGCGAGTTTGAATTCCCAGATTTTGATGAAAACACCATTGCCACCACCTTCTATACTTCAGGCACGACCGGCGATCCAAAAGGGGTGTTCTTTAGCCATCGTCAATTGGTATTACATACGCTGACGGAAGCGGCGACACTAGGTATGCTGCCCAACAAACAAGGCGTCAGTTACGGTGATGTGTATATGCCGATGACGCCGATGTTCCACGTTCATGCGTGGGGTTTCCCGTTTACCGCCACCATGGTTGGTCTAAAACAAGTCTATCCAGGTCGCTATGCGCCCGATGTATTGATGGATTTAATTATCAATGAAAAGGTCAGTATCACCCATTGCGTACCAACGATTTTGCAGATGGTACTCAAAGAAGCGCAAGATCGTGATGCCAGTTTTAATGGGTTAAAAATGATTATCGGTGGCTCTAAACTGACCGAAGGCTTAGCAAAAGCAGCATTGGCACAAGGTATTGAAGTTTATACTGGCTATGGTATGTCTGAGACCGCCCCCCTTATTAGCTTGACAGAATTTAGCCTCAATGAACCTGAGATGTCTGCAGAAGAAGATATCGCCCGCCGTTGTATGACCGGTAAGCCGGTACTGATGGTAGACGCTCAAGTATGGAATACTGACAATGAATCTGTCGGTATGGGTAAAGACAATACGGGCGAGTTGGTGCTGCGTGCGCCTTGGTTAACGCAAAGCTATCTGAAGAATGACGATGCGGGTAAAGAGCTGTGGGAAAATGGCTATATGCATACGCAAGATATCGCCTACATCCAGCCTGATGGTTATATTAAAATTACCGATCGTCTAAAAGACGTGATCAAATCAGGCGGTGAGTGGATATCGTCATTAGAGATTGAGACGATTTTATCGTTACATCCAGCGGTGGCTGACGTGTCAGTGATTGGTGTGCGTGATAAGCAGTGGGGAGAGCGTCCGCTAGCCTTGATTGTGCTCAAACCTGCTTGCCAAGATACCAGCGCCGATGACATCAAAGCGATTGCCGAGCAAGCTGTTGAGCGCGGTATTATTCCTAAGTATGGCGTGCCAAGTCAGTTTAAATTCGTTGATGAGCTACCAAAAACCTCGGTAGGGAAACATGACAAAAAAGTCATGCGCGAGATGTATGCCAATCAAACAGAGGTGTAATCGCTTAGAGTGGTTAACTTTTAATGCGATTATGGCTAGCAAAATATCAAGTAGCTGACACGCTTAATAGTTGACCTTTATCAATAGCTCTGCTACATTTTAAACCGATACATAACGTATCGGTTTTTCAGTTATGGCAGGGATAGCCAGTTTTATATTATGATATTATTTAATAAGAGCGTATCTTATAAAGCATCATATTATGAAGTTATATCTTATAACATTGCTTCTTACAACATTGCTTCTTACAACATTGCTTCTTATAACATTGCTTTTTATAAAAACTTACAGCATTACCCATCGTTTACGCTAAGGACAGCCATTATGAACGAGCAAGCTAACTCTCAAACCAGCAATCAAGCTATGAATCACAATAATAATCAAAGCTTCAATCAATCCTCTAGCCAAAATTCTCAAGCGTCATTTGATAGCAAGCAAACCTTTGCAGATATTTATCAGTCCTCCATTGATAATCGCGAGCAGTTTTGGGCTGAGCAAGCTAAGCGCATTTATTGGCATAAAGAGCCTGAGCAAATCCTTGAAGACAGCAATCTGCCGTTTGCTAAGTGGTTCGTCGGCGGTGAGACCAACCTTTGTTATAACTGTGTCGATCGCCATCTTGCAGAGCGCGCCGAGCAAGATGCCTTTATCTGGCTATCCTCTGAGATTAACCAAGAATTAATCGAAACCTTTCCTACCGTCGTCGATGCCTTTAAAGATTTGGGCAATAACGTTGAGCTTTATACCGACTATACCAAGCGTCGCCTGACTTATAATGACCTTTATAAAGAAGTCAATTACTTTGCCGATGTGCTACAGCGTCACGGTATCGGCAAGGGTGATCGCGTCATCATTTATATGCCGATGATTTTAGAATCGGCTTATGCCATGCTAGCCTGCGCTCGTATTGGTGCCGTACATTCGGTGGTATTTGGTGGCTTTGCTGCCCATAACTTGGCCATTCGTATGGATGATGCCGAAGCAAAAATGGTCATCACGGTGGATGCAGGTTTACGCGGTGGAAAAGTCGTTAACTACAAGAGCTTGGTCAATCAAGGCGTTGAGCAAGCAACGGTCAAGCCCGAGCATGTACTAGTCGTCAATCGTGGTGTGTTGCCGTTTGAGAAAAAAGCTATCGATGTCGATTATGCAACCCAGCGCCGTATCAGTTGTGAAGCCAATGCGATTGTTGAGCCAGTATGGTTAGAGTCCAATACGCCATCTTATTTGCTTTATACCTCAGGCACTACTGGTACGCCAAAAGGTGTGCAGCGTGATACCGGCGGTCATGCAGTGGCGCTAACGACATCGATAGATTATATCTACGATGGCAAGGCGGGCGAGACCTTTTGGGCGATATCTGATATCGGCTGGGCGGTTGGGCATTCTTATACCATTTATGCGCCATTGCTCGCTGGCATGACTAGTGTGATGTATGAAGGCTTGCCACATCGTCCAAACCCTGGCATCTGGTGGCGGATTGTCGAAGCAAATAAAGTGAATATTTTATTTACCGCACCGACGGGTGTGCGTATGCTGAAAAAACAAGATGAAACGTGGATGACCCGCTACGACGTCTCAAGCCTTAAGTCATTCTTTTTAGCAGGTGAGCCACTTGATGAGTCAACGGCCAATTGGCTGACCAAGCATTTAGGGGTGCCGATTTTAGATCATTATTGGCAGACAGAGTCAGGCTGGCCAATTCTAAGTAATACGCCCAAATTTAATCATAAACCGCACAAACAAGGCTCACCCGGTCATCCCATGTATGGTTATGATGCCCACGTGATAAACGAAGAAACCGGCGAGCTTTGTAAAGCTGGCGAAAAGGGCTTGCTCGCCATTCGCGCACCACTGCCACCCGGTTGTCTCACCACCGTATGGCGTAATGACGAGCGCTTTATCAGCAGCTATTTTGGTCTGTTTGATGGCAAGCAATACTCAACTTCGGACTATGCAGTGACGGATGAAGATGGTTATTTTTATATCTTAGGACGTACCGATGATGTGATTAACGTCGCCGGCCACCGTATCGGCACCCAAGAGATTGAAGAGGCGATAAGCACCCATTCAGAGATGGCAGAATGTGCAGTCGTGGGTATTCAGGACGAATTAAAAGGCGAGTTGCCCATCGCTTTTTGTGTGTTAAAAGATCATGAGCAAGTGGCGACGACCGAAAACCGTTTCCGTATTGAGCAGCAAGTCATCGGTGCCGTGGTAAAATCCCTTGGCGGTATCGCTCGTCCAGCCGCGATTTATTTTCCGCAAGCATTACCCAAAACGCGCTCTGGCAAAATCTTACGCCGCGCTATTCGTGCTTTAGCAGAAGGTAATGAGACAGGTGATATGTCAACGCTTGATAACCCAACCGCGATTGATGCGATTAAGCAGTCGATGAAAGACTATTAATCTAATGGCGTATTAATTGAAAAAATTCAGTCATCTTAATATCGGGAAAAGCTCATGTACAATCATGGGCTTTTTCGTTTTTAAACGTTAGAGAATTTAAAGAGTCACAAATTCTTAGATAAAAGTTTGATAAAGCACTTGACCCTAAAATTGATTTATTGCTATAGTCAATAACGATACGAAATAAATCATTTTAAAAATTAAGTGTGATTGATAAAAACTTATCGTTTTTATCTCTTTTTTGAATACTAGGACACCATAAAAGGGTAGTCTCGCAAACAAGATAAGGATATCTTATGCACCACGTTAAACAGCTCATCAATGGTCAATTTGTTGATTCTAATACCAGCGAATGGATTGATATCACCGATCCCGCCACCCAAGAAGTTATTGCTAAAGTTCCGCAAACCACTGACGATGAAATTAATCAAGCCGTCGCTGCCGCTCAGAAAGCCTTTCAGACATGGCGCAAAACGCCAATCACCACGCGTGCGCGTATCTTTTTAAAGTATCAAGCACTCATTCGTGAGCATATGGATGAGCTGGCAGAAATCCTGACAGCCGAGCAGGGTAAAACCATTGCTGACGCTCGCGGGGATGTGTTCCGTGGTCTAGAAGTCGTCGAACATGCCGCAGGTATTGCCAATCTGCAAATCGGCGACTTCGTTGAAAACGTCGCCTCAGGCGTTGATACCTATAGTATCTGGCAGCCACTTGGCGTCTGTGCTGGTATCACCCCGTTTAACTTCCCAGCGATGATTCCACTATGGATGTTCCCAATGGCGATTGCTACGGGTAATACATTCATTCTAAAGCCTTCTGAACAAGATCCGATGGTGACTATGCGTCTGGTTGAGCTTGCCGTTGAAGCGGGCGTACCTGAAGGTGTGTTAAACGTCGTACATGGCGGCAAGGCGACGGTTGATGCCATTTGTGATCATCCAGATATTAAAGCGGTTTCATTTGTTGGCTCAACCAACGTTGGCAAGCATGTCTATGAGCGCGCTAGTAAATCTGGTAAGCGCGCCCAGTGTATGATGGGTGCGAAAAACCATGGCGTTATCCTACCTGATGCTAATAAAGAGCAAACACTCAATCAGCTAGCGGGTGCAGCATTTGGTGCCGCCGGTCAACGCTGTATGGCATTGTCAGTCGTGGTGTTAGTCGGCGCAGCAGGGGAATGGATTGACGATATCAAAGCCAAAGCAGAAGGCTTAGTGGTCTCAGCAGGTAAGCATGATAAAGACTTAGGTCCGCTCATTTCACCTGCCGCAAAAGCCCGTGTTGAGCATCTGATTGGTACGGGGGTAGAAGAGGGCGCCAGTCTACTTCTTGATGGTCGCGGTATCACGGTGGAAGGGTTTGAAAAAGGCAACTTTGTGGGGCCGACTATCTTTGATAACGTTACCGCTGATATGCAAATTTATCAGCAAGAAATCTTTGGCCCTGTTCTGTGTATCATGCGTGCAGCCGACCTTGATGAAGCGATTGAGCTGCTAAATGCCAATCCACATGGTAATGGTACGGCGATCTTTACTCAGTCAGGAGCGGCTGCGCATAAATTCCAGCAGGATGTGCAGGTGGGTCAAATCGGTATTAACTTGCCAATTCCTGTGCCACTACCAATGTTCTCGTTCTCAGGCTCACGTGCTAGTAAGCTGGGTGATCTCGGTCCTTATGGTAAGCAAGCGGTGCAATTTTATACTCAAACCAAAACGGTCACTGCCCGCTGGTTCGATGATGAGGCAAGCCGCGGTGTCAATACCACTATTTCAATGTAATCGTTAATCCAATATATTTGCAGCATCTCAACAACATAGCGACAATCTTACTCAGTATGTTTTTAACAAAGCATGATTTATGATTGTCGTTATAGCGCTGCTATACTGTATAACCAACACGGTTTAAACCACAGTAGACTGACGGCTTATAACCTTTTCTCCACCATATTTGCTATGCAAGCACAAGGATGACCCTATGGATTTCTCATTGACCGAAGACCAAATTGCCTTTCGCCAAACCGCTCGGCAATTCGCTCAAAAAGAGCTAAAGCCCAATGCGGCTGAATGGGATCGCACCTCGCACTTTCCAATTGATGTGATTAAGAAATCAGGCGAGCTTGGCTTTTTGGGGCTATATACCAATCCAGAATATGATGGTTTAGGGCTACCACGCTTAGACTCTGCCATGGTGTTTGAAGAGCTGGCATGGGGTGATACGGCAGTGGCTGCTTATATGAGTATCCATAACATGGCGAGCTGGATGATCGGTGAGTATGGTAGTGATGCCTTGTGCAAAAAGTATTTACCCAATATGGTCAGTGGTGAATGGCTTGGCAGTTACTGCTTAACTGAGCCGAATGCCGGTTCTGACGCCGCCTCATTACGCACCAAAGCCGACAAGCAAGGCGACTATTATGTACTCAATGGCGAAAAAACTTTTATCTCAGGCGCAGGCTCAACCGATGTGTTGGTAGTCATGGCGCGTACAGGCGGCGCAGGACCAAAAGGGGTTTCTGCATTTGTGGTAGACGCTGATAGCGCTGGTATCGAATATGGTAAAAACGAGCATAAAATGGGCTGGAAAGCGCAACCAACGCGCACCATCAGCTTTAAAGATGTCAAAGTAGCAGCAGAAAATTTAATAGGCGAGGAAGGCCAAGGTTTTCGTATTGCGATGAAAGGCTTAGATGGCGGTCGTATCAATATTGGTATCTGTGCGGTAGGTACGGCGCAGTCAGCGCTAGAGACAGCGACCAATTACGTGCAAGAGCGTAGCCAGTTTGGTAGCCCGATTGCCAGCTTACAATCAGTACAGTTTAAGCTTGCTGATATGCTCACACAAACCATTACTGCGCGGCAAATGCTTTATTTAGCAGCTAATAAAGTCGATAACAATGACTCGCAAGCATCTACCTACTGTGCGATGGCAAAGCGTCTCTCAACGGATCTTTGTTTCGATGTCGCTAATGAAGCCTTACAGCTACATGGTGGTTATGGCTATCTAAATGAGTATCCGCTTGAGCGCCATGTTCGAGATTTACGTGTGCATCAGATTTTGGAAGGCACCAATGAGATCATGCGGGTGATTGTCTCGCGTCAGCTTATGCAAGATGATGCGTTGAGTCAATTGCGTTAATCGTAGTACACAGCTATTTTATGGCAATGCTTTTATAGAAATACTTTAAGTGCTCTATGATTTTCTAGGGCTCTTTTACCTAGTGTCTCACCAATAAATCGTACCAAATTCAGATAAAATAAAGGATTATTTATGACGGATTATACCAATCTCAAGTTATCCATTGACGGCCACATTGCTACCGTGACACTGAATAACCCACCAGCCCATACGTGGACGATGGACAGTCTGTCAGCGCTCAAACAGCTGGTTACTGACCTCAATGCCAATGATGATGTTTATGCCTTAATTATCCATGGCGATGGTGAGAAGTTCTTTTCAGCAGGTGCGGACTTAAATAATTTCTCAGACGGTGATAAAGGCCAAGCAGTCAGCATGGCCATCGCTTTTGGCGAAGCGTTTGAAGCACTATCAGCGTATCGCGGTGTGAGTATCGCAGTCATCAACGGCTATGCGATGGGCGGTGGACTTGAGTGCGCGCTGGCCTGTGATATCCGTATCGCAGAAGCGCATGCACAGATGGCCTTACCAGAGACCGGCGTGGGATTATTGCCATGCGCGGGCGGTACGCAGAATCTACCTTTATTGGTTGGTGAAGGCTGGGCGAAGCGTATGATATTGTGCGGTGAGCGCGTCGATGCCGAGACAGCATTACGCATTGGCTTAGTCGAAGAAGTCACGGCAAAAGGTGGCGGTTTATTAGCGGCGCAAGCGCTAGCGCAAAAAGTCGCTAAGCAATCTCCTGTTGCCGTCAGTTATTCTAAACAGCTTATCCAAGCCGCAAGAAACACCCCGCCTGCCCAAAACCTTATCCATGAGCGCGAAGCTTTTGTTAAGTTGTTCGACACCAAAGATCAGCGCGAAGGTGTGCAAGCGTTTTTAGAGAAGCGCAAACCCACTTGGCAAAATAAATAGGCCAAATTAAATCAGACTTAGCGCTAATATTTTTCCTTTTAATTTTTAGGTTACTTTTATGACAGCAGCGACGACAGCGACGGATGATAATAATCAAAAAGCCGTAGAAAAAAATACACAAGAAGCACCAGTATTGTTCAATACTGAGCCGACAGAGTGTGGCCATCTGATTGGGATAATGACGTTAAATACGCCCAAATCTCTCAATGCGCTCAGTGTTGAGATGTGTCAGTTATTAGCCCAGCAGCTAGAGCAGTGGCAAAATGACGATCAGATAGTGGCATTGGTATTAAAAGGAGCAGGAGAAAAGGCGTTTTGTGCCGGCGGTGATATCCGTAAGCTGTATGACAGTATGTCTACCAGTGCGCCGCTACCGAACCCTTATGCGACAGAGTTTTTTGGTCATGAGTATCGTCTTTATCGGCAGATGCATTTTTATCCAAAGCCATTAATCCTCTGGGGCGACGGCATTATTATGGGTGGCGGCATGGGCTTGATGGCAGGTTGTAGTCATCGTTTGGTCACTGAGCGCACCCGCTTTGCCATGCCAGAAGTAACTATTGGACTGTTCCCTGATGCTTCTGGTAGTTGGTTCTTGCAGCGTATGCCAGCTAAAACAGGTTTGTTCTTAGGGCTAACAGGTGCGATGTGTAACGGCAATGACGCTTTATTAGCAAATCTTGCAGAGTATGCCGTTGCCAGTAGTGATTATGATGCCGTCATACAAATTTTAAAACAGAGTAATTGGCAATCAGCAGCTGGTAATACCGATAAATGTCACAACGATAGTGCCTACAGTATTGTTAGCCGTGCACTAGCAGCACAACCAGTAGCCGAATTGCCTGCTAGTAAGTTAGCAACCTATTGGCATCCTATTCAGCAGTTGATGAACAGCGGCGGACTGGGAGATATTGATGCGCTCCTACAAAGCGACGAAGCGCTAGCAAAGCTAGATACAGACTTTGCAGCAGACAGCTGGACGCAGCGCGCAGTAGATACTTATCGACATGGCTGCCCAGTTACCGCCGCTTTAACCTATGCGCTTTATCATAAAGTGACTGATTTGTCGCTAGAGCAAGTCCTATATTTAGAGACCAACGTAGCTGTGCATTGTGCCGCCAATCCTGATTTTAAAGAAGGCGTACGTGCGCTACTAATTGATAAAGACCGTAATCCACAATGGTCGCGTTCACTAGCAGAGTGTCTCAGTAGCGAAGGGCAGGAATATATACATCAGCACTTTGTAAACCCTTATGCTAAAGGCGAACATCCCCTAGGCGATTGGTTGGGTGATGAAGCGTTGGGCAGCCAGCTTGTGTGCTAAGAGCTGGTAACCTCATTATAAGAATCAAGTATAAATTAAAAAACGTAAAACTATGTGTAGCACTGTCTGCATAAGCAATCATCAAGGAGCGATGAGATGGGTACAAAGGATTCAGGTTTAAGCAATAAAGAGTCAAACAATACTGCCAAGCCAAATATAGCTTTTATTGGGCTTGGCAATATGGGTGCACCGATGGCAGAGAACTTGTTAAAGGCAGGTTATACGCTATCGGTTTATGATTTATCTGCGGAGGCAACCGCGCGCTTGCAGCAAGCAGGTGCCAGTGTGGCTGATAGTCCTAAAGATGCTGCGAGCAATGCACAAGTCGTTATTAGCATGTTACCTGCGGGCAAGCACGTTCATTCTGTCTATTTGGGTGAAAATGGCGCTGAAGGCCTACTGGCAGAATTACCCAAAGGCACATTGGTCATCGATAGCAGTACAATAGCGGCGGCTGATGCAAGACTGGTAGCAGAGGCAGCAAGCAAACTTGGCATAGACTTCTTAGATGCGCCAGTCTCCGGCGGTACAGGCGGCGCCATCGCTGGTAGTTTAACCTTTATCGTCGGTGGTAGCGCTGATGCGTTCGCCAAAGCCGAGCCGATATTAGCTATTATGGGCAAAAATATATTTCATGCTGGCGACCACGGTGCTGGACAAGTCGCGAAAATCTGCAACAACATGCTGTTAGGCATTCTAATGGCGGGAACGGCAGAGGCGATTAATTTAGGCGTTAAAAACGGTTTAGACCCCAAAGTGCTGTCAGATATTATGCTACAAAGCTCAGGTCGTAATTGGACGTTAGAGGTCTATAACCCTTATCCACAAGTGATGGAAAATGTACCCTCTAGCAACGGCTATAAAGGCGGCTTTATGAGTAAGCTGATGCAAAAAGATCTTAACCTTGCGATGCAAACGGCTAAGGATACCGATGTTGAAACGCCAATGGGTGCCAAAGCGACAGAGCTTTACGAAGCACATACGCTAGAAAATGGCGATAAGGATTTTTCTAGCATTATGGCGCGTCATGACAGTTCAGTATTGTCTTAACGCTCTAAACGCTTAAAATTGTTAATTTATTTTGAATATTGTGCTTTAATGAAGTATTAAAAGATTGTTCTTGATAGAGCTGCTAAGAAAAGTATAAAAAAGGTCTGCGCTAGTTTTATAGCGCAGACCTTTTCGTGTTAGCTCATATTTTTTCTTAATGATACAGGCTCTAGTTTTGCAGCTCATACACCAAAGCTTGAATATCTTGCGCTGCTGTTTGCAAACGCGGCACGTGTGTCATTAGCTCATCTAATGACACACGGATGGTTGGGGCATGAATATATAAGGATGCCAAATAGCGTGATTTTTTATCCAGTACCGGTACCGATACCGCTACCATCTCTGAGATAAACTCTTCATTGTCGATACCGATACCCGTCTCAGCGATACGATCAAGCTCGGCATTTAACGCATCAATATCCGTAATCGTATTTTTGGTAAATTTATCTAGCGGAAGCCCTTGCAGTATTTTAGCGCGGCTGGTCGCCGATAACTGGCTTAAATAAAGCTTGCCCGTGGCCGTACACCACATCGGTGATTTTGCGCCTACAGGGAGATAAATCTGTAACGGTAACGAGGTGTTAGCACGATTGGTATACATCATGCCCATCTGATAAGGAATGGCAATACCACAAGTCTCTTTAATCTCATCAACCAATTTGTGCAAAATTATTTGGCGCTCATTAAAGAACTGACGCTGTTGCCAAAGCTCGACGCTCAAATTACGTACCCGCTTGCCAGGAATAATACCGCCACCAATATCCACCGTAACAAACCCTTCATCGACCAAATTTTGAATCAATCGATGAATGGTCGGTTTTGGGATATCAAGCTCTTGCGATAGCTCAAGTGGCGAGAGGGGCTTTGAAGCGTAAGATACGGCTTCGATAATCTCTAACACACGGGTAATCGACGATACTTTAGGCATATAGATGGCTCAATAAGAATGATAAAAATAAAGCAGAAAACAAAAGACGCTGTAATCAGTCAGTTAAATACCAGTAAATTCAAAGTCTAAAAGCAACTTTATGACTAAGACTAATTTAGCATATTATCGCGCTTAGACAAGCTTATATCTCATTAAATATAAACACATTTATCTACCATACTGCGATTCATACTAAGTATTAACTAACAGCTTTCTAAATCATCTGGTTTTTTAAGTTATCTGGCTTCTAAATTATCAGTGATTAGGTAATGTTAGATACGTTAACTCACAAACCACAACAAACTGTAGTAATAAACTCTATAACTGTAATTGAGTTAAAGTGTGACATAGGTCATTATACTGACATGTTTTGTAATACCTTTACATGAGCGTTAAGCGATTCAATATTCGTGTTTGTGCTATTCAGTTGCTTTGAGAGTATTGTGTAACAGGAAAGCGAAGTTTTGCGGATTGGTGTAGCAATTATTACAATATCTATGCAATCTTTACATAACGGCAAATAAAAAGCGCATCCATGGGGGTGACTTTTCAAGCCAAAATTGTTTTAATCTGCTCAACAAAATGGTTGTTTAAAAAAAGCTAAATTATCATTTTTTTACGGGCGAGTTATTTCACACTTTAGGAGAGTATTCTATGAAACTTATTAAATTAACGGCAATCTCTGCTGCTGTTTTAGCATCAAGTGCTGCATTAGCAGCTGAGCCAGTTATCGTTGTTGACGGTAATGAAGCAGTTGTATACGAAGCTGAGCCAGTAGCTGTTGCTTATCAAGCACAACCTGGTTATGCATATGATGCTGACGCTGGTGTTGTAGGCAACACACTTGGTGGTACTAAAGGTTTCTTCAAACAAGTAGTAAACCCAGCATCTGTTAGTGCTGAAGTTGGTACTTTAGGTTATGGCGCTAACATCGGTTGGTCTCTAAACGAGAAAACTGAACTACAAGCTGGTTGGGCAGGTGGCGATGTTGCTGACCTATTCGGCGGTGACTTTGATGCTAACGACGTAAACTATGACGTTGATTCTGATTTTAGCAACCCATACCTAGGCGTACAATTACGTCCTACTGGTAACTGGTTCACTATGGGTGCTGGCATCATCGTTCCTGATAACGATTTTGATGTAACTGCTAACCCTAATGGCGGTGTTTATAAGATTAACGGCAAAACTTTCGTTGCTGATGGTGAAAATGGTGTTGGAACCCTTAAAGGTACTATGGAGCATCGCAACAAATTAGCTCCTTATGCTACTATCGGTTTCCGTCCTAATATCACTAACAACTTTGGTTTGTTTGGTGAGATTGGCGCAGCCTATATGGGTAAAACTGATGCAACTGTAAATGCTGTTGACTCAGAGAGACGCGTTAATATTGAAAACGGTGTTACAGAAGGTGGTGTAGATTCAGGTCTGAATGCTGGTCAAGTTGCTAAACTTGCTGAAAATGAATTAGAAGACAAAAACTGGTTAGAGTGGATGCCAATTGTTAAAGTTGGTGCAACTTACCGCTTCTAAGCTAATCACAGTCTAAGGACTGTTGTTAGAAGATAAGTAGTAATAAAAAAACGATCCTGAAAAGGGTCGTTTTTTTTGTCTAAAATAAAGTCAGAATGATGTGCCTACATTAAATACTTTTTAATAGACAATCACTGTCTGCTGCTCAGGTAATAAGACGAGATAGTAACCAGTTTTATCATCGTTGAACGCTAACAAAGGTAGCTGTGCTTGTGCTTCGATGCCGTTTACTAAGCCGGTAATGAGATAGGAGTAATCCATACCCAAACCTTGCGCCAGCTTATATTGATGAATTTTAATAAAACACTCTTTTATTTGCCATAGTAACTTAGCGACAGTATCACGTTGCATAAAAGTTAGAGCTTGTAAGATAGCAATCTCATTAGTATGGTAAAAGCGCTTTGCCACCCGCCATGCAACGTTATTGGTTTCTATGTCGATGCCTGCAGGTCGATGACAACTAATAACAACTGCAACTTTATTATCTAACCCATTAAAAGATTTTTCTCCACTCGGCTGAGTAGAAGTATTTGGACTGCTTGCGCCAGTATGACTAAAGCACACGTAATATTGGCTGTTAACAAGTCGATAGGGGAAGCTTACGTCATCCAAACTGTCAATAATATCTAGCTTATTAAGTAGAGATTGTAATAACAGGCGCACACCAGTACGTTGTTGCTGGCGCTGTTGATAAGCGATTTTGCGCGCGGATAAAGAAACGTTATGAGTATGATAGTGCCAAGTAATATGACTGAATTTATCAGTGTCGATGTTTAATAGGTTTGCGTTAAATAATAATGAATTGCTGAATAAGTGCAAAGACTCTAGAGGGCAAGGCGCAGTTACCTGAGCCGTCGCGCACCACGTCGTGGAATCAAGTTGACTGTATTGAATATTATGTAAGTTTAAGGTTGGCATCATTTATTTATAGTAAAGGCTATTAGCTTAAAGCTGTTGAGAGATAGGTTTCTTCGTATTTTTATGTAGATAAAGTCTACAGTTTGTCAGAATATAAACCACTTTTAACCATTCATTTTAGCGTAGCAGAATGCAAAAAGCCCAACAATATATTTGCTGGGCTTTTTGTTACTCATTAATTTAGGCTAACAAAGTCTTATCAACAGTGATTAGTAAGACAATTCAGCACGGCGGTTTTGTGCATAGGCATCTTCAGTCGTACCGGCAGCTGCTGGACGCTCTTCACCATAACTGATGACACGGATGTTATTTACCGCAACACCTTGGGCAGCAAGATAATCACGTGCAGCTTGGGCACGGCGCTCACCTAGGGCGATGTTATATTCACGGCTACCGCGCTCATCAGTGTGACCAGCGATAACAACACCAGCGTTTGGATTTGAGCTTAGTAGACCGGCATGTTGGTTTAATACGCCAGCCGCTTGTGAAGTGATTTCACTGCTATCAAAGGCAAAGTATACAACTGCTTGCAGGTTCTCAGCACCAGTAATAACAGCATTTGAGTTACCGACGATAACCGCGCCGTTATAACCCGCTTGACCACCTGGGATACCTAGTGGGGCCACGACAACTTCTGAAGTCGCGCGTTTGTTGGCACAACCTGATGCCAATACCACAGCACTTGATAATACTGCTAGAGCAGCGATTTTTGAAAAACTGGTTGACATAATGAGCTCCTAAAATTTTAATGACATTTGTTGTTGTAAACTGCTTTTGGTAAAACTTAGGCAATTGCTATCTATCATATACTAAATGTTACTTTATGTAAGTAGTATTACTGTAAATAATTCGAGAATTTACATATACCTATCCGATATTTTACCAACGATTCTTGCCCCAGTTTTCAGGGTTCGCCCAGTAGTCAGCGTTGAGCCAGTTTGGCAATTGCTTATAATCGTACAAATTAAACTGCCAAAGTGTGGTGGATATGGGCGACGATGCCGTCAATAAAGTGGTGTCTTTTTGATGAGTGATATCCTTGTCTAAAGATGCTTCGCTCAAAATATCGAACGGTGTCAAACCGTAAGCGCGCAAATCTATTGCCTTATCAAGCACGATAAGTAAATGGGCAGCATAGATGTCCCGATAGCGCATGAGTAGGGGGATATACTGTTGTAGTAATTCTGCCGATAAGGTAGGTAGCCAAAAGCAGGCCAAATTATAACGCTCAGGCCGCGCTTGTTGGGTAAGCTCGGTTAAAGTCGCTATAGGCAATGCTGCCATTTCATCATTATTTTCATCGTTCTTATAGAGACTATCAGGCGCGCTGCTTTTTATCATAGCAATGCTATCTCTAAGTTGGGCTTGCAGATTTAAGCGTTCTTGCTTATCTAGTACGACCCACAATATTTCGCCCTGATGATTATCGACAGAGGTTAGTTGCTCAGTTACTTGGCTCTGGGTAGGCGCGGCTAATGAAGGTAGTAATGCCTCAATATAAGCACTTAATAATGGTAAAGTAATGTTTGAAGCATAAGTCGTCATAAGGTTGGTCGTTTAATTGGTAGTCAGGTTAGCAATCAGCCTATTAAATCATGTTAATAAACATTATCCAATGATTAACTGCTGTGATTGATAAAGGGGATAGTGATTAATAAACGAATAAAAAGGCGAGCGGTTCATGCTAGCCATGACTACTACCTGAGTAATAAATGCTAAGCTGGTTTTTATTCATCCTCGCACTTGAAATTTGGTGGTTTAGAGCAATGTAGCTAAGTGTTGTAAGCTTTTTATCATAAATAATAATAGGAACTTCCATGTCCACCACTGAAACCGCTGCTCAAATTATCAATCCTGACATGCCAGATGTGCCATCACATGCTCCAAGTAAAATTCATTTAAAAGACTATAGACCACCAAGCTTTGATGTCGAAACCGTTGATTTGGATATTAAGCTATTTGATGATCATGCCATTGTAGATAGTACTTTGGTGATGCAGCGTCAGACTGACGGCGACTTGGTGCTGTATGGCGAAGCTCTTGAGCTGATGTCTATTAAGCTTAATGATGAGCTGCTTGCTCGTAATCGTTATACGCAAGCTGAGGGCACATTGACCATTACCGATGCGCCAAAAAACACCAAATTACAGCTGCAAGTACGCATCCATCCGCATACCAATACGGCGCTTGAAGGCTTATATATCGCCGGCAGTGGTGACGATACCATGTTTGTCAGCCAGTGTGAGCCAGAGGGCTTTCGCAAGATTACCTTTTATCCGGACCGTCCTGATGTGCTGGCGATATTTACCACACGCTTAGAAGCCGATAAGCGTTTTCCAACGCTATTGAGTAATGGTAATTTGCTCGAAGCGGGTGAAGTGTCGGATGCGCCAGAGCGTCATTATGCGATTTGGCAAGACCCGACCAATAAGCCAAGCTATTTGTTTGCTTGCGTTATCGCTGACTTAGATGTATTGACTGACAGCTATACGACGAGCGAAGGGCGTGAGGTAATGCTTGAGCTCTATGCGAAGTCTGAAGATATCGATAAATGTGATGTCGGTATGCAAGCTTTAAAAGACTCGATGCAATGGGATGAGGTCAATTATGGTCGTGCTTACGATTTAGACCGTTATATGATTGTGGCGGTTAGCCAGTTTAATATGGGCGCGATGGAAAATAAGGGTTTAAATATCTTTAACACCGCTTGTGTACTGTCTAGCCCTGAGACCACCACAGATTCACGTAGCTTTAGTGTTAAATCTATCATTGCCCATGAATACTTTCATAACTGGACGGGCAATCGCATTACGTGCCGTGATTGGTTTCAGCTGTGTCTAAAAGAGGGCTTTACTGTTTACCGTGATCAATCGTTTTCAGCCGACCAGCAGTCAAGTGCCGTCCAGCGTATCGATGACGTGGCAACCTTGCGCGCCCATCAGTTTGCTGAGGATGCAGGACCGTTAGCGCACCCTGTACGTCCTGAGAGTTTCGTTGAAATTAATAACTTTTATACCACCACTGTTTATGAAAAAGGCGCTGAAATCGTGCGTATGATTGCCAATACGTTAGGGCCTGATAACTTCCGTAAAGGTACGGACGAGTACTTCCGTCGTTATGATGGGCAAGCGGTCACGGTTGAAGACTTTTTATCGGCGCTTAGTATTACCGATAGCAAGATTGAGGACTTTATCGATTGGTATCGTCAGCCCGGTACGCCTGTAGTCTCTGGTCACCAAGATTATGACAGCGCGACGCAGACATTGACCATTACCTTGAGTCAGCAAACCCGTCATGTTGCAGGCTTTGATGCACCAAAACCATTGCTGATACCCGTAGCGACCGCGCTATTTGATAAAGATTCTGGTGCTATCGTCGCCGAGCGTATGTTGCTGCTCGATCAAGCCACACAAACCTTTACCTTTGAAAATGTAGTAAGCGAGCCAGTAGTATCCTTGCTACGTGATTTTAGCGCCCCAGTGCAGCTCAATTATGATTATCAAGATGAAGATTTGGCGTTTTTGCTTCAATATGAGAACAATGGCTTTAACCGCTGGCAAGTGACGCAAATGCTCGTCAATCGCATTTTACTGCAAGGACAAGGCGCGAAAAGCAGTCCTGAGATATATCTGCAAGCAGTGGCGCAGACCTTGCCGGAATTGGCTGCTAGTGATGCGATGTTGGCGGCGCGTTTGCTTGATATCCCATCTGCACCAGAGTTGGCATCTGCTATTCATAAAGATTACGATCCAGAGCTGGTAAAAGCACAGCGTGAAGGCTTATATCAACAGCTGGCAGAGGCGCTAAAAGATCAATGGTCTGAGCTTTATAAGCAGCTACCGATGCAGGCTTATGAAGACAGTGCCGCCGCTCGTGGCACCCGTGCTTTACGTAATGTGGTACTCGATATGGCATTGACCGCCAACGTTGCCGGTGCAGATGAATGGGCGCAGCAACAGTATGATAATGCCAGCTGTATGACAGAACGTTTTGGCGCGTTAAAAGTGATGGTCAATCATCAACTGGCAAATGCTGATGCCTATTTGGCGGACTTTTATAAGCGCTTCCAAAATAATGATTTGGTCATTGATTTATGGTTCAGTGTGCAAGCGTCTGCTGATACGGTCACACCTGATACTATTAAATCCTTACTTGCGCATGCAGATTTTGATTGGAATACGCCCAACCGTGTACGCTCAGTCATCAGTGCCTTTACCTCGCAGCCAACAGTATTATGGACACAAGAAGGTTTGGATATTTATATCGCTGTGATTAAAAAGCTGGATGACGCCAATCCTGTGTTAGCATCGCGCTTATTACAAGTGCTGGCACGTTGGAATACCTTGGCTGAACCGCGTCGTCAAATGGCGCATGAGCAGTTGCTTGAACTGCAAAAGCAAGCAACTTCTAAGCACGTAATTGAAAGCTTAAACAGTGTTTTAGGGTCAGAGAGCGAGTAGGGTAAATTAAATGACCCTATAAGAATAAACTAAATTATTTTATAAGAAAAAGCCCGTCCGATATTATTATCGGACGGGCTTTTTTATGAAACGCTTAATAATGCTTAAAAAACTTAATAACCTGTGCTTATGGGCAATTGTTATTAAAGATTAACGATTCGGCAATACGTCTTTAACCATGTCACGTAGGTTGCGCATGGCAGTGACCGTGCTATCCCAATCTAGGCAACCATCGGTGATAGATTTGCCATATTCAAGTTGGCTCAAATCAGCCGTCAGCTTTTGATTGCCGCCTTTTAGATGGCTCTCAATCATCAGACCAATGATAGATTTATTACCGTTTTTAATCTGCTCGGCAACGTTTTGGATGACCATCGGTTGCAGATACGGGTCTTTACCTGAGTTGGCATGGCTTGAGTCAATCATAATCTTACTATTGGTCTTGCCTTTTGCCAGCTCGTTTTCTACTTGCGCAACAGCGGTTTCATCATAGTTTGGCTTACCGTTACCACCGCGTAGTACCACGTGTGCGTAAGGATTGCCTTTTGATTTGATGATAGAAACTTTGCCATCTGCTGATAAGCCAAGGAAGCTATGACCTTCTTTCACTGCTTGCATGGCATTAACAGCAACCGTCATACCGCCATCTGTACCATTTTTAAAGCCAACTGGGCACGATAAGCCTGAGCTCATTTCACGATGCGTTTGGCTTTCAGTCGTACGCGCGCCAATCGCTGACCAGCTAATCAAATCCTGCATGTACTGCGGCGTGTTTGGGTCTAATGCCTCAGTCGCACACGGCAGACCTTTTTCGTTCAAATCAAGTAGTAGCTTACGGGCAGTGCGCAGACCTTTTTCGATATCAAAGCTGTCGTTCATATCAGGGTCGTTAATCATGCCTTTCCAGCCAACCGTGGTACGCGGCTTTTCAAAATAGACGCGCATCACAACGAAGATGCTGTCTTCAATCTCTTTTGCCAATACGGCTAAGCGATCGGCATATTCGTGGGCGGCTTTAATATCGTGAATAGAGCAGGGGCCAATAACCACAAATAGACGCTTGTCTTTACCATCGAGGATATCTTGGATGGTATTGCGACCTTTTAGAACCGTGTTATAGGCGTCATTCGACAAAGGTAGCTCAGACTTTAGCTCAGCGGGAGTGATTAAAGGAATGAATTTTTCAATATTCACGTCGTCAATATCTGCATTATGGATAACTGGTGTTGTCATGGTTATATATCGTCTAGCTGATTTATAGGGATATTCATTATGCGGACAAAAGCGCCGGTTGACAAGGGCAGTCGCACAGTTAATTGACTGCTAACTGGAATGTGGCGACCAAAACTTTGTTATACCTTATCGCTGCAACCTGTCTTAACATGCTGTCATTCATAGGTGTATAAGAATGATAAGGCAGGGTAAAGGATAGGGTTAAATGACTCTTTATCACTAAACTAAGTCCAAATTTTCATTAAACAGAACGCCTATAGGCATATATAGATAAGTGATACGGACTAGATTTTGTGCACTAATTTAGCTATTTTTAGCTATTTCAAGCACGGTCACGTATGATGACGATATAAACAACCAAATTTGAGCATGATGCGAGCGGCTAAGATGCCTTTTAATGGGCATCTTATTACGGCTAAGCTGTGTTATATTTTATATAATCATTTTTATAATTGATGTACTTTATCCTTTGTTTTATTTAACTGTGCTACTCAAATGGCACCAATTAAATTGTACCACTTTAATATTGAGAGCTTGTCATGACAGATTCTGCTACGCCTCACCAACCTTATGATTTAACGTCAGCACCTGATGGCTATAATGCTTATGACGCAATGCCTGCTGTGACGGGGGCGCCACTGGTCATAGGGATTGTCGCTGGTGAAGTGTCAGGGGATAGCTTGGGCGCAGATTTTATGCAGCAGATGAATAACCTGCGCGATGATATCATTTGGGTTGGTATTGGCGGCGCAAAAATGAAAGCGCAAGGGCTACAAAGTATTTTTCCATTATCGCGTTTGGCAGTGATGGGCTTGGTAGAAGTGATGGCGCAACTACCTGATTTGCTTAAAGCTCGGCGTGAATTATTAACGGCCTTTAAAGCCGCCGATATTGATTGGTTTATTGGCATCGATGCGCCTGATTTTAATCTACGAGTGGGGAAGAAGCTTAAGCCGCAAGGGGTATTCTGCGTACAATATGTCAGCCCTTCTATTTGGGCATGGCGTGAGTCGCGTATTCACAATATTAAAGCGGCGACCAATTTGGTGCTTTGCTTATTCCCATTTGAGCTGCCGGTTTATGAGCGTCATAATCATCCAGCGATATGTGTCGGTCATCCGCTACTACGAACCATTGATCAGACGCTACTTGAGACGCCAGTCAATCAGCGCCGTAGTGAATTGGTCTGGCATAATGACGGCTTGCAGCAATTTTTTATCGACCGCTTTGACGATGTCAGCCAGCTTATCTGTGTCATGCCAGGCTCTAGACGCGGTGAGATTACGGCTATTTTGCCGCTCATGCTCGATGGTATCCAAAAGCTGATTTTATTAGACCCAAAGCTGTGTTTTATCATTCCAACGGTCGATCAAAATCATCAATATATCGTGCAAGATGTCATTGATAAGCGCTCAGAGCAGCTGCGCGCGGCGATTGTGGTGGTCTATGATGACAGTCAGCCAACCTTTAGTCAGCAAGCGATGGCGGCATCAGATATGGTGATGCTGGCATCGGGTACTGCAACCTTGGAAGCCATGTTACTTGAGCGGCCGATGGTGGTGATTTACCAGTTAAATCAGCTGACCTATCAGATTGCTAAACGTTTGGTTAAAGTGCCTTATGTCGGTTTGCCTAATATTTTGGCAGATAGCGCGATTGTGCCCGAGCTTATCCAAGAGCAGGCAAGTGGTGATAACATCTGTCGTACCGTGATGCGTCTGCTGCAGCCACGTGCTTATGCTGAGCAATTAAAGGCGCTCATTGATACCAAGCAATTATTACAACAGCAGAGCAATCATGACCCTGCTAATAGCGTGATTGAACAGTGGTTTTTGCAGGATAATCATCAATCCCAAGTTCAATAAAGGTAAATTCCCTAAGCATAATTAAACTAGCTTCAATATTATTTGCATCACACTTAAATCTTTGGTGGTGTTCTAAAAAGTATGCTGACATCAGACATAGCCATAATTGATATAAAAGAATACCAAATCAAACACTTTTAAGTGATTATCGAGCTTCTTAGAGAAACAATAGGTTCTTCTAACGGCTCGCTTTAGTCGGTGTCTAAGACGGCAGTTATTGCTTTCAATACCTATCGTATGCTGTTTGCCAACTTGTTTGTTATCTGGTTTAAAGGCCGTTATGAAACTGTCCCAATTGTCCATGCTAATAGAGTCATAGCTCACTTTAAGTTGCTTAAGACGCGCTCTTAGTTTCTGAGCCATTTTTAAGTCGCGTCTGCCCCAAACATAAGCAACAATCTCATTGGTAGCGCGATCATAAGCATAAATAAGCCAAACTTTACGCTTCTTGCGATACACGTAAGTCCAGAATTCATCAACCTCTGAGCGTTCATAGTAGCGCTTCTTAGGCGCAATCTTATAAACAGATGAGCCTATAGTACTAAGCACTTTACCAATACTAACTGAGGCCATAACCGCTATATCTCTAACACCGCAACCATGAACCGTCATTAGCCGTATAATGTCTTCTATTTTAGAGTGACAGCCGTTATAAGTTAAGGCATGATCACCAATGAATTGACGTTTGCAGTCCTTACACTGGTAGTTTTGCTTACCATAGCTTTTTTGCCATTTTTCTTTAGACTAAGACTGTGACAGTCGGGGCAATTGATCTGTATTTGTATCTTCATAACCTCAAATATATCATCTTGCTTCGGCTGTCACCCTTCCTTTATTACCCCAGCATACTTTTTGATACACCACCAAATCTTTTAACACTGCCCCGCAGAAGTCCCCCGCTTCTAAAGCGGTGGGATGAATGCGTCTTTGTGATCATTGACCTAACGATACCAATGACAGCTTGAAAGCAAGTGGTTATTAAAGTAATATAATACTTAATTGACCGCAAGTATTGACCGCAAGTCATCATCGAGAAAGACCGATAATGAGTAAGCAGATCCATAAAGCCTATAAAATTAGGATTTACCCCAATGAGGTGCAAAAAGTGTTTTTTGCTAAGTCGTTTGGCTGCACTCGTTTTATTTGGAATAGAATGCTTGCGGATAAAAAAGATTATTATAGACTGCATAAAAAGTTCCTAAAAAACACCCCAGCTCAATATAAAAAAGAGTTTGAGTGGTTGCGTGAAGTGGATAGTTTGGCATTGGCTAACGTGCAAATGCAACTACAGCAAGGATTTCAATCCTTCTTCAAACGTCCTGATATGGGTTTTCCTAAATTCAAACATAAAGGTAAAAAAGATAGTTACACCACCAACAACCAAAAAGGCACAGTGGCGATTGATGGCTCGTTTATTAAACTACCTAAAATCGGTCGTATTAAAGCCAATATCCATCGGTCTATCAATGGCTTAATCAAAAGCGTCACGGTATCAAAAGCGCCTACAGGCAAGTATTATGTCAGTGTTTTGGTTGAAACCATTGCGACACCATTCCTAAAAACTCAATCAAACATTGGCATTGATTTAGGATTAACAGACTTTATCGTCTTATCTGACGGCACTAAAGTTGCTAATCCTAAGTTTCTAGCAAAAATAAAAGATAAGTTGGCTCGTGCTCAAAAAATCATGTCCAAGCGCAGTGCGGTTGCCAAAAAAGCCAATCGCAAACTATCTGAAAGCAGTAACTATCAAAAACAAAAACGTAAAGTCGCTAACATTCATGAAAAAATAAGCAATAGCCGTAAAGACTTTCTACACAAACAGTCCTTCAATATTGTCAAAAGCCACGATATTATTGTGATTGAGGACTTGAACGTCAGCGGTATGCTCAAAAACCATAAACTCGCTAAAGCAATCAGCGACAGTTCATGGTCAACTTTTACCACCATGCTGGACTATAAAGCAGATTGGTATGGCAAACAGCTCATTAAGGTCGATAGATGGTTTCCATCTTCAAAGACCTGCTCAGTCTGTGGTTATGTTCTTGGTAAAGACGAGTTAAAACTTAGCGATAGGTCCTGGAATTGCCCCAGTTGCAAGTCTGAAAATGACCGTGATCTCAATGCCAGTGTCAATATCCTCAATGAAGGATTGCGCTGTCTAACCCTCAAAGAACCCTTGGTGCAAGGGGGTTAGCTTAGTTAATTCGCCTAACCGCTGGTACAAAACATCGTACTAAGTATGGGTGTTACCTAAGAAACCCACGCTTCTAAAGCGGCGGGTAGTTCATTAAATAAGACAGTACAATTTTATGACTAACACACCTTGCAGCGCAAATCCTTTCACGCCAATGAGCATCTGTATCGAGCAAGTAGATATTAAAGGTCAGTATATTCAACTGGCTGCTCCCATACTGTTATCAGGTCAGTTAAATATCTCTGAGTTACTTGCGCAATATCCGATAAATGAAGAGCGCGAACAAGTACCTATACAAATTGGTATCGATGAAGCAGGGCGCGGACCTCTGCTAGGTAGCGTCAATGTTGCTGCTGCGATATTACCTGCTGCTTGGTCAGGACTAATCGAGGACGCGCCACTCAAAGGTACGCCGTTATCTATATTGACGGATTCTAAGCAGCTGAGTGAAAAAAAACGCGACATTCTTTATCCATTGGTTCAGCAATATGCCGTCGGTCACATCGTCGCTGATATACCGGCAGCGGTCATCGACCAAGTCAATATTTTGCAAGCAACGATGCTGGGTATGCGTTTATGTACTGAGGTTTTGTTAGAAATAGTTGCCAAGCACCTGAATGCCGGTGATAAAAGGCAGTTCGAGGTATTGATTGATGGCAATCGCTGTCCGGATTTGGATTATGCAAGCCTTGCTAAATCAGGCATAGAGCGCTCAGTCATTGATTGTCAAGCGTGGGTAAAAGGCGATGCGCGTCATACCAGTATTGCGGCCGCTAGTATCTTAGCAAAGGTGAGCCGTGATAAAACCATGTATGCGCTTGATGCTGAATATCCTGAATATGGTATTGCTAAGCATAAAGGCTATCCGACGCGCGCCCATATGGAAGCTATTTCAGCTCATGGTGTGTTAGCCGCGCATAGACGTAGCTTTGCACCGGTAAGAAAAGCGCTTGAAAACGTAACGCATACCGAGAGTGGCAATAGGTAAGTGGTTAAGATATTTAGAAAATAGCCTACGCAAATGTATTAGATAAATAGCTCCAAAGTGAAAAACCCAAGTAAACCACACAAGTAAAATTGCTATCACTCAAATATAAAAAACCACCTATTTAATAAATAGGTGGTTTTTAGTCCATTATTCAACAGTTAGGTTCTATTAAGGCTTAAAGTTTAACAACTGCTTAAAAAGACGAGTTGGGCTGCTGTAAAAACGCCTCTTCTTCGAGAGTTGATTCACGACCCAAGGTTTCATTGCGGTGCGGATAACGGCCAAACTTATCAATAATGTCTTTGTGGCGACGCTCAAAGTCTAAAGTGTCGGCATCGTTTAGTTGCTCAAAAAGCGGTAGATAACGTTTATGAATCATCGCTGACTCAGAATGCATAAACGGCATAATAATAAATTTACGCCACGGCGTTGGTAGGGTATCAAAATGTGGCTGCCCAATGGCTTCTTGTGCCAATACCAACGCCATACCATCTTGAGCAAACGCGCATGCTTGCTCGCGACATAAATTACGCGAAAACTGATCTAAGACAATGATTTCAGCCAAGCGTCCCGCCAACGCTGTGATTGAGCTGTTACTATCGGCTGGCGCGTCTGCAATGCGCCACGTGACGCATTCGCCTTGTTTTGCGGCTTGCCAAATCTTGCCAAACTTATCATTTATCTGCTTATCAAAGTCATCATTTTGCGCAAACCAGTATGGCTCATTGTCTTTGTCAAACCAAAAATCCAACACGGCACGCGCCTCTGAATCGAGATGCTCTAAATTTATATTTTTGAGCTCGAGTGACGATAAATTGGTATGGCTTTTTGAGGTAGAATAATCGGTTGAGAGTGACATAAGCTATTCTAATTGTGATGAATTTATACTACTATAGCGCACTTATTTGGCCCTGTCATTTGGCCTTGTCACAATGTGTGATAACGTGTCATGACTGTATCACAGTGCACCACTAAGCCATTGTTAGCATTAAGCTATTATCGCCGTATATTGTTAAAGCTATTAGGTCATCTCTTATGAACTCAACACCAGCTGTCTCTCTTGCCGCGCTAAAAACGCCTTACTATTTGCTTGATGAAGCGGCGATTGTCGCAAATATGCAGATTATCGCTCGTCTGTGCGAGCTATCGGGAGCCAAGGCTTTACTCGCGCTCAAATGTTTTGCCACTTGGGGTGTTTTTGATGTCATGCAGCCTTATCTGCATGGTACGACGTCATCTTCGCTCAATGAAGTCAGACTTGGCTACGAGACTTTTGGTAAAGGTAAAGACAGTGATAATAAAAAAGAAACCCATGCCTACAGCGTCGCTTATAGCGCGGATGAAATCGACGAAGTATTAAGTTATGCAGATAAAATTATTTTTAATTCTATCTCGCAATTAAATGCGTTTAAAGGTCAAGCAGCAGCAAAAGATATCCCAGTTGGATTACGCTTAAATCCAAAGACCAGTAATTCATCGTTTATTATCGCTGATCCTGCTCGTCCTTTTAGTCGCCTGGGTGAGCATGATAAAGATAAGATTGCAGCGGTACTTGGTGATATCACTGGGGTTATGATTCATAACAACTGTGAAAATGACAGCTTTGAGGCATTTAGTGCAAGCTTGGCCGATATTGAAGACAGATTTGGTGACGTCCTAGCACAGCTTGAATGGGTCAGTTTGGGCGGTGGTATTCATTTTATCGCGCCTGATTATCCATTGGAAAAATTGGCAGACAGATTAAAAGGCTTTAGCGAAAAATACGGCGTACAAGTTTACCTTGAGCCGGGTGAGGCGAGCATTCATGGCGCGGGCTCATTGGTGACGACAGTATTAGATACCATGCACAATGAAAAAAACCTAGCCGTTGTTGATGCCTCTATCGAAGCGCATATGCTTGATTTGCTGATTTATCGTGAGTCGGCGCCTATAGCGTCTATTAATGGTGAGTTCATGGCTATTGCACCTGTCAACAAAGACCAAGTAGACGATGCCGTCGATAACACCATTATTTACGGTCGTTCTTGCTTGGCGGGTGATATCTTTGGCGAATATGCGTTACCTAGCAATTTACAGGTAGGCGATAAGATTGCGTTTGGCAATGCCGCAGGCTATACCATGGTGAAGAAAAACTGGTTTAATGGCGTTAACATGCCGGCAATTGTTATCCGTCGTCTGGACGGCAGTATCGATATTCAGCGCGAGTTTGATTATCAAGATTATAAGGCGAGTTTGTCATAACGCTGTTACGCTTGGCATTATTAAATCATACTGCCAAACAACTATCTAGAAATGAGGATTGGTCTTGAATTTTCTAAGTTATGTTGTAATTTTTGCCGAAAAGTAAGTAAAAATTGTTATAATTGCCACTGGCAAAGGCAGTCGGATTTGTCTAACGGGTGCGTGGGTTTTCCTCGGTCTTCCTTTTTAATTCACGCATATCATTCACTCGTTTCTGTTTTGCATAGCCAATATCAATGGTATCGACAGGGACACAAAGGAGGATTGTTCTTTGAACACAAACCAACAAGCTAAGTCCAACAAAAAAGATGTACTTATCATCGGCGCAGGCGGCGTTGCTCAAGTGGTCGCGCATAAATGTGCGATGCATAATGATGTGCTCGGCGAGATTCATATCGCCTCACGTACTAGAGATAAATGTGATGCCATCGCCCAAAGCGTCAAAGACAAAGGTAGCTTTAAGCAAGCTGCTGTCTTACATACGCACCAAGTCGATGCCATGGATAGCCAAGCGCTGATACAGCTTATTCAAGATACTGGCGTGCAAATCGTTATCAATGTCGGTTCGGCATTTGTAAATATGACGGTTTTGGAAGCTTGTATTGAGACGGGTACTGCCTATATTGATACCGCTATTCATGAAGATCCGCGCAAAATTTGCGAGACGCCGCCATGGTATGACAACTATGAGTGGAAGCGTAAGCAGCGCTGTGCGGACAATAATGTCACGGCAATCTTGGGTGCAGGATTTGATCCCGGTATGGTCAATGCCTATGCGCGCCTTGGCTATGACATGATGGATGCAGGCTCTGTGACTGATATCGACATTATCGATATCAATGCTGGCAGCCATGGTAAGTACTTCGCCACCAACTTCGATCCTGAGATTAACTTCCGTGAATTTACCGGTACGGTTTATTCTTGGCAGGACAGTAAGTGGCAGTCGAATAAGATGTTTGAAGTAAAGCGTACCGATGATTTGCCAGTCGTTGGTGTGCAAAATAGCTATTTAAGTGGCCATGACGAGATTCATTCCTTATCAGCCAATTTAGATGTGCCAAACATCCGCTTTTGGATGGGCTTTGGTGAGCACTATATTAATGTTTTCACCGTGCTACAAAACCTAGGTCTATTGTCTGAGCAGCCGGTGATGACTGCGGAAGGGCAAGAAGTGATACCGTTAAAAGTGGTCAAAGCCGTGCTACCAGATCCAAGCTCGCTTGCGCCAAACTATACCGGCAAGACCTGCATCGGTGATAAGGTTAAAGGTAAAATCAATGGCGTTGATAGCGAGGTATTTATCTATAATATCTCAGATCATAAAGAAGCCTATAACGAAGTCGGTAGCCAAGGTATCTCTTATACTGCTGGCGTGCCACCTGTCGCTGCTGCGATGTTAGTCGCAACTGGTGAGTGGGATGCGGGCAAAATGGTCAACGTTGAAGAGCTGGATGCCAAGCCATTTATTAATCTATTGAATAAGATTGGTTTGCCAACGCGTATCAAAGATAGCGAAGGCGATAGAGCATTAGAGTTCGATATTTAGTCAGTAAGTTTATCTAATAAAAAGCCTATCTTTAAAAGATAGGCTTTTTTTATGTTTGGTTGTAGTGTGACTTTACGGGAAGGTAAAGGGAGCTGATCCTGCCATGCGCTTTATCTACTAAACTGGGCGGGGCGCACCCTACGGCCTAAACAAATCATCACACTTTTTACTATGCTTCCCGAGGATTATACTTCCTCAACGCCGCAATACGGTCATCAAGCGTTGGATGTGAGCGGAAAAGGTTAGCGATACTAAAGCCCGTAGATTGTCCTGATGAAATCGCAAATGCTTTCATGCTCTCTGGCATTTGATCTGGACGCTGTGCAGAAGGACGCAAGGCATCAAGTGCACTAATCATTTTGTCACGGCTGGCAAGCTTTGCACCCATCTCATCAGCACGGAATTCACGCAGACGTGAGAACCACATAACGATGGCAGACGCCAAAAATCCAAGCAAAATATCCATCACGATACTCGTCACAAAGTAGCCAATGCCGGGGCTATCACTGGTATTTTTAAAGACAGTACGGTCGACGAAGCTGCCGATAATGCGCGCAAAGAACATCACAAAGGCGTTTACCACGCCTTGAATGAGAGCAAGCGTCACCATATCGCCGTTGGCCACGTGACCGATCTCATGCGCCAATACCGCTTCTACTTCATCTTGATTCATATTCTGCAACAGACCAGATGAAACCGCGACCAGCGCTTTATTTTTATTCCAGCCAGTTGCAAACGCGTTTGGCTGGGAATTATTAAAAATTCCCACTTCTGGCATACCGATATTTACCGCTCGTGCTTGTTTAGCGACGGTATCTACCAGCCATTGTTCCGTGGCGTTGCTTGGCGTTTCAATAACCACTGTCCCCGTTGATCTTTTAGCCATCCATTTTGAAATAAATAGCGAAACCATCGAGCCAACCATGCCGTATATACCGCACATAATGGCAAGGCTGGTGTAATTTAGCCCGCCTGCGCCATGTACGCCACCAATCCCAAAAAATCTGGATAAAATACCAAACACGATGCTAAATACCACAATCACCGCTAAGTTGGTCAACAAAAACAATCCGATACGCATCATGACGCTAACTTCCTCATTAAATTCAACGACAGTGTTAGGAGCAATTCCTTTACCGTAATAAAGACTAAAAATTAAACAGAGGACAATTATAACCTTCTAGAAGTAATATAGGCGCCAATTCTAGTATGAATAAAGTTTTATAATATGGAAAATACCAATGATAGCGGTGTGAAATGTGCAGTTGCTAGATACAGGCACAGGTAGAAAAATAAATACACAAATAGTTAGCAGTTATAATAGATAATGAATGGTTTAGGTTCGTTGTTTAGTCATATATAAGGTTTCATTATGAACGCTCTAGCGCTTAAAGTACCACCAGTAGCACAAGTCATTATTACCGCTGCTGCCATGTATGGCGTCTCTAAAATGGTTCCTGCTTTGACGTTCTCACTCAACGGCTCAACTGCACTGGCAGTGGGTTTGGGTGTGATGGGAATGAGCTTAGGTGTCATGGGTGTGACGCAATTTAGAAAGGCGCAGACCACACCCAATCCGCAGGCGCTTGAAAAAGTATCTAGTTTAGTGACCAGTGGCATATATCGATATAGTCGCAATCCGATGTATTTAGGCTTGGTGCTTATCTTATTAGGCTGGGCATTCTATCTGTCGCACTTTCTTGCGTTTGTGTTATTACCCGTTTTTATACTTTATATGACACGTTTTCAGATACAGCCAGAAGAGCAAATGATGGCACGAAAATTTGGTAAAACTTATCAAGTATATCTAAATAAAGTGCGGCGCTGGATTTGAGGTATAGTAACTAATGAGAGTTATTATGCATAAATGATCGATTAAATCAGGAAGATGACGTCATGGAAATGAAAAACATACCTTTTGCTACTACCGACTGGACGACAGTAGAAGCGGTAGAAATCAAAGGCGAAACGGGTACAGGATATTGGAAGACTCGTGAATTTGATACTATCAATGTGCATATGGTTGAGTATTCTGCAGGCTACCTTGCCGATCACTGGTGCGATAAAGGACATATTTTATTTTGTATTGAGGGCGAGCTAAACACCGAATTAAAGGATGGGCGTACTTTTACCTTAACAGCCGGTATGACTTATCAAGTAGCGGACAATACGATTGCACATCGTTCATCAACGAAGACAGGCGCTAAGCTATTTATTGTTGATTGATATTGGCGGTAACCTCATAAAGCTATAAAACCATAAAACCATAAAACCATGAAGTTATAAAAAATAACAGCGAGAATATAAAATGCAGCTAGAAATCAATGTCATTGATGCTTTTACGGATACCGTTTTTAAAGGAAATTCAGCGGCGGTTATCATTACAGATGATTGGTTAAGTGATGATTTGATGCAATCGATTGCCTTTGAGAACAATTTATCTGAGACAGCTTTTATTGTTCTTGAAGATGACAGCATTTATCATATCCGCTGGTTTTCACCATTGTCTGAGATTGCTTTTTGCGGACATGCAACCTTAGCCTCTGCTTTTGTGTTATTTAACAAACATCCTGATGTAGAAACCATTAAGTTTTCCGCCAAAGCGGTTGGTGTTTTAACTATCGTGCAAACAGACGATGGCAAAATACAAATGGATTTTCCCAATACTAAGCCTGAGAAGGTCAAAGATATTCCCGAGAGTTTGCTGGCAGGATTGTCTATTGCACCAGTCGAAGTTTATAAAAACACCCAAGCATATTTTGTGATTTATAATGCTGAAGCAGATGTCCTAAACGTAGAGCGCGATAACGAGCGACTAAAACAGCTTGCGCCATTAGATGTAGTGGTCACCTGTCAGGCTACATCTGCTGACTACAAAGATTACGATTTTATCTCACGTTATTTTTGGCCAGCCAATGGTGGCGATGAAGACCCAGTGACAGGCTCGGCTCATACTGCTTTAGCACCATTATGGGCGGAGCGTTTGGGTAAAAATGAATTGATTGCTTATCAAGCATCAAAACGAGGCGGTATTTTAGACTGTGTCGTCGCAGGTGACAGAGTAATGATTTCTGGCAATGCCGTACAGTATATGACAGGATTTATCACCGTTTAGGAGTAGATGGTTTTGACTGAGTTAAAAACCGTTGGATTGTTCGCGCTGACCGCATTGGCAGAAATTGCGGGCTGCTATTTGCCTTATCTTTGGCTACGAGAAGGTAAGTCGATTTGGCTGCTTGTTCCGGGTGCGCTAAGTTTAGTTGCTTTTGTTTGGTTATTGTCTTTGCATCCAACCGCAGCTGGTCGAGTTTATGCCGCTTACGGCGGTGTTTATATTTCGATGGCTATTATTTGGCTGTGGACAGTGAACGGCATCAGGCCTACTACGTGGGATATATTGGGTTCTATCGTCGCGCTGCTAGGCATGGCAATTATTATGTTTGCACCGCGCAGTACTTAGCATAAAAACAGTAGTTAGTATGAAACAGTTCCTAGCATAAAAACAGTAGCTACTATAAAAACAGTACCTAGCATAAAAAATGCCAATCAAACCGTGAGGTTCAATTGGCATAGCTTTAATTAGTATGGTTCAGATTAATATAGTTTCAGTTAGCATACTGATGCACTAAATATTAATGTTTACCTAAGATACTGCCGTTGTCATCTTTTTTAGATTGCTTAGCGGCTTTTTTCTCTTTTGCCGTTAATAGCGGTTTCTTTTTTACGTTCTTTTTACTGTCTTGACCTTTACTCATGGTGTTTTCCTCTTGAGATAAGCCGTAATCCCTTTAAAGCCAGTGTAAACAAGCTTAAAGGTTAGGTTAAATGCTGATGACGCAAATTTTGCGTACTGCAATGAGTATAGGCTTAAGGTGTCGCAATAGATAGCGTCAGCACAATTCACCTACGATTGGATTTAGACATCTCTTTTTAATCCTGCTCCTCAAATTATTTTTGATAAATAGATTTGATAAAGGGGTGTTTAGTGTTATGGATTTATTTAGTCAATATGGCTATTAATAAGTGCTTACTTACGGAGTCATCGTGATTTGCTATAATGAGCCACAAGCCGATGAATCGTCGCGGCAAGCTTTTGTAATACTCATATTTAGCACAACGATGCTTACTGTTTTGGTTGATTATTATGCGTATCCGTAAACTGTTCAAATTTGAAAATGCGCATATTGTGCGTAATTGTAGCTCTGAGCGCTGCAAGCATTCTATCCATGGTCATAGCTATCAAATCGAATTGATTCTTGAGGCTAAGCGCTTAGACCATGGGCAGATGGTCTATGATTTCGGTTTATTAAAATCGTCTATAAAAGATATTATCGATAGCTTCGATCATGCGATCTGCTTTTGGAACAAAGACGACCCTGAGTATATCGCTGCCTGTAAGAAATTCAGTGCGCGCTGGATAAGCTTGCCAGTATCGCCATCAGCAGAGCAGTTTTCACGTGTAATCTTTTTTTGGGCACAAGAGATTCTAAAACAAACTCAAATGCAAAACGGTGAGTCTGATGTCAGCGTTTACTCAGTGATTGCGCATGAGACCGCAACCGGTTATGCGCAGTGTTTTGCTGATGATGTGGCCAATGAGCAAATGGGCAAGCTTAATTTAGAAGCGTTTGAGTTTAGCGATCAAGTCAGCAGTGAATGGCATGACCCTGAGTTATATGCCAAGCTGATTCGCGGTGAGGACTTTGTTAACCCGTCAGTCACGATGCAAGTACAGGCAGGTAATTCTGATGTCTAATAACAGTAATGAAGAAAAAAACGTTAAAACGTTGATACTGTACTCTGAAGACGATACTCAGCGTTTGGCAGCGCAATTGGCAACTTTACCACTATCCGGTAGCGTTTGGCTGGCGGGGGATTTGGGTGCAGGTAAAACCACGCTGACCCGTTACTGGTTGCAAGCGCTCGGAAATACGGGTGCCGTTAAAAGCCCGACTTATACCTTAGTTGAACCTTATAGTATCGAGCAAAATGATGGCTCAATTAAGCCAGTTTATCATGCTGACTTATATCGTTTGCAAGATCCAGAAGAGCTGTCTTTTATCGGTTTCGATGAGTATTTAGATGATCCAAATGCATTGGTTATTATCGAATGGGCCAGTCGTGCGGACAGCTATTTACCGCCGCCGACTTTATTTATTGATATGACGCAAGCTGATGGCGATGATAATGATAAAGAAGCCCGTCAAGTTGAGCTGCGACTATCAAAGTCAGGTCAAGCGCAAGGCTTGGATTTATCCTCTCTTAAGATTTAGTTTGCATCTCATATCTGTAGCCAATGTAAATCACCAATAGCCGACAGCATCATTTATCACCACGCAAAATAACGATACCTCTTAATGCCACAAATGCCAGACAATCATTCTCATACTCGCATCAAAAAGCTATCGCCGCTGCTCATCAATCAATTGGCAGCAGGAGAGGTAGTAACGCGTCCAGCAGCCGTGGTTAAAGAGCTGCTTGAAAACGCGATTGACGCTGGCGCGACCAGTATTGCGATTCATATTACCCAAGGCGGCATGGGTATGATTGAAGTGGTCGATAATGGCATGGGTATCCATCCTGATGATATGGTTATGGCGATTACCCGGCATGCAACCAGTAAAGTCGCGGATGTTGCTAATTTGCATGGTATTACGACCTTAGGCTTTCGCGGCGAAGCATTAGCAGCAACGGCAGCGGTTTCTCGTTTGATCTTAAGCAGTAGTCATGATGACAGTGGTGTTGGTCGCCAGTTGCAAGTCGCCGGTGTATTGGACGATGTGCCAAAGTTGCTGCCAGTTGTGCATCATCGTGGTACAACTATTACCGTGAAGGATTTGTACTTTAACGTGCCAGCTCGTCGCGGCAACTTAAAATCTATTGCCACCGAGTTTGGTCATATCGAAACGATAGTGCGAGAAGTAGCTTTGGCGCGCGCAGATGTGGCGCTGACGCTGTTTCATGATAATAAAAAGCGGCTGTCTCTTTCTTCAAGAGCAATGTCTGTCAATGACAACAGCAACAATGACGCTAATCGTCTGCCCTTATCGCGTCTTGAGCAAGCGACTGGGCTACCATTAACGGATAACGCCTTAGAAATATCCATAGACCTCACCAGTTTAATGCAGTCGCCTAAAGCCTACATTGATAATAATTTTGGCAGTCAAGCAATCATTAATGGGTGGTTATGGCCAATCACTGATTCGCAGGATGCTTTACCAAAGTTGATTTATGTGAATGGACGACTGGTAAAAGAAGCATTGATTAGCAATCAGCTACGCCAACTTGCTCAAAGCGCAAAGTTAGCAGGTATTGGCTATGCGCTTTATTTTGATCTGCCAACTGAGTGGCTTAATATTAATGTACACCCATCTAAACAACGTATCAAAATCAGTCCATTGAACAACATCATGGCGCATCTCAGTCATGCGATTCGGACAAAGCTTAAAAATGCAATTAGCAAAAAGACCATTAATTTCGTTAATGATGATAGTCAGGTATTAAATAATAGTCTGTCTATAAATAATACCTTCGCTGCTCAAATGGAACAGACATCATCGACTACTCATTCAACCAAAAGCCAGCAAGTCCAAGCACCCAAACAGCCCTATCAGTTATCAGAAAATATGCCTACTTCTCAAACCGTAAATACATCGGTTATTTCTGAAAATATTAATCAAAACACCAGCGATATCTCTAACGATGTAGCAATAAATTCGACATCTTTGCCTTATTGTCTGGACGTGATTGACGATTTAAATAATGTGTTAAATGAATCTGCTATTACAACAGATATTGAAGATAAATCGCTGCCGTGGTTATTGTTTTATTACCAAAGCCAACATTTACTGATTAGTGCAGCAGATTGGCAGTCAAAGATTGGTTCATTATTTGAGTCACATGTATTTCGCGATAGGGCATTTAAAAATGAAAAGATGTTGAACAGCGCAGCTGCCATTAATCAGCAACTTGCTACCGTGAGCATGCAAATGTCACCGCAAGACTTAATGATTTTCATAGCAGATATGGAAAGCGTACTTGTTAAACATGCGATCAAATCTATGGATAGCCATCGATTGGTTGCATTGATGCTGTCATCTGCCCCTGAGTAAATGTGTATCTAATGACATAAAAAATATAATAAGCAAATTTTAGCAGTGACAAGTCGCAAATTTCCTTAGCGCTAATCATATAATTAATAAAGGCAATTCTATGCAAATTTCGTCTGACAGCTCATCTTATCGCCTCAATTCCAAGCTAACGGATAATAGCGTGGTGTGTTTGATGGCACCAACCGCGAGTGGCAAGACTGCACTGGCGTATGAGTTATACGATACCGGACGTTATGAGCTGATTTCGGTCGATTCAGCGCTGATATATCGTGATATGAATATCGGTACGGCGAAACCAACAGCAACCGAGCTGGCGCGCTATCCGCATCATTTAGTCGATATCATTGACCCGATGCAGAGCTATAGCGTTGCGGAATTCGTTAATGATGTTGCCCGTTTGATTGATAGCTGTCATGAGCATGGCAAAATACCCTTGCTCGTTGGTGGTACCATGATGTATTACATGGCGCTCATTGATGGGCTATCGCCAGTCCCAGACAGTGATGATAACGTGCGCGCACGCGTGGAGCAGTGGCGGCGAGAGGAAAGTATCAATGCGCTCTATGACTATCTTGGTAAGATAGATCCGATTAGCCATGAGCGACTCAACGGCACGGATACTCAACGTATTACTCGAGCGCTTGAAGTCTATCTACAAACCAATATGCCCATCAGTGATTGGCAAAAAAAGCCTAAACAGGCTTTGGCTCATAATCCCAATCAAAATTGGCATGCGTTGGCAGTGATGCCTGATCGCCCATGGTTGCATAAGCGTATCGAGCAACGTTTGGATATCATGTGGAATGAAGGATTGGTCGCTGAAGTGATAGGGTTACTTGAGCAGTATCCACTGACGCCCAATTTGCCATCGATGCGCTGTGTTGGCTATCGGCAAGTATTGGAGTACCTTGTGCATATTAATCACCCAGTATTTGAGCAAGCACATTTAGATAAAGCACAGTTTTATGATGCTTTTGGTCAATTAGATGCTTCAATAAGTGGGCCGATAAGATCCGAGCGCACAGCTCAGCTAGCCATTCAAGCGCCCGAGCACACTAGCCAGACTGAGGCGCTTGCTTGTCAGCAAATGCAAAATAAGGCATTATATGCGACAAGACAGCTAGCAAAGCGCCAATACACTTGGCTGCGTAAACTTACTCAATTGTCTGATTTATCTGGTGATGTGTCTAATGATGATAAGCAGATAGACAATCCTATAACGATAAAAACGTTTGATACCATGGCACAGGTGCGAGATTATTTATATTGATGCCTATTTATATCGACACCTGCTTATATTGCTGACGGATTAAACCGATAGCGGAATTAGCAATGCGTAAAAAATAATGACAATTAGTTTCAAAGTATAATGTAGATAGCTGCTATAATTTAAACCTAGTAGCACAGTGGGAATTATATTTATATAACCGCTTGTTTAATGGTCATTAATTAACGTTTGTTGATAAGATGGCTTTTGAAACAAGTGGTTACTTAATAATTTACAATAATAATGTATTCACGATAAAGTGGAATCACTTAACAACAATGAGCGCTTATTTAGATACGTTTTATAAATAAAACTTATTATTGTATCTGCCCTTAGCCATTATAATTAAAGCGACACTTAAAATAATTGGCATTAAAAATAATTATACAATATTTAGGAGAGATTTCATGTCAAAAGGACAAACCTTACAAGATCCGTTCTTGAATTCGCTGCGCAAAGATCGCATCCCCGTTTCTATTTTTTTAGTAAATGGTATTAAACTACAAGGTCAAATCGAGTCATTTGACCAATACGTGGTATTGCTAAAAAATACCGTTAGCCAAATGGTTTATAAACATGCCATCTCAACAGTAGTGCCAGCGCGCAATCCTAGAAGTAGCACAGCAATGGGCACCAGTACAGCCACGCCAAGTGCCGCACCCGTTGGTTATCAAGGTGGTGGTATGAGTAGTGGCTTTGAGCGCGGTAGTAACCTTGCGAGCACAGGTGGTTTTGAAGAGCGGGGTTTTGCCAATCGTAGTGGCTTTAATCGTGGCGGCTTTAGCCAAGGTCAAGAGCGCGGTTTTGAGCGTGGCAGCTTTGGTCAAAGTCAAGAACGCGGTTTTGAGCGCGGTGGTTTTGGTCAAGACCGTGGTTTTGAGGCGCCGTCAGATAATGCGGGCTTCGAGAATAAACCAAATGACGATACTGACGACAGTAATAACTAAAATCTACGTTGAAAGTACTGTGTTTAAGTTTTATACCCAAAACATCGTACTTAAGAGGTTGTGCTTGCAATAATGAGCTAGAAACATATTGCTCAAATCTAAAGTAATGCTTAATTAAAAAGTATGTTATTAAAATGTTCTATATCTGATTGAGACCTACTATATTATAGTGGGTTTTTTTTGTATAAATAGACGTATAATTGCATCTAGCAATGCCAATGTTAGTGCTAAAATGATGGCATATCATCATGCGCTATACTATTAAGCTAGAGCGTTATTAATCGAGAGCATTATTAATTGAGAGCATAGTATAGTAAAATATTCTATTGATTCATCGCATATTTCAATTTGAAGAATTTAAAGTCATTAAGTTTTAAGTTATATAATTAAAAATTACTAAATTGAAAGTTACTAAATTGAAAGTCGCTGAATGTAAAGTCACTAAATATCGAGCTGCTGTATGAGTAATCCCCAACGCAATTTAACCCATCAACAATTTATTAGTACTGCTATCGAAGCGATTCATACTGAGATGGCGGCACTAGAATTGTTAACTGAACAAATCGATGATAGATTTGCCCAAGCCTGCGATATTATCTTAGCCTGTCAAGGGCGAGTGGTGGTGACGGGAATGGGTAAGTCAGGACTCATTGGGCGCAAAATAGCAGCGACCTTTGCTTCTACGGGCACGCCAGCATTTTTTATGCACCCAGGTGAAGCAGGGCATGGTGATTTAGGGATGTTAGTACAGGGCGACGTCTTACTTGCCATCTCAAACTCGGGTGAATCGGACGAGATTAGAATGCTGCTGCCCGTAGTTAAGCGCTTGAATATTCCGCTGATTAGTATCAGCCGAGATAAACGCGGCATGCTACCACGTGCAGCGGACATCGTTCTGACGCTTGGTAAATCACAGGAAGCTTGCCCGCTTAATCTTGCCCCGACTTCTAGTACCACGGCGACTTTGGCATTAGGCGATGCATTGGCAGTGGCTTTGGTTCATGCCCGCAACTTTACTTCAGAAGATTTTGCATTATCGCATCCCGCTGGCGCGCTAGGACGACAGCTACTGACGCGCGTTGAAGATTTGATGCATACCAATTCAGAAAACTTACCGCTGATTAATCAACAAGCGCCACTACAAGACGCTTTATTTACCATGTCGGCTGGGCGTTTGGGTATGACAGTGGTCACCGATGACGAACAAAAAGTGGTCGGTGTATTTACCGATGGTGATTTGCGCCGCGGCTTAGAGAAAGGCATTGATTTGCAAACTCCGATGCGTGATTTGATGGTAAGCAATCCACGTCGCGTCAGTAAAAGCATGCGCGCATCAGATGCGCTAAGTGTGATGAATGAAAATGGGATTAGCCAGCTGCTGATTATTGATGAGGCAGAGCGCTTGGAAGCCGTCATTACGGTGCATGATTTATTACAAGCCGGTGTGAAGTAAGGCCTGTATTAACAATGATGGCATTCATGATTATTGTATTAATAAGTACTATATTAATAACTACCATATTAAAAAAGCCTTTAATAAGAGAGCACTGATGCAAGACTTAATTAAAAAAGCTGGACAAGTGAAGTTATTGGTCATGGATGTTGATGGTATTTTATCAAACGGCCAAATTATTTACGATGCTAATGGTATTGAAACCAAGGCCTTTTCAGTACAAGATGGCGTGGGCGTTAAGTCGTTGGCACGTTATGGTATTTTAACCGCCATTATCACCGGTCGTAGCAGCCCTATGGTAGATAAGCGCGCTGCTGAGATGGGTGTCAATCACATTGTCCAAGGTCGTGATGATAAGCTGATTGCTCTAAACGAGCTATTAGCCACGCTTGATCCTGCGCTCAATATCACCGCTGCCGATTGTGCCTATATGGGCGATGATTTACCCGATATTAAAGCGATGCAAACCGTTGGTTTTGCTGCAACTGTGCCAAACGCGCATGCAGAAGTCATAAAACGCAGCCATATGGTGACCACGCGCGCAGGCGGCACCGGCGCTGTACGTGAAATATGTGATCTGATTTTAAAGGGTCATGGCCACTATCAAGAATTTATTGCGTCTTATACGCTTGATGAAGCCAAAACTCAGGATAACTTGTCGTGAATACTCGTGTTTTAATCGTTCTTGCGTTGATTCTCGCTGTGATTGCTGGCTGGTTTTTTAAGCAGCAAGGAGAGATTACACCACCGGTCAGTATCGAAGCGACGGATGTTGATTATGAAGCCACCGATATCAAGGCGGTACAGACCAATGAGAAAGGTGAAACTGAGTACGAGCTGAGTGCTGAATCATTGACCCACAATCCTGTGACCAATAAGGATGAGATGAAAGGCATTACGATGAATTGGGAGCCTTCAGATGAGCAGCGCTATCGTATTGAAGCGGGTAGCGCCGCTATCAGTCAGCAGACGGGTGAAATGAGCTTATCAGGCGGTTTCTCCTTGGTCAGCGAAGGTAAAGCCGGTGCGTCCGATGTTGAACCTATTAAAGTGACGGGTACTACATTAAAAGGCAATACCAAGTCAGGTCAAGTTTATAGTGATGAGCCAGTCAAAGTAGAGCAAGGTATGAATCGCTTTGAGGCCTCTAGCATGACTGCCAATCTTGAAACTGGTGATTATGAATTTGGCAAGGTTGCGGTTGCCTTTACGCCAGCGAAACGCCAAGACAAAGCCTTGTTTTAATAGATTCAGCCATGACCTAAGTTTTAAATTAATATCAGCTGCCGCTTTAATATTGTCCTAATCACCCGATTATTTTAGCCTTTATACTGATATTAGATGCATATTAACAGCAGCACCTAGCAGGAAGTTTGCAAACTCTACTACCCATAATGACACGAGTAACTTTTATGAAATCCACTTTTTTGCCTACTTTACGCTTGCTATCGACGCGCTATATCCAAGTAACGAACGGATTACGTGCGCTGCCGATGGTGATGCTGTTAGCCTTGCCGTTATATAGCCATGCCTTGCCATCAGATGCCAATCAAGAAATCAAATTATTGGCCGATAAAGCCACTTATAGCGAACGCACAGGAATTACCAGCTATTCGGGTACGGTAGTGATTACGCAAGGGACGTTTAAGATGACCGCTGATAATATTACGGTCAATTTATCACAGGGTCGCAGCATCAATTCGGCCGTCGCAACCGGTCGTCCAGCCACTATGCAGCAGGTGGTTACACAAGAAAAAGGCTTGGCAAAAGGTCAGGCCAATAAAATTGACTATAACGCGGTCACAGGTATCGTTACGCTTACAGGCAATGCAAAACTGGTACAAAATGGCGCAAGCTTTGCTGGTAATGTCATTCGTTATAGCTTAAAAGCGGGCGATGTAGAAGCAACCGCTGGTGGCAATCAACGCGTAGAGTTGGTTTTCCCGCCTAATAACAGCACCAATCAAAGCAGCATACGCTAAGTAATTAAACCGATTAACACGTTAAATGACAATTGGTTAGATGGCTAATAAAGCTGCATGCCTTAAAATCTTTAAACTATTAAACATGTAAGCCGTCCGTATTTAAGCTATCCATATTAGTGCTTGAGTGTTGCAACTTTACAAGTAAGTGATGAATAAGTTATGAGTGATATTAAAAATAATGTTGTTAATAGCAATGAGCTTAATAATGACTCTGTAGCGTCAGCTAATAGCTCTGAACCTGTCGCTCGTTTAACGATGCAAAATTTAGGTAAGCGCTATGGTAAACGCTGGGTGGTGAAAGATGTGTCATTCTCTGTTGAACAAGGGCAAGTCGTTGGATTACTAGGTCCAAACGGAGCGGGCAAAACCACCAGTTTTTATATGGTAGTGGGACTGGTCAACATGGATAAGGGCCGTGTGACCTTAGGAAAAATGGATTTATCAAAATATGCCATGCATGAGCGTGCGCGCGCCGGTATTGGTTATTTGCCGCAAGAAGCGTCTATTTTCCGTAAATTATCGATTGAAGACAATATCTTAGCTATTCTGCAAACTCGTAAAGAGTTGAGCGCCTCTGAGCAGCGCCAAGAGCTTGAAAAACTCATCGGCGAGTTCCATTTAGAACATGTGCGCAAGTCACTCGGCATGAGTGTTTCAGGTGGTGAGCGCCGTCGTTGTGAGATTGCCCGCGCTTTGGCTGCCGACCCCAAATTTATCTTATTAGATGAGCCTTTTGCAGGTGTTGACCCTATCTCTGTAGGGGATATTAAAGACGTTATTTTAACTCTAAAAAATCGTGGTATTGGGGTTTTAATTACTGACCATAATGTACGTGATACTTTAGCAATTTGTGAAAAAGCCTATATCGTTTCAGAAGGCGCTATTATTGCTGAAGGGACGTCGAGCGAAGTATTAGAAAATGAATTGGTAAAATCTGTTTATCTTGGTAAAGATTTTCAGGTATAAAATAATCTTACGGCTTAGCCGATATACTTTCTTTAAAACCTCATCTGTATTTTTAGCCAAATATTTCGTTATTAGGCAGACCTTCTACGGATATTTGGTGATTGCTTTTTTATAAGAGCAATCTTTGTCAGTACATTCTTTGCAAGCACAGGCTTCTATAAATTATCACCTGATTCTACAGGCTGATATATCATCTCTAACACTCTTATATTAAAGCTTTTACAGAGCTTCATAAATTCTATCTATTATTCTTTATTTATTACTTTCGATTGACCAGCTGAATAAGGTTCATACGTTATGGCAAAAAATAAAAGTAGCTATGTCTGCCAAGGCTGCGGTGCACATTTTGGTAAATGGTCGGGACAGTGCTCTGATTGCGGCGAATGGAACAGCTTAGTTGAAGCCCCAAATATCAGCATGCCTCATCATAACAAAAGCACTGCTAAACCAGCAGCAAATCGTGCAACACCTCGCTCGTCGGGTGGAGCACCAACCGGGAACTATTCCGGCACACATAGTGCGGTCATGCCACTCAATGCCGTAAGCGTCGGTTTAGATACGCGTTTACCAACCGGTATCAGTGAGTTTGATCGGGTATTAGGTGGCGGATTGGTGGCCGGTTCTGTCGTTTTGATAGGTGGTGACCCAGGTATCGGTAAATCGACGATTTTGCTGCAAACCGCGACCAATATGGCAAAGGCTGATTCATTGGCGGGTAGTGCTCTGTATGTGACGGGTGAGGAATCATTGGCGCAGGTGGCTATGCGTGCTAAACGTTTAGATTTGCCTGCTGATAGGTTGCGTGTACTTGCTGAAACCAACGTCGAAACTATTTGCGCGGCATTGACCCAAGAGCAGCCTGCGATTGCTATTATTGATTCGATTCAGACCATTTATACCGATGCAATCAATTCGGCACCGGGCGGCGTCAGTCAGATTCGCGAGTCGGCGGCTATTTTAACCCGTTATGCCAAGCAAACCGGTACGGCACTATTCTTAGTGGGACATGTGACCAAAGAAGGAACGCTGGCAGGGCCACGTGTGCTTGAGCATATGGTTGATACGGTTTTATATTTTGAAGGTCAGTCTGACTCGCGTTTTCGTATGATACGCGCGGTGAAAAACCGTTTTGGCGCGGTCAATGAGTTAGGGATTTTTGGCATGACCGATATGGGGCTTAAAGAGGTCGCCAATCCGTCAGCGATATTTTTAAGCCGTTATGACAAACCCGTAGCAGGCTCTGTGGTGATGGTGAGCCGTGAAGGTACCAGACCGTTACTGGTCGAAGTACAGGCCTTGGTTGATGATTCACAAGGCTCACCTAGGCGCATGGCATTAGGACTAGATTTTCAGCGGTTATCGATGTTGCTAGCGGTCATGCATCGCCACGGCGGTATCCATACCAGCGGACAAGACGTCTATGTCAACGTCGTTGGCGGCGTGAAAGTAATAGAAACAGGGTCTGACTTGGCAGTGCTCTTAGCTTGTGCCTCTAGTATCAAAGAAAAACCTTTACCCTCATCACTTGCCGTATTTGGTGAAGTTGGTTTGTCAGGTGAGATTCGCCCTGTACCTAATGGTCAAGAACGCTTAAAAGAAGCAATGAAACATGGCTTTAAACATGCGATTATTCCTAAAGCCAATGCGCCTGCCAAAGACGCACCGCAGTTCAAAGGTATTAATGTGATTGCAGTAGAACGCTTAGATGATGCGATTGAACGCGCGTTTGAGCTATAAGGTTTTAATAGCAAACCCTTTTATATTCATAATTAAAATTTACACAACAAAAAAGCGCCTAACTTTGAATGAGTTAGGCGCTTTTTATTTGAAGCTAAAAGTACGATTTTTCTATTATACGAAACCGTTAAGGGCTTAAAACGCTATTGTTCTAAGACGTTAATGGTTTAAGAGGATGGGCCTGAAACACGTTCAATAGCCACGTTACCCACACCTTTACCGGTAATACCAAGTTGCTTGGCCGCACCATAAGACAAATCTAACACACGGTTACCATGGAATGGACCACGATCATTTACTTTTACCACAACGCTTTTACCATTGTTTTTATTGGTCACTTTAACGTAGCAGTTCAGTGGTAGCGAACGGTGCGCAGCGGTTAGGCCATTCATATCAAAAGTCTCACCGCTAGCGGTTTTGCGACCATGAAACTGACGACCATACCAAGAGGCTAAGCCGGTTTGCTTGAATTTGCTCACAGAGTTAGAGGCGACTGCTGTTAGGCGTTCTAGTACATCTTCGTCTTTAGATACTTGTGCGGTGTCACTGGCCAACAGTGAGCTGCTCAGTGCCAATGAAGTAGGTTGGCGGGCAGACTTAACTAAGCTTGATGCGCCGTCGTGCTGACGACTAAGTTCACCGAGTACACGGTCAATATGGGAGGCGTTATCTTGCGAGATCATTGCAAGGGAGGTTTTTGATTCTACCGCATTTGCATTAGAAGCGACTGCAGAGCCAGCAAATAAAACCGCTGACATTGTAAGTAAACCAGATAAACGCTTATTCATAAGTACCTCTATAACTTATACATCAAAACTTAACACTAAAAACCTCTTAGATGGAGCGAGGCAGCGTTAGACCAATCTAACCCAGCCGCAAACCCTAAAACCGAGATCAATCACCTTTCTCATAATGACTGACGTTACCGCCCGGCTTCAATAAATTTTAATATATGGTAATTTTTATTTCATCATCATAAGTGAGTAGGCGTTTATGATTTAGGGACAAATCACCAAACTTAACTTATGACACGCTCAAATGATAGTTAACAATATGAATTAAATAACGCATCAACCACTAAAATGGGATGCTGCTATTCGATTACCAAACTTTCACACAATGCTAAATTAATAAAGAGTTTAAAGTGTATTACGTATTACTTTGTTATTAAACCGTTAATTAAGTAGTAACTTTGAAAGTCTGAAATCTACAAGTTGCTAACTATACGGAGGAGCTACAACGACAATATAATTGAATGATAAGTTTGTTAGTAGCTATGTACGGGTTATGTATCATATCTACCATAAAACGAGGTTAACGCAATTATTTGTAAAAAACAAGGAATAAAACCTCTCAGTATGAATGGACTAATAGTGGGTTTTTATAGGGTTGTAGCTGGTAGGTTATTGGTATAAATTGTAAGAATAACAATGACTTATCATTATTAATAAGTGCGTGATGTTAGGGTTTTTATGACAATCTATGTAGAATTGATTACAAATAAAACTAGGTTAAAACAACAAATGTCCGCCTAATTTTGCAAATTCTGTGTTGATATGGAATAAAGGCTGAATGAATGCTGATGGCAAATTCTTCCTAAATTTGCCCACCGATTTGCTGCCTAATGACTTTTTAAATGACTAAATTGGATGCTTAATAGCGTGTTTGTGTCGTTATTTTAACCAATGCTAAAACGGCCATTAAGCATAAAAATTGCTATACATAATTCACTTTGCAAGCTGTTTAAATTTGCAAGTTGCTTAAAAAAGCATTAATCAGATTTATGAGTATGGATTGACATCAATAAGCCGAAACCTGCCATTAAGGTAACGATAGCTGTACCGCCATAACTAATAAAAGGCAAAGGCACGCCGACAACCGGCAAAATGCCGCCGACCATACCGACATTGACGAAAACATAGACAAAAAAGGACATAGCAATCGCGCCTGCCAATAATCGACTATAGGTATCAGGATGGCTGAATGCGATATATAAGGCACGAGTCAGCACACAGGCATAAATAGACATGAGTAATATCACGCCAAGCAGGCCAAATTCTTCAGAAAATGCGGCAATGATAAAGTCAGTATGACCTTCTGGTAGAAAATGTAGATGGGACTGCGTGCCTTCAAGATAGCCTTTGCCAGTAAGGCCGCCTGCACCAATAGCGGTTTTAGATTGAATGATATTCCAGCCAGCTCCTTGTACATCAGCCTCAGGATTAAATAGGGTTAAGACGCGCGTACGTTGGTAATCATGTAATAAAAAGTTCCAAGCGAAAGCGACAAAAGGTACCGCCAAAGCCGCTGCACTCGCAATCAATCGCCACGAAAGCCCCGCCAAAAACAACACAAAAATGCCACTGGCAGCGACCAGTAATGAAGTACCAAGGTCAGGTTCTTTAGCGATTAACAATACCGGCACTACGATTAACGCCAAAGTGATGGCAATGCTGGATAGTGAGGGCGGTAAGTCACGTTTGGATAAAAACCACGCACACATCATCGGCATGCCAAGTTTCATAAACTCTGAAGGCTGCACACTGCCAAATCCCGGTAAGTTAATCCAGCGCTGCGCACCCATGCGCACCTCGCCAATGATATCAACCAGTACCAATAATATCAGCCCTAACACATAAAATATGGGGGTAAAGGTGCGATAGAGGCTAGGCGGTATCTGCGCCATGATAAACATCACCGTAAAGGCAACGCCATAGCTGACCATTTGGCGTATGACCATGTCGCTATCTTGGCCGGATGCGCTGTATAAAATTGTCAAACCAATACAGCAAACCGTTAATAGCAGTAAGGTTAGCCACGGGTCAATATGAGTACGTTGCCATAGTGTCGGCGCATGACCTTGACCTAGATGATGGCTCTGACGTGAAAAACGGTATTGCGGGTTAGAAGACATAGGCAAAATGTGACTGGCAGTTGGTGTGAAAGAAAAGTCGGGTTTGACGGATAATAGCTCATCAATTAAGCAATTAAGCAATTAAGCAACTAATCACCAAGCAAGCGGTGATTATAAGGCGTTCATTTAACCAGATAATAGCGAATAAAGTAACTTGCTGGTAATAAAGTAACGTCAATATGAACATTATAAGGATAAGTGTTAATAACGAATAGGTGACCGCTGATTCGCTGCGATAGTTTAGCCTGCTTGCTTAAAATTTGATAGTATCGATAAAACGTTTTTAGCGGTAGTTTCTAATAATGATAAAGACAAAAAAATCTGTTTATAGGCAAATATATAAGCCTGTTATTGCCCTATGTATTTGTGCCAGCAGTGTCTCGGCTTCTGCCGCTATTATAAGTGATAATAGTGAGCGCCGTATCCAAATCCGCCATGGCAGTAGCGTTACTGATAGCACTTCTAACGCCTATATCACGCCTGCTAGAAATTATGGCAGTCAAAGCAATAGTTATAGTGGCGGCGCGACAATATTAAGCGAGGGCAGAAGTGGGTCAAATAGCTTAAGCGGCGATAGTATGCAAGGGCTCATTCAACAAAAACAGCGTGAATTTAATTTTGATAGTGGTTTGTCGATAGAAGAGAGCAAACGCGTCATTACCAATAAAGTTACGCCACGTTATAACACCACTTATAACACTGGTAATAATAACTTCGGAAATAGTAATTATAACGATTTTACCAGTATGGATTTTAATACGTGGTTAAATAGTAATAGCTACCGCGCCGGACAAGTGACCAATTATCAGCGCTATTTAAGCTCACGAGTGGGGGCACAAAACGTCCCGCCCTTATCACAGCTGCTAACGACTGCCCGTAGTTGGGATAAATGCGGCTATGAGCCTTATCAGCTACCGCCGCAGGAGCTATGGGCGAATATTGTGCCGACCTTGCAGCTTTATAGTCAGCTCAAAAACCAAGGTATCTTGCCTGCCAATACCGAGATACGTTCAGTCTATCGCAGTCCTGGGTTAAATGGCTGTGCAGGCGGGGCAAACGCCAGTAAGCATATGACCGCCGGCGCGATGGATATTTGGGTGCCAGAATATGAAAGTAGTCCATGGCAATTGAGTCGCATGCAAGACAGCTTATGTGAGTTTTGGCAATATCAGGGTCAATCGCACAACTTTGGCCTAGGATTATACTCTACCGGTGCAATTCATCTGGATACTGATGGTTATCGTAAATGGGGCTTTAATCATGCCAGTAGCAGCTCTGCTTGCCGCTATTAAATAGTATGTTTTTAAAAACTATATCGTGAATTAAAGAAGCTCAGCCAGTAATATTTACTGGCTGAGCTTTTTTCGATTTTATTTTTTATAGATAATTGATTATCAATAAAGGTATATCAATGCTCAATCGATATTCTTAAACGCCTATAAAAAACATGCTATCAGGCTTATTGTTTTTTCTTAGACGTCTTCTCATCCCAAGGGTTAACCTCACCAACGGTAACGATTAAAAAGTCGTCAGGTTTTAAGGTGTCGCGCAGGGTTTGGTTGACCTCTGACAGTTTAACCTGTTCGATACGACTGACATAATTGGTCAGATAACTGTTGGGTAGCTGATAAAAATTCATCATGCCAAGTAGACTATTGATTCCTGCGTTACTGGCGAAACCCATCGGGAAGCTGTTTTTTAAATTATCCGTGGTCAATCTCATCTCATCGCTGGTGATACCTTTATCTAACGTCTCATTAATCACCGCCAAGCTGGCATCAATCGCCGCGCGCGCTTTATCATTACGAGTCGAAAAACCAATCTGATAAGGTCCGCGCGCCAGCATCGGGTTCATAGAGCCTGAAATGCCATAGGTATAACCAAGGTTTTGCCTGACTTCGGTCATCAAGCGCGCGTTAAAATCGCCTCCTGCTAATACTTCATTACCGACGGCAAAGTTGGTTTGCTTTTGCTGCGCTTGGGGGTCAGTGGCGCGCTTATCGCCCAATTGCCCCATTAATACCGTGGTTTGACTACTAGGAAACGGAATATGAATGTGCTGAGATTGGGTTAATGGTTTTGGTTCGGGTAGGGTAGTCGCCGCTTGGCCCGCTGGCAAGTCAGCCGTTATTTCTTCAGCCAAATTTTTTGCTTGTGCCAAAGTCAAATTACCAGTCATGGCAAGCGACGCATTGGCGGCGACTAGATAGCGGTTTTTAAAGTCGATTAACTGTTGTCTTTTAATATTAGGAACCGTTTCAAGCGTGCCAACCGATGGATGGGCGTAAGGATGGTCGCCATAGAGTGCCTTGCTAAAGGCAATGCTAGCAAGACTGCCTGGGTCTTGTTTTTGCTGTTGTAAACCGACCAGTAAGCGTGCTTTATTACGGGCTAATATTTGCTCGTCAAAGCTGGGTTCAGTAAGCATTTGCGTCATTAAGTCAACGGCAGGCAGTAAATGCTTATCATCAGATAAGCTACGCAACGAGACAATAAACATGTCTTTATAAGCGCCACTGCTTAGATTGATACCCAAGGTTTCGACCGCCCGCGTGAACTCATTTTCATCTAAGCGTTTGGAGCCTTGTTCAAGCATCGTTGCGGTCATATTGGCGATACCAAAGCCTGATTTACTGATACTGCCATCACGTGCGCTACCGGCGTTAAAGCGCAAATCAATATCGACAATGGGTAAGGTAGTCGTCGGTACAAAAAGCACAGGAATACCGGCTTTGGTCTTAAAGGTTTGAATCTTTGGAACAGTGACTTCTAAAGGTTTGGCATTATCAAGGCTACTAAGCTTAGCTAAAGCGGCAATAGGCGCGCTGGTATCGACTGCGGCAGCCGGCGTGCGAGCATCTTCGCCACCTGCCATATCTGCCTGTGCGATAGTAGTCAAGGTCATCATCCCAAAGAATGCACAAGCACTCAAATAAGGAAGCTGCTTAACATTAGATGAGAATTTGGTTTTCTTAAGAAAAGGTATTTGAGTCATGTCTTTCTTCTTATTAATAAGGTCATAAGTATCGGGTTTTTGCCAAGGTAACTAGAGAGCATGTTGATGTTATTTAGCTTTGCTTGCCGTTTCTTTATTAGCATCATTTTTACTAACGGTATCTTTGCTCATCTTATCTTGGCTAATATTATCTTTTTTAACACCCTCTTTGGGCGGGATGATATGCATCACCGTTAAATTGTCTTTGACCAAATACTTTTTACTTGCCGCTTGGATATCCGCAATCGTTACGCTATCAAGCTTGGTTGGCAATTTGGCCAGTAACCTATCATCAAGACCGATAGATTGCAGTGAGCCAATCATACGCGCCTGACCTTCCATGCTGTCCTGTGCATACACCAAACCGGTGACAGTATTGGTTTTGGCGCGCTCGATTTCATCGGCAGCAATCGGGTCGGTCGATAGCTTATTAATCTCATTGATAATGGCTTGTTGTGCTTGCGCTAAGCTGATGCCTTCACGCGGGGTGGCTTGTATCAAAAACAGTCCATCGCCGCGATCAAGCAAATCGTAAGACGTACCTACCGTAGTAAGTAGTCCTTGCTCGCGTACCAACCTGCTCTCTAGCCGCGCTGATAGACCACCATCTAATACATCTTGAGCAAGTGATAGCGCATAGGCTTGTTTTTCATTATTAGCACCAGCGCTCACCAGACTGGGCACGTTATAACCCATTAATAAAACTGGCACTTGCACCGCTTGCTCAGATTCTACTTGCTGATAACCGCGAAAGCCCTTTTGCGTGACCGCAGGACGCTTGGGTAGCGCGCTTGGTTTTAGCGCCCCAAAGTAACGTTTAACCTGCGCCAATACTTCGGTTGGTTCGACATCACCGACGATAACCAACGTCGCATTATTGGGCGCGTACCATATTTTATACCAGTCTTTTAAATCGTTTAGGGTGATTGATTCAAGCTCGCTCATGGGTCCAATGACCGATTCGCCTTTCGGGCTGTTCGGCAATGCCAGTAAGCGAAAGGACTCATAAGCTTTGGCAAGGGGGTTGTCATCCGTACGTTGACGACGCTCTTCCATCACCACTTGATGCTCTTTGGCAAACGCTTTGTCATCAAATATTAAGTTTTTCATGCGATCCGCTTCTAGCTCTAAAGCTAACGGCAAACGATTGGCAGGGAATAGCTCGTAATAGCCAGTATAGTCGTAACTGGTAAAGGCATTATTAACGCCGCCAAATTTAGCAATCAAACGCTCATAATCGTCGCTTGACACATCAGTGGTGCCTTTAAACATCATATGCTCTAGCACATGAGAGATGCCGCCTTTATCAAGTGGCTCATCTGCTGACCCGACGCGATACCAAATCTGGGTCATGACCACAGGCGCGCGGTGGTCTTCTTTGACCACTATCTTTAGACCATTTGCGAGCTTGTATTCATGGCGACCAGACATATCCATGGTCAGCGCTGAAGATTGCTCAGCATCTTTAAGTGTTTGGTTTTTATTTATCACATCTGTAGTTGTAGTATTTTTATTTGTGGCAACTTCACTCGCCGAAGAAATCGCGCTGGTTTGGCAAGCCGCAAGGGTAGTGGCCATAGCTAGAGCGCAGGCAAGGCGTAGAGAGTGAGCAGATGATGGCAGAAACAGTGATGAAGGCAGTGACAATGACATGATAGGTTCTACTTATATAAAAAGGCAGCTGATAAGTAACTGATTTATAGAATGAGAAGAGCGTATGTTAATGCATCTAGTAATGTACGTCGTTATTATGAGCATAAAACCGTTATAACGACTTATGCGCCCCAACCATGACGCTAGCGGTCGGCTTAAATTCTTGAGTGGTGCTACAGCCTGTTGACGATAATGCAATGGTAGCGAGAAGCACGGCGGCGCCCATTTGGGTCATTTTTTTATAGTTATTCGATAGTGATAACATAGGTCATTTCCAATATAAGTGGTTGAGTAAATTAAAAAATACAACGGTTTAGCGCTCGCTAAGAGTAGGCGAAGTTTGGCCTATCAAAGGTCAGATTTTTGTGTCCAAACCTTAAGCGAAACTTGCTTAGACCAGCGTATGATTGCTAGCATGTTTTTTATAATGCTTATGACAGTCTGTTTGGCACGGTTTTTGGCATGGCTGTTTGTTATGGATTGACAGGTTTTTACAATTTGACAGTGCTCTACAATGCTAAAGGCTAAGCACCACTTGAATTATGCTAAACTAGGCTAAAAATAATCACCCGTTAAATAATAAAAAGCGGGCGGCATAGTCATTTTAAAACAGCCATTTTAAAAAACCACTTTAAAGACAGTTACTTTAAAAACAGTCACTTTAAACCAAATTACTGATAATGATAACTTTTAGGGCAAGCTTATGAATAATCCCAATAATAGCAATCGTGTGGTCATCAACCTTGACGGCGGTCTTGATGATTTGGATGACGATGATATTACCTTACCCAGTCTGCCAGCGCAAACGGTACCCATCGTCGATGCGTCAGACAGCGTTGCAAGCAGTAATACAGAAAAGAGTGATGCAGAAAAGAGTAATACAGCAGATATAGCATTAGGTACGCCCATCGTTGAGATAGAAAAACAAAGTTCTTCTGAAAACACTTTAGAATCTACTGTAGAAACTGCAACAGGCGCTGTAAATACTAATAAAGCCGCTCTTCCATCGCAGCCTACAACTACCATTCCTACCATGCCTTTGCAAGATCATCTGGGCGATAGACCAAGCGCTACATCTGCCACTAGTGATACCAGTGCTATAAATAAAGCACAAACCGAGATACAGCAGTTATCAGCCGCGACAGAAGAGTCACAAGAGTCAAAACAGACTGAGGAAAATAAGAAAAAAGGCAGCTGGTTTAATCGCATGAAAACGGGACTAAGTAAGTCACGTAAAAATCTTGCCGAAGGTATGGTCAGTATTCTTATCGGTGGTAAAGAGATTGATGATGAGCTATTAGAAGAGGTTGAAGACCAGCTGTTGGTGGCTGATATCGGTGTCAATGCAACCAACCGTATTATCAAAAGTCTCACTGAGCAAACCGCTCGTGGCGATTTGATTTATGCCCATTCATTATATAAAGCCTTACAAACTGAGCTGGTCGATATTTTAACGCCAAAAGTTGCGCCACTCGTTATTGATACCAGTAAAAAACCTTTTGTTATCTTGGTGGTGGGCGTGAATGGTGTTGGTAAAACCACGACTATTGGTAAACTTGCTAAGCGTCTACAAGGTGAAGGTAAATCAGTGATGTTGGCAGCTGGCGATACGTTCCGAGCTGCCGCGACTGAACAGCTACAAATCTGGGGTGAACGCAATAACATTCCTGTCGTCGCCCAAGGTCATGGCTCTGACAGCGCCTCTGTTATCTTTGATGCTATGCAATCTGCCAAAGCAAAAAATATCGATGTATTAATCGCTGATACCGCAGGGCGCTTGCAAAATAAAACCCACCTGATGGCGGAGCTTGAAAAAGTCGTGCGCGTGATGCGTAAAGCCGATCCAAGCGCGCCGCATGAAGGTATGATTGTCCTCGACGCTGGCACGGGTCAAAATGCGATTAACCAAGTGGAATTGTTTAACAAAGTCGTGCCATTAACCGGCATTACTATTACTAAATTAGACGGTACTGCAAAAGGTGGTGTGGTCTTTAATATCGCTGAAACCTCGGATGTGCCGATTCGTTATATTGGGGTCGGTGAGTCGATTGATGATTTGCGCGCCTTTAGTCCAAAACAGTTTGTCGCAGCGCTATTTGAGACTGACGATAAAGAGTAGCGCTTGGTAGTTTTTTTCAATGAATAAATAAGTGTTAAAAATATGAGTGTTTAGAGGGAAGAATCATGATAGTCACCATCGCAGCTGTTGAGTCGCACCAGTTAGTACTGATTGCTAGTGCGCTAGCGGATAGCAGCCCTAAGCTGGTCGAAGTCAATTGGCTGCAGGTGGGCGATTCTTGGCACAGCTCAAAATCCATTCCTAAACTTAAAAAGCATTATGGGCTTGTCGATCAAGATTTTACCTTTATCGCTCAAAACAGCCTAAGCAAAGACGTGCCTTCTCAAGCGCTACTTATAGAAGCGATAGCGCAATTAATCACGTATTTTGAGGGTAAGCGTCAAGTATTTGATTTGCCATTAGATATAAGCTTAGGCACTGAGTTTCAACAACAGGTATGGCGGGCGTTACAAGGCATCAAGCATGGTGAAACGATTAGCTATGCCACACTGGCGCAGCGCGTAGGTAATCCTAAAGGCTTTCGTGCGGTTGCTAATGCCAATGGTAAAAACCCCTTTAGTATCATCATTCCTTGTCACCGAGTAATTGCCAGCGATGGTAAGCTTGGTGGTTATACAGGCGGCTTAGACAAGAAAGCGTATTTGTTAGCGCTGGAAGGGGTGAGCTACAAAACTTAGCATGGAAAAAGTGCTCATCACCCGCGCTTAAACACTAAAAAAGGCGAAACATTAAATATGTTTCGCCTTTTTATTAATAATCAATAAGGTGTTGATAAATGGTTATATTGCTTAGAAACTATTGCTCGAACTATTGCTCAAGCTGCGCCATAACTTCATCTGAAAAAGTCACATTACTATAGACCTCTTGCACATCGTCGATATCTTCTAACATATCAATCATTTTTATGACTTTTTCGGCATCTTCAACGTTGTCTATCTCAGCGCTGGTAGAGGGTGACATAGTCACTTCAGCATTGTCAGAGACCAGACCTGCCGCATTGAGCGCATCTTTGACTTGACCGAAACTTTCCCATTCAGTGATGACCAGTAGTGACTCGCCGTCGTTTTCGATATCAAGTGCCCCAGTGTCTAAGGCTGTTAGCATAACTTCTTCTTCTAAGCTGATATCGTTAAAGGTGATTTCGCCGCGCTTGGTAAATAGATAAGCCACTGAGCCTGAGGTGCCAAGGTTGCCTTCGTTTTTGGTAAAAGCATGACGCACTTCACTGACCGTACGGTTCAGGTTATCAGTCAAGGTTTCGACCAATACTGCGACGCCGCCGACACCATAGCCTTCGTAGCTGACCTCATCCATATTATCATTGTCATCGCCGCCTGTACCACGAGCAACCGCGCGATTGATGGTATCTCGTGTCATATTGACTGACAGTGCTTTTTCGATAACGGCACGCAAGCGTGGGTTTTTATCAGGGTCGGGGTCACCTTGCTTGGCAGCAGAAACAATTTCACGAATAATTTTGGTAAAGACTTTACCTTTTACCGCATCCTGACGGGCTTTACGGTGTTTGATATTTGCCCATTTTGAATGGCCTGCCATATGACATCCTTAAGTTTTACGTGTTATTTATAGTGCGGATAAAAAAGTTGTTAGGACTATACATCAGTAGCAACTTTTTATACCTGATGAGGTATTCTTATTATATGATTGTGCTGTTAATACAGTGTAATAGACCTATCGGCCAGTTAACGATTTGTATGTCGTTTGGTGCGCTTTTTTGCTACACTGCTATTTTCTATATTTTGACCCATCATCAATTCTTACGATGACGGTCGAGAGCAACAATATTTGCAATATTATAAACCACTTTAGCGCATTTTGACCAACCTTAGCTTGTCCATGCCAGCCTAAAACGTTCGGTTCTATATAACCATTGATCTTGTGACTTTATTGACTCTATGAAGCAACCAACTGCCGAAGCCATTACTCATTTGCGTAACCGCATTCATATTATTATCGAAGGCACGGATACCCGTTTGGGTAAGCTGTTTGATATCGTATTGCTGATTGCGATTTTGGCCAGTGTCGGCGTAGTGATGCTAGATAGTGTGCTGTACATGCGTTTGCAATATGGCACCATATTTCGCTATGCAGAATGGTTTTTTACCATTTTGTTTACTATTGAATACATCTTAAGGCTATTTTCAGCGCCCAATCGCTTTCGTTATACTTTTAGCTTCTTTGGGATAGTTGATTTATTGTCGGTATTGCCAAGCTATTTAAGCTTAATATTTGGTGGTGTACAGTATTTGCTCGTGATTCGCATACTACGTATCTTGCGTATATTTCGCGTGCTCAAGCTCAACACTTATATGCAGCAAGCGGGTTTTCTTGCCTCAGCACTTAAAACCAGCCAGCAGAAAATCACGGTATTTTTCTTATCCTTGGTATTGCTGGTGACTATTTTTGGTGCAGTCGTCTATGTGGTAGAAGGGCCAGAAAATGGTTTTACCAGTATCCCAATCTCTATTTATTGGGCGGTGGTAACGGTCACCACCACTGGCTATGGCGATATGTCACCAAAAACGCCCATCGGGCAAGCAATTGCATCTATGGTCATGATTACCGGTTATGCGATTATTGCCGTACCGACGGGTATCTTTACCGCTGAGCTGGCGCGTAATATGCGTCCACAGCTCAATCCTATTGCCTGTCCAAACTGCGGAAAATTTGGCCACGCCGTAGGAGCGGATTTCTGCGATCGCTGCGGTCATGCCCTGCATGTTTAGTGTTTATTAACGCGACTTATATGGCTTTTTAAAATTATCGGGCTTTTAAGTACTAATAGTCTATATATTCAGCAACCAGTGGTGATAAATCTATCACCACGCCCAGATTGACCAAATTCCAATACTGACCCGAAATCGTACGGTCAAGCATCATCGTCGTCGCTGATGGCTGGAACTGACCAAAATACTTTAAAGAAGTACGCATTTGGGCGATGGCTTCGTGATGGGTCTGGCTGCTACCGAAATCAAATGCACCTTCTTGATAAGGCTTTACGGATAAAGGCTTAAGGCCAATCTCTAGCCATTTCTGATAAAACTCACCCGGCACAACTTTCTCGTCATCACGGCGAATGTCTAGGGCGATTAAATCTTGCTCAAGCGCGGTCACATCACCCTTTAAAGCATGCTTGGCAAAACGCCTAAATAATTGCACTTCGCTATGGCTATAACTGCGAATTCCGCCAAAATCATAAGCGACCACACTGCCATCGGTGCGAAAAGCAAAGTTGCCAGGGTGTGGGTCACAGTGCATGCGGTATAAACCAAATAGTTGCCCTGCGCTAAAATGGAACAGGCGCTCAGCAATTTTTTGCTTGATAGCATTATCCCACGTCGCGGCGACCGTTAGCGTTTCACCCATCTCTTCGGTTAAGGTCAAAATCCGTCTAGATGAATGACTACCAATCACTTTAGGAATAATAAGACCGTCGTCTTCTGCATGAAACGCACCAAATACTTGGAGGTTGTGCGCCTCTTTAATATAGTCGAGCTCATCGTGCAAGCTTTGGCGAATCTCGTGAAATAACTGCTCTTGTAATTGTTTACTCATATTGAGCACGCCGGCTATTTTTAGCGCCATGCGTACTTGCTTCAGGTCGCTATCACAGTTCTCATCGACATCAGGGTATTGAACCTTTACCACCACCCTTTGTCCAGATGGCAAAACGGCTCTATGCACTTGCCCGATTGAGGCGGCGGCAAAGGGTGCTTCTTCAAATTCAGTAAATAACTCAGCAACTGGTGCGTTAAGCTCACGTTCAACTTGAGCACGTATCTGCGCATACGGCATCGGCGGTGCATCTTTTTGCAGCTTCTCTAAAGCCGTTGCAACCTCCGGCGGAAACACATCTTTATATTGCGAGGCAATTTGACCCACTTTCATCACCGCGCCTTTCATTTCGCCAAGCGTTTCAGCTATCTGAACACCGACATCTTGCATCAGCTCTGAGCGCGCTTGTAGACGTTTTTCTTCGTCACTTGATAGATGCTTTAATGAGTTTTTTGCGGCTTTGCCGGCAATACTGGCGGTCATGCCAGCGAGTTTCATAAAGCGTTTTCCGGACGATTTTGCCATTCATGTCACCATATAGTGGGTTTATTTACTAAGCCCCAATGTTATTATTTTAAGCAAAGGATTGCTGTTTAACTAGTGTGCCAAAAAATGTGCCAAAAGCAACAGTATGCGTATCTTAATGCTGCTTATAAGTTATAGATTTTCGCTTATAACTTAACAGTATGACGGTTTTTTATTGGTTAATAAATAAGGTTTCAATAAGGTTTTAATAACAAGCATCAAGTGATAAATCATTAGCTGTCTAACTTCAAATCATAAGTATGAGTCAGCCAATAATCTAATGCCATCTGATAGCCTAAATGCCCTAAGCCGCAAATAACGCCGACGGCTATATCACTAAAATAAGAATGCTGCCGGAACGATTCACGGGCGTGAACATTGGACAAATGCACTTCTATAAAGGGTTTTTGTGTCGCCGATAATGCATCCCGTATCGCAACCGAAGTATGAGTAAAGGCAGCAGGATTGATAATAATCGCATCTACTTGCGCTGCTGACTCTGCTAACAGACCATAATGTTGAATCTCATCGACAAGCTTGCCTTCATGGTTTGATTGAATGCAAATCAGCTCAATGCCATATTTGGCTGCCCGTGCGACCAAACTTTTCTCAATATCAGCAAGGGTTGTATGACCATAAATCTCAGGCTCACGTTTACCCAACAAATTTAAATTAACACCATTGATAAGCAACAGCTTATGCGTTTTGGCGTTTGCACTTATGTTGTTTGAACTTATGTCATTTGCACTTATGTCATTTGAACTTATAAGAGTTTCTTGATTAGAGGTTTTGTCGGTCACTGCTGACTGAGAAGGTGTGGTCATAATAGTCTCTATCTTTATAAAGTGGTATTTTATTTATAAGTATTGTTGTCGTTATCGCTATGGGTCCATAGTAGGACCGTATAAGATAACTTTGCTGTAAGGTTTTAAGAGTAAAGTTATCCGAAGAATAAAACTAGCCGAATAGATAAGCGCTTATCCTTTTATGATAACAGCTTGGCAGCCATGTAATAAAAAATAACATGAAAAATTATCCTAGGGGCTAAAAATCGTGTTAAAAGTCTTTATGTTGCTAAAAACCCGTGCTATGATATTTTTTACGCAACAAATATTACCTATTTGTTGCTAATGTCAGTTGGGCTAACTATTAAAGTGCATAAAGCAATTTTGATATGAACCTACACTGACCATAGTAATTTTACTATAGGCTGCATCATAAAGAGGGTAATAACACGCTTTATGTGCAGATGATGGTATGTAGAGTAGTACTCTTACATTTTGATTTCATAATCTTAAACCCCGTTTATATGCAATCTCGCAAAGGAATTTGGGGTTAAGTGACTTTTTAGGAAGTAATATTATGTCAGCTCGTGAGCAAGGTATCGTTAAGTGGTTTAATGACTCAAAAGGCTTTGGTTTCATTCAACGTGATAGCGGCGAAGATATTTTTGTCCATTTCCGCGCAATCCAAGGTGATGGTTATCGCTCTCTAAAAGATGGCGAAAAGGTTGAGTTCAGTGTGGTAGAAGGCGATAAAGGCCTGCAAGCTGAAGAAGTCAGAAAAGTAGAAGAGTAATCGCTACAGTGATTAGCGCCGTTCAGCTATAATGTCTGTACAAACTACTGATATACTACTGAGTCAAGCCCGTCTTGTCTTACCTATGTTGAGTTGAACGCAGCATATTTGGTAAGTTTAGGCGTTGGGCTTGGCTTTTTTATGCTTATGAGTTTTATAGATTGCCTGATTAGAGATTACGGACTGGGCTTTTTTAAGTAGTAGCTTCTAATCACAATGTTTCTTATTCACAACAGACAGTCGTATTATAAAACCAACGCTTATCATGAGCTTTTATTCATTTAAGCTTTTATTTATTAATAATAGACAAGCGATTCACACACAAGGATATTTTTTTGAGTACTTTTAAGACGTTTACGGATTTGCCGTTATCAAACCCTACTTTACGTGCCGTAAGTGATTTAGGTTTTACTGAATTGACGCCCATTCAAGCACAGATATTACCGCATACATTGGCAAATCAAGACGCCATCGGACAGGCGCAAACGGGTACTGGCAAGACGGCAACGTTTTTACTGACCATTATGGAAGCGTTATTAAAACGTCCTTTTGCTACCGATGAAGAACGTTATTTAGGTGAGCCACGTGCCGTTGTTATGGCACCAACCCGTGAGCTTGCCCAGCAGATATTTGACGACTGTATTGCTTTGACCAAATATACCTCGCTACACAGCGTGTGTATCATGGGTGGCACCAATTATGAAACTCAGCAGCATGAGCTTGAGCGCCAATATGTGGATATCTTAATTGCCACTCCAGGTCGTTTGATTGACCTAATGCACAAAGGCATGGTCTATCTAGATCGCGTGGAAGTGTTGGTGTTAGATGAAGCTGATCGTATGCTCGATATGGGGTTTATCCCTGATATCAAGCGTTTGGTTGGTCGTATGCCGCCGAATACTGATCGTCAAAGCTTGTTGTTTTCTGCCACCTTTAACCAAGATGTGATGAATCTCGCTTATCGCTGGTTGCATGAGCCAGAGTTTGTAGAAATTGAGCCTGAGCATAAGACCAGTGAATTGGTCGATCAGCATTTTTACTTATTAACCGAAGATCAAAAACTAGCAGCGGTCGAGCGTATCATCACTGATAGCACAGTCGAGAAGGTGATTATTTTTGCCAACCGTAAAGATCAGGTTAAGCGCTTGTATCATAAGCTGCGTCAGGGACATAGAATCGTCATGTTATCAGGCGATGTGATTCAGCAAAAGCGCGAAAAATATCTGCAACGCTTTAAAGATGGTCATGCTTCTGTGTTGGTCGCGACCGATGTGGCAGGACGCGGTATTCATGTTGATGATGTCAGTCATGTGATTAATTACACCCTGCCAGATCAGCCAGATGATTACGTACACCGTATTGGACGTACTGGACGCGCGGGCCAAACCGGTATCAGTATTAGCTTCGTCAGCGAAGATGATGCCTTTAATATCCCTGCATTAGAAAAGCATTTAGATACCAAGTTTAGCCTTGAGCAGTGGCAGCCTTAATAGAATTTTTTGAATTAAGTTCTAAAGCATTTAAACAGCAAAAAGCCCTTAATGCATGATTAAGGGCTTTTTTATACGTCTGTTTTTAGATGCCATCAATTTAAAGGAATATTAAACAGCAATTAGTTAGTGATGATGTTCCATATCTGCTGAGTCATCATTCATATTGTGCATACTATGGTCCATCTGACTCATATCGTGGTCGGTGGTATTACCTGTGTCATTCATCATGGTATGCTCACCATGCTCCATGTTCATGCTATGACCACCGCCATGGTCACCATGCATACTGGACATGGCGATAGGCACGAAAACGACGGCTAACCCCGATAAAACCATGATAGCGCCATTAATTTGCCTTAAACGTAGGCGTCCAATTTTCTCACGTAGCCAACCAACCGTTTCATGAGTGGCAACCAACATCGGCACTGTCCCCAAACCGAAGACAAACATCAATGCCGCACCGCCCAATGGGTTGTGAGCAACGACGGCAATGAGTAGCGCACCGTAAACCAAACCACAAGGTAAGAAGCCCCATAATAACCCTGCCGCTAAAGCACGTGGGAAGGTATTAAGTGGAAATACTTTTTGGCGTAGCGGACTCAGATACTGCCAAAAACGCATGCCGACACGCTCAAGCTTGGTTAAAAATGGCGCGCCAAGCATCGTGACACCAACAAATACCAATACCAAGCCCAATAAGATACGAGGCGTACTATTGCCTTTCATTAATGGCTCTAAAACCGTGGTACCCACAAGTCCGGCGACCAAACCTAAAAATGCGTAACTGCTTAAACGCCCGAAATGGTAGGTGGCTATCAAAGCGCGGCGCTTAGCAGGGCTCACGTCTTTCATCGATAGACTAAATGCTGCTACTAGCCCGCCACACATGCCTAAGCAATGCGGTGAACCAAAAAATCCCATTAGTAATGCCGCAACAAGTAAAGCTGTGGTCATGGGGAGTCTCTCCTAAAAATAGTAAAGCGTGAGCCTATTTTTATCATTTATCTAAAAAAATGATAAAAGCAGTCACGTATAAATGAGATATGGAAGGCTATATGTTTGAATTTTATTGATAGCTATTTGCTTTGTTAAGACGATATCGGTAAAAGGTGAATCAGTAGCACTCAATCGTCGGCTTTGTTGGAGTCTGCCGTGTCATCAGCTTGTGGTATATCGTCACTAGGCGTATGAGCTTGAATCGTTTGCCGACGTTCTTGACGATCATCCAAGATAATACGCTGTGACGCATTATCTAAGTCCTCAAACTGGTTTGATTTGACCGCATAGCGTATTGCCCAGATGGCGACCACGAACAGCATTAAACTTAAAGGAATTAATAAAAATATACTGAGCATGGCAAACCTCTTCAATAGCAGTTTCTTATATTATACACTTATTGCAAGTGTTTTAAATGTTCTATAAATACTAAAAGTGAGACAGTGGGTAATGGGGCAATAATAGTCGTCTGATGATACTAATCTAATAATACTAATCTAATAATACTAATCTAATAATACTAGGTCAGAGAATGCCAGCTAAGCGTTATTCAGTAGGCGTTTTCACGGCATTGCCTCTAGGGGTTAAGAGTTGCTGCGAGGTCACATCCTTAGCATGCCGACAGTTTGCTTGTGGGCGTATCACATCACGTAAGTAGGCGGCGACTTCATAAACTGCCCGCCGCGAATGACTCAAGTTCTGTGCCGGTTCCATCCAATCGCGTTTGACCGGTAAAGGCGCATTGATTGGGGTACTATTGATGCCGTTTAGGGCAAACTGTCTCCTTGCTCGCGCCATATGATAGCTATCGGTAATCAGGTACACATGATGTAGAGGAATACGCTTAGCAGTAAAACGCGCATTTTCACAGGTATTCATACTGGCATTTTCGCTGATAAGCCCATCAATACCGTGTTCTATAAGCCACTGACCAAGCCAAGGCGCCTCAGCACCACTCAGTACAATAGGTAGCGGCAAATCATGATAGGCGGTTGCCGCCGTACGGGCGCGGTTGAGGCTATAACTGTTTAGGATGGTTTGATTGTTATTATCATTGGTCAGACCGCCGCCCAGTACCACATAGGCGGTCGGTGGAGAGCTCATGGCGGCAGGCGGCATCTTTGGTAAAGGTAAATGGGCTAAAAGGTAAATCACCGCTTGTGAAAATAGCGGGGTAAATAAACTGATAATAACGAGAATAACCGCCGTTGAACCCAGTAAAAAGGTGGCATTAATAATACGAAACAGCTTTATCATACGCTCAGCTGAACGTAAGTAAGAGCGCCATAAGCGCTTAGACCATGATCGTTTAGACCACATGCTCATCAAATCCAATAGAGCCGTCAGCATTTACCCAAACCGGCTCGCGTGATAATTCAATCGCAAATATCTCAGAGACAATATTGGCAATATGATTTTGAGCCTTTGCCACATCTGCTTGCGTCGCTTGATAAGGGCTGTGATTGGTCAACACCAAGGCTTGCTGTTGATGGGTCATAATCGGCGCTAAACCGCCACCTTTTAAACCAGACTGTTCAATTAACCAGCCAGCCGCTACCTTGACCATGGCATCCGCCATTGGATAGCCAACGATGGTAGGGTGAGCGGATTGTAGCGCTATAAATTGCGCTTGAGGAATAATAGGATTCTGAAAAAAACTACCACAGTTGGGGAGCTGTTTAGGATCGGGCAGTTTTTGTTGGCGAATATCTATAATCGCCTGCATGACATCAGCAGGTACGGGCTGCATGCGCCCTTGCTGCTCTGCATAGCGCTGCGCGACCGTCTGCACATCGCCATAGCTGGCAAGGATTTTATTGGCATCGGTATGTAAGCGAAAACCCACGCGAGTGATAAGCCAAGTATTAGGCGCACGCTTAAAGAGGCTGTCGCGGTAGCCAAACTGGCAGTCTGCTGCTGTTAGATGATGCCAAGTGTGGGTTGGCAGATGATAAGCACGAACATACTCTAAGCAATCTTCTAATTGCACACCGTAAGCACCGATATTTTGTACAGGAGCCGCTCCCGTCAGACCCGGTATCAATGCCAAGTTTTCAAGTCCATACCAACCTTGAGCCACGGTATACATCACCAAATCGTGCCAGTTTTCACCGGCCATCACTTCGATATCGACATGACTGTCTGTTTGCGCCGTTATAGTGATACCGTGCATTTGGAGACGTAAGACAATCGCATCTAGATGCGCTGGCAATAAAACATTGCTACCGCCAGAGAGCGCGAATAACGGCTTAGTAAGCTCTGCATCTTTTCCGTGATTTGCCATAAAGGCATCAAGTTGCGCCTCATCGGCAAGCGTCACGACCATATCCGCCACACATGCCAATGCCATGGTATTGCTATGGGACAAATCGACTGACTTAGCCTGTGGTACATTCACCTTAAGGTTAGTCGATGTCGTAGGTTGAGCATTGGAATCATGGCGTAAAGCTGAGGTCATAACATAGCCTATCTGGCAAATAAACAAGAAATCATGCGGAGTTTATTATAAAGGATGCACGGCATAAAGGTAGCAGAAATATGGCGCTTTATTGCTAAGCACTATTAATCATTTCTAAGCAGTTTTCCAACTTTCAATCCACGCTTGGGCACTTGATTCGATACGTTCGATGACTTCTTCAAAAGCGTCGCCATCACCTTGATAAGGGTCTGGTACATCGTCGCCGCCGTAGGTTGGATCTTCTTCACTAAATAGCGCCAGTTTGGCAAGTTTGCCATCTGTGTCAGTGATGCTGTCTTTAATGGCTTGCAGGTCAGCTAAGTTTTGCGCATCCATCGCCAAAATCAAATCAAATTTGCGAAAGTCGTCAGCGCTTACTTGACGCGCGACCAGCTTATTAATGTTATAACCATGAGCTTTAGCATGGCGCTGTGCCCGTACATCAGGCGCATGACCAATATGCCAATCTCCAGTCCCTGCCGAATCCACTTTCATCGCTAGCCCTGCAATGGCTGCTTGCTGACGAAAAATCTCTTCGGCGGTCGGTGAACGGCAAATGTTTCCCAAACAAACCAATAGCACAGATGAGGGAGTAGACGCTTTAATTAGCATATAATGACCTTTTATCACAACAAAAAAACATGCTATCAAGACCAGCATGATTAATGCGGTTTATTAGCATGTTATCGAGTAAATTAATTGGCTATCAGCGTAACGGTTAATACGTTGAATGGCAAGGGTAGAGGTAAAACAATAGGGTCACATTAGGCTATCAATAATAGCAAGCTGCCGACTTTAATAGCTTACATAAATAGTCTGTATGAACCCTCTTTATTTATCATCTTTATTATTAAAATAAGTTAAAGCGATAAATATTGAGTGAGCAGTATGGATAACAGCCTTAGTCTTGGTTGTGTTTGAAGCGTTGTAAATCACGCCGCTCTTTTTTATTGGGTTTATTATCTGGACGGGCAAGATTGGCAAGTTTGCGCTGCTCGGCATAAAAAGCGCGGCGCTCCTCGCTTTCCTCAGTTTCAGAATATAACGCTTGGGCAGCAATCGCATTACCACGTTGTGCGCTTAGCGCTTCAACCAACACGGTTTTCTCAGTCATGGCGGTTGCTGAGCCTTGGCGAATACTGAGCTCATCCCCGACGGCAATCTCTTTGCTGGTTTTGACGCGGCTCCCTGCATAATGGACGCGTCCGCTTTCGATGGCTTCTTTGGCAAGGGTGCGGGTGCGATAAAATCTAGCGGCCCATAACCATTTATCAAGACGCATACGCACGGCATCTGGTTGGCTATGTGCGGGCTGATTATGGTTTTTATTGTGTTTACTCATCAAAACCTCATGGATATCAATAACGTAAGATAATAATGGTGTTGTTTTTACTGATTAAAAGAGCGTTAAGCGATTAAAGTATTTCAAAATAGGTTTTTATGGTGAATGAGGACAACTTAAATTAGCCATTGTTCTGATTGGTAACTTTAGCAGCCATTGCTACAGCACTGTTAGTATTTAACTGCTCTAAACCGTTTATCACACCATTAATATTTTCGACGGTTTTATTTTGGCTCAATTTAAACTGAGCTTGTATCGAATCGATAGGCAATCTAAAACCAATAATACCGCGACACATGGCCTCGATATAAGCAGCTGGCGCGTCATCTAATGACCAAGGGTTATCGGATATCACCTCTTGCTGCGCGGTCATGGTTGCTAATATCCATTTCAGCGTATCGGTATCTTCGAGCATCTCGATTTTAGATTGAATGTGTACGCTTTGATAGTTCCATGTCGGTACTTCTTTATGGGTTCTTGCTTTGCTTGGATACCAGTTGGGGCTAATGTAATGCCCCGAATCTTGAAAAATAATTAACCATGAACTGTCTGTTAAGGCATCTTGGTAAATAGGGTTTTTACGACCAAAATGACCATAAAGATAGCCGTGTGATTTATTGGAAGCAGAGTCATAACCAACATCTGCATTGAATTTAGCGTGGTCGTTATGCCAAAACAGCGGTATATGACAGGCTTCGATGCCATCTTTAGTTTGAGCAATCAAAGTCGCTAACGGATTGACGGCAATAAATTCAATGACATTATCAAAATTGTCTTCGGCAAAAATGGTAGGGATATGCATAGTACTCTCTATATGAGTAAGCGGCCAATCCTAGTAGGATAAGCCGCTCACAATACGTCATCATCGTTGCTTATAAAAACCTATTTTAAAAACAACTGATAACCAATATTGTCATTAAGCATAGTGCAGTCATAACCAATATCAAGAAGCGCATCTTGTAGTTGGCGAGAGTTGCCCTCAGAAGCTTGCAAGCCGACCAACACACGACCTTCAGCGGCGCCATGGTTGCGATAATGGAACAAGGTAATATTAAAATCGTCACCCAGTTTTTCTAAGAAAGTCAGCAATGCACCCGGACGTTCAGGGAAAACTACCTTTAATAACTGCTCGTTTTCGACATGTGCATGACCACCAATCAGATGACGGATATGGGATTTGGCGATATCATCATCGGTTAAGTCGTGTGCTTCATAGCCATCAGCCGCCAATTGATTGCTAATCGTTTGACGCTCTTTGTCGCCCTCTTTTAGGGCGATACCGACAAAGATTGCTGCAGGTTCCATCGAATCTGGTGATTTTTTGCTATCGGCACGGTAGTTAAACTCGGTGATATTACGGCCATGTAGGCTACGGCAGAAGTTTAAGAAAGCGCCGGTTTGCTCAGGAATGGTCACGCCAAAGATGGCTTCTTTTTTCTCACCAATCTCAGTACGCTCAGCGATATAACGCAAGCGGTCAAAGTTCATATTGGCACCGCAAATGATACCGACGCAGTTTTTACCTTGTAGGTTATGGGCTTCGATATATTTTTTCATACCTGCAACGGGTAGAGCTCCAGCAGGTTCAACGATGCTACGATTCTCTTCAAAGATATCTTTCACCGCCGCGCAGACTTCATCGTTGGTACAAGTGACCACTTCAGGCTCGACGACAGGACCTGATTTATCACTTTTTTGCATACGCACGATATCAAAAGGTAGCTCGCCAATTTGAGCGACTGCAACACCATCGACAAACAGACCGACTTGCTTAAGCGTGACCCGCTCATTTGCTTCAAGAGCAGCTTTAAGTGAAGCTGATTGGTCTGCTTCTACAGCGATGACTTTGACGTGCGGCGCAACTTCACCCAAGAATGCTGCAACGCCAGAAATCAAACCGCCACCACCCACAGCAACGAATACATAATCCATGTTGCGCCATTGCTGGGTTAATTCCAGACCAATGGTACCTTGTCCTGCAATGACCAATTCATCATCATAAGGCGGAATAAAGGTTAAACCCTCAGTCTCAGCGCGATTGATTGCATAACGGTTGGCTTCATCAAAGCTATCGCCATACAAGTCGACATTACCGCCGAGTGCTCTAACGGCATCTACTTTGATGTCAGGGGTGGTGGTTGGCATCACGATGATGTTATTTAGGGCAAGCTTACGCGCTGAATAAGCAACGCCTTGGGCATGGTTGCCCGCTGAGGCGCAAATGACGCCGCGCGCTTTTTGCTCATCGCTCAATTGGCTAATACGGTTGTAAGCACCGCGTAATTTAAAAGATTTTACTGGTTGCAGGTCTTCGCGCTTAAATCGAATATCATTAGCAAAACGTTGGGTCAGCTTGGGTGCAGCTTCAAGTGGTGTTTGAATGGCAACGTCATAGACGGTGGCTTGCAAGATGGCTCGTACCCAATGTGACAGCATAATAATTCCTAAACAGAGTGAAGATGAATAAAAGAAGTGCAAATGGCTATAAAGTCAGTGTTTATAAATTAGCCGCTATAAATAACTATAAACCAGTATAGATAAGCACAAAAACGAAATAGATTAGCCTATGCTGATTTTCACTATCTTGCAAGACACAATTGCAAATTTTATAGGGAGTTTTTTTGAAGGTTAAAGGTCAAGCCATCAATACATTAAAGTAAGTATGGGCTCTGAGAAGGGGCAATGAGTATTTAGAATGGGTTTTACGCTAACATCGCCTAAAGCCATCGGTTATAATAAGCGCGCATTTTACCTCTTTTATCATTTTAGCTCTTTTAGAGTGAGACGTTTATTTTTCCAAGGATTTATGATGAGTGATCAGCAAGCACAAAAGCAAGCTGCAGCCAAAGCTGCCCTAAGCTATATTGAAGATGACATGATACTTGGAGTGGGGACGGGCAGTACGGTTAACTGTTTGATTGAGTTGTTGCCGACACTAAGGCTTGCTGGCGCGGTTGCAAGCTCACAGGTCACCGAAGATAAGCTACGCGCTCTTGGTATCGAAATTGTCGATTTAAACTTTGCCGGTCAGCTTGATGTCTATATCGATGGTGCTGATGAGGTAAATGAGCATTTGCAATTGATTAAAGGTGGCGGCGGCGCGCTCACACGTGAAAAAATTGTCGCTGCAGCATCTAATAAGTTTATCTGCATGGTTGATGAAAGTAAAAGCGTTGAATGGTTGGGACGCGAATTTCCAGTACCGATAGAGGTGCTGCCACAAGCGCGCTCGTATGTGGCAAGGCAATTAGCCCGTTTGGGCGCTGAGCCAGTATATCGTGAAGATTTCGTTACCGATTATGGCAATGTGATTTTAGATACTTATGACTTAGATGTCAGTAACCCACTAGAGCTTGAGCAGCAATTAAACAATATCGTTGGGGTAGTCTGTAATGGTATCTTTGCTGCCAATCAAGCCGATGTCTTATTAAAAGCGGGCAGTAATGGCGTGACGACTTTAACGCGCTAATGTATTATTGACAGAATTTAATGCTATAACTTATCGCTAAATAAAGCTGTAAACAATAAAAAGGCAGAGCACTATAAATATGCTCTGCCTTTTTTTGTACGTGTTATTTTTATACGTGCTGGTTTATCAATATTTCAGGTTATGCTCTTTACCAGCTTGTTTTTAGGCAGGCAGCTTAATTTTATCTTTTAATAAAAATTCCATCAAAGCTTTTTGCGCATGTAAGCGGTTTTCGGCTTCATGCCATACCACAGAGCGCGGATCATCGAGCATATCATGAGAGATTTCTTCGCCGCGATGGGCTGGCAAGCAATGCATAAACACCACTTCAGGGTCGGCTTTATCGAGTAGTGATGGCGTCACTTGATAAGAAGCAAAGCGGCGCGCACGGGTATTTTGTTCAGACTCTTGCCCCATACTTGCCCAGACATCGGTGACAATTAAGTTTGAATCTTTCGCCGCTTCTTGGACGTTTTCAACGATACTGACGCAATGCGAGAAGCGTTTCATCAGCTCAGGGTCAGGCTCGAAACCATAAGGGGCTGCTACACGTAGCTCAAAGCCAAACTGATTGGCCGCTTGCATGTAGGAGGCGCACATATTGTTGCCATCACCGACCCACGTGACGATTTTATTTTCGATACTACCGCGATGCTCATAATAGGTCTGCATATCAGCAAGCAGCTGGCAGGGATGGAATTCGTCAGTAAGCGCGTTGATAATCGGTACACTAGAGTATTCCGCAAAGGTCTCAACTTTTTCGTGCCCAAAGGTGCGAATCATGATGATATCGACCATGCTCGAGATGACGCGAGCGGAATCTTCTAGCGGCTCACCACGGCCAAGTTGGGTGTCATTTGGCGATAAAAAGATAGCATTACCGCCAAACTGACCCATGCCAGTCTCGAACGAGATACGCGTACGGGTGGATGATTTCTCAAATATCATGCCAAGCGTCCGACCAACAAAAGGCTGATATATCTCGCCAGCATGTTGCATCTTACGCAGTTCGCTCGCGCGTTTGATTAAGTTTTCTAGTTCTTGTTTGGTTAAATCAGATAGGGTCAAAAAATGGCGCAAACTCATAGTAATCCTAGCAGTCGATCGCAGTCGATGAAAAATGATACGTTGTCATTTTTTAATAGCATCGCGTCAGTGCGTATACTGGTGTGACAACAAACTTTTAGTATAGCGCAATTGGGCTTAATGTAAATGTCCAATTTGCCGTGATTCAGCAGTGCTGCAGTGCTGCATTGCTTCATTCGTCTCTCAAACCATCATTACATTAAACTCTATCAATTATGATTTTGCTATGGTCCGATTTGGGCGAGCGCTTAGGCGGCATAGCAACTCATAGCTAATGGTCTCAGCATGAGCGGCGACTTCATCGACGTGCGGCGCATCACCCCAAAGTATCACTTTACTATCTAAAGCCACGCTTTCTGGAACAGTGCTGACATCAATGACGATCATATCCATCGCCACTCGTCCGACTACCGCGCATGGATAGCTTTGATGGTTGATAGCATCAATAACAGAAACATAAGCGTTGTCACTCACCACCCGTGGATAGCCATCACCATAACCGATACTAACCAAAGCCGTTTTGGTATCTTGCATCGCAGTCCAGCGGCTGCCATAACCAATACCATCACCGGCGTTGACCGTTTGTAGAGCGATAATCTGCGCGCTAAATTCCATCGCTGGCTGTAAGTCCAAATCACGCGCACTTTTATCAATGACTGGCGTACTCCCGTAGAGCATGATGCCCGGACGTACCCAATCGTGATGATGCTCGGGGAAATTGACGATACCCGCTGAGTTGCACAATGAGCCTTTTACATCGCTACTCACCGTTTCTTTTAGGGTCTGCAGCATGTCGTTAAAGCGCTGGATTTGAATGGCGTTTAGAGGATGAGCGCAGTCATCGGCATTGGCAAAGTGAGTGGTCAAAACCAACTGATAACCGGCTTCATGCAGACGTTTGGCTGCTGGAATAAGGGTTTGGTCATTAAACCCTAAGCGGTTCATGCCAGTATTGTATTTAAGCCAAACCACGCTAGTAGCGCTGGTAGTAGGTGGGGTGTTTTCTAATGCCCACGTTAACTGCGGCTCATGATGAATCACGCAGCTAATATCATGCTCAATCGCCAGCTGCCACTCATCGGCGGTAAATGCGCCTTCGATTAGACCAATGGTTTTATCCCAGCCCAATTGACGAGCTTCCAAGGCTTCTATCAAGGTGGCGACGCCGATACCATCTGCCTGTGGTTTAGCTTGTTTTAATGCTGGCAGAACAGCGGCCACGCCATGACCATAGGCATTGGCTTTAACCATAGCAAGGACTTTAGCTGTCGGTGCCCGTTTTTTAACTTCAGCCACATTATGGGTGATGGCGGCTGGTTTAATTGTAATAGTGCGCATAATTGCCTTCTCTATTAGCAAGCTTATATTATTGTCAAAATTGGCTTATTAGCAAAGTTATTTTATGAGTAAAGTGATAAAGCCAATGCGTCATCAATTGGGCTGATGACGCACTGGCTATTTTTTATGAGTAATCGCTTATTAAGCGTATCGTTCGTTTTGTTTATTACTCATCATTTTCAAAGCTGACGTTTTGATAGTATTCTGGCGTCAGGTTGATAAAGCGGGTAAATTGCCCTTCAAAGCCCAAGCGTATGGTGCCGATAGGGCCATTACGCTGTTTACCAATGATGATTTCAGCCACGCCTTTGTGGTCTGAGTTTTCATTATAAACCTCATCGCGATAAATAAACATAATCAAATCGGCATCCTGCTCAATCGCACCCGATTCACGCAAATCCGACATGATAGGGCGCTTATTAGGACGGTTCTCTAGACTACGGTTAAGCTGCGATAAGGCAATAACCGGACATTCAAGCTCACGAGCCAAAGCTTTTAAGCTACGAGAAATCTCGGAGATTTCTCCAACACGGTTGCCATCAAGATTAGGCACTTTCATCAGCTGTAGATAATCGACAATGATAGCGCCAAGTTTGCCATCATGATTTTTAGCGATACGGCGGCAGCGCGAACGTAGCTCAGAGGGCGGCAGGGCAGTACTGTCATCAATGTATAAATGCTTAGACTGCAAATGCTGAATGGCGTTCATCATTTTTGCCCATTCATCTTCGTTCATTTGCCCAGAACGCAGGTGCGTCTGATTAATCGCGCCCCATGATGACAGCAAACGCATGACGATAGACTCGGCTGGCATCTCCATCGAAAACACCACCACGGGTAAATCTTCGTTAAATAAAATCCCTTCTGCCAAGTTCATCGCAAAGGTTGTTTTACCCATAGAAGGACGCGCCGCCACAATGATTAAATCGCCCGCTTGTAAGCCTTGAGTCTTATTGTTTAGCTCGACAAACGGCGTTTGTAAGCCAATCATGCCGTCAGGATTGGATTTTAATTCTTGGATTTTATCAATAACATTGGTCAATACTGAGGTAATACCAACGGGTCCACGCTGCTCAGCGCGTTTGTTATGTTGCTCATTAATACTGAATATTTTTGCCTCAACATTGTCTAAGATATCGCTTACCGTTTGGTCTTTGGGATTATAGGCAAGGGTCAGCATGTCATTGCCAGTAGTAATCAGCTGGCGTAAGGTCGATAGCTCGCGCACGCGCTGCGCATAAGCGGTGAGGTTAAACAAGGTGGCAGGACTTTGACTCAAAATATCGGCTAAGTAGCTGTCACCACCGGCACCTTTGAGTAGTTTTTGTGCTTCTAACCAGTCATGTACCATGACCGTATCATAAGGCTCGTTGACCGCCGCCAAATGCGCAATAGCATCAAAAATATACTGATGTCGCCCTGCATAAAAGTCGTCTTTGGTGACGATATCTGCAATCTTATCGTATGCCTCTTCGATACTCATCAAAGACGCTAGCAAGGCCTTTTCAATATCGATATTGTGTGGCGGTGTTTGATTGAGTAAGTCGTCGGTTTTTTCGTTGTCTGCCATGGATGCCTAATGTGTCAAAAGTCGGTATAAAATTAAGTATATAAGAGATTATAAATAGCGGTGTGCTATCAGTATTTATTTTAATAGTGATACAGCCAAGCAAGCGCGACATACCTCTACGAGAGAAGTACCAAAAGGTGGTCTCAGCGCTTGCTGGTAAATGCTACAATGAAAGGCGAAAGTTTAACACATTCTACCGTTTTTTCGGCTGCTATAAGTAACTATCTATAAAAATGCCATCTGCTATGACATAAAATTTGCGATGTCTTAGACCATCTTAAACGCTCGTTTTCATAATAATAAATACAATAAAATCATATTCTTAATATCAAACTAGGATATTTTACTATGCAAAAAAGACTACCATTATTAATCACAACCGGTGAGCCTGCTGGTATTGGAATGGATGTTGTGCTGCTATTAGCAGCTGAGGGTAAATTGCAAGATTTTAAACGCCCAATCTGGGTTACTGCCGATAGCACTGCGATGCAAAAGCGCGCTGATATGCTGGTAACAGCAGGCGTGCTCGAGAGCTGTCCATTTTGGCAAACTGTCGATTTAGACATCGCAGCCGATGACTTTTTAGAGCAGATGTCACAGCAAACTATTGATGACAATAATAATGACAATCATGCTTTTATCCTGCTGAATACCCCTTGTGCTGAACCAGTTGTCTGCGGAAAAATTAATACTCGTAATTCGGCCATGGTTGCCAAGCAATTGGACATCGCCCATCAGTTAGCAACCAACAAAACAGTTGCTGCTATCGTCACAGGGCCATTGCAAAAATCTGCACTGATAGATGCTGATATTAAACTGCTCGATGGCACCATGTTTAGTGGTCATACTGAGTTTTTTATGCAGCAAAGTGGCTGTGAGAAAGTCGTGATGATGCTCGCCAATCAAGCCATGAAAGTGGCGCTTGTTACCACACATTTAGCATTAAAAGACATACCTGCTGCTATCACCGCTGATAATGTACGCCAAACGGTGCAAATTGTCATTGACGATATGCGCGAGAAGTTTGGCTTAACGCAGCCGCGTATCTTGGTATGCGGTCTTAATCCGCATGCAGGCGAGGGCGGGCATCTAGGTGTCGAGGAAATTGAGATTATTAACCCCGTGCTACAAGAATTTATCGATGCAGGCGTCGATATATCAGAGGCGATGCCTGCAGATACGCTATTTACCCCAAGACATTTAGCGAATTGTGACGCTGTGATTGCTATGTATCATGACCAAGGTTTACCAGTGCTCAAATCACACGGTTTTGGCGATACGGTCAATCTTACTTTGGGGTTGCCGTATATCCGTACCTCCGTCGACCATGGGACGGCGCTTGATTTAGCAGGGCGCGACGGCGCAAGTGCGACCAGCTTATACCAAGCACTATTGATGGCCAATGAGATGGCGGATAAATCGCTTATTAATAGACCTCTTATATAAAACTGCTACACTCGAAGTGTGTCACGCAGTATTGGGTAACTTTGTTGTGAATGATGGCTATTTATGAATCATCAAACACGGTCTAATATAAGTGGTTCCACTATAGCAGTCTGTTTTAAGTGGTCTATTAATAGGTTTGAAGGGTGAAATAGCTGGTTCCGCTAGGGTATACCCAAAAAATAAACCCTCTAAACAATAACTTATCTGTAAGTAGTCAGGGCGATTCAGAAACCTGACTTTAAATCCATAGGTCGAGTCGTATGGCGTTTTGCCATATATTTGCCCAGTAAGGGTAAGCAAAACATTGGTAATTGAAAAGCACCCAGTAACGGTAGAAACACCGCACCCATAAAGGGTACAGTTATGGTGTAAGAAAGTAATACATTGCGTCCGCCACACACCAGCGCCGCGACAATAGCATTCTCATAGCCAAAACGCCGATATATTATATAAGCGGTAAAATAAAATACCAATGCCAATACCGAACTTAGCACTAGTAATAACAACGCTTGCCAGGGATTATGGTCAAAGGTGGTACGAAATCCTGCCATCAGTCCCAGTGGAAACAACATCAGCAGTAAAATATTAAACTGCCCAATTTTGGGATAATAACGTGACAAAATAGCAGGTGGAACAAACCGACGCACTCCCACAGCTAGCACCATTGGCATAAAAATATAAACTAACAAGCGTTTGACATAAAGACCAACGTCTAAATTTGAACTTTCATCGCCTAATAGCCATAATACGCCTAATAATGTGAATGGCATAATGAGCGTAGCAGCGATAGTTTTTGCCGTCGCCAGTTGTGCATCAAACCCCACCGCATTGACCAACGCACCACTACCAAACAATGGGGCAGTGGCGCCAAGACCTGCAATCGCCAATAGCCAATCGCCACGTACACCGAACGCATAAGCAATTAATACTAAAACTAGACACATGCCCCCGCTTTGTAACAAGGCAAAAACCCACACATAGCTTGTCGCTATACGCTTTAACAGCGCGTATTGGTCGATGCCCAGTAAAGTAAAGAACATCAAGAAGAACAGTATTTGGGGCAAATATACCAATACTGCATTGGATAAGTTTGGAAAAACAAAGCCCACAATTGCGCAAACTGGCATAATTAATGTGCTATGGCGCGCAATAAAACTAAGAAGCATGGCTTTTCCTAATAAAAAATGTTTTTTTTGATACATATGTTGAACCACGCTGGGATTGTTTGATATTCAACAATCTTAGAGAGTATGAAAATTCCTAGGTGTCTCATATATCTACCACATCGATGCCTGTATAGGGAACCAAACCAGTGAAGGTACCTGAGTGGTTCGCCATAGGTATAACCTAAAAAAGGACGCTTCAAAAACTGTGAAGCGTCCTTTTTTTAAGTATCTAGACTACTATGAAGGTCTGTAATCAAAAGCAATTAGATAGCTCTAATGATTGAAAACGTTATTGACAACTTGCTTTGCCCGTACGATGATTAACCACACCTTTTGACGCAAGTAATTTTGTCATCTCTGCATGACCGCGAGTACAAGCATAGGAGTAAGCACTTTGATTATACGATGCCTGAGTTTCATCTTGAGTAGTCGCCACAAGGTTGGGATTAGCACCTTGAGCCAGTAAATATTTGACCGTCTCAATACGATTATTACTAGCGGCAACCATAATAAATGTTTCACCATCATCTTCTATTTCTTGGTCGTTTAAATCGACAGGCGCTTTGTCATTTAATAACTTATGTACTTTTTTAACAATAACGGTATTTCCCCCTAGTACAGCAGATTTCATGACGTTATAAACGTCACCATCATCTTTAGCATATATATCAGCGCCTTTATCAACTAAGTAATCTACAATATCTTCATAGCCAATAAATGCTGCCCAGCCGAGAGCGGTTTGATTAAGGCTACCTGTATCTTTAGCTTCTAAGTCTTGACCATTATTTACCATATATTTAACCGTTGCTAGGTCACCACGTTTTACCGCATCAAACCACTTAGCATCTGTTCCTGTAGAGGGTTTGTCATAAAATATACGCCAAGAAAGCTTGTCTTCATTAGCGAGATCAAAGTTTTCAGCATCACTATAGCGAAACCCTACTTGTGGAATAGGCGCAACTTGAGATGATTTTACGACCTCAGTTTTATCTACCGTATTATGAGTACTAAGACTTGAACAGCCAGTTAATAGCATCGTGCTCATTAAAACTGATGCGCTCATTTTGTAAAAAACATTCATAGCAAAACCTCAAATAAGTAACTTTTTATGTAAACCACATATAGTTTGAAGTAGTCTCTATAACAAGACAATAGTCACACAGCTTAAATTCATCTTCGAAAAACTCACTGCATGTACACAACGAAGTACACTGGAACTATCTCAGGGAGAAAACCCGTTGGTATCATGAGCCTAGAGCCAAAGGTTCAAGTCCTCACTAGGGTACCATGTTCATTCTCATAATCGTTGTTATAATAAATGATTTTAGAACAAAAATAAGGCACTGTGTCGGTTGTACTAAGGTATGGGTAGTTTGCTAATAAAATATCTCAAAAAGACAGTGCATTTATGAGCTGTGTTATAATTCATTGATATATAATCAGCATATTGCTGCCATAGCGCTATAGCCCATTTATCTTTTATCGATTAAGACCTTTTTATGTCCAAAACTACGTTTGATGCTCAATCTATTTCTAACAGCCTACGCGCTGCCAAACACCAACCGCGTAAGCGTTTTGGTCAAAACTTCTTGCACGATGGCAGTGTCATCCGCCAAATTGTTGACAGCATTCGCCTCGAGCGTGATGACAATTTAATCGAGATTGGACCGGGCATGGGCGCGCTGACTGAGCCGCTATTGGCAGAAGTCGATGCGATGACGGTGGTAGAGCTGGATCGCGATTTGGCAGATAGTTTACGTATTCGTATCGGTGCCAATAGCCATCCGAACTTTACGATTATCAAAGACAATGCCATGCATGTCGATTATCGTGAACTGTATAGCCCTGAGCGCGGTAAGCTCCGCGTAGTCGGCAATCTACCTTATAATATTTCTACGCCGATACTCTTTCATTTGCTCAGTTATGCCGATGTGATTCAAGACATGCATTTTATGCTGCAAAAAGAAGTGGTCGAGCGTATCACTGCCGATGTCGGCAGCAAAACCTATGGTCGTCTATCGGTCATCATGCAATATCATTGTGATACCGACTATCTACTGACCGTACCGCGCGGCGCATTTAATCCGCCGCCAAAAGTCACCAGTGCCGTTTTTCGCCTGACGCCACATATCAACAAACCAATCGTGGCAGAAGACGAAGCGTACTTTGCGATTGTGGTGCGCGAAACCTTTAACCATCGTCGTAAGACGCTACGGGCTATTTTTAAAAAATCAACTTTGCTACCGACATTGAGCGAAGAAGACTTTGCGGCTTGCGCCATCGACCCGCAAGCGCGCCCTGAAGTCTTGAGTGTGAAAGATTTTGTCAATCTCAGCAATCAGGCACGCAAAATAGAGGTTTAAATGAATCTACTGCCACTTTATCGTCAAAAATTTTCGCATGATAAACATCACATAAAAGTATAGAGGGTTTATGATTTTTCGCCATCAGTATGTTATCGGTGACTTGCAGGGTTGCTATGAGGCATACCTGCAATTACTGGAAACCTTGGATTTTGACCCTGCGCAAGACAAGCTATGGTTTGCAGGTGACTTGGTGGCACGCGGTGAAGACTCGTTAAGTACCTTACGTCATGTGAAAGCGCTATGTGAACAAGGGGCTGCGGCAACGGTATTGGGCAATCACGATATCAATTTAATTGCGGTTTGGCGTGGGGCGACGTCCATTAAGAAAAAAGACAAGACGGCAGCTATTCTTGCGGCCGATGATTGTGATGAATTGCTTGAATGGCTACGTCATCAGCCAATATTGGTTTTTCCTGATGAACAGACGGTATTGGTACATGCTGGCATTCCACCGCATTGGACGATTGAAACGGCAGCAAACTATGCGCAGCAGTTAGAGGCGCAGCTACAAGGCAGTTTAAAACAGCTCGATCGTTTATTGCCAAATCTATATAGCAAAACAGCCGATGAGTGGCATGCGGGTATTAATGGTTTTACCAAAATGCGCGCAATTACCAATTATTTCACGCGTATGCGTCTATGCAAACAAGATGGCACGCTTGAATTTAGTTTTGCAGCAGGGTTAGAAGAGCCGATGCCAAAAGGATTTTTACCTTGGTTTGAATGGCAAGTACCGCGCACGCGCAAGATTTTGTTTGGTCATTGGGCAGCGCTTAAAGCTGAGGTTGATTTGCCGTATGCGCGCGCACTTGATGGTGGCTGTGTTTGGGGCAATCATCTATTGGCTTATCGCTTGGGCGATGGCAAAACCATCACCTCAAGCGCGCATTGCTTACTGCCAGAATCATAATCTTAGTTATATAGCCTATATACAGGGTGTTTTTTTTGGATAGTTACCTAAAGAAAACGTCGAATCAATAACCAAGCCCGCAGCCAAATAACTACCTAAGCCACCAAGACCCTCCCATTAACTGGGTAGGTTTGGTGGTTTTTTTGGTTTAGGCAGTGGTGTTTTGGCATCGCCCGCAGCTTTACTTTCAGGATTGCTATCATCATTAGTATATTGAATGCTTGCCTGATGCTCTTCATTCAATGCATTGTGCGCTTTATCGTATTGAATATCATTGCTATAAGGAACGCTATTAAGCTCCGCATCTAGCAGTCCATCATCGAGGTCAATGGTTTTTTTAGTGCTGATATGATTGGTGGTGCTGTGAGCTTCACGACTTGTGATCGCTGCGTCAAGGTCACCATTTGATATATTATTATCGTAATCTATATCGGTGACAGCCTGTTCATTTTGCATGCTTTTTTGCTTAGATTTAGGCAAGATTTTGACATCAGACAAACGGCGCACAACATAATTGTTATGGATGGGCTGTCCGCCTTTATGGGCACTGGTATCATCAAAAATCATATGTCCTTGACTGTCAATTCGAGCGTATTTCATAGGCTTATCGCGCGGCCAGATAAAGTCAGAAGGATGGGTAAGCAGGTGACTAAAGAGTTGCTTGGTTAAACGGCTCCACTCCATAAATTTGACTTCTTTAGAGCGTAGTGCCACAAATAAGGCCAGCGAAAAGCTTACCATTAAGTTGACCATACCGATAAGGGCAACGCCCAAGATGGAGATAAATACAATCTGCCAATCCCATTGGTTGGCGGATATATTAAACAATCCATGTGCTAGATTTGCTGAGGCAAAGGCAATATGGCGAATATCAATCGGTAAGCCAAATAAGAAGCCGATGGTTGCCGTACTGCCTAAGAATACCCCAAATAAGAAGTTCCCCATAATAGCGCCGAGGTTGGCTTCGATAAAGCCGCCTAAACGCTGCAACCAAGCTTTCGGTAATAAATATTGCAGTAGCCGATGGCGCTGAATACGGGCGCCAATTTGATTGTAGACCGCCAGATTATCATAGTATCCAGCGATTAGACCGGATAAAAATAAATACACGCCAGCGATAGCTGCATGGGGTAGTGCCAGTGAATGAAACGGGTCAAGATCATGCAATAAGTGCGCAGCCTTATCGGTATTGATCATCGGTGCGCCGGTATAATGTAACCAAGCAAAAGAGATAATCAGGGCAACGGGTATTGCTACCATGACGTTACCCATAATCGCGACAAACTGGGTACGTAAAATATCGACCACCAATTCTGATAACTTATTTAACTGGTGCGATTTTTTGCCAGAACCATCCGATATGGTAGAGGCGATTGCTGCTGCCGTCATAGCGGGCTGCTTGGTCGCGACCGTACCATGGACGATATGAATAAAAACAAAACCCAAACCATAAATCATGCTATTGATAAAGGCGCGTCCCATCGGTGCAAGCGCCAGATGGTACGCCAATATCTTAGTGGTCGCCATAAAAGCAATGATAAAGCCACCGATAGAGGCCTTTTTAAACATCTTCTGATAACCGGATTTATCGGTACTAATATAATGCTCACCAACGCGGCTCGCGTTTTCGGTGACTTTACGCGACAGCAGCTTGGTATTATTATCAATCAGATAACCAATACTATAGCGGCGGCTAGCGGTGGTAATCAGCGCTTGAATCAGCTCAATGATGGCCTGATCGCGCTTATCATAATTGTCTGCCACCAGCTCAGTTAAGATGCGCATGCGCTGCAAACTTTGATCCAAACGGAGCATCATATTGGTCAAGCGGATAGAGATACCGGTTTTATAAATGCGCTTACGTATGGTGGCAACGATATCTTCGCATTGCTCAATCATGACCAGTAATGGCGCTGGATCCACGGCTTTTTCAGGAATGATATCGGTTAGGGTGTCAAGCTCATGCGCTTCGCGGTACTGATTGACATACAAGACCGCTTCTTGATTTTGTGCCACAAATGACGCTGAATAATTCAGCATTTGCGGATAAAATTCCATCAAATCTGGATGCAAACCAATGCCGCTGATACGATACGATAAAATGATAATCGCGTTTAAGATGCTGTTTTTTGCCGTCGCGACTAAGTTTAAATGCTGTTCATTGACTTTGAGTAGCCCGACCAGCTCATCCCATTTGTCCTTGTCGATATGGGCAAGCCAGCGCTCATCAGAACGTTTATCGAATAAATAACCAACCAATTCTACGACGGAGTCTTCTTGTGGCAACAGTGGTAAGAAACGATGACCGACAAGGCGGCGCAGACTATTAAAAAATCCCTGATCTGACATGATGCCAGTATCGGTATATAAAGCAATTTGACGATATTCAATAATAAGCTTTAAGACAAAACTTGATAGCCCGTCGCCATATTCTGGATGTTGACGTATGACCTCAATCAACTCTTGAATATTCTGATTGGCCAAAGCCGGCTCTTTATCACTCACTCGTAGCTCATCGATTAAGCGCTTGAGTACCGCAGGATCTGGCACATCACTTAAGGCAGTAATCTGTTGTAAAATGTGTTTTATCTCTGACACATCGCATCCCTTATGGTGGTTATTTCAATCATTGTTATTATTCAGTCTGTGCAACGATATATTTTATTTGAAACCTTTTCTTCTCATGCTTGTCGGAATTATCACTGTTGCGATATATGTCCCTATGAATTGACCGCTTGTTAATTTGCAGGGTATAAATTTAGAGTGTATTGATTTTCAGATGTTGCTTTATAGGCATTGCTTTATAGGTATCAGGAATATTCTTATTAAGCGCAATACGTTTGGCGTTGCGTTATTTTAATCGTAACGACACGTGGGCGGTTAATTATTTTGTTAGCAGTTATTGTGCTGCAGATTGTGCCGCTCATGCTGTCGATTGTTGTGTAAGTGGCAGCTTCGATTATTACTTTGATTATTGCTTCGATGCTTTTGCTTACTGGGACGATATTTTTGGCAAAAAAAGGGACAGTAGCGTGACTGTCCCTTTTATCATAGTGCGGTAGGCTTACTTTATTATAAAAGTAAAAAATTAGCTAGCAGGTACATCAAAGTAATTTAGATCAAAGTTCATCATTGGATCACTACCGGCTTTAACCATCTGTGCATGAGCATCGATACGTGGCAAGATACGACCAACGAAATAATCGGCAAGCTTGGCTTTATTGGTGTAGAAATCACCTTCTTTACCGTTAGCGGCTTCGACCATCAAGGCAAACATATACGAGTAGGCAAGATAACCAAAGGCATGCATGTAGTCAACCGCACAGCCGTTGATTTCGCTCTTGCGCTCACCGATGTTGTTTAACACAGTGGTGGTTAGATCTTCGATGGTATCAGCTGCGTCTAGCGTCGCTTGCTTGATACCATGATCCGCTTGCATATTTTTGACAAAATCACGAATCTCACCTAAGAAATGAGTGACGTATTTGCCATTATTTTTCGCCACTTTACGACCTAGTAGGTCAAGCGCTTGAATACCGTTGGTGCCTTCATAAATCTGGGCAATACGAGTATCACGAACGATTTGCTCCATACCCCATTCGCGGATATAGCCGTGACCGCCAAATACTTGCTGGCAATCAATGGTCGCTTCTAATGCTTTATCGGTCAAGAACGCTTTGGCAACTGGCGTCAGTAGGGCAACGCGCGCTGCTGCTGCTTGAGCGGCTTCAGGATCGGTACTAAATTTCTCTTGATCAAGGTTTTTGGCAACATACATCGCAAAACAACGTGACGCTTCAGTATTGGCTTTAGCATTTAACAGCATGCGACGTACATCGGCATGATGAATGATGGCATCGGCTGGTTTTTCTGGGCTTTGAATTTGCGTGTCGCTACGGCCTTGACCTCGGTCATTAGCATATAAAGCAGCGTTTTGATAAGCAAGCTCAGAACCACCTAGGCCCTGTAGACCCATAGTCACACGCTCATAGTTCATCATAATGAACATTGAAGACAGACCGGTGTTTTCTGCACCAACCATCCAGCCTTTGGCGTTGTCAAAGTTCATCACACAAGTTGCAGAGGCTTTGATGCCCATTTTGTGCTCAATAGAGCCAACTGCTAAAGTGTTGCGCTCACCTAAGCTACCATCTTCATTAACCAAGAATTTTGGCACAACAAATAACGAGATGCCTTTTGAGCCTTCTGGCGCATTTGGGGTTTTTGCCAATACCAAATGAATGATGTTTTCGGTTAGGTCATGCTCACCGCCAGTGATAAAGATTTTGGTACCAGAGATATCATAGCTACCGTCATCGTTAGGCACCGCTTTGGTTTTGATGATACCCAAGTCAGTACCAGCATGCGGCTCGGTCAAGCACATGGTACCTGCCCATTCACCGTTGTACATTTTCTCTAAGTAAGTTTGCTTTTGCTCTTCAGACGCTGCCGCATTTAGGCAAAGTGTCGCGCCAACAGTTAGGTTTGGATAGAGGGCAAATGACTGGTTGGCCGTGAAGACCATCTCTTCAGTCAGCATGGTGACCATTTTTGGAAAACCTTGACCACCGTATTCAGAGTTACCGCTTAAGCCAACCCAACCTGATTCTGCATACTGCTTATACGCCTCTTTAAAACCAGTCGGGGTGGTCACAACGCCATTACCTTCAAAGGTTGCGCCTTCTTCATCACCGCTACGGTTGATAGGCAATAACACGTTTTTTGACAGTTTTGCCATTTCTTCCAAAATCATATCGACGGTTTCCATGTCAACATGAGCAAGGTTTTCGTTATTTTGCCAAAATTCATGGGCTTTAAAAACGTCAGTTAAAATAAAGCGCATGTCGTTAAGAGGGGCATTATAAACAGCCATAAACATTCCTTTGGTTCAAATGAATAAAAGTAAGTGGGTCGAAAATATCGCGTTGTTCTTTTGGGTGGCACATAAGCATAGATAGCTAAAGTTTAGCAAATTAGCGTATCGAGAGGGGGTTTTCTTCGTGAATTGTGCGTACACCAAAAATAGTTTAATGGGCAGAGTCGCTGTTTTGTCTGCGTCAATTTTTAGTCAAAAAATCAGTTTGGTAGATTAGCTAAGAAAATCGGCAACACACCTAAGTATGTTGCCGATAGGACCTACATATTAACATCTACATCAACGCCGCTTTATTGTATAACACCTAAGCAATAAAAATAGCTTTAATCTATTTATTACTCATACAAGCATTATTAATTACAGCGTCGTCAATTTCCGCAAAAACTAGCCGTGTTAATTACTAGCCGTTTTCATTAAAAGGCAAATTGATCAACGTCCATCGTCATGTACGGCTCAACACCAGTGCTGATGCGCTGTACGTGTGTGGTGGTACGTGGCAACAACTTCGCAAAGTAGAATTGTGCGGTTTTTACTTTGGCATCGTAGAATGCTTGCTCGCTGCTACCATTAGCGATTTCAGTTTGTGCAACTAATGCCATACGAGCCCATAAGTAAGCTAGGGTCACATAACCGCTGAAGTATAAGTAATCAACAGCCGCGCCGCCAACTGCATCAGGGTTTTCAGTCGCTTGCATGCCGATACGGGCAGTCAAATCGCTCCACTCTTTAAGATGCTTGGCAAGTGGGCGGATAAACTGACCCATCGCGTCATTTTCTTTATTTTCTTCGCAGAATGTTTGGATAATTTTGATAAAGTTGGCAAGCAGTTTACCTTGTGAACCCAATACTTTACGACCTAGTAGGTCGAGCGCTTGGATTTCAGTGGTACCTTCGTATAAGCAAGCGATACGCGTATCACGGACGTTTTGTTCCATGCCCCATTCGCTGATAAAGCCATGACCACCATAAACTTGCACGCCATGGTTGGCGGCTTCTAGACCAGTCTCAGTCAAGAATGCTTTAGCAATCGGCGTCAATAGTGACAGCATTTGGTCAGCAAACTTCAGGTTATCGCCTTCGCCCTTTGCCACGGTATCCGCAAAATGTGAGAGATAATAAACCAAGGCGCGACCGCCTTCTGCAAAGGCTTTTTCGGTCAATAGCATGTTACGAACGGCTGGATGCACAATGATAGGGTCAGCGACTTTTTCTGGCGCTTTAGCACCTGATAGTGAGCGCATCGCTAGACGGTCTTTGGCATAAGTTAGCGAGCCTTGGAACGCATACTCTGCAGCCGTTAAGCCTTGAACTGCTGTACCAATACGGGCCACGTTCATAAAGGTAAACATGCACTGTAGACCACGGTTTTCTGGGCCAATGAGGTAACCTTTGGCGCCATCGAAGTTCATTACACAAGTCGCTGAGGCTTTGATACCCATTTTGTGCTCGATAGAACCACAAACCACGCTATTCTTTTCGCCTAGGCTGTTGTCTTCGTTGACCAATATCTTAGGAACGATAAACAACGAGATGCCTTTGGTGCCAGCTGGTGCGCCTGGTAAGCGAGCCAAACAGATATGAATAATGTTGTCAGTTAAATCATGCTCACCGGCTGAGATAAAGATTTTCTGACCGGTAATGCTATAACTGCCATCATCGTTAGGTACGGCTTTGGTGCGGATAATACCCAAATCAGAACCTGCATGTGCTTCAGTCAAGCACATGGTACCTGACCATTCACCGGTGACCATTTTTTCTAGGTAGGTTTGTTTTTGCTCATCCGTACCATGGTGTTCGATAGTTTGGATAGCGCCATGCGATAGGCCGGGGTACATAGAGAATGACCAGTTCGCGGTACCAACCATCTCATTGATGACCGTTGATAATGAGAACGGCATGTTTTGACCACCGAATTCTTCTTCGGCAGACAAGGCTGGGAAGCCAAGCTCACAATAGGCTTTATACGCTTCTTTAAAACCTTTTGGCGTGGTAACAGTGCCGTTGTCAAATTTACAGCCTTCAGCATCACCGCTTTGGTTCAATGGTGACAGCTCATTTTCAGCAAAGCTTGCCGCCATCTCAAACAGACTGTCCATCAACTCACGATCCGCTTCTTGGAACGCCGGCAAGGTTTTATAGTGACTTTCGCTGTCAAGTAACTCATGCATCACGAATTGGATATCACGTAGGGGCGCTTTATATTGCATAACTTCCTGTCCTTTTTTAAGGTGCGACCGGCAGTAAGGCGGCGACTATCATTGACTGTGATTAGTTAAGTCTGAGTCGCCAGCCAATTACTGGTATGAAATCTGTCTGTATAAATAACAAACAATGACACCGATCATATGAAATAGATTGAGAAGAGTAAAAAGAATTATGACTGTATTCGTAAATTCTTGGTAAAAGATAGGCGTTCAGTGGCAAATATACAAGTTTGGTGACAATACTGATAAGTCATCAACCTGTCTTGCATCCTATATATCATCGACCTTACAGAATAAAACGACTCGCAATAACTCTATGAAAATGTTATCAATCTACTTTTATGGGACAGTATTAAGAAGGATTGTTTTTGGACAAATGTTGCTGCGTTAATAGCACGGTTGCTTGCTCAGCCGTCATAGGTTTACCAAACCAATAGCCTTGCCCGTACTGGCAACCCATGTCTAAGAGTAAATCACGCTGCTGCTCGGTTTCGATGCCTTCGGCGATAACCTGCATATCAAGCGCCTCCGCTAAATCCAAAATCGCTTTGACAATCGCGCGCTGTGTACGGTCATCTGTGATTTTGGAGATAAAGCTTTTATCAATTTTAATAAAGTCAAAAGGGTACTCTTGCAAGTAACTCAATGAGGCATAACCGGTACCAAAGTCATCAAGAGCCAGACAGATGCCGAGCTCCTTGAGTAAGTTAAGCTGCTTTTTAACATTGGCATGGCGCTGTATTAAAGAAGATTCTGTCACTTCAATATGCAGTTGGTGGGCGGCAATATCATGCTCTACTAGTAAGTTACTGACCATGTCAAAAAAATCAGGATGGCTAAATTCGGCGGCATCAGCATTGATACAGATGTGTTGATCAAAGCCCAAACCTTGCCAAATTGTTAGCTGCTCGGCGATTTGAACCGCCATTTGCGAAAATAACTCAAGCGATAGTTTATGAGAAATGATGGCATCAATAAAATCAATGGGTTTTAGCAAACCGCGGCTAGGGTGTTGCCAGCGTACTAACGCCTCAAAACCGGTAATCATGCCTGTGTCTAAGGCAAATTTAGGTTGATAGTAGGGTACAAATTGCCCTGCATTGGTGGCAGCTCTCAGCTCAGATTCTAGCTGTATATTATGCGCATTGACCTCATTTATGGCTTTATGATACCAACAGACATCATCGCCACCCTGCTGTTTGACATAATTCAAGGCTTTTTCGGCTTTGGTCAACAGGCCGATAAATTCATTACCATTTTCAGGAAAATAGCTTACCCCGACAGAGATATGGCAATAGACCTCGGTGCCTTTTGCCGTATTGCCATTTAAGAAGAAAGGGCGTTCGCACATTTGCATTAAGCTGTCTAACTGATGGCGCACCATATTGGCATCATTACATTCAAACAATAAGGCAAAGTCATCACCGCCGAAATGGGAAAAACAGCGTAAATTATCAAGCTCAAGCTCAGTAATACGTAAGACGAAGTTTTCTACCAAGGTATTGATAGCATCCGGTCCCAATAGACTGGCAAGGTTGCGATAACGGTCAATGTTTAGGCGTACCACGACCACTTCTTGATAGCTGTCCAACAACAATTCACTGGTTTGACTTAAAAACACTTTACGGTTCGGTAGTCCGGTCAGCTGGTCATAATTCAGCAGGTGCACCACCTTTTTTCTGTTTTTAGCAAGCGTCGCCATATCACGAATGGTGCCGACGTAATAAGGGGTTTCTTCTAGATAAATTTTGCGGTAGGTGATATGGCAGTCGATGACTTGCCCGTAGCGGTTTGCCATTGAAAAGTCAATTTCACAAAATCCTGTACTGTCCAAGCTGTTAATCAGGTTTTTGAGCACTGCCTGTTCATCTTCTGACAAAAATTCAGCAGCATATATCCCAAGCGGACGCCCAAGCAAAAAATTTTCTGTATAGCCAAGCATCAGCTCATAGTTAGCATTGACGGATAAATAGCGTAATTTTTCGTCCAATATGAATATGGCGTCTTCAAATTGCTCGCACAATTTGACCAATAGTTGCTGTTTATCTGATATTGGCATAGGGGTGAATGCGCTCATAATGGACTCATAACATCGAAATTAAATAATAAATGGGCTTGGTAATGGTGAACAGTTTGGCCACTATTGATTTAAAGCATGCATAGTTGCCAATGCCGACAATGTCGCCAGTGCAACCACGGGCGCGGTTTCGGTACGCAGAACCCGTGGGCCAATTTGCCAAGGTGCAAAACCCACATCCGCAGCTTTGGCGCATTCATCAGCGCTAAGCCCGCCTTCAGGTCCGATTAATAATTCGATATAAGGCGCATGTTGCTTTAAGACGACGGGGAGCGTCTCAGGCATCAGGGGTTGTCCTGCTGCTGGGACACTCAGTTGCAGGCGCAAATCTGCTGGCTGCTGTAATACTTGATAATAGGCATCTTTACTCAGCTCAGCCACCATAGGGCTGACGACCATTTCTTTTTCGTTTGCTTTTTCGCTAGCTGCTACATTTAATAGCCAGTCATCAATCGATAATGGCGCGATAATAAGGGGCGGGCGATTCAGGCCGCATTGCTCACAGGCGGTGATGGCGACTTGCTGCCACTGTGCCAGTTTTTTCTCTACTTGGGCAGGTTTTAGATTGACCTCGCCATGATGGCTGCTCAGCAATTGAATGGCAGTCACACCAAGCTCAGTGGATTTTTGAATGGCGTAATCCATTCGCTCACCGCGACTTATGACCAGTCCAATTTTCGTCAATACAGCGGCATTGCGGTCAGTATCTACATGAGCCAATAACGTTGCAGTGGCGTGTTTTTTGCTGATGGTTTGTAGCTGTACCTGATATTCACCGCCGAAACCGTCAAACAAAATCCCTTTATCGCCAATATTAGCGCGTAATACACGGCACCAATGATGGACGATACTTTCGGTTAATTCGACGCTGGCACCGATAGGCAAGGTGCTAAGCTGAGGGTAGGTTGCAGCCTTTTCATTTTCATTGGTAACGTCATTACTAATGTTGTTATCGGTGGCATAAAAGAAACGTCGCAAAATTACTTATTCCTATAATAGGTGTCATGATATATTTTCAATATCTTAGCAGAATATCATTTGAGTGGGTAAAGGGATTGTCACTAATGGAACTCGCATAACTGCAATTCCTATACCAAAAAAGACTGGCGCTCCTAGGAACGCCAGTCATTAAACAATACATTCGATAAGTATTTAAGCAATCAAGCCTAAGGCTTCGACCAAGCGCTTGTTTGGCTCAACCTTATTCATGCTATAAAAATGTATGGCAGGTACGCCCTCGCTAATTAAACGCTCACATAAACGATAAACGATATCAAAGCCGAACTCACGAATGGCGGTGCGGTCATCACCAAAATCCGCCAAGCGTTTACGCACATAACGTGGAATATCAGCGCCACAGCTATCGGCAAAGCGTACTAGATTACTAGAGTTAGTAATCGGCATAATACCGGCTACCAATGGCTGTGCAACCGTATCAATACCGCGTTTTTCTAAGGTATCACGCAGATACAAATAGCTATCGGCGTTATAGAAAAACTGGGTAATTGACGCATTGGCACCCGCTCGGTATTTATTCACCAAGTTGTCAACATCAAACTCAAAGCTGCGCGCTTGTGGATGCATCTCAGGATAGGCTGCGACCTCGATACGGAAGTGATCGCCTGAGTATTCACGGATAAACTTAACCAAGTCTAACGCAAATGGCAGCTCGCCCATACCAACCTGACCTGATGGCAAATCACCACGCAGGGCGACCAAGCGTGTGATGCCTAAGCTCTTATAAAGGTCGAGCAACTCAGCGATTTCCGCTTTGTCATCACCAATACAAGACATATGCGGCGCAATATCAGTGTCACCGCGCGCGCACAAAGCTTGAACGATATCTAAAGTGCGGCTACGGGTTGAACCACCCGCACCGTAGGTCACTGAAAAGTAAGCAGGTGATAGCTTATTTAACTCATCATAAGTGCTGAGGAGCTTTTCGTGTCCTTGCTCGGTTTTAGCTGGAAAAAACTCAAAGGAGAAAGCAGGCTTAGTCACAGTCTGGCTCCTATTAGTATTTATAAGCGTCAGGCTTAAATGGACCTTCGACAGGTACGCCTAAATACTCCGCTTGTTTTTCAGTCAGCTTAGTTAGCGTACCGTTAAAACCAGCAACCATCGCCGCAGCCACTTCTTCGTCTAGCTTTTTCGGTAAGACTTTAACGTATAAGTTGTCATTGCGCTTATCTGCTGGCAAGTCAGCGAATTTTTCTTCGAACAGATACATTTGCGCCAATACTTGGTTGGCAAATGAGCCGTCCATTACGCGCGATGGGTGACCGGTTGCATTACCCAAGTTCACTAAACGACCTTCAGCAAGCAGGATTAAATAATCGTTTTCGTCGTCTGAGCGGAAGATTTGATGCACTTGTGGCTTAATCTCAACCCAGCGCCAGTTATCACGCATAAATTGGGTATCGATTTCGGTGTCAAAGTGACCGATATTACAAACGACAGCACCTGGTTTAAGAGCCGCTAGCATATGTCTGTCACAAACATGGTAGTTACCGGTAGTGGTGACAATCATATCTGTATCTTCAAGCAGACGGGTGTTGATGTTTTCTGCGCCGCCAGTGTTGTCGCCATTGATATACGGTGACAATACTTCAAAACCATCCATACATGCCTGCATGGCACAGATAGGATCGACTTCTGAGACACGGACAATCATGCCTTCTTGACGTAAGCTTTGCGTAGAGCCTTTACCCACATCACCATAACCGATAACTAAGGCGCGGCGACCTGCAAGGAACATGTCGGTAGCACGTTTGATAGCGTCGTTTAAGCTATGACGGCAGCCGTATTTGTTGTCATTTTTAGACTTGGTAACCGCATCGTTAACGTTGATAGCCGGTACTTTTAGCGTACCTTTATTGAGCATCTCAACCAAGCGATGGACGCCTGTAGTCGTCTCTTCAGAGATACCATGGATGTTATCAAGCAGCTCTGCATAATCATTATGAATCAACGCAGTTAAATCACCGCCGTCATCTAAGATTAGGTTTGCATCCCAAAGCTGACCTGATGCTTCACCGCCAACGTGGATTTGTTGACGCAAGCACCACTCGTACTCTTCTTCGGTTTCGCCTTTCCAAGCGTAAACAGAGATACCAGCAGCAGCAATAGCAGCAGCAGCATGGTCTTGGGTTGAGAAGATGTTACATGATGTCCAGCGTACTTCAGCACCTAGCGCGACTAATGTCTCGATAAGGACCGCAGTCTGGATGGTCATATGGATACAGCCAGCGATTTTCGCGCCTTTAAGCGGTTGATCGGCTTCGTAGCGACGACGCAACCCCATTAGGGCAGGCATTTCGGCTTCAGCAAGGGAGATTTCACGGCGACCATAATCAGCAAGGCTGATGTCGGCGACTTTATAGTCAGTGAAAGAGGGATCGATCGTATGGGCAGATGGGGTGTTAGACACTGCGTCCATAATATGCTCCTATCAGTGGTTAAGGTATGATAAAAAGAATAAAAACGCAGGTGCCGTTATTTACGCTGTCAATAATCAGTGAAATGATTATTCAACAGTTACCGAGCCTAACATGACGAATTAATCAGCGTAGCTTTGATTAAAATCTCAACGCAGCTGTCAATTCATATGGCGCAACACCTCTCGGAGGTCGTTATTGTAATAGATGAATCTGCGATTGTCACCTATTGGACAACATAAATATTAGGCAGCATCGGCATAAGTGATTTTGCTTTTTTGGTAGGCACAAAAAAAGGCCATCGTTAGATGACCTTTTATAATTAGACAAACACTAAATTTTACGCTATTAAAATCAGCTTAGAACCAGTTATAAGTTAAAGAGCCGAAATAGCTGGTGCCTTCTGTGGCGTACTCATTACCGAATTGACTGGCAAGGGTATATTCCTCGTCAGTAATATTATCTATACGCAAGTTAGCGCGAAGTTTAGGCGTAATATAGGCGCTGCCACTTAAATTAAGCAAGGTGTAGCTATCAAGTTTATTGTTTTCGGCCGTGACTCTATCATCAGTATGTTTGGCTTCAAGGCGAACATCGAACATCGGTTGCTGATAACCAATGTAAATCATACCGCTGTTTTTAGGACGATAAGCAAGCTGTTGATTATAGCTTGTGCTATTTGCCGTTTTGTCCTTCGCATCTAAGTAGTCATAACCAAGACCAAATATAAAAGCATTCATATTCCAGTCTGAGGTTAAACTCAATCCTTTGATTTTCGCTTCACTGATATTTGCCGCATTAGAAATTAGGTCTTCTGCATCGGTGTAATAGCCTGTCAGTCTTGAGGTCTGAGCGTCATTAGCATATTCAACGAATACTTCTGTGTTCTCTGTTCTTTCGGGTTTTAGGTTGGGGTTGCTAAAACCAGGCCAGTATAAGTCATTAAACGTTGGTACACGAAAACCTGTGGCATAGTTGGCACCAATTCGCATGCCAGCCAACGGGCGTATAGCTGCTCCTAAATTGTAGGTGCTCTCATTACCGTATTGAGAGTTGTCATCTACACGATAGTTGGCTTGTAGGTCGTAATAAGACTCTGACAATTGATAGCCAACAAAAGCACTTTTAACGGTTCTGTCGTCAGGGTCATAAGCGGTTTGAACAGGAGGAGTGGTGTCAGGGTAAGGTGGATAGACTAAAACATCTGAGGCGTCTAATTTTTGTGATAACCATTCTGCGCCAACGATAACAGTACCAGGCTGCGCGTTAATACTGGTCTCTAAGCGTGCTTGCTCTTGCGTGGTATCGAACTGACTACCTTGTTGATAGTTAATAGAGTTGGCATCATGAGAAGTGGCTTTATCAACACTTTGTCCATAGCTAAGTTTGCTGACCGTTAAAGGCGTTTTGTATTGAAGATAAGCATTTGCACTGCCATTTTTTTGATCTGAATAGGCATTTGGAAACGCGTTTCCTGCTGAGTCAATGTCGGTAGTTGAGTCGGTATACAAGGCACTTATTCCCGCGCTTAGCGAGTCTGATAGCTTATGCTGCAATGCCAAACTGGCATTGGTAGATTTGAAACCATCATCGTCCGCATTGTAATCGTAGGAATTGGCATTAGCAATCGCGTTAAAACCGTCTGTTTCGTTGCGACTGACACCTAAGCTCAATGATGAGGTTTCATTTTTAAGCTGACCCGTTACGCCAACTTGGTAATGATCATTACTGCCATAACCAACAGTCGTAGAAACATTGGATTTTTCTACATTATTGCCCTTGGTGAAGATTTGAATGACCCCGCCCATGGCATCAGAACCATAAATACTAGAGCCTGAGGCACCATATAAAATTTCGATACGATCAATTTGGTCGGCGGATAATAGGTTTAGAGATGGGCTGCCCAAAGAGATAGAACCATATCGTATACCATCGATAAGCACTAATACTTGCTTACTATCAAAGCCGCGCATATAAAAATTACTGGCTGTGCCCATGCCACCACTTTGAATAATGTTTATACCAGGCTGATTCTTCAATATATCAGTAACTGTCTGACCCTGATAACGTTGTAGCTCTTCTTTATCAATCACCCGAGTTTGGGCAATGACATTACTTGTTTTAGTTGGCGTACGTGTGGCTGTGACGACGATTTTATCAAGCTCAACTTGTGGCAGCTTGCTATCGTCAATAGCGCTACTGTCAGCAGTCGCGGCTGTAGCACTCATGGCAAATATGCCTAAAGCACTTAAGATACACAACCGAAGATAGGTGGTCGAAGATGAACGGGATAAAGCCATATTTAATTCCAAATTGATCATGTCAGAAAGTTACAGATGTGAAAGCTGAGACGCTAATATTTACAAAAAGTAATACCTATATTACACGCGCTTATTATCTATAAAGTTCTCTTACTTATAAACCACTTTAACCTAATGTTTATTCATTATAAGCTGAGCGACTTTCATGATAGATGGTTGTTTATGCACTTAAATGACTTAATTTAATAAAATTAACTATAGTGGGTGTATTCCTAAATTATATAGGTAGAGCGGCGATAAGAAGTGAATGCCTAAATATGAGAAGTTAAAATATAATTGCCTAATAGAGACTGCGATAAAAACATGCAATCAAAAGCATTACCGTCATAAATAATTGCTATCATAGGGCAGGTTTTATCTATTTTTCTGTTGTGCCATTCATCAAGCTAAGAGGTTTGTTTTGTCTATTCAGCGTTATCTGAGTGCTCGTACCGCGCCATCTCCATCCGTTTCATTTCCCAAAACGCTGCTTATGATGATGGCGTTTATGTTTGCGATGATATTAAGTTTACTCTTGCCGCATAGTGCGACTGCCGCCGAAGCCAACATACTGGGTGTGGGTGGGCAAAGTGAGGAGGCGACCAAAACCTCGATACCAGACTCATTTGGACGCGATACGCCACGCCATACTGTTCAAGGGTTTATCGGAGCGTTAGGGGAAAACGACTATCTGCTGGCAAGTAATTATTTAAATTTATCCAAATCTGATAATCCAACCACCATTGTGCGCCAGTTTAAGCAAGCGCTCGACGCCGGTGGGCGTTTTCAGCCTGACTTACAGATTAATAATACCCCTGAGGGCAACTTAACCGATCAGTTACCACCCAGCCAAGAAAGCGTGGGCGTGATTAATGTCGGCGATAAAAGCGTGCCGCTGCTGCTCGAAAGGGTTGTGTCTAAGGAAGGGGAGCAGTATTGGCAGTTTTCGAGTGACACGCTTGATGCCGTACCAGAGGTGATAGAGAACTATGAGCCGACGTTGGTTTCTCGCTATACCATTGATTCATTAGAAGGCAAAAAGCTGTTTGGTTACCAGATGGCGGATTTATTTGCTGCCCTCACCATGATTGTCAGTAGCTTTATACTGACTTATATTTTGGTTTGGCTGCTCTATCACTTATTAAAACTGGCTTATCCGCGTATTCGTGGTGAGGCATTGCCCTTACCTGATAATGTGATATTGCCGCTGGCAGTAGTGGTTATGGCGCTGATATTGTCTGAGGTGATGGTTTATGCGGGTGTCTCAGTGACCCTGCGCGAGCCGGTCAATCGCTTTACTGATATTGCCTCTTGGGTGGCGACCACTTGGTTGTTATTACGCGTTATTGATTCGATATTTACCCGCGCGGTCAATTTAAGCTATAAGAAAAACTATACCGAACGTGTTTCTATCTTGGGACTGCTGCGTAAAGTGGTCAAAGCCCTATTATTGATATTTGCCGTTATCGTCATCTTTGGCAATTTGGGCTTTGACTTGACCACAGGTATTGCGGCATTGGGGGTCGGTGGTTTGGCCTTAGCCCTTGGTGCGCAAAAGACGATTGAAAACTTGGTTGGTAGTGTGGTGGTGGTAGCGGATTCGCCCGTGCGTATCGGTGATTATTGTAAATTTGGTACCTATGAAGGCACGGTTGTCGATATTGGCATTCGTTCATCACGGGTACGTACTTTGTCGCGCACCATCGTCACTGTGCCAAACGGTGATTTTTCATCGATGCAAATTGAAAACTTTACCTCGCGTGATATGTTCCGTTTTTTGCACCAGTTATATCTTAAGCGTACCGCTGATATTGAGGTGGTATTTAAAATGGTCAAAGACTTGGATGCGTTCTTAGATGAGCACTATCTAACCAACCAAGAATGGAATCAGGTCAATATCTTAGAGCTGCGCCAAGATTGCTACGTTATCCAATTACAGGCTTATGTCAATGCCAATGGGATTACCGAGTTTTATGACAAACAAAACGTGTTATTTGTCGATATCTTAAACCAAGTAGCGAAATACAAGGTCGAGCATGCCTTGCCAACCCAGCAGCTGATTGTCAATCAAGCTGAGCTTGAGCATCAGATATTAAATGATATCGAGGATAATGGTAGTGAAGCGGTAGAAGATAATTTAAGCACTGATGAGAATAAGAATGAGGTTAATCATGACGTTAATGACATCAGCAACAGTGATGATATAGACGGTAAGCAGAATGCGGTTGATTTAATCAAAGAGGCGGACAAAACCAAGGATAATAAAGCAGCTGAAATCGAAGCAAGCAAAGAAGCCAAGCATAAAAGAATTAACTTAGATAAAGAGCGTCAACAAAAAAGAAAGGCATTGGTAAAAAATAAATTTAAGCGTGCCAAAAGAAAATTTGGTTTTTCTATTTGGAATCAGCCTTAGGGTGTCATGTGACAATTTCGCTTAAAAAGTTACCCCACGTTTTGTTCGTTAGAGAGCTATTTAGTTAGAAGGCTATTCAGTTAGATAGTTATAAAGGCATATCTTATAAAAGTGCCGCTTATAAAGGGATGGCATTTTTTTGACGTAAGAAACCATAGTATTGCCATAGCAATAAGCTGGCAGCGCTACGATACGGCGACCAATCGTGAGTCAGATTTTTTAATTGTTTTGGCGTTGGGCGTTCTGCTAGCCCTAGCAAGTCCATCGCCGCCACTTTAATCGCTAAGTCATCGACTGCCAGCACATCGGCTCGTTTTAATGAAAACAGCAGGTACATCTCAGCGGTCCAGCGTCCAATACCGATAACGGCAGTCAAGGTTTTGATAACGTCGTCATCGGGCAGGGTTTCTAAGGCAGCAAAATCTATATTGTGCTCGACTAAAGAGCGTGTATAACGAATTTTTTGCTTAGATAACCCTTGCGCTCGTAAGCCCTCATCAGTCGCTGCATGAATCGCTGTCGGTGTCGTCAATCCTGTATCTACCAAGCGTTGCCAAATGCTTGCTGCCGCTGCTACAGACAGCTGTTGCCCAACCATCGCTCTCATTACTTGTGTAAAGCCGCCAGCATTATGGCGTAAATCAGGCACGCCAACTTGCTTATAAACAGGCGCAAATCTTGGTTCGATAGCAATCAAAGCGCTGATATGCGCTTTTAATTCTTTACTGTTTTCAATGGTTTGTATGGTCATAGTAATTCTGATTTCACTGTTTTTTAAACGGAAAAATAGAGATATAAAAATAATGGCGTATATAGTTAAAGCCTATGATTAAAAAATTTTACGATTTTCTTTATAAAAAAGGACTGCCAATTGCAGTCCTTTTATTTTGATACTAAGCTAAAACTAAAAACTACTCGCCATCATTTTTAGGCTTTTTAAGTAAGACTAATACTGCGCCATTACCACCATCTTTAGGCGGGGCAGAGCAAAATGCCAATACTTCTGGTAGTTGACGCAACCAACCATTAACGCATGTTTTTAAAATCGCTTCAGAACCTTTACCATGGACAATTTTTACCATGGTTTCATTGTTTTGCTTGGCTTGGCTTAGTAGCTGGGTCATTGCCACGCGTGCTTCTTCGATGGTGCAGCCATGAATATCTACCGCATCATACCAACGTAGCTTGCCTTTTTTGAGCTGATCAAAGATTTTGTTTTGTAAGGTTGGCTGCTTATAAGATAAGTAGGCTTCAGCAGCGACCGGATTGAGTAATGCTTGCATATCTGACAAGCCTGCACCTAAGTCACTTGCTTCACTACCTTGAGCTGCGGCACGTTTTGATAACGTTGCGGCGTCAAGTTTGCCGGCTTTTGAAGCATTGGCAGGCGAGCGCACATTTTTATCTTCTAATTGATTGACGCCATGCATCGCTTGCATAAATAGCACTTTATCGTCGTCGATATGTTCGCTATCTAATTGCTTGACCGTTTTTTTAACTTGTTTTTGCGTCAACAGCGAGACAGGTTCGGTTGGCTTTTCATTATCGCCATCCGCTGAGTTGGTATCGCGACCTTTACTCAGTTGCCCTTTAAGCTCTTTTAGTTGGTCTTGCATTTCTTTTGAAAACAGAGAGTTTGACATAATAGTTAACGTATCGTTGGTGAGTGAATGAGGTATTTATTAGATATCTTAAAGCTATCTAATCTTAAATTAAGATTTTTCAGTTACTTTTTTAATTACTTTACGCCTGTGCTGCAACGCTCGCAAGTAAGGATTGTAACGCTTGCCCTGGATGATAGGTTTTCATAAATTGCTCACCTATTAAAAAGTGCTGAATATCGTTATTGAGCATCAAACGAATATCGTCGCTGCTATGGATACCGCTTTCGGTGACAATCAGTGGCGACGTCTTTGGTAACAGCATGCTGCTATCAACATCAGCTGCTAAGGCTTCGAGTAATATATTTTTTAGCTCAAGCGTCGTTTGTAAGTCGACATCAAAGGTATTTAAGTCACGATTATTAATACCATAGATATTGTGCGCTGAGCGTGGCAGTTGTAGGGCGCGCTCAAGCTCAGCCTTGGTATGCACTTCAATCAACACATCCATACCAAGCTCGATGCTTAGCGCGTGCAATTCTTGTACTTGGGTATCGTCAAGGCAGGCCATAATTAGCAAGATGCAATCGGCACCCATCAAGTAAGATTGGTAAATCTGATATACATCTACCATAAAATCTTTGCGCAATATCGGTAAGCTGCAAGATTCGCGTGCTTGGATTAAGTAGCTATCGTCACCTTGGAAATAATCACGGTCGGTGAGTACTGATAAACAACTGGCACCGGCTTGCTCATATTGCTTAGCAAACAGCGCTGGGGCAAAATTATGATTGATAATACCTTTAGATGGCGAGGCTTTTTTAATCTCAGCAATGATACCAATATCAGCGCTGCGTAAAGCATCGGCAAAACCGCGACGGGGCTGTGTATCAGCTTCAACTTGTGCTTTTAATGCCTCAAGCGATACTGCTGCACGAGCAGCAGCAACTTCCTCATGTTTGGTGGCGACGATACGCTGCAACACTGAAGGAATGGCGGTGTCTGATTTTGGATTGGCGGTCATGGCTATATTCCGTTATTTGGTAAAAAAATTAGGGTAACAATTAGGCAAATAAATTAAGGCTGCATAAATAGTTGCGATTAACAGGGTTATGAGTAACGTATTTTTTTATTAATTCTAAGCATTTAGCTTATTAAACTTGGTCAGCTAATTGCTGCGTATATTTGGCTAAGTCATCAAGCTTAATCAAAGCGTCACCATTTTTAATGACTTTTTGTGCGCGGCTCACGCCATTCGGATAGTTGCTGGCAAGTCCTGCGGTATATATCGCGGCACCGGCATTTAAGGCAATCATATCACGAGCTTTTAGGACAGCGCGGTCGGTAGTATCTGCTCCTGATAAAGCGGCACGAATCAGCTCAAGACTTTGTGCTGGAGAATCTACATCAAGGCCAATTAAGGTTTGTGATTCAACGCCGGCATCTTCTGGCATCATCTCATAAACAGAGATTTCACCATCTTTTAATTCAGCTACCGTGGTCGAGGTCGCGAGACTGATTTCGTCCAAACCATCTTTTGCTCCGACCACCATCACATGGCGCGCGCCCAAGTTTTTCATCACTTTTGCTAAAGGCTCACATAGCTGCGCGGTAAAGACGCCGATAACGAGATTTGGTGTGCCAGCAGGGTTGGTCAGTGGACCTAAGATATTAAAAATCGTCCGCGCTTTTAGCTCACGGCGTACCGGATTGGCGTAGCGCATCGCACTATGATGATTGGGCGCAAATAAGAAACCAATGCCTTGATTTTCAATACATTGCTGCGCTTGTTCGGGGGTCAGCGTAAGGCTAATACCTGCTTGTTCAAGTAAGTCTGAGCTACCAGATTTGGTCGAAACGCCGCGGTTACCATGCTTAGCAACTTGCGCCCCCGCTGCGGCTGCTACCAAGGCTGCGGCTGTTGACACGTTAAATAAGTTAGCCCCATCGCCACCTGTACCGACGATATCGACCATATAACGACAGTCTTTTGGGCTGATATTGGCGGCTAAAGCACGCATGGCGCTTGCTGACGCTGTAATCTCGTCAATTGACTCACCTTTCATACGTAAACCAGTCAAAATCGCGCCCATCATAGCATCGCTACATCTGCCTTGCATAATGATGAGCATGACTTGATACATCTCATCAAAGGTCAGATCAATATGCTGAAAAATTCTGCCTAAAGCGGTGGTCAGGAGTTTATGAATATTCTCATCTGAGAGCTGATTGATGGCTTCAACCCCTTGCTGCGTTTGGTTAATTTGATTGCTCTTATTAATTTGTTCCATCATTGATTTTTTATCCTGCATAGCGGCAGAGGTCATAATATTCTCACTTATTATTATCTTTTATAATTGTCGTATAAATACATTCATTGGGTTAAATAGAGTTTTTCTTTTAAAACAGCTAGCCTACTTGCGGTAGCTCATCTGACGACATTACGGCTAGATTGTGCGTTTGTAAAAAGTTATTCAGCAGCTGATAACCGGCTTCGCTTAAAATCGATTCAGGATGAAACTGAACCCCTTCAATCGCAAACTCGCGGTGGCGAATGCCCATGATTTCCTCAATATCGCCATTAGCATTTTGCGTCCAAGCGCTAACCTCAAAGCATTCTGGTAAGCTTGCTTGCTCAATCACCAGTGAGTGATAACGGGTAAACTTTGCTGGATTGGGCAAGTTGACAAACGCCCCTTGTGCATTATGATAAATAGCCGATAAACGCCCGTGCATGACCTCGCTTGCTTTGACGATTTTGCCGCCAAACGCTTGGCCGATTGCCTGATGACCCAAGCAAATACCTAATATCGGGATAATACCTTTAAACGTCTCAATGACCTCTAACGAGATACCGGCGCGGTCAGGGTCACAGGGGCCGGGACCAATAACAATGGCATCTGGCGCAAGTGCTTTAAGCTCCTCAATACTGATTTCATCGTTATGCCAAACCCTGATGTCCTGCTGCAATTCACCGAAGTACTGTACAATATTGTAGGTAAAGCTGTCGTAATTATCGATCATCAAAATCATTATGTTTTCAACTTAGAATCTTTAACTTAGTATTTCTAACTCAGAATCTTAGACGTATTGCTATGCGGGTACTTTACGGTTTTATGCTTGGTCATGATAGTTTTTATGCTCATTTATAACGCGCAGACATTTTTATAATGCGAAAGGCTTGTTAAGCTTGCCATATTAAACGTCGTTATCTTAACACTATTTTGCCATCTATCAAATGTAGCGCAGCCGCCCTCTAATAGATAATATATGCACCATAAAAGTGCGACAATTATTAATAAAGTGCTGTTTATGCGCTTCTATAGTGCGTTTATCGTTATGTTATAGTTTCATGGTTAAGGATTACAAACTACCGTTGCCATGCAAATCATTTTTTAGTATTCCGATATTTCTTACATAACTATCTGTATTTACTATTAATAACTATGATTTACGGCTTTGTATTATATTAAAATTTTTATAGTGGTACCCAGAATTGGCATAGCAGTTGCACCCATACTCAGTATTAGTAACTAACGTTACGAAACAATGCGCTACGAAGTAATGCAGCGTTATTTATTAATATGCATTTGAACAGTTCAGCATTATGAGCCAGATGTTGCTAAAATAGCTGCTGCTTGTAGTCGGTTAAGAAAATTACCGTTAAGAGTAAAGAGACATACTGAGTAAATAACGCTGATAACACCGATTTTCTAGAATCTAATATTTTTAATCCTAAGTTTTAATTTCAGTACCATGATAACCATAAGGGAAACTATCCATGTCGAATAAACTACTTGATCTTATCAAATCATCCAATGCCAAATGGGTCGATTTTCGTTTCACCGATACGCGCGGCAAAGAGCATCACATGAGCTTTCCAGCGCATAGCGTTGACGAAGAAGTGATGGAAGATGGCAAAATGTTTGATGGCTCATCGATTGCTGGTTGGAAGGGTATTGAAGCCTCAGATATGATTTTACGTCCTGATCCAGAGACCGCCTTTATCGACCCGTTCTTTGATGCGGTTACGGTGGTTGTGACTTGTGATATCATCGAGCCATCAACGCTACAAGGCTATGACCGTGACCCACGCTCTATCGCCCGCCGCGCTGAAGAATACTTAAAATCTACCGGTATTGGTGATACGGCTTTTTTTGGTCCTGAGCCTGAGTTTTTTGTATTTGACGAAGTAAAATGGTCGATTAACATGTCTGGCGTCAGCCATGAAATCGTTGCTGAAGAAGCGGCTTGGTCAACCAATAAAGACTATGAGTGGGGCAATATGGGGCATCGCCCACGCGTCAAAGGCGGCTATGTACCAGTACCACCCGTTGATAGCTCACAAGACATGCGTGCAGTGATGTGCGAGCGTATCGAAGATATGGTTGGTGAAGGTTGTATCGAAGTCCATCATCATGAAGTTGCCCCTTGTCAGTTAGAGATTGGCGTTGCCTTTAATACGCTCGTTCGTAAAGCGGATGAAGTGCAAAAGCTAAAATATGCGGTCCATAACGTTGCCCATCAGTTTGGCAAAACCGCCACCTTTATGCCAAAACCAGTGGTCGGTGATAATGGTTCAGGCATGCACGTGCATATTTCTATCTCAAAAGACGGTGTCAATACTTTCTCAGGTGATGAATATGCAGGCTTGTCAGAAACCGCGCTATACTTTATTGGCGGTGTTATCAAGCATGCGCGTGCATTAAATGCGATTACCAACCCATCGACCAACAGCTATAAGCGCCTTGTGCCTCATTATGAAGCGCCTATCAAGCTTGCGTACTCAGCGTCTAACCGCTCAGCGTCTATCCGTATTCCACACGTTAGTAGCCCAAAAGCGGTGCGTGTTGAAGCTCGATTCCCTGATCCAGCAGCCAACCCATACCTAGCGTTTGCAGCGTTGCTCATGGCAGGTCTTGACGGTATTCAAAACAAGATGCATCCAGGCGAAGCCGCTGATAAAAACTTATATGACTTACCACCAGAAGAAGAAGCACTCATTCCAACGGTTGCTGAAAACTTAGAAGTGGCGCTACAAGCGTTGAAAGAAGATCACGAGTTCTTATTAAAAGGTGATGTATTCACTAAAGAGATGCTAGAAGCCTATATTGCGCTTAAACAAGAAGAAGTACAGCGCGTCAACATTACTGTGCATCCTGTTGAGTTTGATTTGTACTATAGCTGCTAATCTATAGTTAAAACGCCAAATTCTCGATAAAAAAACCAGTTAAGTAATTCTTAGCTGGTTTTTTTGTTCAATCAAAGTGCGTGTTTAATTGGTCGATTTAGTGTGAAGTCATTGCTGATTTAATGGTAAAAATATCGCATAATGGTTGCATCTATATATTAATAATAAATCGCTATTAGGCTAACTGACTATGATTGCATCATTAAAAAGTACTATTTTCAATAAAGGATTATCGCTAAGTCTGCTAACAGGTTTGATTATCAGCACCGCCAGTCTTTACGCGCCGATGGCACATGCCGCTGCTATTTATAAAGTTGTTGATGAAAAGACCGGTCAAGTGACCTTTACCGACCGTCCGCAGAACTATGAGCAGCAAGCTGGCAAACAAATTAGCCAAACCAGCGTCATGACTGGCAGCGTTAGTGTGGGTGCAAATAGTTCTAGTCAAACCAACAATGCCAACAATCAGCCTGTCAATACTACTCAAGCACCTGCTGCTAACACGACTAGTACCACTGCCAACAGTGATTCAACCGCTAATAAAGCGCCCATTAATTATCAGCTGACGATGACAGAGCCTAGCGAAGAGCGGGCATATCGTCGTCCAGTACAAAGCATCGATGTCAAGGTGCAAATAAAACCAGCACTACAAGCAGGCGATAGCGTGAGCATTTACTTAGATAATAACGAGGTGGCGCAGAGTTTAAGCGCCTCGATTGCAACTGTTGATGTTTTGCCGGGTGCGCATAACATCAAAGCTGTGATAAAAAATAAAAAAGGGCAGGTAGCAAAACAGGTCGAGCGTACCGTCTATGTCATCCAAAATACGCAAACCTTGCAAAAGAATAAGAAATTAGCAGAGCAGATTTTGGCGTATCAGCGTCTGCCTTGGTATCAAAAAGTGTTACTAAAAATGCGTCAAGATGGCAAACAGCCTAATATGTTGTCATTTACTAAGCCAATAGTTGATAAACCCATAGTTGATAAACCCATGACGCTTGAAGAACCGGTAAAAAAATAAATCTGAGTCACTGTGTTAAAGGCTAGTAGTGAAAGGTTAACAGTGAAAAGTTAGCGGCAATCCATTAATAATAATTGCTGGACATAAAATAAGGGCAGTCACTGAAAGCAGTGATTGCCCTTATTGGTAGAAGTTAGTAATAATATCTATTGCTTAACTCATTACCTCTGCGTTTATTTCGTTAACTCAATCGTGCCATTCGCAGTCACTGAAATGGTACTGTTGCCCGATTCAAAGCTTTGGCTTGGTACTGAGGCATCCGCCGCTTCAGCTTTCATATTCATCGCGCTATACATAGGGCGAGGGTAGTTGCTACCGGTATTTAGATTGACAGTGACGACACGATAACCGCGCGCATCCCATGCACGAGTCAGGTTTTTAGCCTGCTGCTGAAAAGCGCGAGAAGCATCGGTCATAAGCTTTTGCTCTAGCGCATCTTTTTTAGCGTCTGAAACCCCAAAGTTTAGGTTTTCCATCACTAAGGTCTCTTGCAAGTCTGCAATCAGCTGACTGGTCGCGGCAAAGTCAGTGCTCTTTAAGTCGATGCTCGCTTGTCCTGTCCAACCAATGATTTTGTCATTTTTATCATAGCGCGGATAAGTGCGCTGCTGACCGGTACTGACCGTCACACTAGGGTAGCGTTTAGCGATTTTCATCGCGTTATTGATAGAAGTATTAAGCGTGGTCGCTAGCGTCTTAGCATCTGTTGCCTGTGCTTTTTTATACATACTGGCGCGAACTTCATCGTTTTGGATTTCTTCTTTGACTTCTGTCTGAAAAGTCAGCTGATCGTAGCCTGTGGGTTCTGCATGGGCGCTACCCATCATCGCGGTCAGTAGGGCGGCCGTACCCGTAGCAAGTGCGGCTTTGTTCATCCAAGTGTTTTTCATAATTATCTCCTAATGAGTGCTAGTAATGGTAATCTCAATTATCTGAGTTACGTTGTTATAATGCGCATTGTTATATCCGCTGTTGTTTGTGTTCATTTTTTATTCAACAGACCTTAGGTAAAATAGCAAAAAATACACGGGTTGTTGTGAGAATTTTGTCACTTAAGTTACAGGCTCATTGAGTCTCTAAAGCAAACAGTTTGACGATAGGGGTTGTAATAATAAAAAATTCTTGTATAATCTGCAACTGGTGGCTCCATTGGTAGCCTCGCAACATTGTTCTATGAATCCCGCCAGGACCGGAAGGTAGCAACGGTAATAGTTATAATGTGTGCCGAGGATGTGCTGATGGAGTCGCTTTTTTTTGCCTAAAATTTGATGATACTCCTGCTATATCGTTTTAAAGAGTCAAACCTAATAATAAGTCCTTCATTGTAAAGGGCTTTTTTTTCGCCTGCATTTCGTCTGATTTTGGACTTTGAGCAATATATATGGGGTAAAATACATTGTAGTAACCTTTATTAACAATAGTATAAATACAAAACTTTTTGGAGTCTGATAGTGAAAATGTTTGTTTGGTTATTCATTGCAGTGGTCATATTGATTGTGGTTTTTGGGGTGTCAGTATTTAATAAGCTGGTACGTGCCCGCAACCAAGCAAAAAATGGCTTTGCGCAAATCGATGTGCAGCTAAAGCGCCGTCATGATTTGATTCCAAATTTAGTCGAAACCGCCAAACGTTATCTGACCCATGAAGAAGAAACGCTGACCCGCGTGATTAGCGCGCGTAATCATGCCCAAAGCTTGCAAGATTCTACTAAGCATCAGCCAGATTCGCTTGAACACATGGCGTTGTTTGCCAAAGCAGAGGGTATGTTGTCGAAAGCCTTGGGGCAATTCTCAGCGGTTGTGGAGTCTTACCCTGAGCTAAAAGCGGATAGCATGATTAAAGAGCTGATGGATGAGTTGACCAATACCGAAAACCGGATTGGCTTTGCCCGTCAGCATTATAATGACAGCGTGATGTTTTATAACAATGACCGTGAAATGTTCCCAAATAATCTCGTCAGCAGCACCTTTGGATTTCGTCCACTTAGCCCACTGGTATTTGAAGACAGAAAGGCAATTGCTCAAGCACCTGTTGTCGATATGGGCTGATATTTACATACTGTCAAATGCACGTAGTTATGGTTAGGTAAGAGTAATAGATGGATTTTTTTGGTGCACAGCGAACCCGTACTCAGCGCAGCTTGTTGCTCTATGGGCTATTTTTTCTGATTGTCTTTGCCCATATTGCGGTGGCGCTTGGTGTTATGGCGCTGCTGCTCACGCTATTTACCGGTGGCATTTATCATTGGGTATTAATATTGGTGGTCGTATGGACAATCGGTAGCTTTGTTGCGGGCAGTTTTTTAGAGTATAGACGCTTAAAAGCAGGTGGTCGTGCGATTGCTCAGCGCGTGGGCGCGGTGCGCTTGTTTATCGACCACAGCCAAGATGCTTGGGAGCATAGCCAAGGAGTTGCCCATCAGCATCAGCCTGCAGCAAAGGTTCGCTTTAGTGTCCGACATATTGCGGTGCGTGATGAGCGTGATTTCCCGCCTGTTTATCGGCGTTATTATGAGATTGCCCAACAGCTAGCCATTGCTTCGGGTTTGCGTATGCCGATTCTCTATGTGCTGCCTGATGAGCAAGGTATCAATGGCTTTGTTGCGGGTCGCCATAGTCAAGATATGGTGCTCGTCGTCACCCAAGGCGCGCTTGATAAGGTATCTGATGAGGCGCTATATGGGCTGATAGGGCATGAGTATGGTCATATCTTACATGGCGATGCGACGTTTAATTTACAGTTAATGGTGGTGTTAGCAGGCTTGCAATTACTCTATGACTGGAGTGATTCTATTAGTAATTTTGGTTCTGGTTATAAAGTCAGTCATAAAAACAGTCAGCAAAACTATTTTGATGGCTCTTTTATTAATAGTGCGGTCAATCAAAGCAACCCTTTACCGCAAAGAGCGATTGATAGCCATGCGCGTAGCACTGAAGCGCAGACAGCAAACTTTACCACTCATAGTGAATGGGTCGCCTACTGGCAAAGCCAGTCGCAAAGCCAGCAATCATCAGCTAAGAGTCAGTCACGATGGCTACAACATAATAATAAGTTTGATAGTCAAGCACCGCGCAATATTTGGACATTATTAATACATGGATTGAGTTTTTCTAGTATGGCCAGTGCGCAACTGATTAAGCATAGCTTTAACCGTGAGCGCGAGTTGCTTGCTGATGCGACCAGTGTGCAGCTGACACGTTCGCCAGCTATTATGGAAACCTTAAAGTCCATTCATCAAGATACGCTTGGTTCGCGCTTAACTGGCATCGCCGATATCAATGGATTAAGTCATTTCTTTTTTGCCAGTAGTGGTGCCGATTTGGGTGACGTATCGTGGTTTGCCACCCATCCAAGTTTGGCTGAGCGTATGAGCGCTATTAACGAGAATGCTTATCATGATTTCGCCGTGCAGGTTGCTAAAGAAAAACGCATCAATCAACAAAAAATTAAAGAGATATATGAGCAGCGCCGCTTAGGTGATTGGGGTGTGATAGTAGCAAATAGCCTAAGCAGTCATAAACAAGATAAAAATACACGTCAAACTCTAGTAACTGCTGCTCAGTCAGCGTCAGATATTTATAAAAGCGCGACCGATAAAAACCGCTGTTCGGCTGAGAAAAGCCTTAACAGTAACTTCAATGATGTTATTGAAAAAGATGCTATCGAAAAAGAAATCGCTACCTTTTCTACTAGTGAGATAAATAATGAATTGCAGGACGATAACGGGCTTGAATTTGTTATAGAGCAAGATGTTGTTATTGATGGGCGTTTGCAGGTGCAAGCAGAAGATGTCGGTACTCATCAGTTGCTTAAGCCATGGCAAGCCAAACCTGATAGTGATTTGCCGTCTGATACATTGGTTGGTATTGATGACATACAAAAGGTATCGCTACCGCAGTATGTGCTCAATCACAGTTATCACCCGCTAGGGGCGCAAGCTTTGATTGAGTCCGTACTACTTTGTCATCAGGGTTATGTGCTGTCAACAACAGCGACTTATGATTTAACTGATATCTGGCTTGGGCTTGATGAGGATGGAACCTCTGCTGCTGAAACTGATACAAGCGGCAACACACAAATTTTACCGCATACACTCGATCATAAATTATTAGCGGCAGTGGCAAATCTTGACAGACGATTAAACAGTGCTTTGATTGCGTTAGCGCTAAAGCAACTACGCCAACATAATCTATCAGAAAACGCTATCGATGAATTGCGCTTAAAATATGAAGCCAGTCATAGTAATCAAGATCATCAATATTATGTGCAGCAGAAAAAGTGTCGGACGATGCTATTGCGTTATCAGCAAGGTATCATTCAGCTGTTTGAAAACTCCCTTACGGCTGATCTAAGCCAAAATATCGCTGATACTATAGATAATGATGCTTCTATTGATAAATCTATATCCGTATTAAATCCTTTAGAGAATACGCGCTCTCGGTCGCCAGCGATTTTAGCGTTATGGCAGGCGCTACAGCTGCAGCAATTATTACCCGTATTGTCTGCCGTATTAAATGATACACAGGTTCAGTCGCATCTTCACCCTCAATATCCATACTATCAATGGCAGCAAGTATTGCACGCTGGCACGGATGATATTTATGCTCAGCTTGACCCGTCAGGACAGGTGTTTGATGGTCTCGATATTGCCGCGAGAACAATGCTTACTTTATTGGCTTATCGCTTATCAAAGGATGCTAAAGGGCAGATAATATCTGCACTAGATAGCTCAGTACCTATCTCAACACCTATTTCAGTGCTCAGCTACAATAGTGCTAGCGTTGCTCATTATCTTGTAGATTTACGCCGTCATGCACGTTTGATTGCTATTGATTTAGCAGCCGTTAGTGAGGCAAATTTGCAATGGTTGTTATTGACTGCGCAAAGTTTAAATACTGTTCAATTATTAGCATTAATAGAAGCGGTGCCTATTTTTATAGCGTCTGCAAGTCAATCGTCTGTATCAGAAGCCAAAGGTGATGATAATTATCGACAGAGGCAACAGGGCGGCGCTCAAATAGATTATAATGCTCATATACAGGACGGCAATGCAGATAGGGCAGATAGTGTAGATAAGGCGGGCAATGATAGTACGCGCCATTTTTATACTTATCATACGTACCGGCAATGGCTGAGTACGTTGCATACAGTGATGTTACACGATACGATAGTCAGTCAAGATGAGTATGATTGCTTGACCGAGCTTGCCAATCATTGGCTAGGCGTTCGGCAGCTTTTTTGAGCAATGTCATTGATTGCATTTGAGTATTCTTTTGATAGTAAAAGCCTGTAAATTCATTTTAGATAAGTAGGATAGTAAATAAGCATGAGTGATATTCAAGACCCGCTAATTGTATTGCAGCATCGTATGCAGCAGCGCCAGATTTTAGCGATGATGGGTATCAATCAGTGGGTGCAGCCAAGCTCTGAAACCATGAATATTGCCGATATTTCTGCGCCTACTCTGCCTGAGCAGACTACCGCTAACTCAACTTTATCTAATGCCAGCACTCCATCTAATGCTACAGCTTCTTTTACAACGAGCACTGAACAGCCAAGCATTGCATCTTCTAATATTGAATCCCCAAATATTAATGCCATATCAGATATGGTAGATGATGAGTCTAATCATTCTTATGATGACGCTAATGAGACAGGTTTAAGCCAATCTGACCAACAAAGCCCCGTTACCTATAGTTTTGACTCGACTGCCCCTGATATCTCTAAGCCCGCCGTTACCTCACTTGTAAATACTGTCGTTCAGCAAACTGCGATTGATAATGTAAATAACGCTTCAAGCTTTGAAGATAGCAGTTTTAAAGAGAATAACTTTAAAGACGATAGCTTTAAAAAGGTAGTACCATTTGATTTACAAGGTGGTCGCTATGGCGATTGGGTAATTTTGGTTGATATTCAAGCCCTTAATCATGACAGCCAAAAACTGTGGCAAAATATCACCCAAGCGCTATCCATCAGTTGTGAGACAACCTCATTTCCTATTTGTGAAGGTATGGATACCGCTGAGCTTGCCAATGCCAGCCTTGCAGGATATATCTTTAAGATTGGTCGTAGCGAAGAGATAAAAGTTGCCGCATTGACTGCTTTGCCTGACGGCCTTGAGCATCCGAACCTTTCTACTGTGCCCACGCTCGATGACATGCTTGCTGATAGTAGCCTTAAACGTCAGCTTTGGGAGCAGTTATCTAGTTAAATTTAAATGCTAATAATTAAAGCTTGACCATTAAATTCGCATAATTAAAAAACACGGTTATTAAATACACTGTTAAAAATAAATATAGAGATAAAACTTAAGGGGTTTTAAAGCGACAGTTTTATAGATGAGCTGCTAAAACTGCCGCTTTAGAACTTATATAACCACGATGATTTCATCATATTTAGGATAATGATTATGACCACTAAAGCCGCTCCTAACCGTGTACCCAACTTTTCAGCGGGACCTGCCACCATACCGACCGCCGTTTTATCACGCGCTCAAGAAGAGTTGCTTGATTGGCAGGGACGCGGTATGTCGGTTATGGAAGTGAGTCACCGTAGTAAAGAATACATCGCGATTACCGAAAAAGCGGAAGCCAAATTGCGCTCGCTCATGGACATTCCAGATAACTATAAAGTGCTGTTTTTGCAAGGCGGTGCCAGCTTACAGTTTTCAGCGATTCCATTAAACCTGTTAAATGGTGGCCGCGCAGACTATCTAACGACAGGTACTTGGTCTGGTAAAGCGGTTAAAGAAGCACAGCGCTATGCCAAACTGGGTTTGGGCGAGGTTAATGTAGTGGCAACGGGTAAAGACAGTAATTTTACCGACGTGCCAGCCCAAAGCGATTGGAACCTAAGCGAAGTTGCGGCGTATTTCCACTACTGCGCCAATGAAACCATTCATGGTGTACAAATATTTGAGCCGCCACAAGTCGATGCGCCGATTATCGCCGATATGTCTTCTTGCATTTTGTCACAGCCTATTGACGTCTCTAAATTTGGCATGATTTACGCGGGTGCGCAAAAAAATATCGGGCCAGCAGGATTAATCATTGTCATTATTCGTGAAGATTTATTGGGGCAAGCAAGTGAATGGTGTCCATTGCTGATGAACTATGAACATCAGGCTGAAAAAGAGTCAATGTCAAACACGCCAGCGACGTATTCTTGGTATTTAGCAGGGTTGGTATTTGATTGGTTAGAGGAGCAGGGTGGCGTTGCTGCTATCGGTGAAATCAACCAACAAAAAGCTGATTTGCTGTATAAAACAATTGATGATAGCAGCTTTTATAGCAATCCAGTTGACCCCAAATATCGCTCTATCATGAACGTGCCGTTTACGTTAGCAGACAGCAGCCTTGACAAAGTATTCTTAGAAGAGTCAGCGGCAGCAGGTTTGATGAATCTAAAAGGTCACCGCGATGTCGGCGGTATGCGTGCCAGTATTTATAATGCAGTGTCGCTAGATTGGGTACAGCAATTGGTTGACTTTATGATCGCCTTTGAAAAAAAGCACGCTTAAGTTAGCACGGGTTTTAAAACAAAAGACGCAACTTTATGAGCTGCGTCTTTTTTTATGCGTATTAGTGTTTTTTAAGCTGCATAATCCGTCATGTAGCAACCTTAACGCTGCAAAATATTAGGTTAAAAAACCTAAGTTTGTTATGATAAAATTTTGCAGCACTTACGATACGTCAGATACATCACATTTTTCTCAGCTTTTATTTCATAAGCAGTCAGTAGCTTTCAGTCACTGGTTAAATGCTCAATATATTCATTCGGTCTGGCGAAGGGGTTTGTTATAACTTTATGATGTTAAAAAATACCATGCTAAAAGCCGTCTTGCTCGCCATTACTATCAGCTGGATACCTGCTAGTATCGCGGCGCCAATCACTACGACTGCGCTTGGGCATAATAGTACCACTGAATATATTGACGTGCCGTTCATGCCTTATGCCAATCCCAATGCGCCCAAGGGTGGCACATTATCGCTTGAGGCACGCGGCACCTTTAATGCGGCCAATAAATGGATGACCACAGGTGTGGCGATGGTTGGTACGGACTATCTGTATGATACCTTGATGACGGGCTCACTCAATGAAGCCTTTACCATGTATCCGCAGCTGGCAAATAAAGTCACGTATGATCCCGATGACACCAGTTGGATTATTTACCATGTTAATCCTGCCGCGCGCTTTTGGGATGGGACAGCGGTGACCAGTCACGATGTTAAAGCCACCTATGATGCGATACTGACTAAAGGCCCAATGTATATCCGCAGCTATTTGGGCGATATTAAAGACATTGAGATTATCGATAAGCAGCGCGTCAAGTTTGTTTTTAAGTCTGATGAAAATAAAGAGATTTTATTAACGGTTGGGCAATTCCCTATTTTTGCTAAGTCATCGATTGATACAGATTTTGAGAAAATAACCTTGACGCCGCTCATGGGCAGTGGTCCTTATAAACTCGGCCGCGTCGATGCGGGGCGCGCGGTCAGCTATGTGCGTGATCCCAATTATTGGGGCCGTGATTTGATGGTCAATCGCGGTCGTTATAACTTTGATATGATTAAGTTTGTCTATTATCAAAGTGATGAGATTGCTTTTGAGGGTTTTAAATCTGGGCAATATCGCTTCCGCCCGGAAAACAAAGCCTCTAATTGGGCAACAGGTTACAATTTCCCAGCCGTCAAAGCTGGTCTGATTAATAAAGAAACCATCAGCAGCGAAAACCCAGTACCGATGCAGGGTCTGGTGATGAATATGCGCAGGCCAATTTTTCAAGATATTCGCGTCCGCCAAGCATTGACGGCAGCTTATGATTTTGAGTGGATGAATAAAACCTTATTTCATGGGCAGTATGAGCGCTTACAAAGCTTCTTTCATGGCTCAGAGCTTGCTGCTACTGGTACGCCATCTGCGGCTGAGATGCAGGTATTAAGCCCATTGCTAGCCAAGCTTGAACCGATTCAGCGACAAGCGGTATTAACGGAATGGCGATTGCCAACCAGTGATGGTAGCGGCTTTAATCGTAAAGCCTTACTAGAGGCGCGCCAGCTGTTGCTAGATGCTGGCTTTTATTACAAAGATATGCAGTTATATCAGCCAAATGGCAAGCTTGCTCAGATTGAAATTTTGATGACAGGCGAGACCATGGGGCGTGTCTTGCTACCTTATATCCGTAATTTAAAGCGTTTGGGGTTTGATGCGACCTTACGCCAAGTCGATGGGCCGCAATATTACGAGCGTATGCGCCTTTTTGACTATGATATGGTGGTCGACGTCTTTGCACAGAGCTTATCACCTGGTGCTGAGCAAGCGGCGTTTTGGGGCAGTGCCGCCGCTGATGAAGCGGGTAACGCCAATACCATTGGTATTAGAAATATAGTGATAGATGAGGTCACAACCGCACTTGCAAATGCTGAGAGCCGTGATGAGATTGTTTTATATACCAAGGTGCTCGATCGCTTGCTACGGGCAGGTCATTATTTAGTGCCTTTATACGGCAAGTCTGCCACCAATGTTGCCTACTGGAATCAATATCGTCATACTGAAAAACTGCCGACCAACGCCGTCGCTATCGATTATTGGTGGACAGATAAAGAAGCAGAAGCACGTGTTAATCAATATTTGAAGCAATAGTCTAAAACAATGGCTCTAAAAGATAGTTTAAAACAATAATTTAAGTTAATAAATGCAATGACGCTGCATAACGTTTTATTTGGTTTGAAAGTTTAATAAAAGACATTCTTAATAAAGATAATCACTGCTAAGGACTTCATATGAGTATTCGTATTCACCCGATTAAAGCATTTAATGACAATTATATCTGGACATTAATTAATGAGAATAATAAGCAGGCGATTGTCATTGATCCGGGTCAAGCTGAGCCAGTGATTGCTTATTTAGAGGAGCATGAGCTTGAGCTGACGTCTATCTGGACCACGCATCATCACCATGATCATATCGGCGGTGTTGCCGAGCTACAAGAGTCTTATCCGATGACCCATCTGGTTGCGCATACAGAACACAACGTCGATGAAGACCAGACCATTAAAGACGGCAGTACGGTCAGTGCTTGGGGCTGCGCCGCGCAAGTATGGGATGTCTCAGGTCATACAGCAAGCCACGTGGCGTATATTTTGGATATAGATGGGCAGAAGCATTGTTTTTGCGGTGATACTTTATTTAGTGCCGGTTGTGGTCGCGTCTTTACCGGTACGATTGAGCAATTGCATGAGAGCTTTAAGCGTTTAAATGGCTTGCCAGCTGAGACGCTGCTGTATCCAGCACACGAATATACGGCCAGTAATCTACGCTTTGGCTTATCTATTGAACCGGCTAATGAAGCGATGCAGCAAGCGCTTGCGCAAGCAGAAGAAAAAACCGCCCAAGGTGTCCCGACGCTGCCCGTTACTTTAGAGCATGAGCGCGCAATCAATGTGTTTTTGCGCACGCAAGAGCCAAGTGTGATTGCAGGGGTGAAGTCTGAAGTCACTATTGATGATGATAAGTCTTTAACTATATTTGCAGCATTACGTGAGCTAAAAAATAACTTCTAAATGCTAAGTTGTCATATCTCTTTATTTTAGGAAGCCGCCATTATGGGTCGTTATATCTTAAAAAGGTTATTACTGATATTACCGACGCTATTTTTGATATTGCTGGCAAACTTTGTCATTGTACAAGCGGCGCCGGGCGGTCCTGTTGAGCAGCAACTGGCGCTTATTGAGCAAAGCGCAAAGGACAATGCGCTCGGCGGTAATCTTGGTGCGGGCAGTGCCGGTAATACTAGTACTTACCAAGGTACACGCGGTCTATCGGAGGAGATGGTAGCGGCCATCAATGCGCAATACGGCTTTGATAAATCCGCGCCTGAGCGCTTTTGGCTAATGCTAAAAAATTATGCCCAGCTGGATTTTGGTGAGTCGTTTTTTAAAGGTCAGACTGTGACTGACCTCATTATAGAGAAGCTGCCCGTCTCCATCTCACTCGGGCTTTGGAGCACGTTGCTGATTTATATGATAGCGATTCCACTGGGTGTTTATAAAGCCATGCATCATGGCTCGGGGATTGATAAAGCCACGGCGATGCTGCTTGCTATCGGCCATGCGATTCCCGTTTTTGTATTTGCCGTCATACTATTGGTGTTTTTCGCTGGTGGCAGCTACTGGAATATTTTCCCATTGCAAGGATTAACCTCTGAGAATTTCGATCAATTAAGCACGCTTGGTAAAGTGAAAGATTACTTTTGGCATCTGGCGCTACCGCTCCTAGCAAGTACCGTTGGCGGTTTTGCCGGCTTAACCTATTTGACCAAGTTTAGCTTTTTAGAAGAGCTTGGTAAGCAATACGTGCTCACCGCTCGCGCAAAAGGCTTGGGTGAGCGTCAAGTTCTATATGGTCATGTGTTTCGTAATGCCATGCTGATTATTATTGCTGGTATTCCAGCGGCCATCGTTGGGGTTTTCTTTGCTGGCAATTTTTTGATTGAGATTATCTTTAAACTTGATGGTTTGGGGCTGTTAGGTTTTGAAGCCATCCAACAGCGCGATTATCCGGTGATATTCGGTACGCTGTTTATTTTTACCTTGGTAGGACTGTTATTACAGTTAATCAGTGATTTAAGTTATCACTTAATTGATCCCCGTATCGATTTTGAGGGGCGCTAATGTCAAGTCATCCATTATCTTCAACGCCCTCAACTGCATCTTCTATTCCTATAGAAAAAAAACGCCGCCTAAATCCTATCTGGCAGGCACGCCTAAACCGTTTTCGTCATAATCGCCTTGGTGTCATATCGCTGTTTATTTTTGCGCTGATATTCGTCATTTGTATGGCAGCCAATGTCATTGCTAATGACAAACCGCTACTGGTGCAGTATCAAGACAATTATTATTTCCCCGTACTAAAAGCCTATCCTGAAACGACTTTTGGTGGGGTGTTTGAGACCGAAACCAACTATAAAGACCCTGCGGTGCAAACGCTGATTGATGAGCAGGGCTTTTATATTATGCCGCCCATTCCATTTGCCGATCAGACGCCAAACGTTGAGTTAGGTATTCCGTATCCGGCCGCGCCGAATAGCCAGAACTGGCTTGGTACTGATGACTTAGGTCGCGATGTGCTGGCACGGATACTTTATGGGTTGCGGGTATCGTTATTGTTTGGACTGGCACTGACGCTCGCGGGCGCTTTGATTGGTATTATCGTCGGTGCGATACAAGGTTATTACGGTGGCTGGGTAGATTTAGCCGGGCAGCGCTTTATGGAAGTATGGGGCGGTATGCCGCAGCTGTTTATGATTATTATTTTGGTGAGCTTATTTAGCCCTAGTATCTTTATGCTGTTTGCAATGATGTTATTATTCGGCTGGATGGGGTTAGTCGGTTTGGTACGGGCGGAGTTTTTACGTGCGCGTAACTTTGATTATGTCCGTGCTGCTCGTAACCTTGGGGTGTCAGACAGTCAAATCATGCTCAGGCATATCTTACCCAACGCCTTAGCTTCAAGCTTGTCACAGCTGCCGTTCATTTTAACGGCTAATATTATTGCGTTAACAGCGCTAGATTTCTTAGGTTATGGTTTACCGCCTGGTTCACCGTCGCTCGGTGAGTTGATGGTACAAGGGAAAAACAACCTTGATGCCCCATGGCTTGCGCTATCAGGGTTCTTTAGCTTAACCTTTATCTTATCATTGCTAATCTTCGTTGGCGAAGCGCTACGTGATGCCTTTGATCCGAGGCGCTCGTGATATGACAACTGAGAATATGATAACCGCTAATATGACAACTGCTACTAAGCAAAAAAATCGTTTAAATGACAATCATAGCAATGCCCAAAGCAAGCTCATGCTGATAGTGGATAAGCTTAGTATTGCCAACACTCTTGGCGTGCCTTTAGTCGATAAGCTATCGTATGAGCTGCGGCAAGGACAAACACTTGCCATAGTTGGTGAGTCGGGCTCTGGTAAGTCGATTGCCAGTCTTGCGCTATTGGGTTTGCTACCGGACAGTTTGACCGTTACTGGCGATGTACAATTAGCAGATGTAACAGGAATGGTGACATTACCGGTAGCTAATAATAAGGCACGTAATGCGGCGCTGCGCTCTATTCGTGGTCAGCATATCGGTATGGTGTTTCAAGAGCCGATGACGGCGCTTAATCCACTACATACAGTCGGCAAACAAATTGCTGAATCATTGCATCTCAGCGGCGTAGCCAAAAAGCAATGGCGCGAAAAAAGTATCGCCTTGTTAAATGATGTCAATATCAACGACCCTGCTGATAAGCTAAATCGCTATCCGCATGAATTATCGGGCGGTCAACGTCAGCGAGTCATGATTGCCATGGCATTGGCGCAGCAACCTGATATTTTAATCGCTGATGAACCGACTACTGCGCTTGATGTAACCTTGCAACATGAGATTCTTGAGCTGTTAGATAACCTTAAGCGTCAGCATAATATGGCAATGATATTAATCAGCCATGATCTCAATCTGGTCAGGCGCTATAGCGATGAAGTCATCGTCATGCGCCAAGGACACACTATTGAGCAAGGGCAAACAGCAGCAGTATTTGGCCAGCCTAAAGCGGAATATACCCGCTCGCTTATCAAGCAAGATTTCGGGCAAGCACTCAGTTTATTGGATGATGAAAGTCAGTTACCAACTGTATTGCAAGTCAGTAATTTACAAGTGCAGTTTCCTATTGAAAAAAATCTATTTGGCGGTACCAAACGCTGGTTTGATGCGGTAAAAGATGTCGATATGACCCTACAGAAAGGGCAGGCACTCGGTATCGTTGGTGAGTCAGGTTCTGGGAAAACCACGATTGCCCTTGCGCTAAGCCAATTACTCAGCAATCAAGCGCGTGTCAGTGGTCAGATAATGGTCAATGGACAAGATATTACAGCATTGTCCAAACGTGATTTGCGCACCTTCCGTTCGCAAATTCAAATGGTATTTCAAGATCCCTTTGCCAGTATTAACCCTCGCATGACGGTCATGCAAATCGTCGCAGAAGGGCTGTTAGTACAAGGTGTCAATAAAGCAGAACGTCAACAAGCGGTGATGGATAGTTTGGTGACTGTGCATCTACCAGCTGATTTTGCGCAGCGTTATCCGCATGAGCTATCAGGTGGACAGCGTCAGCGCGTGGCGCTTGCCCGTGCACTCATTATGCGACCAAGTCTGTTGATATTGGATGAGCCGACGTCCGCGCTTGATAGCACCACGCAAGTCACTGTGGTCAGCTTGCTACGTGAGATTCAAGAAAAATTGCAAGTCAGCTATGTGTTTATCAGCCACGATTTAAAAGTAGTCCGTGCCTTATGTCAGCATATGATGGTGATAAAAGATGGTGTGTGTATTGAGTCGGGTCGTAGCGAAGATGTGTTTAATAATCCCCAGCACCCGTATGCGCAGCAATTATTGCAGGCGAGTTTGTTATAACAATAAACGCTATCAATTATTATAAGTAAAAATCATGAGAAAATTATGCTTGATGCTTTTATCTAGCGCTCTATTACTTATTGGCTGTTCGGAGAATTCAACCGTAGCTGAAACACAAGACAAATATGCCATTGGCGATCTTGGTGGCGTTTCTGTAAATCTACCTAGAGAATTTGTCGAATTGATTGAATATGATGGGGATCCTAGTTGGGGAGAGAAGATCGTGGGCAAAAAGCCTGAACGAACCTATCAATCTAAAATCAATAGTCTTGGCTTTGATATTCGCTATACCGATAAAACTCTACTAGATGGTCCTTTTGGTAAGCTAGCAGACATATATCATCAAGAAAAAAAGCTACCAGAAAATCCGTGGGTCTCAGTCGGTATCAATTCAGGTGATCGCTATTATGGTTCCAAAGGTATCGATCGCATGGGTAAAGGTAAGATTAATCCTACCTACGAGGTTACCCCTAGACATCGATATGAAAAATTGCCTGAAAAACAGTATGGTTTAGAAGTCTACTCCCCGCCAGGTATAGACCCAAAGACCAACAAACCATGGCGTGAAGATAGATTTGCAGAGGATGTTTTTATAAAGCGAGATGGTAACGGTACGATAGTGACTTATATAAGGTGTACTAATCGACAGGTTATACGTCCTCCTTGTACTCAGTATTTTGACTTAGAACCTGCTATGCAGCTAGATGTCTATGCCAGTTATTCACGGTGGAACTTAGCGGACTGGCAACGCATTCAACAAGTCGCTACTGAGGCTATTTTAAGTTTTCGTAAAGAAAAAAGTTGATAGCTGATTTTCGTTGTATAAGTAAAGATGCGACGCTAAATAACCAGAACATAGCAGTTCATAATAATCATGACATCCTAAAAATGGCGGTGGTACAATAAGTTTAAACAGTAGTTTAGAGTAGCTAGGCACTGACACAGCACTTTTATTTTAAAAGTATTCTTATTTTGACAGCGGTGATGAATCACTGCTTTAAGTTGTCGCTATTGCTAGTATTAGCATCATTAAAAAGGATTTTTATACCCATGAAAAAACAAAATACTATTTCTAAATTGGTAAACAGTACGGGCTTACAACACGCCGGTTATTTGGCGGTTGCCAAGACGCGTGCTAAAGTGCTAAAAGCCTTTGCGTACGTTGTACCTATCAGAAGACCTATGTTATTCGTCGGTGAGACCTCTTGTGAGGATCTGTGCGACATGCTCATCAATGAAGGCAATACCAACGTTTTTATCGTTACTGACGCGGTATTAAACAAACTTGGTATCCCTGCGAAAGTCACTGACTACCTAGATAGCAAAAACATCAGCTATAAAGTCTACGATGGCATTACCCCAGATCCTACTTTTAAAGTCGTCGAAGAAGGACTACGTAAGTCTGTCGACGCTAAGTGCGACTCAATTATTGCTATTGGTGGTGGTTCGGTCATTGATGCTGCTAAAATGATTGCCATGTCACAAGGCAATAACTGCAAGCCAAAACAGCTTATCGGTATCTTGAAAGCTAGAAAGCCTTCGGTTCCGCTTTATTGTATTCCGACCACCGCTGGCACGGGCTCAGAAGCTACTTTGGGTGCGGTAGTATCAGATGATAAAACTCATCAAAAAGCCTTATCTATCGACCCAAGAATGGTGCCATTAGCCGCGGCTATTGATCCAGTTATTATGAAAGGCATGCCGGCGCATATCACAGCCGATACAGGTATCGATGTCTTAACGCATGCCTTAGAAGCTTGGATGAGTGCCAATGCCAGCGTCGAGACCGACTACTATGCGGCGTCTGCAGTTAAATCTGTGATGCAAAACTTACCCCTAGTTTATAAAGATGGCGGCAATCTTAAAGCCCGTGAAGAGATGGGTATTGCCGCTCATTACGGCGGTATCGCCTTTAATAAAGCTGGTCTTGGCTACGTCCATGCCATCGCTCACCAGTTAGGAGCGCATTATAGTATTCCTCATGGTCGCGCCAATGCCATCGTGCTGCCGTATGTGCTTGACGTCAATCGTAAAGGCAGCAAGAAAAGACTGGCAGAGTTGGCTCGTAAAACCGGTATGGTAAAATCGGGTCAAGCTAACAAGAGCGATAGCGACATTGCCGATCATCTCATCGCGCAAGTACGCGAATTGATTGCTACCTTAAATATCGATCCAACCGTTAAAGGCATGCAAAGCAGTGATTTTGATAACATTGCCAAAGCCGCGGCTAAAGAAGTCAGCGATACTTATGCGGTACCGACTTATCTGTCTGCAGCTGAAATCAAGGCTATTTTAACTAAGATTCAGCAAGCCAGTGATGAGCACGCAAGTCGTGACTCAAAAAGTGACTCAAAAAATGATAAGGTGGCTTAATAGCTCTCATTAACAATCTCTAATTAACAACCTTTATAAATAAAAAAGAGCATATTGCTAATATGGCAATATGCTCTTTTTTTTGACTTTTATTTCTGTTGCTGGTTTTTATCTTGATTGATATTTAAAAAGCAGGTTTCCGCTTTGGCACCGCATCTAAAAATTCATTACGTGCTTGATTGTCGTATACGTATTCGCCCAGCATCGCTGTACTGCGCGTGGTTGAATGCTGTTTATTCACGCCGCGCATCATCATGCACATGTGCGCTGCATCCATGACTACTGCCACACCGCGGCAACCCGTCACATCCATAATCGTTTGTGCCACTTGTTCGCTTAAATTCTCTTGAATTTGCAAACGACGGGCAAACATATCGACGATACGAGCGAATTTTGACAGCCCTAATACGTGACCATTCGGCAAGTAGCCGATGTGCGCGACGCCATGAAACGGCAACATATGATGCTCACATAATGAATAAAATTCAATGTTTTGCACCAAGACCAATTCACGATTGGTCGATGGGAATACCGCGCCATTGACGACTTCATCCAAGCTTTGATGATAACCCTTAGTCAAATGCGCAAACGCTTTTGCTGCACGCGTTGGGGTGTCTTGCAAGCCGGGACGCTCTAAGTTTTCGCCAGTTGAGGTGATTAGCTGACGATAAGATTCGACACTTTCTTGAAAATCTGATGCTAGTGTTGGGGTATTGCTCATAAGTTTGGCAGCCATCCAAAATGTGGGTGTAGCTTAACGCTAAATCCTTGGTTACAAACAACGGTTGTAACGGATTTTTATAAAAATTGTGCAAGCTGGGAGGGCTGTGATTATACTTGAAATCCACTCAACTTCATACTGCTGTGGTCAGTAGATAATCGTTTTATCCATATTAGATGGTACTATTAAAAGAGAAGGGTGTTCATACAGTGTAAGTAAATACAGTATACGAGTGTTTACTTAAATTAATTCGTGTATAATAAGTCATCTTTTAACTTGTGCTTTTACTCGCTATTTGTGAGCGAGCTATTAAAAATAATCTATCATTTCAATCGATTTACAGGGAAATATTATGCTACTACAAGGACAACGCTTTGTCATCACTGGCATCGCAAGCAAGCTTTCTATCGCTTGGGCAATCGCTGAAGCCCTACATCGTGAAGGCGCATCGTTAATTCTCACTTATCCAAACGATAAAATTAAAAAACGGGTCGATATGGCCGCAGAAGCCTTTGAAGCTGACTTGGTACTTGAGTGTGATGTGGCATCGGATGAGTCGATTGCGGCATGTTTTGAGCAAGTGACCGCGCATTGGGGCGATGGTATTGATGGCGTGGTACACGCGATTGGCTTTGCACCGATGGATCAATTGGATGGTGATTTTGTCAATGCCACCACTCGTGAAGGCAGCCAAATTGCCCATGATATCTCAAGCTATAGCTTTGTAGCATTGGCCAAAGAAGCGCGTGCTTTGTTGGCCATGCGCCATGGTTCTATGCTGACCTTGACTTATGAAGGTAGTATTTCAGTATTGCCAAATTACAACGTTATGGGCATGGCAAAGGCCAGTTTAGAGGCCAGCGTTCGCTACCTTGCCACTTCGATGGGCGGTGAAGGTATCCGTGTGAACGCCATTTCTGCTGGCCCTATCCGTACCCTTGCGGCAAGCGGCATCAAATCGTTCCGTAAAATGCTTGATATCAGTGAAAAAATCGCTCCGCTACAGCGTAATATTACTCAGACTGAAGTCGGTAATGCGGCGCTTTTCTTGTTATCACCTTGGGCATCTGGTATCACCGGTGAGATTATGTTTGTGGACGCAGGTTTTAATACCGTTGCCATCAGTGAGCAATTAATGATGCTTGATGAGACAAAATAATTGTTTTAATTAAGGGTAATATGAGTTAAGACTTAAGGAAGGCAGCCAATTGGCTGTCTTTTTTGGTTATAATAGGGGCTTTTTGGTAATAAGCCATAAAGCGACGAATATGATAACCAAATTACCAGGATGGATATTGTGGGGCGGCGCTGTGCTGGCATTCAGTGCAGGCTGCGTCAATACAGCCGCATTAATGGGCTTTACTAATTTATCTGTCTCGCATGTGACGGGTAACGTTAGCTTATTTTCAGCCGCGATTGCCCATTTAGACGGCCGCAGTATTTTATATATCGGTGCGCTACTGCTGTCTTTTTTGGCAGGGGCGATATTGAGCGGCTATGTGATTGGTCAACGGTCATTAAAATTAGGTCGGCGTTACGGCACGGCGCTTTATATTGAAGCGGCGTTGTTATTAATGAGCTACTGGTTATATCAGCAGCATGATTATTTAGGGCAGTTGGCGGCGGCAATGGCATGCGGGTTGCAGAATGCGATGGTCGCCACTTATAGCGGGGCTGTTATTCGCACCACGCATTTGACCGGTCTAACCTCTGATATGGGCGCTGCAATCGGCAATTGGTTGGCTGGTCGTCGTATCAGTAAGCCGACACTGGGCTTTCAGGCAATTATTTGGTACAGCTTTAGCGGTGGCGGAGCGGTCGGGGCATTTTTATATGCCAAAGTCGGCTATGGGGCGTTATTTGTCCCTATCACCATTGTTTTGTGCGCGGCATTTATTTATAACTATGTGTCAGATCGTCTGCCAGAAAAAAGACAGCCAAGACGCAAAAAGCACCCATCTACTTGATGGGCGCTTTTATTTTAATGTTATTACTTACATAAGATTAATTATTAGATAAATTATTTCTCGTCTTCTTCATGATTTTCATGTTCATGCAAACCTTGCATCATATCCAGTGCAGAGTCATCAGTGCGCTGTTGGTCTTTTTTGGCCAAGCCATCTTGGTTGATGTCTTTTGGTGCCATTTTAGTGGTCGAGTCGGTTTTATTTGAGTCTGTCATAAAGTACTCCTAATTATTTTTATCAACTTCCAATAAAAAACGTTATAAGAATTTAATAAGTAACGTTTATTGGTGTTTGGTTTTATAGCGACTTATTTAGTATGGGATAGCAGCATGTGCTTGTACATATACAGTGTACGCTTGTTTAGTGACGATGTGTAACGGCACCTCACACGGGTTAATGCTTGATAAGGCTAATTAACTATAAGGGTTTAAAAGGACTTCAGCTAACAGAAAAATTTATCTTGGCAACGTATTGTTTAAGGTGCATTCATTTTAGTTTATTAAAAATCACAATGCATTGAAGTCAGTTTTTTAGCTTTGATATGACCATATCTATTGCAAATTTAATAACCGCTTTGTTACATCAGTTTTTTGTTATATATCTGTTATGATGTCGGCGTCTTTTTAGTGGTTGCCGATGAATGAATGGCAAATCGCTAAAATGCATCTTTATTTTAGCGTCTTTTTACACCGTCTTTGGGAAAATAAGGACATTTTATGTCAGAGCAAAAACTAGATAGCCATCTTCCGGATGATGGCAACGAGTACTTATTTACCGATACCTTTCCAAAAGGTACCGGTAAAGGACTGATAGTGGTCGCCATTGCGGCGGTTATCAGTATGATTATTTATAATGTGTTGCCGTACGATATAAGTGCCAATAAAGGCCTCGCGATGTTGTTCTTTATCGGCGTGTTATGGTTGACGGAAGCGGTGCATGTGACCATTACAGCGATATTGGTCGTTGTCATAGGGGCACTTATTGGTTTGCCTGACTTCGATGCTGCAATCGGTTTACAGAGCTTTGCCAACCCAATCATTTATTTGTTCTTTGGTGGTTTTGCTTTAGCGGCAGCGTTGCACGTACAGCAGTTAGATAGAAAGATTGCGCTCAAGATTCTATCAATGTCAGGCGGCAATCTTAGAAACGCGGTATTCTTAATATTTGGCGTGACTGCGTTTTTATCGATGTGGATATCGAACACGGCTACTGCAGCGATGATGCTGCCATTAGCACTGGGTATTCTAACGCAGGTTGATCGCGAAAAAGACCGTGGTACCTTTGTATTCGTACTATTAGGTATTGCTTATTCTGCCAGCCTTGGTGGTTTGGGTACGATTGTTGGTTCACCGCCAAACGCTATTGCGGCAAAGGCGCTCAACATTGCCTTTGTGGACTGGATGAAGTTTGGTATTCCAATGATGTTAGTGCTGTTGCCATTATTGCTTGGTGCGATGTATTTATTTCTCAAGCCCAATCTTAATCGTCAGGTAACACTGAACGAAGATGAGCCTATTGCATGGAATAAGCCACGTGTGCTGACGATTATTGTCTTTATCGTCACCGCATTGAGCTGGATATTCTCTAAACAAATCGGTGCAGCACTGAATGTCGAGGATATTGACTCCATTGTCGCGCTATTAGCGGCATCAGCAGTGGTTAGCTTGGGTTTGGTGTCATGGAAGCAAGTGTCTGACAATACTGACTGGGGCGTACTCATGCTATTCGGTGGTGGTATTGCACTTTCAACCGTTCTAAAAGTCTCAGGAGCATCTTTGGTTCTTGGTCAAACCGTTGCCAATGGACTATCAGCTGCACCGCTTATCGTAGTCGTACTTGCAGTCTCGGCATTTATTATTTTCTTAACAGAGTTTGCCTCTAATACCGCATCTGCGGCCTTGTTAGTGCCTGTCTTTGCTGCTATTGCTGAGCAAATGGGTCTGCCACCTGCAGTATTAGTAATGATTATCGGTATCGGTGCTTCTTGTGCCTTTATGCTCCCTGTTGCGACTCCGCCAAACGCCATTGTCTTTGGTACGGGTCTGATTAAGCAAACAGAGATGATACGTGTGGGTGTCATACTCAATATCATTGCTACCTTTGTCGTCGGACTGTGGGCTTATTTCTTCTTAATATAACCTCGCAATCAAGTTCATCATAACTCCTAAAACCCGATGTTTAAGCGCTTAAACATTGGGTTTTTTTATTTCTTTTTATTTGCAATGACTATATAACTAGAGCGTGTTATCGTTTTAAAGTGAGGACATGCTCTAACCATAAGTTTTATATACCTAATAAGGACTACATAACATGCTAACACTGTTTATGGTGCAACTTGGTGGTCGCCCCAAAGGTCGTTTGATTGAGCAGCACGATATATTTTTTGGCGTGGCCAATGAAGTCAGCGAGTTGATAGACGATATCAATCAGCATTGGCCTGAAGTCAGAAATAAATGGCATATTGATTCGTACCGAGCGATTAGCAAAGTCGATAATTATAGTGTCCAATTGGTTGAGTCAAGCAATCAAGTAGAGAGTGCTAACGGTTTAAAATTGTTTTTTATCAATTTAGGTGGCTATCAGCAGGGCAGTTTTGAGGAATTTCATTACAAACTGCTTATTGTTGCTGCTACTCAAGCGGACGCCATTAAGCAAGCAAAGCAGAGCAAGTTTTATAAAGCGTTCACTTATAAAGATAAAGACTCAACTTTCAACGCCGCCTCGCATATCGATGATAAGTTTGAGGTAGATATCGATAATATTTATAACGTCAATGACCTTATCTCAAATGTTCGGCTATTAATTGAGCCTATGGCTAATGATAGTCATGAGCTTGTGAATGCTGATGATAAAGAATACGTTGGTTATCTGAGTATCAAGAATTTAAGGAAGTTAGCATAATATGGCTTTAAATATGTATTTTAAAAACGGCATCATTCGCAAAACGCGTTGCCAGATACCTGATGAGTTATTGACCACGCTTTATCAGGTTCATAATAATGCCAATTTTCCGCAATTGACGTGGTTAATTGATAATCTTTATGAAAATCCGCAGATTCAGCCTGACGTCGCTAAGTCATTAGCTGATGAGGTGGTTGCGTTTGAGAGATTAATACTTTCGTTGCACCTGCCTTTTCCTATGGTGCCATTGCAAAAGCTCCATACCTTCTTTACGGGAGCTGCGACTAATCGACAGCTCATTTATACCAGTAACGCTTAATTTTACTCTTTTGGCCGTTTTTATTAGTTTTAGGGCGTGCTTGATGGCTTAACCATGGGCATGAAAAGAGCTATTACATTATCAATGCCATCAAAGCTAGGGATCTCAAAACTGATAAAAGATTTCAATGTGTCAACCAAGCACTATAACCATCTTGAATCATGCCCAAATTACCCCCATAATCTAACCACTTCCAAATAATAAATAGCCTAAGTGAATATGCCCAATACTTCTAAGAATGTCTCAGAAATGCCTACTGAAAACACCGCCAATGAACTAAGCTCCAATGAACGAAACACCAGTGCCTTTAGCTCCAATCAGTCAAGTAATGAATCAAGTAAAGTTGCAAACTTAGATAATGATGACTCAAATATCACGGCAAACAGTGATAGTACGTCTTCGCAAGCTAAGGTTGCTGCTGATTTACCCGTGCTGGCAAAAGATAGCTATTTTCTTAGCCGCTTAGAGGGTGAGCTGGCGCGGGCTGCTGTGGCTAACAATAAGAGAGACAAGAAGGATGCTGATAATAAAGCAGAAGACGGGCTAGCCAAAAAACGTGCCCAATATGACAAGATAAAAACCCGCTCACAGCAAGCGGTGCAGGCACGTATGGATAGTATTCCAAACAAATTGGCTGAAAAGCTGAATCTTGATTTGCCTGTAAGCCAACGTGCTGACGATTTAATCCAAGCTATTATTGATAACCAAGTGATTATTGTCGCAGGCGAGACGGGCTCTGGTAAGACGACGCAATTACCAAAACTGGCCATGCTGGCAGGTCGTGGTATCACGGGGCAAATAGGGCATACACAACCAAGACGACTGGCTGCTAGAAGTGTGGCAAACCGTATCGCTGAAGAATTGGGCGAGCAGCTCGGTAATACGGTCAGCTTTAAGATTCGCTTTAATGAACAAGGCACAGCGCAATCTGTCGTGAAGCTCATGACTGATGGTATCTTACTGGCTGAATTGGGGCATGACCGGTTTTTAAGTAAGTACGACACCATTATTATTGATGAGGCGCATGAGCGTAGCTTAAACATTGACTTTATTATGGGTTACCTGAAAAAACTGCTGCCTAAGCGCCCTGATTTAAAAGTCATTATTACCTCTGCAACCCTCGATACTAAGCGTTTTAGCGAATACTTTAGTCGTTATGATAATAAGCTTAAGCGTAACGTGCCTGCGCCGATTTTTAATGTTGAGGGTCGTAGTTTTCCCGTAGAAGTTCGTTATCGCCCGTTGACTGATGAGCCAGTGAATAGCTCGGATGATGACAGCTATGATGATTTTGAAGAAAATCTGCCACGTGCGGTCGTTGCCGCAGTCGAGGAATGTTTTAGCGATGCGCAAGATAAAGGTCATGCCGATCAAGCAGATATTTTAATATTTGCGGCAACTGAAGCTGAAATTCGTGAGCTCCAAGAGGTGCTTGAGCGTCATGGGCCAAAACATACCGAAGTGCTGCCACTATTTGCACGGCAGACTTACGAAGAGCAGCAGCGTATCTTTCAGCCCTCAGGTCGCGGTCGGCGTATCGTTATAGCCACCAACGTTGCCGAGACGGCGTTGACCGTACCCGGCATTCGCTATGTGATTGACTTAGGATTTGCGCGGATTTCGCGTTATTCGTATCGCTCACGCGTACAGCGTTTACCGATCGAAGCCATCTCACAAGCAGCAGCCAATCAGCGTAAGGGTCGTTGTGGCCGTGTTGCGCCGGGTGTTTGTATCCGTCTATATAGCGAAGAGGACTTTACCGGCCGTCCAGAATTTACCGAACCTGAAATTTTACGGACCAATCTTGCATCCGTTATTTTACAGATGGCCAATCTGCGCTTAGGTAGTGTTGATGATTTTGCCTTTATTGAGCCACCTGATAGCCGCTTAGTTACTGATGGGCATAAGCTGCTCGATGAGCTTGGCGCGATTACCTCTAAAAATGAAGCCTCTTCTGCTAAGCAAACCAACAAGCCCAAAAAAGGTCTTGATCATCTGGTTCTGACAGCGACTGGGCAAAAAATGGCACGTATGCCAATCGACCCAAGGCTGGCACGTATGTTGGTTGCTGGTTCTGACTTTGATTGTATCCGTGAAATGCTCATTGTCGTTGCGGCGCTTGCCGTACAAGATCCACGCGAGCGCCCAGTAAATAAGCGCCAGCAAGCCGATCAAAAGCACGCAGAATTTCGCCAAGATGACTCCGACTTTCTATTTTATTTAAGTCTGTGGAAAGCACTGTTTGAAAAAGACGAAGACGGCAATAAGCTGTCTGGTAATCAGCGTAAGAATTTTACCAAGAAAAACTATCTGAGCTTCCCGCGTGTCCGTGAATGGAACCAAACCCATCACCAGCTGGTACAAATGGTGACCGAGCTTAAGCTGACGGATGTTAAGGATACAAAAACTGCTGATAAAGGTAGTAATAAAAATGCTTCGTTAGAGAATGTTACGAGCGACCCTACTGCGATTGAAGATGAAGAACTCAAAGCCGTTAAATATGCCAATTTACATCGCGCATTGTTAACAGGTTTGTTATCTACGATTGCGCATAAAACTGAAAATCGCGGTGAGTATCTTGCTGCGCGCCAGCAAAAAGCCAAAATCTTCCCAGCCAGTACGGTGTTTAAACAAGTACCGCCTTGGGTCATGGCTTTTGAAGTGGTTGAAACCTCTCAAGTGTTTATGCGCACCGTTGCCAAAATTGAGCCGGAATGGATTATCTCGGCGGCAGGTGACTTATTAAAATATCACTACTTTGAGCCGCATTGGTCGAAGAAGACGGGGCGTGTCAAAGCCTATGCGCAAATTAGTTTATTTGGTCTCATTATTATCAGTAAGCAGCTGACCAACTATGAGCAAGTCAACTTAGCTGAGTCGCGGGAAATTTTTATCCGTGATGGTTTGGTGACTGGTAATTTAGGTCGGCAAGCGCCATTTTTACAGCATAATATGGATAAAATCGCTGATATTGAACGCATCGAAGATAAATTGCGTCGCCGTGATTTATTGGTTGATGAAGAAGCGCTATATCAGTTTTATGATAAAAAAATCCCCGAACATATTGCCAGCCGCAAAGCGTTTGAGGATTGGCGTGCCGAGGTAGAGAAAAATGATGCTAAGCATTTATTCTTTACCGATGATGACGTGCTTAATAGCCAAGCGCCAACGACAGGCGATTTCCCAGAAGTGTGGAAGTTGGGTGATTTAAAATTACCGCTACGCTATGTCTTTGATCCGTCAAGCGATGATGATGGCGTGACCATTCGTGTGCCACTGGTGGCGCTACCACAGCTCGATGCGATTGAGCTATTGTGGGGCGTGCCCGGTTGGCGCTATGAGCTGGTATTACAATTGCTCAAGTCATTGCCGAAAGACATTCGCCGTCAAATTGTACCGATTCCTGACACCGCCGATAGCTTGTTTGATGAATTGCAGCCCGCTGGTGGTCAAGGACTGCTTAAGCAGCTTTGCCAAGCCCTAAATCGTCGCGGCATTATGTCGGTGACACCAGATAGCTTTAACCCTGCTAGTATTGATCGCTATTTGCAGCCGCAAATCTGCGTTGTTGATGACAAAAACCGCATTATCGAAAAAGGTCGTGACCTGCAAACGCTGCAAATTCGCCATGCTAGTGAAACCCGCCAAGCGGTGCACGAGCAGCAAGGCACGCACACCGAATTCCCTGGGCATTTTGCCTTTAGCAAAAACCATCATAGCGCAGGCGTGGTGATGAAGCAGTTTGCTGCCTTGGTCGCAGACGCGTCAGGTGAAGCGGTATCGATTCATCAATATACCGATGTCAATGCGGCGTTGCAGGCGCACCGTATCGGGGTTTTAACTTTAATTAAAGGTAAGCTTGGCGCTAAGAAAAAACAGCTGACCAGTCAAATCGATAAGATATTCAAATTGGCCTTTGCGCCACTTGGGGATATGGAGAAGCTAAAAACCATCGTTATCGATGCGGCATTGGATGCGGCGCTTGAAGAGCATTATGTGTTATTTGATCATAGTGCTGATTTACCTGAAAGTGCCGATGATACTGCTGTAGCCCTTGCTGAAGAATTGCCTTTCACGCCAGAAGAGTATGAAAAAACCTTGGAAGTAGTGGCAGGCAACTTCCTATTAACCGGTCAAAACGTGATAAAAACGCTTAAAAATGTCTATACCCGTTGGCAGCGTATCCGTCAGAGTTTACTCATGCTTGATAGAGAAATATTTGGCGAGTCTATCGAAGATATCGAAGATCAGCTAGAGGACTTGCAATTGGCTGACTTTGTTTATCGCATGGATTATAGCCATTGGCAGCAGTATCCACGCTATCTGGAGGCGCTGGAGATTCGTATCGAACGCCTTGAGCATAATATTGAATCTGACCTTGAAGGTGTCTACGCCCTTGATGTGCACATGGAGCGGCTGGCAAATCGTGCCAACGATAAAGCCATTAGCGAGTACCGTTGGATGGTTGAGGAATATCGCATTCAGCTCTTCGCGCAACCGATGAAAACCCGCATGGCGGTATCACCGAAGCGTCTAAGCAAGATATGGGATAAGATGAGTTAAGATGGGATTTTATCTTATAGTATGTAGGGTGCGCCTAGCGCACCATTTTCCTGAGATGCATTTCTTATTGGTGCGCTAGGCGCACCCTACGTAAACTTTTTTAATTGCATTCCAATTGATTAGATCTATATCCATTTTTATTAGTTCCATTTGTTTTGTTAAATGATACTAAGATTAAAAAATAAAAAGTGCAAGTAACATGTATTGTACGTACGATTTTTATATGATATCTCTCTCATTAATACGCTAAGCGCACCCTACACAAATTTTAATGCCAAATAGAAAGTAAAAAAAAGCCAGATTAGCAATCGCTAACCCAGCCTGTTTATTTAACTAAAGACAGATTACAGTAAGGCTCTAACCTTTGGATAAACCATATTGGCAGGAGACAAGATATCATCTAGTGTCTCTTTATCCATCAGTTTTTCTTCTAATACGATGTCATAAACACTGCCACCAGTCTCTTGTGCTCTTCTTGCGACAAAAGAAGACGCATCATAACCAAGATGCGGATTCAGCGCAGTGACCAGTCCGATATTATTGAATACCTCGACGCTACACGCCTCGTTATTCATCATCAAGCCATCGATACAGCGAGTAGCAAACATCTCACAGATATTGGCAAGCATGCTCATACCGGTAAACAAGTTAAAGGCAATCACTGGCTCAAAGACGTTGAGCTGTAGCTGACCATTTTCTGACGCCATAGCGATAGTATGATCGATACCCATCACATGGAAGCAAGCTTGATTGACCACTTCTGGGATAACAGGGTTTACTTTACCCGGCATAATTGAGCTACCAGGCTGCATTTCAGGCAAGCGATATTGCGCCAAACCAGCACGCGGACCCGAAGACTGTAAACGTAAGTCATGAGCAATCTTAGATAAACGGGCAGCAAACAGACGCAAATTGCCCGACAGTGCAACGTAAGCGCTGGTGTCTTGCGTCGCTTCAATCAAATCTTCAGCGATATAATAAGGTCTGCCAGTCAGCTCTGATAAGCTCTTGGCAACCTCTTCCGAATAGCCAGCTGGTGCGTTCAAACCGGTACCAATCGCTGTGCCACCCATATTGATTTCATGAAATAGCGCGCGAGTAGATTCGATACGATCCATCTCTTTTCTTATCATCGTAGCAAAGGCATTGAACTCTTGACCTGCGGTCATAGGTACGGCATCTTGCAAATGGGTACGCCCCATTTTTAATTGATCGGCAAGCTCAACGCTTTTTTTCTTCAGGCTTGTGTGCAATATAGCCATCTTATCTAACAGGCGCACGCAATAATCGTCCAAAGCAACATTCATCGCCGTAGGGTAGGCGTCGTTGGTCGATTGTGACAGGTTGACATCGTTATTTGGATGCACATGTTGATAATCGCCTTTTTCATAACCGAGGATTTCTAGGGCTCGGTTGGCAATCACCTCATTGGCGTTCATATTGGTTGACGTACCTGCGCCGCCTTGGAACATATCTACGATAAACTGGTCGTGATATTTATTATCGATTAAGTCATCGCACGCTGCTGCAATAGCGTCTTTAACCGTGTCATTTAGTACGCCTACTTTGTTATTGGCGATAGCCGCCGCTTTTTTAACGGTAGCGAAAGCACTAATAAAGGTAGAAAACTGATTTAAGCGCACACCACTGACGGTGAAGTTTTCAAAAGCACGTAAAGTTTGGATGCCATAGTAAGCATCAGCAGGGACGTCACGATAGCCGAGTAGATCATGTTCTTGGCGAGTAGCAGTAGTCATTCAATAAAATTCCTTTCAATAAAAAGCCCTGATTAAGACACAGTGAGACCGTCATTTATTAAAATGACAGTGGTTGCATCACATTGGTAAATCAATTCAATCAACATTCAAGCATAAGCCTTTTACAAGGCGATTAATAATGAATATTTATTGTATTATGCATAATAAAACAAAAAAGTTTATATCATAAACGGTTGATGATAAATGCTTGTGATTAGGCAAATGGGCTGAGCCATATGCTTAACTGCCGTGCAATGCTAACCCAAGTCCTCCCCCTTAATTCAGATTACACTCAATCAAGTAGGGCAAGTAAGCTATGTAAGTATGGTAGGGTAAGTGGTTAGCGATGATAATTACTGATATAAGCACGAGTAAAAATATAGGCAAGTATCTACTGTACTATGTTTAGACGATTAAAGCGATAAGGCGTTGCACCTTATACCTTATAAATTATCAAGCAAAGACAAGGCGTTCTCTCTTTTCTCTAATGATTACGCTAAATATTCAGGTTTCAGGTTTCAGGTTTCAGGTTTCAGGTTTCAGGTTTCAGGTTTAGGGTTTTGCTCTTATATTTTCCGTAAGTACGCCCATACCATAAAACAAGAAGGCGATAAGCGTCAAGGCGACGATAAATGGCGTCAACAGCCAAATCACAATATTGATTAATAATGACGATAATAAGCCATTAAAGATAATCGTATGAGGCGCGATAAAGTCCGAAACGACATCGACGGCACGCTTAGCAATCGGGAAGAGTAGGGTGCTGATGGCCAAAATATAGATATATTTTGCAAAGGCAGGATTGCTTGATAAGACAATGAAGTGAAATCCCAAGTAATACATGATACCTAATGCCCAACATTTGAGGGTGTAGCTTAAACGAATCATGTGACTTCTTCCCCAATATACTTGTGATTTTCTACTGCATTAAAAGCACGTCAATAAATTCTTAATAATGAATATATTATATATGTTATATTATGAATACATAGGTAAAGTCAATGGTTTTCTATGCTTACTGTTTACTTGCCCGCTATTTATATACATATTTTATAAATAGCTTAAGCAACAATATACTAAAGGAATGAGATATGTGGAACGAGCGCTATAACGAAGCAGAGTATATCTTTGGTACCGAACCTAATGATTTTTTAAGAGATACATTTAAGAAAATAACAGCAGGTGGTAAGGTTTTATGTTTGGCTGAAGGCGAAGGTAGAAATGCGGTATTTTTGGCGGAGCAAGGCTACGAAGTGACCGCCATGGATATGTCTGAAGTAGGTTTGAATAAGGCATTAAAGCTGGCGCAAGATAGAGGCGTGGAGATTAAGACGCAAGTTGCCGATTTAGCCAACTATGAATTTGGCGAAGCACAGTGGGATGGTATCGTTGCTATCTGGGCACATTTGCCTACAGCCATACGCCAGCACGTTCACGCTCAGATTGTAACAGCGTTAAAGCCGAATGGGATATTTCTCCTTGAGGCTTATACCGAACAGCAGCTAACCATGGATGCTGTCGGCGGACCTCCTGCAACGCAAAAAGAGCGCTTTGGTTCATTAGCAGTCTTGCGTGCCGAGCTGGCAGAGTTAGAAGAAATAACGGGTATCGAAAAGCAGCGCATGATTTCTGAAAGTACGCGCCATCAAGGTTTGAGTGCGGTGGTACAGTTTATTGCCAAAAAAACAGATAAACATAAATTTAAACGCTAATTTATAAACGTTATTGTCAGTTGTGATAATACAGATACAGATACAGATACAGATACAGATAATGATGATATTTATGGATATAAATAGTGGGCTGGCGATTCATTCTAATTGTTTAATCATAAGTACTTAATTCTAGGCATACAATTCACCGCTCGGACTGATGCCAAATAGCCGTTTATATTCTCGGCTAAACTGGCTCGGGCTTTCATAACCAACTTGCATGGCGATTTGCGATATCTGAGAGTCATTTGCCTGAATCAGACGCCGGGCTTCCATGAGTCGCAAACTCTTTTGATATTGTAACGGGCTTAACTGAGTAACTTCTTTGAAGTGATGATGAAACCCCGAAACACTCATGCCGCAGCGACTGGCCAATTCCTCTACAACAACTGCCTCATTTAGATGCGTCTTTATCCAATGGGTAGCTTGGGTGATACGGTGCGTATGGCTGCCATTGATTACCAGTTGGCGTAGTTTATTGCCTTGCTCTGCTATGAGCAGGCGATAGTAAATTTCTTGCTGAATTAATGAGGCAAGAAAGTCGATATCGTCTGGATAATCAAGCAAGTGTATAAGGCGCTCAAATGCCGCCAGTATGGTGCTGTCTAATTGCCATTTTATTCCTAAGTGATTAGCAGGCTTAAGTGCTTCGGGCTGTTTGGGCGGTATTTTTGCTAAAACCTCACCAATCATGGCAAGGTTTAATTTCATGGACAGCACAATGACCGGATGCTCTACCGATGCGTGCTTTATATGCATGCTTAAAGGAATATTGACCGGACAAAACATCAGATTGCTCTTATCAAACTTTTGGCAATCTGTACCCAAATAAATCTCACGTGCGCCTTGCAAGACGATACAAATACTGGGTTCTTGGATATAACTGATGGCTTTACTGGGTCTATCTGCACAGTAAAAAAATAAGCCTGAAATGGCAGATTCAATGGTTTGGTTTCTAGGCAAGAGGGAGAGTAGTTGCTCAATAGTTGATTGGTTCATTAGGCTTTCTTATTTTATTTAATTGCTCGATACTATAGATATTTGTAGAATTAGGCAAGCCGTTTGGAGCTATGTTCTAACGGATTGTCCTACATACTCCTATAATAGCTTTATTGAAAATGACCAAGCGCTACTGCTGATGCTAGCGCTAAACACAATAAACTATCTAAAACATAGCTGAGGAATCAATCATGAAAATATTTTATAAAACTCGCGCCACTGCAACCGGTGGTCGTTCTGGACATACCGGTCTTGACGATGGCTCATTAGGTTTTGATTTGGTTTCGTTTCAAGAAAAGGACAAAGAGGGCGTCAATCCAGAGCAGCTTTTTGCCATGGGTTACGCCGCTTGTTTCGATAGCGCCTTAAACCTGACAGCTCAACAAATGAAACTGCCAATAACTGCATCAAAAACTTCTACCCAAGTTGGTATTGGCATGAAAGCTGATGGCAGCTATAACTTAGATATCGATCTGTATATCGAAGTATCTGGTATCGATGAAGCCCAAGCGCAAACGCTTATCGAAGCCGCTCATCAAGTTTGCCCATACTCCAATGCTACACGCGGCAATGTAGACGCACGCTTGCATGTGACTGTGGTTTAATGGCTTTAATTTAATCATTGCTCTAATAACTATAAATAAATATAAAAATGACATGGCTTTCAATTGCTTGAGTATATAGCGTATTCAAGCAATTTTTTTATTTTGCATAAAAGATGGTACGCATAAAAAAGAGCCAGTAGTTTGACTACTGGCTCTTTTGTTTTAAATAGATTGTTTTAAATAGATTTGAATGAAAATACGGATTTTATTCAAATAACTATAATGCCTTTAACTACCATGCATTATTTATAATTATAATTTGCAGTTAACTTGGTACTCTTGGCCGTTGTCTGATTTGATGGTCATGATGCCAAAATCAGCTTTGGTGTGCCAATCATAAGTGGTTTTAGGGTTCACATCGTTTACATAACGAGCGCCAGAACCTGATACCGCTTGCTTCATGGTGATTTTTGCGTTGGTCAAACCAACTTTAGGCAAGGTAACGTTTAGGTTAGCAGCTTGACCATTGGCAGTGTATGCCGCAGTTACTTGACCGTTGTCTTCACAAGTAAATGATTGCACTACTTGCTGAGAATTGGTCGTTGGTGTAGTAGTGGTCGGTGCGCTGGTTGCACAAGCAGCTAGTAATACAGCAAAAGGCGCTACGGCTAATAATTTTTTCATAATATCTCTCAATGTCTATCAAAATTGGTGTGAATTTTATTTGTTACGCTAGGCGGTATAATATAACAAAAAATGTAATTTCGTGTTGTGGTTCGAGCTTAGGAAAGTAACATCGGCTAGCGGATTTATGACTGAAATGCATGGCTGGTCAAGCTTTGCTTACCATGAGCCTGTTATATCTCTACTATCAAACCTTTGTTTTTTCTTGCTTTTTATTTAAGACAAATACCAATACTGCACTCAAGATAACCGAGCTTGCGATAATAAACTCTAAGGTGAGCTGCTCGGACAAAAACACCACGCCCATAAGCGCTGCAAGTACAGGGACACAAAGCTGTACCACCGCAGATTGGGTGGTTTTTAGCAGCGGCATGGCCACATACCACATACTATAGCCGATGCCAGAGGCGATAGCACCTGACGCGACCGCCAGCATGACGCCCGTCATGCTTATGGTTGAGAGGTAACTCATACCGATCAGTGCCAATATCGGCACAGCAACTAGGCTTCTTAAAAAGTTAAAGCCCGTCGTTCTTAAGGGCGATACGCAGGTTTTGCCGCGTATGCTATAGATACCCCAAGCGGAACCACTTATTGCCATCATCAGCGCGCCAGATAAGGAAGGCGTTGCCGCGGACGGCAGCATCAAGTAGATAAAGCCTATCAATGCTATCAAAAGCGCTAGCCACTGTATGCGGTTGAGTGGCTCTTTATTATAAACTCCCCAACCAATCATCGTGAGCTGCACAACTGCAAACAAAATAAGCGCGCCCGTGCCAGTATCAAGCGCTTGGTAAGCCACTGAAAAACACAGTGCATAAATCACTAAGCTAATAGCACTGAGCCAATCGCCTTTGTCCGTTAAGACAGCAGGGTCAAAGTTGCCCGTCTGTTTTAGAGTAGTTCGCTTTAGGCTGTTTTGTTTTAAACTGTTTCGTCTTAAATAGTGAGCTTGTGCCGTCATGATTAGACCAAGGCAAGCGGCGCCGCTGAGCAAGCGGATAGCGGTAAAATTCCAAGCATCAATCGCACCGTCTGCCAATGCCATTCTACAAAGCAATGAGTTGGCGGCAAAGGCTATTAAGGCGGTTATCGTATATAAGGCAGCTTTCAAAATAATTCCTACAATCATTAACAAAGTTTTTGCATAAAATAGAGCAGCGTTAAGCAAAGCGGTAGATGTTAAGCACAGAAGTATATTGAGCAATTTTGCTGCGCTAATCCTGCCAAAAAATAATAACAAGGAAAAACACATGGATTGGGCAAGTATCTTTATTTATGACACCACATGGGCATTTGCCGCCGAAATACTCATACGCGTCATTGTGATGTTTACGCTTATTATTTTGTTTTTACGTTTTACCGGTAAGCGCGGCGTGCGGCAGCTGTCTATCTTTGAGCTGACAATTATCTTATCGCTTGGCTCTATCGCTGGTGACCCGATGTTCACCGAGGACTTGCCGATTATCCAAGCGGTACTGATTATGAGTACGGTGATTGTGCTTTATCGCTTGTGTACGTGGGCGATGATGAAATTCCAAGCTTTTGAAGACTTGCTAGAAGGGAGAGCGATTTATATTGTCGAGGACAGTATGTTGGTTCTTGATAAGATAAAAAAGGGCGAAATGTCGCACGATGAGTTTTTTGCTGAAATGCGCCAGCAAGGGGTTGAGCATCTAGGGCAAGTGCGTACCGGCTTACTTGAGACAGATGGTGAATTTAGCCTATTGTTATGTTCGCCTGAGGATACCTGCTATGGCTTGCCGCTTTTCCCTAAGCAGTATCAGCCAGTCGAACAGATAGAGCTAGATGTGCATTATGCTTGTATGTATTGCGGCTATGTGGACTTTATCTCAAACCCCAACCAATTATGCCAACGCTGTGAGAATGACTGTAAAAACTGGGCGAAAGCGTTAAATAATGAAATTGTTAGATAGTTTTAGATAGTTAGCGACACAGCATTTACCATCTTTGTTAAACAACCTGACTGCGTTAAATAGCCTAAGCATTCTTATTTGCTAAAATCATACTAATGACGTTAATAGTTTTACCACCTGCTGAACCCGTTCCTCTCTATCACCACCGATATGTTGAAAAGCCTTATTATGCAAGGTCAATTGACTGGCAAAATAAGCGCTAATGTCTTCGCGTTGATGAGGGCTATCACGCAAATCATCGGCAACCCATGGGATATCAACGTCGATTAAGAGTATTAAATCATAATGGTGTGCCAATGCCGCTTGGGTAAGCGCCTCAGGGCAATCACCATAATACCAGTTGGAATACACCATCAGCTCAAACAAGCTGGTATCACAGAATAAATAGCCACTATCAGACGTTTGCGCGGCTTGCTGAGCGAGTTTGTTTTCTAATTCAATCTGACCTTGCGCGATAGGCAATAAATCATCCCAAGTACAGGTCAGCTGCTCATTATCCCATTTTGCTTGCAGATAAGTGCGCATATATTCTGGCACCCATGGACAGCCAAAATGCGCGGCCAAATCGCGGCATAACGTGGTTTTGCCGGTACTTTCTGCCCCTAGTATGGCGACATTTATAACGGATTTAGGCGTATGCTGCGTGAGATTGCAGGCGGTAGCGTCGTTGCCATTCATAATATGCCCAGATTGCAATAAGAGTGAACACTACATATTGTAGCGCCGTAAAGGTCAAACCTTTATAAAAGTATAGCGGTACGGAAATAGCATCAGCGATAATCCAAAGTAGCCAATGCTCAATTTTGCGCCGTGCCATCAGCCACATTGCCATTAAAAACAGCGCCGTGGTCAGCATATCGGTGTAATCGACCCACGTAAACAAATGCAAGCCCAATACCGCACCATCAAAGCTAAAGTTATTATTGATGACCGGTCTAAAATAATAGACCAAAGCGACAAAAGCAATGGTCGCCGCCGCCAGTGCGCTCAATATGGGCACATCTTTTTTGCTTAAATGTTCAACTTCAATAGCATATTGAGCATCCGTATTTTGCCCGCGCTCATCTTGCGGCTGGCTGGTTGGATTTATATGATCCTGATGCTTTTTGATTTCTATATTGTTTTTATTTTGCGTCCAGTTTATCCAACCATAGATACTCATGACGCTGTAATAAGCATTGATAAACATATCGCCGAATAATTGCCATTTCCACAGCAGATAGACAAAGATGGCGGTGCTGACCAGCCCAATAGGAAAAACCAAAATATTGGTTTTGCTGGCAAGTAAAACGCTGCTGACCCCAAAGATTACCGCAATCAATTCTAAGGCAATAAATAGGGTCGGGTAGTCAGCATATTGCCCGAATAGCCAGTTTAGGAGTTCCGCCATTGCTATTCCAAAGTCAAAAAGTAAAAAGAAAGAGTGGATAATATCAGTTAAGTTGATAAAAATTTAACAAGTCCATGCCAGTTATTGATAATTAGCCGCAAACAAGCGAATCTATATTGAATAAAATAACGCGATCAAGCCATGCTAATCAACGCTGATTATAGCGCAGCTGTTGGGAAATGAAGCCAATCTTTACTTATTCTCGTCAAGAAGCTGATTATTTGTAACAAAGTATTAGAAAAATTATATTATTCAGGCATAATAAAGGCACTTATTTTAAGTTTACAGTTATTCACCGAAAATTAGACGACTGTTGTTTTCTCCACTTTTATGCTTATTGCAAGCACCATCGTAGTAGACAAGGAAGCGCATCATGACGACTTGTATCACGGGCACTGGCCTGTATATTCCCCCTTATAGCATCAGTAATGAAGAGCTGGTTGATTCATTTAACCAATATGTTGAAAATTATAATGCTAAGCATGCTGATGAGATTGAAGCAGGAACGGTTACTGCGCTTCAGCCTTCATCAGCGGCTTTTATCGAAAAAGTCTCAGGCATCAAATCACGTTATGTGATGGAAAAAGACGGTATCTTAGATCCTGAAATCATGGCACCGGTCATCCCTTACCGCAATTTGGGTGAAGAGCTGTCTATCATGGCAGAAATGGGCACGGCAGCGCTAAAAGATGCGCTCGCAGATGCGGGTCTGGAGGCCAATGATTTAGATGGTATTATTCTTGCCTGCTCAAATTTTCAGCGTACTTATCCTGCGGTTTCTATCGAGATTCAGGATGCCATCGGTATGGTTGGTGGCTTTGCTTATGATATGAACGTGGCTTGTAGTGCGGCGACTTTTGGTCTATCGCAAGCCCATGGCTCAATCGTGTCGGGTCTTGCTAAACGCGTTGCTGTAGTCAATGTTGAGATTACCTCAGCGCATCTAAACTGGCGCAACCGTGATAGCCACTTTATCTTTGGTGATGTGGCAACCGCTTCTATCGTTGAAGAGCTTGATACGCCAAAAGGTTATGAGATTCTAAACGCCAAGCTGTTCACGCAGTTTTCGACCAATATTAAAAACGAATATGGCTTTATGGACCGCTCTGAGTTCTTAGCGGCGCAGACTGAGATGTATCCGGATATCAAAGAGCCGGTCACCGACAAGCTGTTTTTGCAAAATGGCCGTAAAGTATTCCGTGAAGTCTGTCCAAAGGTTTCTGAGATTATCACTGAGCATTTACATGACAATGAGCTGCAAGCTAGTGACATCAAGATGATGTGGCTACACCAAGCCAATGCCAATATGCTTGATTTAATTTTGCGCACAGTCGTTGGACGTGATGCCGATAAAGCCATTGTGCCAAGTGTTATTGATGAATTTGCCAATACCAGCTCTGCCAGTCCGATGATCGTTTTCCATCGTTATAAAGATGCGCTAGAATCTGGAGACTTGGGCGTGATTTGCTCATTTGGTGCAGGTTACTCAATCGGTTCAGTGTTGGTTCGTAAAGTTTAATATTTCGTTAAAGTTTTCTGATAACCATAATAGCCGCAAAAATAGCTAAGAGTTTTCTTAGCTATTTTTTTATGTCCGCTATTTATAGCTTTTTCTGGACTGTTTTTGTGCGCTATATTTACTGATTTCTTATTGGCCGCAGAACTATGGGCTGATATGAAGCTATGGGCTAATATTTAGGCATAATCTGCAATAAAACAGCCAGTTTAGGAATATTATGGCAAGATTGCTTAGAGGTTTTAAATTAAGCGCAAAAATTTGCTATAATCACTCTCTTATTTTACTCATTTTAAAAAAGTCCTTTTATGAAAGAATCCTTACGCCTGCGTTTAGACCAGATGGTAGACCGTTATGAAGAGGTCACCGCCTTATTATCAGACCCGAGTGTCATCAGCGATAATAATAAGTTTCGTGAATTGTCCGTTGAGCATAGTGACTTGATGGATATCACTACTTTATGGCAGAACTATGTGCGTGCAGAAACGGATCAGGCGGATGCAGAGGCGATGCTGGCGGAAGCTTCAGACCCTGAAATGAAAGAGATGATGCAGGACGAGATTGACAGTGCGCGTGACACCATTGTCGAGATGGAAGAAGCGCTTAACGTCATGATGTTGCCAAAAGACCCTAATGATAAAGTGCCTGCTTTCTTGGAAATTCGTGCGGGAACGGGCGGTGATGAAGCGGCGATTTTCTCGGGTGACTTGTTCCGTATGTATCAAAAGTATGCCCAAACTCAAGGCTGGACGGTAGATATTCTGTCGGCTAATGAGGGTGAACATGGCGGCTATAAAGAGATTATTACCCGTGTGTCGGGCAATAGCGTTTATGGTCGTTTAAAGTTTGAGTCAGGCGCTCACCGCGTACAGCGTGTCCCTGAAACCGAAAGCCAAGGTCGTGTCCATACCTCGGCTTGTACGGTTGCGGTGATGCCGGAAGTTGAGATTGATGATACCGTCGATATCAATCCTGCAGACATTAAAATGGATACCTTCCGCTCAAGTGGCGCTGGTGGACAGCACGTTAATACCACGGACTCTGCGGTACGTTTGACGCACATTCCGACCGGTACCGTGGTAGAGTGTCAACAAGAACGCAGTCAGCATAAAAACCGGGCGCATGCGATGAAAATGCTGGTGTCCAAAATCCAGCAAGCAAAAGTACAAGCGCAGGTCGATGTGGCGGATTCAATACGTCGTGACTTGGTCGGTAGCGGCGATCGCTCAGAGCGCATTCGTACTTATAACTTCCCGCAAGGTCGTATGACTGACCATCGAATCAACCTGACTTTATACAAGCTTGATTCGATTATGGAAGGTGACTTGGATGAAATCCTCGATGCGCTGTTACGCGAACACCAAGCAGACTTGATGGCCAGTATCGGCGGCGGTGATTAAGACGGTTAACGGTTAAAAGCAGATTAAGTTAAAAGCCGTAAACCATGCCGATAAGCCGGTTATTTATAATAGTAAAACTAAGGTAACGATTATGATAAATAACTGGTTAGCTTCAAAACAATCCTTTAATGGCATGGTGTTAATTATATTGGCTATGCTTATGGCGTTTTGGTTATCTGCTTGTAGCGTGACGCCCGCAACTTCGACAGCGGCACTAACACCGTCCGATAGCACCGAATCCGCTGAAACAGCTGATCCATTGACTTACCAAGCATGCGTATATCCGCCTAATGAGCTGGTACAAGCTTGTGAGGTAAAAGGTGGAACGTTTTTGCAGCAAGGTAGGCTTGGCTGTTATCAGTGTGTGCTGTCTTATAGCGATGCTGGCAAGGTTTGCCAAGATGGTGCTGACTGCCAAGGACAATGCAAAAACACGGGTGAATTTATAGATTCACATGCCAACAATCAAACAGGGCAATGCGCCAGTGATAGCAGCACGTTTGGCTGTTATCAAACGATTGAAAAGGGTGTGGCACAGCCTGCTATTTGTGTCGATTAGTTCTAGCGCTTTTTAGTATGAAAAATCAATAAGTATTATTGAGCTTCCTTATTTATATGTTTTATTTGAACGTCTTATTTTAATTTACTTCGTTTATTCCTTTAATTATCTAATAATTTTGAGAGTATTATGTCAAAGCACAACAATCAAGACCAGAATCAAGAGCAAACTCCAGAAGATGCGAACGAGCTGATTGCTCAACTACAAGCTAAGCTAGATGAAATCACGGCGTCAGGTAAGCAGCCTTATCCTAATACCTTTAAGCGCACAGATTACGCTCAGGATTTGCAAACGGCTTTTGATGGTATCTCAAAGCAAGAAATCGAAGATAAAATTGCCAACGGTGAAAAAACTCAGGTAAACGTTGCCGGTCGCGTGATGCTAAACCGTGGGGCATTTATTGTTATTCAAGATATGACTGGTCGTATTCAGTTATATGTGGCACGCAAACAGCTAGATCCAGAGACATTGGCGACGATTAAATCGCTAGATTTGGGTGATATCGTTGGCGTATCTGGTTATATCGGTCGTTCTGGAAAAGGTGACTTATATGTCCATATCGAAGAGTTTACTCTGTTGACCAAAGCACTACGTCCGATGCCAAATAAGTTCCATGGCTTAGCGGATGTCGAAGCGCGCTACCGCAATCGCCATCTTGATTTGATGACCAATGAGACGACTCGCGACACCTTTGTGATACGTAGTCAGGTTATCAGCGGTATTCGCAAGTTTATGCTAAATGAGCGTTTTATGGAAGTTGAAACGCCTATGATGCATCCTATCCCAGGTGGCGCGGTTGCGCGTCCGTTTGTGACCCATCATAACGCTTTAGATATGCCGTTATACCTGCGTATTGCGCCTGAGCTGTATCTAAAACGCCTGGTGGTTGGTGGTTTTGAGAAAGTGTTTGAGATTAACCGCAGTTTCCGTAATGAAGGTGTGTCAACCCGTCATAATCCTGAATTTACCATGATTGAGTTTTATCAGGCGTATGCTGACTATCATGACTTGATGGATTTGACCGAGCGCTTATTTAACGAATTGGCGATGGACATTTTGGGCACTACTGAGCTTACTTATCAAGAGGAAGCGATTAGCTTAAAAGCGCCTTTTGAGCGTCTGTCGATGTCTGATGCGATTGCTAAGTATGCAGAAAACTTCGATATGGCACGCATTAATGACCGTGACTATCTTGCAGAATATGCTTCAACGACCCTTAAACAACAAGTGAAAGATGTCTTTGGTGTGGGTAAATTGCAGACTATTATTTTTGAAGAAACCGCTGAGCATCAGCTACGTCAGCCGACTTTTATCACAGAATACCCTGCTGAAACGTCGCCACTGGCGCGCCGTAACGATGACAATCCTGAGATTACCGATCGCTTTGAGCTATTTATCGGTGGTCGTGAACTGGCCAATGGTTTTAGTGAGCTTAATGATCCTGCCGATCAAGCTGAGCGTTTCCATGGCCAAGTCGCTGAAAAAGATGCTGGCGATGATGAAGCGATGCATTTTGATGAAGAATATATCGAAGCCTTATCTTATGGCTTACCGCCAACAGCAGGCGAGGGTATTGGTATCGATCGCTTGGTGATGCTATTTACGGACTCGGCCAGTATTCGTGATGTGATTTTATTCCCGCATATGCGCCGCAAGCATGAAAGCTAAACTGCTTTACTTGCCATAAATCCACGCTGGGACTAAACTGAACATAAGAAGGCTCTTTCTACTTTTAACGGAATGGTCTCAAGTTCTTTATGAGACCTTATGTATAGGGATATTATGGACAATCAGCAAGTACCAGCGTCGATTTGGCAGCAGATGATTCAGCAGAATTTTTTATCTTTGTACGACTTAACCCCAGACAAAATCACTGACCCTGAGTATCTTCAGGGTTATGATTTTGTTTTTGAGTTTTCTAATGCCGTGGTCTACCTTATCGTCAATGATGTAACGATACAGGCTGATAGGCAGGATATCGATAGTACTCAGGTGCGTACGTGGAGAAAAGACGTTGTCAATCAGCTGATTAAGCAACATGCTCAGCTGTATCTTAAAAATGATAAGGCGCTTGCCTATAAAGATGAATCTATAAACAAATCTAAAAATGAATCGGCATCTGACACAACGGCAGACAAGGCGATTTATTTTATTGGTTTGACCGCACTTTCGATTCAGCATCAAGACATTGCTGAAAAAAACAGCGCTCAGAGTACTTATCACAATAGCTATCAAAACAGTTATCGTAATAGTCACCAGAGTAAGCCCGCAGAGGCGGTCTCTTATGCGGTTGGCTATGAATATGGCAGTCAGTTTTTTGCGGAAGACTGTGTGCTAGATTTGGACGATGAAGAAAGTGTCCTACAAGTATTCAGCTATCAGAACTTCACTGAGATACTCAAACAGTTGGTGACGCCCAGCGATTTGACGGCATTTCTAGACTTTCACCGCGGTAAGCTGACAGGGTTTGAAGCGTTTCAAGATGAGTCAACCTTGCTTGTACAGTTTTTGCAGTCGCCAGATTTTCATCAAAGGGCGATTAAAGTTCAAGAACAATTAGTCAGCCATGATTTGATAGCGCAGATTGAACCGCGATTGTTAAAAGCGGCAGAGCGTGAGCAAGCTGAATTTGCTAAAGCATTGATGGCAGAGATTCAAAAGAACACGCGCATGTGGTATCAGCTTTTTAATAGCTTAGTCAGAGAGCATTATGACGCCGGTACGCCACTGCCAAAAGAGCAGGTTGATATTTTGGTCGACGAGTCGATGTATACCTATGCTTGTTTGGTAGAAAAAATCTTGGCTCACAGGACGATTGACCAAGATTCACGCTGGAATGGTTATGTGCGCCATGAGCATTCTTATAATGTTTTTGGGCGTCATTATCTGCTGGTATTTTATGCGCAAGATGATAACAGCTCGTTAAGTGCCGATAAGGTATGTGCTGGCCATCAAGATTTATTATTTGAGCTTAATGCCCAAATGCAGCAACCTGTTATGCAAGATCTGTTTTTGATCGGTGTCGACGTCAGACCTTGTGAAAATAGCGTGAATACCGAGGTTCATCTTGACGCATTTCATCAGCACGGCTCGCTTATCGATGCAAATACCCAACGTTTGTATGAGCAATTGGCTGAGTTACGGGCGCAATCATAAGCTATGCTAGAACCCAGTTTCGATGTCTGGTTTCAATACCGAATTTTAAGCTAAATCGCTGATTTGAAGCTTTATTTATATTACTACTCACATTGGCATTCATTATGACGCAGCAATATCAAGTTTTAGCGCGCAAATATCGCCCCAAAAACTTTCACGAGTTGATTGGGCAATCACACGTCTCACAAGCACTGATAAATGCGATTGATTATAATCGTCTGCATCATGCTTATCTATTTACCGGTACGCGCGGTGTCGGTAAGACCACTATCGCGCGTATTTTGTCTAAATGCTTAAACTGCGATACCGGTATTACCAGCACCCCATGTGGCGTCTGTGATAATTGCGTGGCGATTGATCAAGGGCGTTTTATTGATTTGATCGAGATTGATGCCGCCTCTCGTACCAAAGTTGAAGACACGCGCGAGCTACTTGATAATGTCCCTTATGCGCCAAGCCAAGGTCGTTATAAAGTGTACCTGATTGATGAGGTGCATATGCTGTCGACACACAGCTTTAATGCGCTGCTTAAAACCTTGGAAGAGCCACCTGAGCATGTAAAGTTCCTGTTGGCCACTACTGATCCGCAAAAGCTGCCTATTACGATTATCTCGCGTTGTTTACAGTTTGTGCTGCGTCCTTTATCGCAAAGTTTACTCAGTGAACATCTAGCCAATATTTTAACCCAAGAGCAGGTAGGTTATACACAGCCTGCGCTTTGGCAATTGGCCAGTGCCGCAAAAGGTTCAGTTCGTGATGCGTTATCATTGACCGACCAAGCGATTGCTTTTGGGCAAGGTGCGCTCGATGATGTGACGGTTAATGCCATGCTTGGCTTAATTGACGCCGCTGATTTGGTGCGTTTAATCACAGATATTTATAATCATGATAAATCAGCGGTTGCCACTCATATCGAGCAGATGCGTGCACAAATGGTCGATGCGACCAGTATGTTTGATGGCTTGGCTGAGCTGTTACATCAATTGGCATTGACGCAATTGCTGCCTGAAGTTGCCCTTAACGTAAACGAGGCACAAGCGCAGGATATTAATCAGCTTGCCCAGCATATGAGTCCTGACGTTTTACAGCTATATTATGAAATCGTAGTACAAGCGCGTGAAGGCGTCAAACTTGCTAGCACACCGATGCAAGCGCTTGAGATGTGTATTTTACGTTTATTGGCTTTTCGCCCTTTACCCGTTGATGAGATTTTAGCGAACCTACCTGATAGCACCATACCACCTAGCTCTATACCATCTAACCCTGTAATACCTAATCCTACAGTTTCGATAGAAACAGTGATTTCTACTATCTCTAAAGATGAATCCAATACAGCATCAATAGATGCAAATACTATTGAGGCTTCAAATACCAATGCGCTTTTAAATACTAATGAGCATTCAGCATTGGCTTCTTCATTAGTGTCAACATCAGCAGTAATGTCAGAGCCGCTATCAGAATCGCAGCCAGAACAGCAGTTAAAAGCAGTAGCGGAATCAATACCGCCGCTACAAGATTATGATGCTGATTATCCGACCCCAAATCAAAATGAGGTCGAGTCATATAACGCAAGCTATGATAATGCGGAATTGAGTCAATATGATGGTTATAGTCATAGCCATGATGAAAGGTTAGATTTATTAGACAGCAACGTTAGCTCTGAACCTGTTGTTGAGCCTGAACCTGTTGTTGAGCCTGAACCTGTTGTTGAGCCTGAACCTGTTGTTGAGCCTGAACCTGTTGTTGAGCCTGAACCTGTTGTTGAGCCTGAACCTGTTGTTGAGCCTGACGCAAATGATTCTCAATTAACTGCGCAAGCTGATGATCCGCGTACCTTGTTACGTTGCGCCCCTCAACCGTTGACGGGCGAGTGGACGCCAGACAAATGGGATTATTGGTTACAATATGCGCGTGAAGCCGGTAGTTTGGCGCCAGATGAATTGGCACTGGCGCGTCAAGGGATGATGACCGGCTACTGTAATGATAAAGCTGTCTTTGTCACTGCAGTGGATAGCAAGCATTTACAAGCCACCTTTCAGCAGCTGGCGGCAAAACTGCAAGAACAATTTACGCAAGCAGACATCAGCTTGCAGATAGATGGCAGTATTATGCAAGCCGATGATAAGACGCCTGAACGTCGTCAACAAAAACGCCTCATACAAGCCCGAGCAGTGGCAGAGTCTAGATTGCTCAATACGCCTGTCATGCAATATTTGACTGAGCGCGGCGAAGGAAAAATGGGCAAAGTTCAGTTATATTAAACAATCAGTAGTTTTATAATGGTTGTTATTTTAATAGTTAGATAATTACTAAACCTATTATAGTGAATAAAATATCAAGGCGAGATTAGGTTATCGCCTTGATATTTTTGGTTTTATTAACGAGTAAATCCGCTTTATTGACCGTCAGAGGTATATTAAAAAACTGTAAGATTTATGATAATCGGCTATAATGGTTAAGTTATATTAAAAACTAAAAAGCAGCTTAGGTGAGAATATGTTAGATAATTTACGTGGTATGGCTGTGTTTGCCAGTGTGGTCGGACACGGCTCTTTTAGTGGTTCAGCTCGTGAACTGGGTATTACAACCAGTGCGGTTAGTCAGCAGATACGTTCTTTAGAAAACGAGCTGGGTGTGGTGCTCCTGCATCGCTCAACTCGTAAGCTTAGCTTAACAGAAGCGGGTGCCAGCTTTTATGAAGCGGCAAAAGACGTGGTTAGCGCTGCTGAGCAAGGGCGTATCAAGGTCAATCAATTACGTGATGAGCTGGCTGGTAGCTTGCGTATTGCAACGACGCCTGAGCTGGGTGTACATCATATTTTACCGGCATTATCGACTTGGATGTCTGCGCACGACGACCTTAGCATTACGTATTTCGCCGACAATCATTATATCGACATGATCGATGAGCGCATTGATATTGCGGTACGTATGAGCCCAAATATCAATGATTCAACGTTAAGCAATCATCCGTTATCTGATGTGCGTCAACTGTTGGTCGCCTCACCGCAGTATTTACGTCAACATAAAAAAATCGAAACCCCAAAAGATTTGGTAGACCATCAATTGATTTGCATCGATCTTATGAAAGATGCCAATCACTTAGAGCTGTCCCAAACGGAAACGGGTAAAAAAACCCGCATTAAGATGAACTCACGTATTCATACCAATAACGTCTTTATGGCGATGACCTTGGCAAAAGAAGGTCATGGCTTAATTCGAATCATGGAAATGGACGTCAAAAAAGAGCTTGAAAACGGCAATTTAGTCGAAGTTTTGACTGGCTATCAGCTGCCAAGTTTCGTGTTGTATGCCGTCACTTTAAACCGTGATCAGCAGCCTGCGAAAATCACCCGCTGCTTAGAGGTATTAAAAAAGTACTTTCATGCCAATTAAGCTAAGCGCGTAATAACATTTAATTTAAATTACTTTTAAAGTCTTGGATTCAACATCGAAGTGCAACGCACCCGAAGCTAGATTTTACCTCAAGCGGTGTTCTAAACCCTAGCACCTTTCTAGGTCGATTATTTAAACTGTCTTCAATCGACTGAACTAAGTGCCTGCATAGGTTATCTAGACGCATCGACTTAGGTAGAAACTGACGAATTAAACCATTGGTATTCTCATTCGTTCCGCGCTCCCAAGAATGATAAGGCTGAGCGAAGTAAATATCAGCCTTTAACGCGGTTGCCATCGCTTCATGGTCAGCAAACTCTTTACCGTTGTCAAAGGTGATGCTTAACGCCTGCTCACCTTTTAGCATGTCAATACAAGCTTGTGTGACAGCTTTTGCCTTACGATTGGGTAGCGCTTTGATCTTAGTCTCTCGAGTCTAAAGTAACCAGAACACCTTGATGTCCATGACCAACCACCGTATCCCCTTCATAATCGCCCATACGACTGCGTGTCTCAATGATGCTAGGACGCTCAGTGATATCACAGCGGTTCGCTATTTTCCCGCGCCTATCATTGCCGTGCAGATACCGTCTCTTATAACGCTTTTGACATCTGAGGGTGGTGTGTAGATCACCCCCTGCCTTTTTGTCAGTATAGATGTGTTGGTATATCGATTCATGGCTTGGGACATCTTGCCAACCCAGCATCCTCAGTCGCCCTGTTATCTGTTCAGGGGAGTAGTGCTTGCTGAGTAGATGCTCAATATAGCACCAGCCAAAGCGACTAATCTGTGTGCTATTCTTAACTTTGCGCGCTTTTGCCAAACGATGGGCTTGTTTGGGGCGATAACCCCTTTGTCCCAGGTTTCGCCTTATCTCTCGACTCACCGTTGATTTATGACAGCCGATAATTCTAGCTATTTCACTCATGCCTTTTTTAGCTTGCAATAGTGCTGATATTTGATATCTTTGCTCTTGGGTAAGATGTGTATAGTGTTTCATAACGTTCTGATATGTAGGAGTTGAAGTTTGAAATGCAACACGGCACATCTTACTCTTCAACTCATTCTTTTAAAACGTTGCACTTCTTATTTGAATCTAGGAGTGTTAAAAAGCAAAAAGCCTATAGATAACTTATCTATAGGCTTTTTTAGCTTTAAACTTTGATTAAATCAATCATTTAAAATGAAGGCTTTAATAAATTAACCAAGCGCTCAACCACTTGTGAGCTTTCATCACGGGTCATATTGAGCGGCGGCAATAGACGAATCACATGACCACCAGTGACGTTGATGATTAATTTTTGCTCATCACGGGCGCGGTCAACTAATTTGCTACAGTCCATCTCGTCAGGGAGCGCGATACCAATCATCATCCCAGCGCCGCGAGTGCTGACGCCATATTGTCCAAACGCATTAACCACACTCTCACGGATAAACTGTCCTTCGGTGACGGCATTGTCCATGATATCGCCATTGGCAAGCACCTCATAAACGCTATGTACCACGCGACTTGCTAATGGCGTGCCACCATAGGTTGAGCCGTGACTACCGGCGCCAAACAAGCCATTGGCGCGACCACGCACCATGCAAGCGCCTACTGGAAAGCCATTACCTAAGCCTTTGGCAGTGGTTAATACATCAGGGTGAGCGTTGCTATGCTGATAGGCAAAGTATTTGCCCGTACGACCGTTACCGGTTTGTACTTCATCGAGCATAAATAACCAATTATGGCTATCGCATACGGCTTGTAATTGCTCAAGGTAAGTAAAGCCATTCGCTGCGGTATTCAAACCACCTTCGCCTTGGATAGGCTCGACAAATATCGCACAGATATCATCATGGTCTTGAGCTGCTTGTTCAATCGCGGCGATATCACCAAAGGGCACACGGATAAAATCTTCATCCAAGGTATAAAAACCTTCACGTGCTTTAGGGTTGGCAGTTGCTGATAACGACAGCAAGGTACGACCATGAAAAGAATGTTCCATGACGATGACTTTTGGGCGTTTAAAACCTTGCTGATGCGCATAGAGTCGCGCCAATTTTAATGCCGCTTCATTGGCTTCAGCACCACTATTGGCAAAGAATACGCTGTCCATTTGCGCCGCATTACATAAGGCTTCGCCAGCACGCTCCTGCCAATCAATACCAAATAAATTGCTGGTATGCACCAAGGTTGCCGCTTGCTGCTGAATAGCCTCAGTCACCTTTGGATGACAGTGTCCTAAGCCGCATACTGCGATACCCGTCAAGGCATCTAAGTAAGGCGTCTCATCTTTGGTATAAAGCCAACTGCCTGAACCGCGGGTGAAGCTGATTGGTTGACGATTATAAGTGGGCATCAGGTAAGTAGCAGACATGTAAAACATCCTTGGGATAATAAAGAGTTAAAGGGTTAAAAGTTTAACGGAAATAATTAGATGGTTAGAGCTCATCAGAAAATGGCGTCGATTCGGCAGGTAAGGTGTATTCTTCACTTGCCCAAGCGCCTAAGTCGATAAGCTTGCAGTGATGACTACAAAATGGCTTGTATTTATTGTCTTGCCAAGCGGTTTGGTTGCCGCATTCTGGACAAGGATAGGTTTTGGGTAAGGGGTTGGTATTGTGGTCGCTGTTGTTAGAAGTAGATTCAGTCATAATAAAAGTGGGTATATCCTATGGGCTATCAACAAATGCTGTCATTGACAACAGCACTGCTCATCAATAGCGAGTATGAATAAAGGTTGTAAAACCAAAACGTCATCGAACGACACTCGTTAATTGCACTGAGCAATTAACGAGTGTCGTTCGATGAGCTCAGTCGTTATATTACTATTGGGCTGGATTGACTATATAATAGCATGTGGTCGAATAATGACAAATGACAAATACCTTAAGGATAGTAGATGACTCATAATCTTGAGCTTTCACATCAGCAGCCGCGTGCCTTTCAACCACAAAAACTCTCAGCCCCACGTGATTTTATAGTGCCCGATATATTGATCAACGCTGAGCTGCCTTTGGTGTTAGAGATTGGCGCAGGGAAGGGCAAGCATGCCCTTAGCTTCGCACTGCAATACCCTGACAAACACTTGGTAGCTATAGAGCGCACACGTAATAAGTTCGATGCCTTTGCTAAATTAGCAGCGCAGCAGAAATCAAGCAATCTAAGCGCGATTCATGCTGATGCCATTGCTTGGATTGTCCATGCCATTGCGCCAAACAGTATCGAGCGTATCTTTATATTATATCCCAATCCTGAGCAACATAACCCTAACCAGCAGTGGTTAAACATGCCTTTCTTTGAGTTCTTACTTTCTCGTTTGCAGGTAAATGGAGAAGTGATACTAGCGACCAATATAGAAGCATATATGGATAATGCAGAGCAGCAAGCCAATGAGGTCTGGTGCTTACCGAATACGCGTCATAAAGTAGCTAGCGATAGTCAGCGCACACACTTTGAAGTTAAATACTTGGCGCGCGGTGAAACTTGCTGGCAGCTAAACATGCGTAAGCCTGAAGGTTATAAAACCAGATTTGATACATGGCAAGCGAGCAGTGAAGCATAGCAAGATAAATAGCCTAAGCATTTATATGTACGCTACGCAAGAATTATAGGTTAAAAAATAGAAATGCATATCCTTATCAAGATACCTATACAAAATAGCCTAAGTAAATAGAAAAAAACATAAAAAAGACCGCCACAAAAGGGCGGTCCAAAAAATATCATTTTCTCATCTTACAAAAAAGGCTTTACCAGTTTATTAGAATCCGTATGCGCATCTAGCACTGTCAAGAACGTATAAGCGCCGATAAATTTTCTACTGATAAACATAAATTCTTTAGGCGGCAGATTGAACTCGAAAGACTGCATTGCTCGCGTGGCATCGTTTGAGAGACGAGTATGCAATTTACTGTTTGCCCAAATATAACGCTGCTGCTCATCCAAACAATCAAGAGGAATATCCGGATTCAATGCCGGGTCACTAAAAGGTTCGGTGGCCAATAAAAACAAGGAAGCGATATCAGAGCGAACTTTATCACTCATACTATCGAAAAAATCATAACCGGTCATAGCTTGTTTCATTGCTTGATGGTCATGACGATATCCGGCGCGCAATAACCCGTGCGCAATCGTCAGTAGGTTGTTATCGAATTGGCGAATGGCTCCGAAATCTAACAACACCAGTTTATCGATTTCGTGCTCGTCAGTAGCGACACGAACGAGGTAATTACCAAAGTTTGGATCCGTCTGCATCTCACCCCAAACAAAAATCTCTTGCATCATGATTTCGATGGCCGCTTGCCCGATGGCATTGCGGCGCTCATGCGGCAATAATTGCAGCGCCTCAGAAACAACGGTAATACCTGGCTCATAAGACATGCATAACAAGCGTTTGGTTGAATAAGTGCGATTAATTTTGGGAACGATATAACGCGGGTCTTCAAATAAGCGCTCATAAAAACGCTCTGTGGTCGCCGCTTCCGCTTCATAGTCAACTTCATGATGTAGCAGGTCGCGTATTTCTTCAAACCATGCATCGAGTGCACGTGTCTGCGGCACGATATTACTGACTTTTAATAAACGCTTAAATAAAGCCAAGTCAGAATTGATGGCATCCGCCACACCAGGGTATTGGATTTTTAATACCACTTGTTCGCCCGTCGCCAATACAGTTGCGCGATGAACTTGGGCGAGGGAAGCGGTACCGATAGGAATAGGGTCGACGTCAAGCTCATTTAATTTTGCGCCCAATAACTGCTGTAATGTCTGCTCGATTTTTGGCCACGCTAAGGTTGCCGTATCATCATTGAGCGTTTGCAAGGCGCGCGTGATTTCGGGTGGCAGTATATGCTCGCCATAAATCGCCAGCATTTGACCAATTTTTACTACCGACCCTTTTAATTTACCCAGCTCTTCTGCCAGATAATTGGCCTGTTCTTCCATAAAAATTTGGTTACGTGCCGTACGGGCTTCTTTGTCCAAAAACATACCAGACACACTATTACCTGCCCAACGACGACCAATATTTAAGGAAGTTTTAGCAATAGACATCCGACGCTCAAACCCTGACGTTTTTAGGCTGTCGATGGATTGTCTGTTATTAGACTGCTTATTATTAGAAGGTCTAGAAGTATCATTTGCCATAAATATAATCATTCATCTGGTTGCTATTGATTTGCGGGTTCAAAACCGACAATACAAGGGAGATGCGACGTACTGGTACAAAATTGTATCATATAACGGGAGGTAGTTTGAGGCGCGTGAGCTTAGGCTGTCACTTACTTTGTAAGCTAAAACATGACTTTTAATGGGTACAGCGATTAGCGACTCATCCTACTGATAGGTTAAGTTGCTAAAAATCTGGCGGCGCTTTACTCTGATGACCTTTATTCTAACACTAAGCGGTCAAAGATAGATTTTTAAAAGCAAGTACTTCAAAAACAACCTATTGAAAAACGGTCATTAAAAACTAGATTAAAAAAGTTAAGTAAAAGTGCGGTTAAAAAAATACGACCTAGCGCTACACTAGGTCGAATCATTATAAAAACTCTGTAGGTTTTAAAACGCATCTTTTAAAGCAGAGCTTTTAAAACGGAGCTTTTAAAGGAGAGCTTTAAAATCTAACGTTTAAATCAGCTCAGCTGTATCAAACGTTTTCGCGAGCAATCGCATGGTGACCAATATCACGGCGATAATGCACACCATCAAAACTAATCGCGCCCGTCACTGTCAATGCCGCTTGCTGCGCGTCAGAGATAGTGTCAGCCAATGCCGTCACGCACAATACGCGCCCGCCGTTGGTCACGACTTCTTTTTCATTGCTAAGCGCATCTTGATTAGAGAAAGCCGTGCCAGCATGGAAGACTTTTACCGATTTTTTATTATCATTATCTAATTCTGGTAAGCCTGTAATCACATCACCTTTTGATGAGGTTTCAGGATAGCCTTTCGAAGCAACGACAATACCTAGAGCAGGGCGCTCATCCCAATTGGCTTCGGTTGGTAATTTACCCTCTAACCCTTGTGCGACTAACTCAACCATCGATGATTGCAAGCGCATTAAAATAGGCTGTGTTTCTGGGTCGCCAAAACGGCAGTTAAACTCAATCACATACGGGTCGCCCGCATCATCAATCATCAGCCCAGCGTATAAAAATCCAGTATAAGGATGACCGGCAGCTTTCATCGCATCAACAACAGGCTGGATGACTTGTGCCATCACCTTGTTATGAACGTCTTGAGTGACGACTGGCGCTGGAGAATAAGCACCCATGCCGCCGGTATTTGGCCCAGTATCGCCTTCAAAAGCACGCTTATGATCTTGGCTGGTTGCCATCGGTAAGATGTTTTCACCATCTACCATGCAAATAAAGCTGGCTTCTTCACCTTGCAAAAACTGCTCAATGACCACGCGGCTACCAGCATCACCAAATTTATTGTCAGCAAGCATATCGTCAATCGCTTCATGCGCTTGCTCGATGGTTTCAGCGACGATAACGCCTTTGCCTGCAGCAAGACCGTCGGCTTTGATAACAATCGGCGCGCCTTGCTCATCGATATAGGCTTTAGCAGCAGTAGCGTCCGTAAACCCTTGATAGGCAGCCGTTGGAATATTATTTTGCGCCATGAACTCTTTAGCAAAAGTTTTTGAGCCTTCTAACTGCGCACAATAAGCGGTTGGCCCCCATGCTTTGATGCCAGCTGCACGGCAAACATCGACGATACCCGTTACCAATGGCGCTTCTGGACCAACAATCACCATGTCGATAGCGTTATTTTGGCAAAATTCGACGACCGCACTGTGTTCGTCAGCATCGGCTGCATCTTCTAACAGGACGTTTTGGCATTTAGCTTCAAGGGCAGTGCCAGCATTACCGGGCGCGACATAGATGTTTTGTACGTTGTCGTCTTTTGCACACTGCCATGCTAGTGCATGTTCGCGACCACCTGAGCCAATCACCAAAATATTCATCATACGTCTTGCCCTTAGCATTAAAAGTCATAATATTGAGTGAGTATTGAGCCAGTAAAATACGGTTCAATATAGTGCGGTATTCTAACAAAAAAACGCCGTGATTGTCATGAGTATCCACCTGCCAGCAAGTATTAGACTACATTAGGATGGTATTGTCTCATTATTAAAGGTTATCGACATCTTCATGATTCATGAAATGATGTTGTACGCTTTAGCTATGGGCTGAGGTGCGTTACACTTTGATAGATTGGCAGTAGTAAAGACTAGAAATAATAAACACCAGTAAATGGCTATTTATGCCATTTAAGTCATGGAATGCCAATAAATGTTAAATAAAATATTAAAAAAGGGGAAATTAACTGTATACCAGATAGCTAAGTGTCATGTTAAATCGGCTAGCTATGTTAAATAAGTCGTCAGTAGAAATAACTCATTCATAGAAGAAACGAGAACAACAAACTTATAACAAAGGACAATGGATATGCTTAACACCCTAAATATCGCAAAAGAGCGGATCAGCCAGATAAGCGATATTGCCACCAGTTATGTGCAACAGGACAAATCATTATTTGACCATTTTATTCATAGCTATTACCAAAGCCTGCACCAAGAAGCCGCCAAAGATATCAGTAATATTGATTTGGCAGGGATGGCGCTACATCACTTTACACTTCTAAAAGCTTATGATGGCAGTCAGCCGCAGCTCGCTATTTTTAACCCCATAGCCGAAGAGCAGCATTTTCATAGCTCTCATACCGTTATTCAAATAGTCGCTTACGATAGACCCTTTTTAGTAGATACGCTTTTGATGAGTCTAGAAGCGGAAGGTATCGACGTCCATCGTACTTATAATATTATTGTGAGTGTTGAGCGCGATGAAAATGGCAGTATTAGCCATATCGAAAGCGCGCATGAAAGCGACACCTCAAAAATGTCTTTGATTCATTGTGAAATTGCTTATCAAAACAATGATGAGTTGGCGGCGCTACAACAAATGCTGCTCGCAAAAATAGATACCCTTGATGTCGTCGTTGATGATTGGCAAAAGATACGTGCCAAGCTGACGGATATAAAGGCGGAGCTGGCCGGCCAAAATTTACCAGAAGTGTTTTATTCACAGCAAGAGATTCAAGCGTTTTTGGATTGGGTATTAGAAGATCGTTTTATCTTTTTAGGCTATCGCGAATACCGCTTAGAGGGCGGCAGCTTCATTAATATACATGACGATGTGAATAATAAGAGCGATGAAAGCAGTCATAAAGACAGCCACAAAAATAATGACAATGCCAATTTAGACTTATACGCCATTGGCGATAGTGGTCTTGGGCTGTTGCGCGGCGGTAGTGAAGATACTTTATCAAAGAGCTTTGATGAGCTGCCAAGTAACCTCAAAAAGCTACTTACTGAGCCACGTATATTGATGTTGTCTAAATCAAGCCGTGTGTCACCGGTGCATCGTCCGGTATATATGGATTTTTTAGGTATTCATAAGTTTGATGCTAATGGCACATTGATTGGTGAATATCGCTTTATTGGGCTCTTTACCGCCCAAGCCTATCAGCTCAGTGTACAGCAGATTCCGCTGCTGCGTGAAAAAGCCAATAAAATCATGGCGATGGCAGATTTACCGCGAGACGGTCACGCTTATCACAAAATGATGCACGTGATTAATTCTCTACCGCGTGATGATCTGTTTCAAGCCAGCATCGAAGAGTTATATCCTATCGTATCTGGCATTAGCCAATTGCAAGATAAGAAAAGCTTACGTTTATTTAGCCGCGTCGACCATTATCAGCGTTTTGTTTCCTGCTTGGTGTATATCCCGCGCGATAAGTTCAACACCGAACTGCGTATTAAAGTACAAAATGTCCTAAAAGACGCTTATGGTGGTATGTCATCGGGCTTTACGACGGAATTTAACGAGTCAGAACACGCCCGCGTCCATGTGCATGTGCGCACGGTGCCCGGTCAAGTAAATGAGGTCGATACGGCGGCGCTACAAGATAAGCTGTCGGCGCTGATGCAGTCATGGAGCGATCATTATCAAAAAATGCTGCTTGATAATGTGGGCGAGCAGCAAGCCAATGCCTTAATGCGCCGCTTTTTAAGCTATATTCCTGCGGCTTATCAAGAACGATTTGATGCGCGTACGGCAGTTGAAGATACCAAGCGTTTGGCGGGCTTGAGCGATGAGCAGCCAATGATTTGGCATTTATATCAGTCAACGGGCGATGCCAGCAATCAGCTGCACCTAAAGCTATACGGTCGCCAAGACCCTGTCATTCTCTCAAAAGTCTTACCGGTGCTAGAAAACTTTGGTGTATCGGTCATCTCAGCACAAACCTATGAGTTTGATTTGCCAGAGCAGTCGATTTGGATGCAAGAGTATGAGCTGGTATTGGAACATGTCGATACCATCGATATGCAAGTAGTACGCGCGCAGTTTGAAGACAGCCTAAAGCAAATTTGGGCAGGGCGTATCGAGAGTGACTCGTTTAATGAGTTGGTATTAACCACCAGATTAGACACTTATGATGTGGTCGTACTGCGAGCCTTGTCGCGTTATATGATGCAAGCAAAAGCCCCGTTCTCTAGTGCTTATATTCAGCAAACCGTAGTAAAAAACAGCGCTATTAGCGTCGCACTGGGCGAGCTGTTTGATGCACGGATGAATCCTATATACAGTACTGAGGAACGTGCCAGCAAGACCAGTCAAATTCAAGCGCAAATTACCACCGCATTGGCTGGTGTCAGCAGCTTAGATGAAGACCGTATCTTCCGTTGGTATTTGGACTTGATTAATGCCATGGTACGTACCAACTTTTATCAAAGAGAAGGAGATGGGCAACGTAAAGACCGTTTGTCGTTTAAATTCTTAGCGGCAGACATTCCAAACTTACCAAAACCCAAGCCGATGTTTGAGATATTTGTCTATTCGCCACGTGTAGAAGCGGTGCATTTACGCGGCGGCAAAGTCGCTCGTGGTGGCTTGCGTTGGTCGGACCGTATGGAAGATTTCCGTACCGAAGTACTCGGTCTGGTCAAAGCACAAATGGTCAAAAACGCGGTGATTGTACCGGTTGGCTCAAAAGGTGGGTTTATCGTTAAGACCAAAACCATGGCCGATGGTCGTGAAGCTTTCCAAGCAGAAGGGATTGCCTGTTATCAAGCGTTCCTGCGCGGTATGCTTGACGTTACTGATAATATAGTCGATGGTCAAATTGTCCCGCCAGCCAACACCGTGCGTCATGATGAGGACGACCCGTATTTAGTAGTTGCCGCCGATAAAGGTACCGCTACTTTCTCAGATATTGCCAATGCTTTATCAAGCGAGTATAACTTCTGGCTTGACGATGCCTTTGCCTCAGGTGGCTCGGTTGGCTATGACCATAAAGCCATGGGTATCACCGCACGCGGCGGCTGGGAATCGGTCAAACGTCACTTCCGTATGCGCGGTATGGACATCCAAAACCGTGATGATTTCACTGTCGTTGGTATCGGCGATATGAGCGGCGACGTATTTGGTAACGGTATGCTCAGATCTACTCATACCAAGCTGGTCGCGGCCTTTAACCACTTGCATATCTTTATTGATCCAAACCCAGATACTGCCGCATCTTATGCCGAACGTGAGCGTTTGTTTGAGATGTCGCGCTCGACGTGGGACGACTATGAAAAATCGCTCATCAGTCAAGGTGGCGGCGTCTTTTCACGTCAAGATAAAACCATTGCGATTAGCCCTGAGATGAAAGCACTATTTGATATCAGTGAAGATAGCCTTGCGCCCAATGAGCTAATCAGTGCGCTATTAAAATCGCCTGTTGATTTGATTTGGAATGGTGGTATCGGAACTTATGTGAAAAGTGCTAATGAAAGTCACGCCGATGTTGGTGACCGCGCCAATGACGCCGTGCGTGTCAACGGTGGTGAGCTGCGTACGGCAGTCGTTGGCGAAGGTGGCAACTTAGGCTTTACTCAACAAGGGCGTATCGAATACGCACAAACCGGTGGTCGCATTTATACCGATGCCATCGATAACTCAGGCGGTGTCAATTGCTCGGATCATGAAGTAAATATCAAGATTTTACTAGGTAAAGTGGTCGAGCAAGGCGACATGACATTAAAGCAGCGTAATGAGCTGTTAGAATCTATGACCGACACGGTCGCTGAATTGGTGCTACGCCAAAACTATCTACAACCGCAAGCGCTTGAGCTTAGCCATCTGCGAGCCGCGGCAAACTTAAGTGACCATCAACGCTTTATTCAAATGTTAGAAGCCGAAGGTCGTCTTGACCGCGCGATTGAGTATCTGCCATCCGATGAAGAGATTGCCAAACGCCAAAAAGCGGGCACAGGCCTCACCAATCCTGAGCTGGCAATCGTCATGGCTTACGGAAAAATGTGGGTATATGATCATTTATTATCATCAGATTTACCTGATGCGCCGTACTTCGTCAATGAGCTGCGTCAATATTTCCCTGATGAGCTGGCATCACGCTTCTTTGATGAGATGAAAGAACATCGTCTGCACCGTGAAATCATCAGTACTTATTTGACCAATAGCATCGTGAACCGTCTGGGTATCGAAGCGTTATTCCGCCTACATGAAGAAACAGGGCAAACGCTTGCCACCATTGCGCGCGGTTATGCGATCTCCCGTGACGTCTTCCATGTGTCAAAAGCATGGAATTTGCTTGAGTCACTGGATAATCAAGTTGATGCGACCTTGCTGCTTGAGCTTGAGCTGCGTCTGCGTGATGCACTTGAAAATGGCGTGGTATGGTTTATCAATGCCTTTGGTCAAGATTTGCAAGTTGCCGATATGATCAATCGCTTTGAAGACAGTGTCGAAAAATTGACCAAAGCAGGTGGCTTTATTGAGCAGCAATTCTCAGAATACTTGCAAGAAGATACCACAAGCTTGATGGCAGATGATCTCTCTGCTAATGACGCGGCGATGTTTGCGATGCTGCCTTATCACGTTGATGCCCTAGATGCCGCGCTATTGGCTGAGCAGTATGAGCGCCCAGTTGATGAGATTGCGACTTTATACTTTGAGGCCTATCACGTCTTGCAGTTAGATTGGATGATGGACAATATCGCCACCTTACCACAGCAAGACCACTGGGATCGCCGTGCGCGTCACGCGCTTGTCAACGAAGTCTCGCGCAGCTTACGCATGCTGATGGATACCTTGTTGACGCAAGCTGATGCCAAGCAGGCCTTTAATGACTGGAAATCACGTCATGCCAGCCAACTTGACGCCGTCACGGCAGAGATGCAAAAATTGGATAGCAATGATGAGAGTGCTATCAGCTTATCGACGTTATCGGTGTTAATGAGTGAGCTTAGTGGCCTCGTAACTAAATAGTGACCAAATAGGAGCCAAGGAAGGAACAAGCTAAATAAGTGTTCATCTAAAGCAAGCACATCGTTTGATTAAAAAAACCACCGTTATGAGTTAACGGTGGTTTTTTATTTTCTAATGCTCAAATGATAAATAGGCATAATAAAATAGGAGCAGTAAAAATGATAAAAGTACTACTCTAACTTTATGAAAGTATTTAAACGCTGCATTTTGCCATTCTTTTCAACCCATACCTCATTCGCATCATCACGATAACTATCAAACTGGGGCTCTAGTATCACATTGCCTTTATCATTAACAATGCCAAATTTGCCCGCTTGTTTATAAGTATAGAGCTGATGATATAGCAGCTTTCTAATCGGTGCATCTGATGCGAGAATTAACTTACCATTAGCATCAATAATTTGGGCGCTAACAATATCCTCTTGAATATCTTCGCTCATGCCAATAGCGCGGCTACCAGCAACTAAGCTGCTGCGCAAAAAAAGCAGCGGCTTGGCAGAAGCATTAAAGGCTTCGATATGTTGATTGGCAGCAAGTGGAATGATGACATCATTGTTTTGGTCAATCAACGCGGTTTTATTTTGCAGGCTAACTTGTAGATATAGAGGCTCGCCTGTACAAGCATTTAACGGATTAATCGCATCATATTGCGGTCTTATAGCCCAGTAACCTCTATCATCGAGCAATCCCGTCAGACCATTATTTTTAGCCACTATAAAATAATCTTGATCATAACCAGAATCGTAATGCGCATGCTCGATATGAGCATTGTCTAACGGATAAACCCAGCCGCCATGGCGATTGATAATACCCTGTTTGCTCTTACCATCTGATGACTTAACGCTGACAATAAAGCTGGTGGCAATATCCGGTTCGGTTTGAATCTCATCATACTCAAAAGGCACAATTATCTGGCCAGCCGCATTGATAACGCCGTATTTGCCATGCTGTTTGGCAAGTACATAAGTGTCCATCAATATATAAGCATCGGTAAGATTGTCTAGTAACACCTTGCCATTTAACTCTTGTAATTGCTGCGTGCTATCGGCTTGTTCGACCAACTTGCCAGCAAAAGGCTTATTGTTTTCGATACGCTCAAAATAGCTATTGGGTAAGTAACCCGCACAGCTGATGGTAGCGTGGGCAGGGGTGATAGCACTAACTGCACCAATAGATAAAATAGTTACCCATGTTAAGAGTGCTAATTCGTTGGTCATCGCTATTTCCTTATTACCATGATTTTTATTAACTGACTTAACGACAGTCTTAACTTACGAGACTTTTTCATTGGTAGCATTGATAGCATTGGCAACTCGGCGACAGCCTTGACCACTGATTTGGCTAAAGCCGCCAGAGAGTTTTTCAACCTTAATTTGGGTTAAGATACGATCTTTTAACGCCTGTACATGCGAGATAATGCCAATAAGTTTACCTTCTTGCTGCAAGCTGGTTAAGGTGTCGAGCGCAATATCAAGCGACTCTTCATCAAGTGTGCCAAAGCCTTCATCCAAAAATAGCGAGTCGACGCGAATATTGTGGCTGGCCATTTGTGATAGTCCGAGCGCTAATGCCAAGCTGATAATAAAGCCTTCACCGCCGGAGAGATTTTTGGTACTGCGAATATCGCCGCCTTGATAGTTGTCGATGACATTGAGCTCAAGGGGATTGCTGTCATCATGAATGAGTAAATAGCGGTCACTCATTTTTTGTAGCTGAGTATTGGCATGGCTAATCATGACCTCAAACGTTAAGCCTTGGGCAAAAGTACGGTATTTCTTGCCATCAGCGGAACCAATGAGCGTATGTAGCTGTTGCCAAACTTGCAGCTTTTGTTTTTGCTCATTGATAGCAATGAGCTGTGCCGCTTGTTGGCCTTTTTGACTGTCGTTATCCTTAAGCTTTTGGTCAATCGCACCGATTTTTTGACTTAACTCGTCGATGTCTATTTGTATTTGATGGTGCTGGCCAGCAAGTATTTCTCGGTCTTCATCGGTCATAGGATTGGCAAGTTTTTGCTCTAATGCTTGCTGGGTGCTATCCAGCTGTAATTTAGCTTGATGCAATGCATTATCAATCGCTAATTTACGTGTCTGTAGTGACTCACGCGCTTCTTTAGGCAGGCGGGCACTCACAAAAGCAGCTTCATCTACGAACTGTGACTCTGCGAGCAAATGAGTAAAAATGCTTTGCTGCGTATTCAGTGTAGACATCGCCGCCTGTAGCTCTGTGTCTAGCTGTTGTTCTCTAGCCGTTAATTGCTCTAGAGTCTGCTGTACAGTGTCTAGCTGCCTTTGTGCTACTACTTGCTTGGCTTTAGCCTCATCAACCGCACGGCGTAATTTATTTTCTTCATTGTCTGTATTTTTATCTGTAAAAATCTCTTTTCTATTCTGCTTTAATTGTTCGATAGCATTGGTTTTATGAGCAACTAAGTTCACTAACTCTTTGAGCGCTGTGTCATCATTGCTAAGCTGTGCTTGCTTGGTTTCAATCTGCGCGGTCAAACTGCTTAAGGTATTAATTAGCTGCTGCTGGCGGTCTTTCTGCTCATTAAATTGTCGTTTTAACTGGTTTAAAGCGCTGCGCTGTTGACGCAGTTTTTCAATATGACGGTCATAATCTGCGCTGTCTATTACCGTTTGTTTATCAAAATTATTACCCAATTGCTTAAGTGCATCGTGGATGTCTGCCGCATTGAGCGCTGTAGTTAAATAATCTTTATATTTATCTGCAGGGTATTTATGCGTTAGAGATGAAACGGTGGTCATCAGGGGCGCCAACTCCGAGAAATTAGCGGCAATCTTATCTTTTATACCATCAAGCTTCTGCGAGTTAAGCTTAATGTCAGTGGTTAGATTATTAATGTCATGACTAAGTGCTTGTTGCTGCTTTTCATCGGCTTCGATGGCAGTACTAAGCTTTGTAGCACTTTCAGTTAGGTTGTCATATTCGACCACTATGGTTTTAAGAGACTGTTTATGTTCAGTCAGGTTGTGTTTGGCGGTGTCTAATAAGGATAAGCAATGGTCCATATTCGTGATAATCGCATTGATATCATCGCCTATCTTATAAAGAGGATTAATAATTGCTGCGATTGCTTCAGAATAATTGTTTTCAGCCTCAAACAGTGAGGCTATGTACGACTGAATATCGCCGTGTAAGATTTCGGATTGCTGCTGTAGCGGCGCTAGTTGTTGCTCTTGGTTGTTAAGCGTCTCTTTCTTGGTGGCATATTGGATATTGTATGTTGATAAAGCCTGCTCAAGGTTATCAATAACGGTTTCTAGTTCAGTTATTTGCTGCTGAGTTTGTTTTATTGTGGACGACTGGTTTTGCTCGGCATTGTCATCATCAGTATGATTACTGTCTAATAATGGATGATGTTTGCCATAAGGATGCTCATGCGCACCGCAAAGTGGGCAGGGCAAGCCATCTTCTAGCTCTGCTATGTAGTCCTCAAGCCCAGCGACTTTCTGTAGTAAATTCAGATGCTCTTGTTTTTCTTGCCTCTTAAGCTTAGCGTCTTGAATATCTGATTGATGACCAGCAATCAATCCTGCTAAGGTCGTTAGTTCCTCGGTTAGCGTGGGCAGCGAGAGATTGATCTTTTCGATTTGGCTCGCAAGCTCAGACAGCTGCTGTAGCTTAAAGCTGGCTTGCGCAATCTGAGTGTTGATCTGATCGACTTGCTCTTGCTCGCCGCGCATACTAGCAAGCGATTGTTTTTCAATAAGTGCTACTTGCTGCTGTTGTACGTTGACCAATTGCTCGCGTTTTTGCTTAATTAACAATTCATATGCTTCTTGCTGCTTAGAGAGCTTATCGAAATGAACTTGTAGCTGGCTTGATTGGTTGTCATGTGCAAGTTTATCCGCCGCTAAGCTGACATTATCTTCTAGCAGCACCACTAGTCGGCGACAGCTGCTATCAAAGGTCGCCATATCTGTATCGAGATCGTTTAGCTCTTCATAATCGCTAAAATATTTTTCTATACTGCTAAGCTGAGCTTTGGTCTCTTTTTCTGTTTGTCCATGGCTGGCTATTTCTTGGCGTAATCGTTGCGTATTATTGACTAAGACGTCTTTACGTTGATTATCGTCTGCCAAAGAATGGGATTGCTGTTTTATTTCAGCATCCAACTCGCGCGTTTTTGCAATGATAGGTAAGGTGGTCTGCAGATTGTCCGTAGCTTGCTTTTCAATGGTATTGATATTATCTAAATGGGTCGTGGCTTGTGCCAGCGCTTCTTGCTGTGTTGGAATCTTATTAAGCAAATCTTGCTGCTCGAAACCCAACCTCTTGACCGACTCTCGGCTATAGCTAAGCTCTCGAAATTGGCTATCAATCTCCAAGGCTTTATTAGCAATATCTAGGCGCTGCGCTTCTGGAGTAAAGGCTTGCTGAGCCTGCTGAGCCGCTGCAAAATCATTTTGATAAGTTAATATATTTTGCTGCAGCTGCTGTACATTATCCAGCCACTGCAGCTGCTCGCTCAGGGTTTTGAAAGTTTGTCGCTGCTTGCTTTGCTGTTGATTAAGGGTCTGTAGCTCTGCTACCAGTAGCTTTTCATCTTCAAGACTTAATAACGATAAGCTATTAACGCCCGCTTGTAGCTTGCCAAGCACTTCTTCCTCAAAGCGTTTCTTTTCATGGACGTTTAACGATATCTTGGCATAGATAGCAGTACCGGTGATTTTTTCTAAAATCGCTGCTCTATCGCCAATATCTGACTTTAAAAACGCGGCAAAACTGCCCTGTGCGAGCATGATGGAGCGGGTAAATTGATTGAAATCCATGCCGATAAGGTCTTGAATGTAGGCTGATGTCTTAGATTTTTTCTCTTCTAAAATCTTGCCGGTTTTGACCTCACTAATCTCGTGTCTAATCGGTAATAAGTTACCCTTGGCTTTTTTGTGGGCGCGATGCTGGTACCAGTAGCATTGATAGCGTTTGGAATCTATCTCGATGATAACTTCTGCCGAGCATTCACCCGTACCTTGGGTCATGATCTCGTTCGTTGAGCCGGTGATATCACCCAATCTTGGCGTTTGGCTATATAGTGCTAAGCAAATCGCATCCAAAATAGTAGTCTTGCCAGCGCCCGTCTGCCCAGTAATAGCAAAAACCCCTTCATTTAGAAAAGCGGGGTCACTAAAATCAATGTGCCATTCGCCTTTTAGGGAGTTCAAATTTTTGAGTCGCAGTTCAATCAGTCGCATGGGCAGGTCTTATTTTTATATAGAGCAGTTATAAAGAGAACAGTGATGAAAAGTGAAGAAGTTGTTGGCTGGCATCCAAAATGCGCTGCTATTATTCAGCCTGAGTGTCTTCATGACGCAAGTTATAAACGATTTGATCATAGGCGTCACGTAAGGATGATTTTTGCTCATCAGGAATATTATGAGCGGTTAAGCAGCGCTCAAATACCTCCTCCTCATTTAAATCTTGTAGGGTCTCAGAGATTTGCTGTTGGTTAAGGACTTTATTATAGGTGCGCGTGTTTTTAATTTTTAACACCTCACACGGCAAATTATCGACCATCGCCTGAATATGCTCACGCAACTCGCTGACCACCTCATCACCCGTATAAATAATTTCAAGCCAGACAGATTCTGTTGCCTCAAGAGATTGAATGGTTTTATCAATAGTCTTATTAATAGATTCCAAATCACCCGATATTTGCGCCAATTTTTGGAATTTTGGGATGGGTAGGGAAATAACCTGCATCTGCTGTGATTCGTTATGATGTAATAGGTTGGAGGATGCAATAGAGTTATTTGTGGAAGCATTACTCTGTATAGCGTCTATCTGATTAGAAATTGATCCTTCAAAGGCTTTTTGCGTATTCTCTTCGCTTTCTGCTGTGTTATCAAAGCCAAACAAATCGTCCATAAAATCCGTCGCCTGACTGGCTACTTTTTTAGTGGTTTTTTCTACCGATTTTTCAATCGTGGTCACTGTATTAGTAAGCTGAAGAATAGTGCTCTCAGATGTACTATTTGACGCTGGTTTTTGATTGCTAAAATCATTTTCTACTGCGCCAAACTGTACCAGTAATACTTGTTTTTGTTGCTTAGCCTCACCGAAGCCCATCGCAATAGGCGAGCCTGAATAGCGAATACTCTCACGACCACCGACGCGCTGCGGAACATGCAAATGCCCAAGTGCCACATAATCAAAGCTTTCATCAAACATATCAGCAGAGATTTTTCCGAGTGAGCCGACATAAAGCTCACGCACACCATCGTCTTCAGTAGTGGTGCCACCTGCTGCGAATAGATGCCCTGTAGCGATGATAGGAATATGACGCTGGTGTACTTCGGCTAATTTAGCTTGCTTCGCTTTAGCAATACTAGCGACTTCATCATAATGGGCACGAATGCCTTTGATGACATTGGCATCTTTACTATCCGCGGACTCGCCAGCGGCACTGCTACGCACGTCACGGTCACGCAAATAAGGGACTGCGGCGATGATGCAATGCGGTGTACCGTCTGCAGCATCTAAAACCAACATTTCATCGTTTAAGTCTTCACAAGCGGTGCCAATGACGTGAACATTTAAGAATTTTAAGACATTGCTTGGTGCATCTAAAAAAGTAGGGGAGTCATGGTTGCCCGCGACGATGACGATATGCTCGCAGCAAGACCTAGATACACGACCTAAAAATTCATAATATAGTGCCTGCGCTCTGTTACTCGGCGTCATGGTGTCAAAAATATCACCCGCAACGATTAATATATCTACTTTTTGCGCGCTAATGGTATCCTGCAGCCAATTTAAAAACGCTTCAAATTCATCATAACGCATGCGCCCATAAAGCCTACGCCCCAAATGCCAATCTGAGGTGTGTAAAATGGTTAAGGGTTTGGAGATGGCAGACAATTCGGCAGACTTTGACATAGAGGATATTACAACGCGTAAATAATTAAGAGGATGGCTTAATCAATAAGTGATTTAGAGTTAAATAATCATACCATAAATGATAATTTACCAGTCTCGCTTTTGGCTACTGACTCTTTATTAGGGCTTGCCCTACATTAACGACCTGTGAAGATTTTATAATTAACCATATATTCAGGTAGGATTTCCCAAGTAATGCCCTGTACGGTCCAATCCTCTAGTAGATTTTCTATAGAAAAAATATTAGGATACTCAACACCTTGCGGGGGTGTCACCTTTTTACTTAACTGCTTTGAGTTCCACTGATAAGCCTCTTTACGGTTCTTAATGGCTGACCCCTTAATAGAATCTCTAATTCCTCAAGGGTTCTAATAGGCCAAAACTTCATTTCCAGCGCTCACAATAGTGATAACAGTAATTATTTTTAGGTATGTTAGTGAAAAATATAAGCTTAGATTTAGGTTAAATTGGCCACCTATCTCCTATTTGATTATAACGCTAAAGGACGCTAGTAGGGCAGCATGATTTTGAGACTCTGCCTAAAAATTCATAATATAAGACAGCGATTATTCTAGCAAGAATTGGTGGGATTTGTTCTTCTGCTCTGTTGCAAGCGCATAAAAAACGCCCTGCCAATATATTATCGGTAGGACTTAACTTTTTAGAAAGTAATAATAAAACCTAACCAATCACCAACTGCTCCAAACCATCATCAGTTGTTGCCAAGTTAGCGACCATAGATAGTGCATGCGCTTGCTGGCTAGTAGGTTCTTTGTTTGGCGTCGTAGCCGTACCGCCTCGCAACCAGTTGTTATCAGTTTCTGATGTGTTTTGATTGTCTTGCTGATTCTGTAGGTTATACCAAGCCAAATCATGATGTAACGCGACCACGTCACCCATAATAAGTAAAGCAGGGGTTGGCAGTTGTGCTTGTTCTTGCTTAGCGACAATAGTCTCAAGCGTACCTGTTAATACTTGTTGATTGGGCATACTAGCATTGGAGACGATAGCGATTGGGGTATCGCTATTACGCCCAGCATCAATTAAACCTGTCGTCAAACGTGCCAGCGAGTGCAGCCCCATATAAAACACCACGGTCTCATCAGTATTTAAAAAGCTCTTAAAGTTACTATTGGGCGCGCCAGCCTTCAAAAATCCCGTAACGAAACGTACCGACTGTGAGTGATCACGGTGCGTGAGTGGAATGCCAGCATAGCTAGCAGCAGCGTTAGCGGCGGTAATACCGGGTACGACTTGATAAGGAACACTATGCGCACGTAGGCTTTCAATCTCTTCGCCGCCACGGCCAAAAATAAAGGGATCGCCACCTTTTAGCCGTACCACACGGCGACCATCTTTTGCACTATTGACTAATAACTCATTGATGCCAAGCTGCGCGACCGCATGATTACTGCGTTTTTTACCGACAAATACTTTATCGGCATCGCGGCGGCATAAATCCAATACTTGCGGTGATACTAGCGCATCATAATAGACAATATCGGCTTGCTGCATGAGGCGAAGCGCTTTAAAGGTGAGTAGCTCTGGATCACCAGGACCAGCGCCAACGATATAAACTTCGCCCATTGTGTTTTTTACGGTTTGGGATTCTATAGATATATCATCTGCTGTATTTTTTTCATTGATAGCGGATGCTGTGTTATCTAAATCAGCTTTTAATTGGGCAGCCGCTTCCTTCTCATTACCGGCAAACATCAGCTGACTGACTTGACCTTCAAAGGCGCGTTCCCAAAACTGCCTGCGTCCGGTAAGGGTTGGAATTTTTGTTTTTACCTCACTACGAAACTCACCAGCAAGCTTGGCCAGTTTGCCATAGCCTTGCGGAATTAAAGTTTCAAGACGAGCGCGCAATAGACGTGCCAGCACCGGCGCTTTACCGTTAGATGAAATGCCAATCACAATGGGATTACGATCAACGATAGCAGGGAAAATAAAGTCGCATAAATGCGGCGTATCAACCACATTTACCGGAATATTAAGATCGATAGCATCAGCGTGAATCTGATGATTGAGAGTTTCATCATCCGTTGCGGCGATAATAACTCGCGCACCTGTCATATAAGCTTTATTGTAGTTTTCATAAATGAGTTCGTGCTTGGCTTTGTACTTAGTGTGGCTGAGCAAGGCTTGTATTTCAGTACTAATACTTGGTGCAAGAATCGTAATGGCAGCACCAGCGCGGCTGAGCAAGTCAGCTTTACGTAGCGCGACATCACCGCCACCAACGATCAGCACTTTGCGGTCTTCTAATTTAAAAAATAGCGGAAAGGTGTTCATAGCATCACCAATGATTCAATCAATATAAAATATGCCACCATTATGAGGTATCACAGGCGGACGCTCACCTAGTGAATTGGCATTAACATATTCGTTTTTGTCATGTTACTGATGATTTTTGCTAGGATGTGGAATAGGTAGGGAATTAAAATGCAGAATAACGGAGTAAAAAGCCACAAGCTAACTTTTAAGCTTGTGGCTAGTAGCTGATAGATAATAGTTACATGATAACTGGCATTAGATATTGGCGATAACGACATTTAACGGGTTGCCAAATTCTATTCAAACTCACTTAGCATCTTAGTAATGCGGGCATCTTTTTGTTGCCAAATATCCTCTAACCAATCAAACATCATCTTTTTAGTGGTCTCGTCACGGTCATAACCGCCATTCATGATGGCCGCAAATAATTCGTCTGGTATGGTTAAGCGAGTCACATCGACACCCAAGCGGCGAATATTACCCTTCCATAAATCATCATAATCAGGCGCGCCGTCTGGGTAGACGATAGTGATATCTAAAATAGAATCCAATTCATCGCCTAACGCATTAAGCGCCAATGACAACCCGCCAGCGCGTGGTTTTAACAAATGCTGATAAGGTGAGCCTTGCTTATCATGTTTTTCTTTAGTAAAGCGCGTCCCTTCCAAATAATTGAGTAAGGCAAAGGGTTTGTTTTTTAATTGACGACAGGCGCGCTTTGCTTCTTCGATATCCTTACCTTTGAGGGCAGGATTTTTGGCAATCGCTTCTTTAGAGTGGCGGCGCATCATTGGGAAGTCTAAAAAGTAAAAGGCTTGACCGATAACGGGAATATAAATCAAATTAAACTTAGTAAAAAATCGCGTTAAAGGTAGCGTATCTTGGCTGATATATTGCACGATACTGGTATCGACCCACGACTGATGGTTACTGACCAAGAGGTACTGCTTGTCTTCGCTTAGATCATCGGGCAGGTTGATGCGCCAGTCTTTATGCGGTAGTGCGTGGTCAATCACGGCGTTATTACTGTTAATCCAATATTTGGTAATTGCAATCAGCGCATCATCCGCAGCTTTCGCGCCAGTCAATACTTTCGCCGCGCCCATAGTCCAGACCGGTAGACCAACCAACGCACTATTAGCAGTAAGGACGCCAGTACCCGTCAAAAAAGAGGCTGCCTTGCCGACAGCTGGCAGCTTATCGTGCAGTTTTTCATAGAATGAATCAATTTTTTTTATAAAGGGCATAACAAATATCCGTATTGATGAGTGTGGCAAAGCCATGATCGAGATTAATTATAAAAATAAGCACAAGTAGCCGCAATGGCGGGCAACTTCGTCCATAGTTTAGCTTTAAAAGGTTAGCGTAATGTTTAATGTGATGTTACGCCAGTTTTGAAGCCATAGAATACCTTAATGTTATCTGATAAAACGTTAAGAAAACGTTATTTATGCAACTAAAAGGCTAGATGTGTGTCAGTTATTAGCTTATAAAAAATATCCAACATAGGCTAACATTGAGTGTTAAGTGACTATGTTAATCTAACTCAGACGTTATCAGATAGAAAAAAGTTTCATTTACGACATAAAAAACAAGGATGAACATGCTGAAGTTACAAGACAGAGTGGCCATTATATTTGGCGGCACATCAGGACTGGGCGAAGCGACTGCAAAAGCGTATGCCAACGAAGGTGCAAAGGTCGTCGTCACGGGTCGCGATAAAGAAGACGGCAATCGTATTGTCAAAGACATGACAGATAAGGGTCAAGAAGCTCTCTTTGTGCTTGCTGATGTGACCAAAAAAGCAGAGATTCAAGCCGTAGTTGATAAAGCCTTGGAAGCTTATGGTCAAATTGACATTTTATATAATGGCGCTGGTATCCACGACGCTTATGATAATGCCGTCGAGTTAGAAGAAGATTTATATGACAAATTGATGGCTATTAATGTCAAAGCGCCATATCTTGCCTCAAAAGCGGTGATTCCACACTTTATCAAGCAAGGGCGTGGGGCCATTATTAATGTTGGCTCCCAAGCCACGCAAATGGCAGGCCCAGGTGGTTCCGCTTATGTAACCTCAAAGCATGCAGTGCTAGGATTTACCAAGCAGTTGGCATTTGATTTCGGTAGTCAAGGCGTCAAAGTGAATATTCTATCGCCAGGCTTTATCGAAACCCCAATGACGGACGGTATTGAGGATGAGCGTCTAAATCGTATACCAGCTAAGCGTGCTGGCAAGCCTGAAGAAATTACAGCGCTTGCTGTGTTTTTAGCATCCGATGACTCAAACTATATGCACGGCTCGAACGTCTTTATGGATGGTGGTTGGGTTCTCGGTCGTAAATAACGTTCTAAAAAGCTATAAGCTATCGAAATTAAAAAAGCCCTTTCATTTAAAAGGGCTTTTTACATTCAAACATAGTGATTTCTTAAGTCAGCAATATTATAACTGCGTGTGCAAACCGCACTCACGGCTCTCTTCAACCTTCGTCGGATCAAAGTAATCAAACTCATTTGGTAGATTATACTCTTCAAGATACACGTCTAAATCAGCATCAGTTTTTTCAAATAACGGCGCTACTTTTAACACGCCATCTTTTGATAAGCTAAGCACATCAAGACCTTGGCGGAATTCAGTTTGATCTTTGCGAATGGCGTTAAACCAGACATCAGGTTTTAGCTCATCTAACGCACGGCGAAATGGCTCAAGTTTTACTTGATCAGTGAATTCATCATGTTGCGGATTATCAATGCCTGGGATACCGTTCATGGTTGCGTCACGATAGGCAGCCGTTTGCTTAGGAATATAAGTGATAACGTTTAAGTTTAAGTCACGGATAACTTTATTGGCAAATTGATAGGTCGCGTCGGTGTTATAGCCAGAATCTACCCACAATACCGTGATATCAGGGCGCTGTTTAGCAACCAAATGCAAAATCGCTGACTCATATGGGCGGAAATTGGTGGTGATAATTGGGTTTTTTGCTTGGCTAAGCGCCCATGCGACGATTTCTTCTGGTGATTTACCTTTTAGTTCTTGGTTGGCTTGATCGATATCTAAATTTGGGTGTAATTGGCTCATGATGGATTCCTTAAGGGTAAAAAATATATAAATGATTGATAATAAGTAGGGTGGTAAATATGAATATTAAGCACCAGCAAACATCGGTAAGTCGGCGGCGTTACGACCGTCATAACTACTGGCAAGTGCATTAAATGCTTGGCTGATATCAGAGATAGACTGCAGGTCATGCGCGCTTATCACAAAACTGTCTGCGCCTGCGCGTAGCAGATAGGCGATTTGATCGCGACCAAACTTGCCAGCCATACGAATCTCGCCTTGATAGCCCATTTGGCGTAAGGTTTGGGCGTAACTAAAACCGCGTCCGTCAGTGAAAGCGGGGACGTGAATCACAATCAAATCTTGCTGTAATAAAAACTCTGGAATACGCGTCAGCACTTCGGTATCGCTATCTGATGTCACCCAGACACCGGTACGGCTAATATGCTCGGCTAACAATTCACGTACTTGTTGTAATAGTCCGCCTGCAATATTGCCTTTAGCATCTAATAAATCAGCAAGCGGTAAAACGATTTCAAGTCTTTCTTGTTTTTGCAGCAGCTCTAACAAAGATATATCGGTCAGGGTAATACCGTCAGGCAGCTCAACGGTGCTAAGCGCAAGCCAAGTGTCAGTCTCGCTAATATCGATGCCTTCGCTAGTAAACACATGATGATTAGCCATAGACCTTCTCCTTAAAAGGGGTAATACCAATACGGTCGATTAACTCACCAAAGCCTTCGACGTCATTGTCATTGCTAACGCGCTGCTCTAAGTAAACGTCGATTATCTTTTGTATCGTCGTTGCTACGGCATCGGTTGGTACCGCCCTGCCTAATATCTTACCGAGTTTGGCGTCGTTGCTAGAGTTACCGCCAAGGCTGATTTGATACCAGTATTCGCCTTTTTTATCGACCCCAAGGATACCAATATCGCCGGTATGGTGATGGGCGCAAGCATTCATACAGCCAGACATATTGAGGCGAATCTCACCTAAGTCATAAAGATAGTCGAGATCATTAAACTGCTTTTCGATTTGCTCAGCGATATTGTGGGTCGTGGCATTGGCAAGCGAACAAAAATCCCAGCCTGGGCAGACGATCATATCGGTTAGGGTGTTGATATTTGGACGGGCCAAATGTAGCGCCGCCAGCTGCTGCCATAGCTCGTACAAGCGGTTGGTTTGTACATCGGCAAAGACCAGATTTTGCTGATAGGTACCACGTAGCTCGCCAAAGCTATGTTCGTCAGCGAGGTCGGCGAGGGCGTCCATTTGCGCCTCAGTAATATCACCTGACGGTACGTAGCGTCCGTCGACCAAGCCCGCTTTTAACGAAATAACCACCGCGCGATAGCCTGCGATTTTATGCGCCACGGTATTTTGCTGGTACCAATTGGCAAAGTCTTTGTCAGCCTCTAGTTGCTGCTGCAAGTCCGACTGTACCTGTAGCGCATCAAAGCTGAGATAATCAGGCTCGGTAAAATAGCTGCTGGCCTTGTCAAAGTTGGCATCGGTCAAAGTCAACGGCCCATCTTTGATATTGGCTTCCCATTCGGCATCGACCAACTTGGCAAACGCTGGGCCGCCCATGCTATCGACCAATATTTTGATACGCGCTTTAAATTTATTGTCGCGGCGACCATGCAGGTTATAGACACGCAAAATCGCATCTAAATAGCTGAGCAGATGCTGACGCGGTAAAAATGTATTGATGGTTTTGCCAATCACTGGCGTACGCCCAAGTCCGCCCCCGACAATCACCTCAAATCCAAGCTCGCCTGCGTCATTTTTCTTTAAATGTAGTCCAATATCATGGACTTGCGTTGCCGCGCGATCTTTCGCCGTTCCAATCACGGCAATCTTAAATTTACGCGGTAAAAAAGCAAATTCCGGATGAAAGGTTGACCATTGACGAATAATCTCACAATAAGGACGCGGATCGGCGATCTCTTCCTTATGAATACCAGCATAAGGGTCGGTGGTGGTATTACGGATACAGTTACCCGAGGTTTGGATCGAGTGCATTTGCACCGATGCCAATTCTGCCAAAATATCTGGCACTTCTTCTAGTTTTGGCCAGTTCAGCTGCATATTGGTACGGGTCGTGAAGTGGCCGTAACCTTTATCATATTTACGGGTAATCTCAGCCAATTTGCGTAATTGATAGGTTGCCAGCAAGCCATAAGGCACGGCGATACGTAGCATCGGTGCATAGCGCTGGATATATAGCCCATTTTGTAAACGCAGCGGTAAAAACTGCTCTTCTGGCAGCTCACCTGCCAAAAACCTCTCGGTTTGGTCGCGAAACTGGGCGACTCGTTCTTCTACCAAGGTTTGGTCAGCGTAATTATATTGATACATGACGTAATCTCAATTTTGTTTGAAACATAAAAGCGGCGACGAAAATGATTTGCGTGTGATCGCTTGTATTGCCAATCGCAAGGTAAACAATTCAGAGTCACATCATATAAGCTTGCGTCTATAAACATAAATTCCTTTAAGACATATGTATATCCAAAGTCAGCATAAATTTTCATAACGAAAGTTAGGTAGCCTATGCTTATCAAATTTAAGCGCTCATTCTCCTGACCAACTATCTCTCAATTTCATTATTAAGGTTTTAAAAATGACATCTACTAATCCCAATCTCTCCTCATCAAAACTTGTGCCGCCACATGGCAGCAGCGAGCTTAAACCGTTACTATTAAAGGGTGATGCCCGCAACCAAGCATTGAAACTTGCCAGCAGCTTGCCGACGATTACCCTGAGCTCACGTGAGCGTGGCGATTTGATTATGCTCGGTATTGGTGGATTTACGCCGCTAAATGGTTTTATGAATCAGGCAGATTGGCAGGGCGTCGTTGATGATATGCGCCTGCAAAGTGGCGACAATGCTGGCTTGTTTTGGCCAATTCCCATCACGTTATCAGCGCCTAAAGCGACTGCCGACAGCCTAAATCAAGGTGATAAAGTCGCATTGGTTGCGAAAGATGGCGAGATTATGGGCATCTTAACGGTAGAAGAGACTTATACCATCGATAAAGCCCATGAGTGTCAGCAAGTCTTTACCACCACAGATTCTGAGCATCCGGGCGTACAACAAGTACTCAACCAAGGTGAAGTAAACATTGCAGGTAGTGTTGAGGTGTTGAGCGAAGGCGAGTTCCCAACTTTATACCCAGAGATTTATAAAACCCCTGCGGAGACCCGCGCTATTTTGGATGCCAAAGGTTGGAAAACGGTCGCCGCTTTCCAAACGCGTAATCCAATGCACCGATCACATGAATATCTAGCCAAGATTGCTATCGAGATTTGCGATGGGGTATTGATTCATTCATTGCTCGGGGCACTCAAACCGGGCGATATCCCAGCTGAAGTGCGCCAAGAGGCGATTAAAACCTTGATTGATAATTATTTTAGACAAGACACCGTCATTCAAGCCGGTTATCCGCTCGATATGCGTTATGCAGGACCACGCGAGGCGCTACTACACGCGGTATTCCGTCAAAACTACGGCTGTAGCCATCTGATTGTTGGTCGTGACCATGCCGGTGTCGGTGATTATTATGGTGCCTTTGATGCGCAGACTATCTTTGAATATGTCGGTAAAGATGATTTGATTACTCAGCCATTAAAGATTGGCTGGACGTTTTGGTGTAATGCTTGTAACGCTATGGCTTCTGATAAAACCTGCCCGCATGAAGCATCTGAGCACGTCAAAGTATCAGGCACGAAGCTACGTAAAGCATTGTCAGAAGATCTTGATGTGCCAGAGAACTTTAGCCGTCCAGAAGTTTTACAGATTTTGCGTGACTACTACGCCGGTATCGCAAAAGAGGAACGTGCTGAGGTGAAATTGGTCGGTGCCTCTGCAGTATAAGAACCTTAATATTTAAAAAAGATAATGCGCAATAAAAAAGGTGTCAGAGTAACTATCTGCCACCTTTTTTCTTATTTCATTTTATTATCTAAAATAGGCAATTAAAGCTATTAATTGAGCGCTAAATCACCCTCAAGCTTTTGATATTCGCCAACGAATGAGGCTCCACCCGAACAAAAATAATTCAGCGCGTACTTATCTTGGCTATCAATGGTCAAAGTATCATCTTTAAACTGGAAAAAGGCGGTACTGTCATTAATCTTAGCTTGGAAAATAACACCGTGCGCCTCGTCTTGACCCATTAATGTCGCTTTACCATCGAAGTGACAAGTTGGCTTTTTCACATCGCTACGCGCTCGTACTTTAATATCAATTTGCTCGCCATTGTCTGCGCCGTCAGCTCTTATCATCACACCTACCCAATCATAGCCTTGTGCACGCTTGGCATAACCGTCAGAGGCGTAATCACCAACGACCGTCTGCACCGCTGGCGTGACAGCAGCGTTTGGTTGCTGAATCGTTTGGTTATTAACGCTTGGCGTTACGTTATTACAGCCACTTAAGGCCAATAAAGTCATAGAGGACGTTAAAATACCAACAAAAAAGCGTGACTGACAGGCATAACGAGGTGGAGACTTGATCATTGCATTACCTTTAATAAAGGGGTTAGTAAACAGAAAATAAGTGAAAGCGGATCGGCTAAGTTTTATCAGTGCAGCGCCTGATATACAACAAGCTAAGGGATAATATCGACTCTATAGAGGCTCGTCTAGAGCCTAAGCAATACCGTAACTTACTCAAAAGTGTCTGCTTATCACAAAACTACAAAAATACCGAGAAAAAACAAACACTTTAGAATAACTAATAAAATTACTTATGCCAAGTTAATAACTCGATAAGCGTATTTGTCACTAAGCAATTGTCTCACAGGCTGTTAGCATATTGCTCATTATCCATAGAACCGAATTTCGAAACGCAAGGTTTTTATCCCTATTATTAGAGAGCAAATATGCAGCCAAATAAAAAGAGCGGTCAAAAGATACCTCCTAAGCACATTAATGCGCGTGCTACTTTCGCCATTCAACCTAAAAGCATCGGCACAGTGCTCACCAATCGCTTTAGCTTTACTATCAACTTTGCCAGCAGTTTTGGCCTTGGTAGTGTGCTCGCAGCGGCGGTACTGATCACAGGCTGCAACCCTACCGAAGCCAACCAAAATGACGCCGCCAATAAGGCAAAAAATATTGATTTATTAAATGTATCTTATGATGTGTCACGCGACTTTTATAAAGACTACAACCCGTTGTTTAATGCAAATTATCAGCAAAAACACCCAAGTATCAAGGTTAATATCAACCAATCGCACGGCGGCTCGAGCAAACAAGCGCTGGCGGTTGCCAATGGCTTGCAGGCAGACGTCGTTACTCTAAACCAAGAAAGCGATATGAATTTGCTGGTTGAAAAAGGCTTGGTGGCTAGCGATTGGCAGCAGGCATTGCCAAACAATGCCGTGCCTTATAGCAGTACTATGGTACTGCTAGTTCGTGCGGGCAACCCAAAAGGCATCAAAGACTGGTCAGACTTAGCCCGTAACGATATTGCCGTAGTATTGCCAAATCCAAAGACCAGTGGCACGGCGCGTTATGCCTTTTTGGGCGCTTATGGCTACGGCTTACATCATTTTAAAGAAAAGGTGCAAAGCCCCGCCAAAACCGATGCTTTTATCAAAAAACTACTGGCAAACGTCGTCACCTATGACAATGGCGCGCGCGCTGCCACCACGACCTTTACCCAGCGCGGTCTTGGTGATGTTTTAATCACCACTGAAAACGAAGCGCATCTGGCTGCTAAGCAGTTTGCCAAAGGTCAGGTCGATATCGTTTATCCAAGTTACTCTATTGTGATTGCCAACCCTGTTGCTGTGGTGAAAACCGTAACCGATAAAAAAGGCACCACCGCCGCGGCAACTGCTTATCTAAAAACACTGTGGGATAAACCGGCGCAAGAGCTGATGGCAAAGATGTATTTGCGTCCGAGCAACAAAGAGGTGCTCGCAGCCCATACAGGCACTTTAAAGGATATTCAAACCTTTGAGCCGGTTGCCGTGTTTGGGGATTGGGACAGTATCATGGAGACTTTCTTTGTCGATGGTGGGCGTTTTGATCAGCTAGCGCGGGTAAAGTAACGGACAGCGCCTAAGCCATTCATTAGCTGCTTTAACCCTTTTAACGCTTTTAACGCTTTTAACGCTTTTAACGCTTTATAAAGCCGTTTATAAGTGGTTAAAGCGCTAAATGACCATAAATAATAATGAATAAATATCTTGGCACCAAAGTGTCAATTTATAAAATATTTAAGGTTATCTATTGCTTATCGTATTTAAATTATTGATAACCTTATCTTTATAAATACTATATTCCGTTTTGGCAATAACATACGCATATTCATCATTAAACATAATAAGCTGGCGCTGTTAGCATACTTGCATTCACTAACCAATCCCTTTTGAGGCAGCCATGACATCATATACCACAGGTTATAAATATAAAAACAAAACGCTTAGCGTACTAAGTATCGCCGGTGTGGCGCTTACGTTGGGTATCGCAGGCTGTAGTAATAGCGATAAAGCTGAACCAGCAACCAACGCAGAAGGCACGCCAGCCACTACCGAAGGTCAAGATATTGAGCTATTAAACGTCTCTTACGATGTGGCGCGCGACTTTTATAAAGATTACAACCCATTATTCGTTGAGCACTATAAAGCGGAAAATCCAAACAGCAATATCTTAATCAAGCAATCACACGGCGGCTCAAGTAAGCAAGCATTATCGGTTGCTAACGGTTTGCAAGCCGATGTGGCGACCATGAACCAAGGCTCTGATATCGAGCTACTTGAGAAAAAAGGCTTGGTTGAGGCTGATTGGGAAAGTAAATTCCCAGATAATGCCGTACCTTTTACCAGTACCATCGTATTTTTAGTACGTAAAGACAATCCAAAAGGTATTAACGATTGGCAAGACTTGACCAAAGAAGGCGTTGAGATTGTTATGGCCAACCCAAAAGTCACGGGTAATGGTCGCTATGCGTTCTTAGGCGCTTATGGTTATGGTTTACATGCCTTTAATAAAGATGAAACGCAAGCCAAAAACTACGTCAAAGACATGCTGAAAAATGTCAAAGTATACGAGAATGGTGGACGTGCAGCGACGACGACTTTCGTTCAGCGCGGTATCGGTGATGTCTTGGTAACTTTTGAAAACGAAGCCAATTTAGCAGCGACCGATTTTGGTTTGGGTAAAGTGGATATCGTTTATCCTAAATACTCTATCAAGTCTGAAAGCCCAGTCGCTGTCGTGAAAACCGTGACCGATAAAAAAGGTACCACCGATGCGGCAAAAGCCTATCTTGATTACTTATGGAGCGAGCCTGCTCAGCAATTGGCAGCCAATTTATATCTGCGCCCAAGTGTGAAGAGTGTGCTTGATAAGAACAGTGATAAATTGCCACCTATCGATACTTTCCGTCCAAATGATGCCTTTGGCACATGGGATGAAATCATGAGCACTTACTTTAGCGATGGCGGCGTGTTCGATCAGTTAGCCATTAATGCACCAAAGTAAGCCGCTAGTACGCTGACTGCGTAGCCCATTTATAAAGTTTTTATGAGCTTTTCATTAGATAACGTTTAAGCAGTCAGCTTTAGAGTAACGTCCGAGCACATAAAGGACATGGCTACCCACGCTGTGTCCTTTATCGCTTAAGCAGACCAATAATAAATACATCTGATATCACGTGGTGCTTACGAGCAACAAATAAGCGCCATCAGTTAGGCAATAGGACATCACTATGAGTGCAACAACTTCTCCTGCCAGCAAACCTGTCAATAAAAAAGGTTGGCTGACCCGCTTGCGCCAGCGCAATGTGCTACCAGGGTTTGGACTAAGCATGGGCATCACTGTCTTTAGCTTATCATTACTGGTGGTGCTGCCGTTTGCCATGATGGCCTATACCACGACACAAATGGGCTGGACGGGTTTTTGGGAGACCATTACTCAGCCGCAAGTGACCGCTGCTATCAAACTCAGCTTATGGATGTCGTTTTTAGCGATGCTCACCAACATGGTGTTTGGTACGCTGGTTGCTTGGGTGCTGGTGCGCTACGAGTTTTGGGGTAAATCGCTGATTAATGCGTTGGTTGATTTACCATTTGCACTACCGACAGCTGTTACGGGTATCTCGCTTGCCACCCTTTATGCGCCTAATGGCTTAATCGGACAGTGGTTTGCTAAGTTTGATATTCAAGTGGCTTTTACGCCATTAGGTATTTGGCTCGCTTTAGTGGTGGTCAGCTTTCCCTTTATCGTCCGTGCTGTGCAGCCGGTGCTTGCCGAATTATCGGTTGAATTTGAAGAAGCAGCGGCGGTACTGGGCGCCAATCGCTTTACGACCTTTCGTAAGGTGATTTTACCAGAGCTATTGCCGGCTTTACTGATGGGCGCTGGCATGATGTTTGCCCGTGCCACTGGTGAGTATGGCTCGGTGATTTTTATCGCCGGTAATATTCCGATGCAGTCTGAGATTTTGCCACTAATCATTATCAGTAAGCTTGAGCAATTTGATGTGCAAGGAGCATCAGCCGTCGCACTCTTTATGCTACTGATCTCATTTGTGATTTTATTGACCATTAATATCGTACAGTGGAAGCTGTCGCGCCGCGTAGGAGCCCGCTAATGCAAATCTCTAATAGCTACGACTACCAAAGCAACCCAGCGACCAAAGACACGCCATGGATACGCCGTACCTTTATCACCATCGCGGTGTTATTTATGGTCATCATGTTGGTCGTGCCACTGTTCGCGGTCTTTTATGAAGCCTTTAAAAATGGTTGGCAGTTGTATATTGCCTCATTGGTCGACCCTGAAGCCTTACAAGCGATTAAGTTAACCTTGATTACCGCGGCGATTGTATTGCCGATTAATATGGTGATGGGTATTGCAATTGCGTGGCTGGTGACCCGTTATCAATTTAAAGGTAAGCAGCTGGTGACGACATTGCTTGATTTACCGTTTTCGGTGTCGCCGGTGGTTGCAGGTTTGATGTTTGTGCTGTTGTTCGGGCTGAATTCTACGATTGGTGGCTGGCTTGAAAGCATGGGCTTTCAGGTGATTTATGCCGTACCAGGGATTATCTTAGCGACGTTATTTGTCACCTTTCCGTTTGTCGCCCGTGAGCTAATTCCTCTGATGCAAACGCAAGGTGATAGTGAAGAGCAAGCAGCATTGACACTAGGTGCTACAGGTTGGCAGACGTTTTGGCATGTGACGCTACCAAATATCAAATGGGCGCTGCTGTATGGGTTGATTTTGACCAATGCACGGGCAATGGGCGAGTTTGGCGCAGTCAGCGTAGTCTCCGGTCATATTCGCGGTGAAACCAATACCATGCCGCTATTGGTTGAGATTGCTTATAACGATTATAACTTTACCGCGGCTTTTGCCTTATCGAGCTTACTTGCTGCCTTGGCGCTGGTAACGCTGCTAATACAACAAGTGATGACCAAGCTGCAAGAGCGCAAATTTGCCAAGTCTGAGCGCTTAGCAACTGTGCCTGAGTTGCCAGTTAGTGCCAATGCTAGCAATGCATCAAACCCTAAAGATGCAACCCTGGCAGAAAGCAGCGGTCGTCTATAAGCGCTATGCTATAAAGTAGTCGTTAACAAGCCATCTGTCACATGAAGACGTTAAGCCAAAAATATAATAAGAGAACCCATTATGAGCATCGAGATTCGCAACGTTAATAAAAAATTCGGTAATTTTACCGCCTTAGATGATATCAATATTACTGTACCGACGGGTAAGTTGACCACTTTACTTGGTCCTTCAGGCTGCGGTAAAACCACCTTGCTGCGTATCATTGCTGGTCTAGAATATGCAGACTCAGGGCAGATATTATTTGATGAGTTAGATGTCACCAATACACCGGTACAAAAGCGCCATATTGGCTTTATGTTTCAGCACTATGCGTTGTTTCGCCACAAAAACATCGCCGATAATGTCGGTTTTGGCTTAACCTTATTACCAAAAAACGAGCGCCCAAGTAAAGCGGATATCAATAAACGCGTTGCTGAATTGCTAGACTTAGTACAGCTGCCGCAAGTTGCCAATGCTTATCCACATCAGTTATCAGGCGGTCAGCGTCAACGTATTGCGCTGGCACGAGCGCTTGCTGTTAAGCCAAAATTACTGCTGTTAGATGAGCCGTTTGGGGCGCTAGATGCCAAGGTACGTAAAGAGCTGCGTACTTGGCTAAAGAATATCCACCACGAGCTCGGTATTACCAGCATCATGGTGACGCATGACCAAGAAGAGGCGCGGGCGGTGTCTGATGAAATTGTGGTGATGAACCATGGTCGCGTTGAGCAAGTAGGGACGTCAGAGGAGCTGATTCACCAGCCAGCCAACGCCTTTGTGAGTGATTTTTTAGACTTAGTCTAATCTAGATCTAAAGGCGTATTTTAAGACAAAATTTGAAAACAAAAAAAAGACCTATCATTGATAGGTCTTTTTTTATGCGCTGAAGTATTAATTATAGTGGCTTCACTCTAAAACAGATACAGTGTGACGGGGATTAATTTTTCGTAGCCTCTGTGATAGCAGCAAGCAAGGAAAATTTATACCAGTCGCACACAACTATTAACATCGATTTTATTTTGAACTAACTATATCAATACCTCTTGCTCTTAGCATCAAGTTAAGCAGGCTTCGGCATATTGATGTCTTTGGTCGATATCTGCTTATAAGTGATTTCCAAAATCTCTTGGCACCATTCTGGCAGATTATCAGACACCTCATACCACATCCATGTCCCATCACGAACACAGCTCAAAATACCCAGCTTTTTCAAATGATTCAAGTGACGCGAGATGGTCGGCTGTGGTTGGTCAAGTATTTCTACCAATTCACCCACACAGCGCGATTCTTTGTTAAATAAGATTTGGAAGATTTTTAAGCGCGTTGGGTCAGACAATACTTTAAATAACTCAAGCGGTTGTATCGTAGAATTATTATTAGACATAGAGCAATTCCAATATGAATCTAGTTAATAGGGGGTCAATATAACAGCAGTCATCTGTAAAATCGATTAAAAAATGAGCAAATTTACAGTTCGTCGCCATTTTACTACCTTTGGTACGTTATAGTTACACCCAAGGTTATATGCAGTTACATGGATTAAGTAAGGGTAAGATAACCCTGTAGTAATAACGATGTGACTGAACAATACCTCAAATACTATTGTAAATGGTAATAATTATCGTTATTATAACGAATAACAAGATTGACATTTATGTAGGAGCCAGCACATGTACGTATGTATCTGTAACGACGTCAAAGAAAAACAAATTAAAGCCGCTATTGCCTCAGGCATTGATACGTTAGACGGTTTAAAAGATACCCTTGATGTAGCGACTTGCTGTGGCTGCTGCGAACCTATGGTCAATGACTACCTTGATGAACATCACGCCAAACTTGATGCGTTGGCTTATGCCGTTTAAGCACTCCTTGTCGACTTTGCTATTGATGACCTGCTATCAATAAAAAGCGTAGCAGGGCAGTACTCAATGACGTCTACTATCGGCACTTATTTATCTTAAATTCTCTAATATCACTTGTTAACTTTATTAAATAAGTGCATGAAAAACCTCGTTAAAACTCTCAAACACTAAGGCTCGTTATACGAATTAATTACGATTCTCAATTAGCATCTTATTCTTAGTTCATATCGTTACAAGCGCCATTATTCCCGTATGCTACTATATCTGACTTACTTTGTAAGACATTTCGTTGGTTCTAATCTTTACTGATTAGTTTACTAATAGTACTTTCTATATATGTATTATTGTGAATGTAGACGCAGATAAATAAAAATACAGGAGTATAGGTGATGATAGGCAGCCCAAAGGTCATTGATTATTTAAATTTTTTATTAGGTGGTGAGCTTGCAGCTCGTGACCAATATTTCATTCACTCTGAGATGTATGCAGAATGGCATTACGGCAAACTGTATGACCGTATCAGCCATGAGATGCACGATGAAACACTGCACGCCCGAGCGATTATCCGCCGTATTTTGATGTTGAGCGGTACGCCTAAGATGAGCGTCAATGAGATTAATATTGGGACGACGGTTCCTGAGATGTTGCAGCTTGATCTCGATTTAGAGTATCAGGTACAACAGCACCTTAAAGATGGCATTGCGCTTTGTGAAGCAGAGCATGATTATATCACCCGTGAGATGCTGGTTGAACAGCTCAAAGACACCGAAGAAGATCATGCTCATTGGCTCGAGCAGCAGTTGCGCCTGATTGATATGATTGGTCTACCTAATTACTTGCAAAGCCAGATGGCGGAAGTGTCTCCTGATATTGTTTAGTATTTTATTCACTAAGCACCTTTAACACTTGTTAGAACTATCCGTAATAAAATAATAATGAATATAGGGAGAGAAAGATGAAAGGGGATAAAGAGATCACACGTGCGCTGAATAAAGTGCTCGGTCAGTCATTGATAGCCATCAATCAGTACTTTTTGCACGCACGTATCGCACGCCATTGGGGCTTAGAGTCGTTAAATGACTCACTATATAAGCAGTCGATTGCTGAGATGAAATGGTCAGATGAGCTGATTGCACGTATTTTGCTAGTAGGCGGTCTGCCAAATTTGCAAGAATTGGGTAAAGTCTTGGTTGGGGAAGATGTACCAGAGATTATCGATTGCAACCTGCGTTTAGAGAAGCAGAAATTCGATATTATCACCGATGCAATCACCTTATGTGAGAGCAAGCGTGACTATGTCTCGCGCCAGCTACTCGTCAGCTTAAAAGACGGCAACGAAGAGTATCAAGACTGGTTAGAGACGCAACAGGACTTGATTAAAGATATTGGCGTTGAAAACTATATCCAATCGCAAATGGATGACGATAAAGCGCCTTAAAATTATAAAAAGTGCTGATACCTGCCAGCGCATACTAAAAAGTCAATTTAAGACCTCTGTTAGTATACGCTGGCATTTTTATGTCTAACGTTTCTGTATTCAAAGTAGATAAATACCATTCGTTTTTTGATGGTTTCAATAAAAATGCTTAATACAAGCCGCGCCCATCTTGAGGTTTAAGGCGTAAGAAGTATAATCCCGAGAGAATGGTGATGATACCGAGTATCCAATAGGTAGTTTGAAATGCCACCAAGGTATCAAGCTCGAAGCGCTCACGTAGCAGATTTAATAACGCCGCACCAAAGGCAATGCCAAAACTAATCGCCAATTGCTGATTGACGGCCATTAAGCTATTACCGCTACTGGTCTGCGTGCCTTCTAAATCACCGATGGTAATGGTATTCATCGCACTAAACTGCATTGAGTTACAAGCACCCATCACAGTCAAGATAGGAATAAACCAAATCCAATTTGCGGCATCGTTAAACTGCGCCAAGACAATGATAAGCACACCGATTAAAAAGGTATTAGCCACCAACACCTTACGGTAGGTAAAGCGCTGAATGATTTTACTGACCCAAGGTTTGATACCGATTGCACCAACTGCAATGGGCGCAAGCAGCCAACCGGCTTGCGATGGCGAGTATTCGAACACCACTTGTAGCAATAGTGGCAATAAGAAAGGTACAGCGCTGATACCTAAGCGCGTGAATAAGTTACCAGTAATACCAATACGAAAGGTACGAATATTAAACAAGCTTAGGGGAAATAGTGGTGCTGCGCGGCGTTTAGCATGCCACACATAAGCGCCTATCAATAGACTTGCGCCTAATCCAAGTAGCAGACCGTAAAGCCCTCGACCTGTCTGTGAGCCAAATTCTACCGCAAGGGTAAAACCACAAGCGGCTGCGGCAAACAAAGCAAAACCTGTCCAATCTAAACGTTTGGTATCCTCAAATAATGCCGGTACCAGTTTTCTACCCATGATAAAACCAAAAACGCCCATCGGGATATTGATTAAAAATATCCAATGCCAACTGGTATATTGCACAATATAACCACCTAATACCGGCCCGACTAACGGCGCAATTAACGCCGGTATCACCGCAAAGTTCATCACGGTTAAGAGCTTGTTGCGTGGATAGGACTTGACCAGTATCAGACGTGCCACAGGGGTCATCATCGCGCCGCCAATACCTTGTACAATGCGCGAACCAATCAAGAAATCTAATGTCGGCGAGGCAGCGCACAATAGCGAGCCAATACAAAATATAATAATGGCGTATAAAAACACCCGCCGTGTGCCATATTTATCGGCTAAGAATCCACTGATAGGAATAAAAATCGCAAGGGTTAGCGCGTAGCTGATGACCGCCCATTGCATTTTTAACGGTGATTCCCCAAGCGCTTGCGCCATCTGTGGCAAGGAGGTATTTAAGATGGTGGCATCTAAAATTTGCATAAATAACGCCACCGCTAGCACATAGGGTAGGTATTTATCTTGGGTTGGGGTTAGGGTTACCATATTGACATCACCATATCTTACGACCATTGTTGCTAAGCGCAGTTTTTAAAAGAGGGGTTTAAGAGTGCATTAAAAGTGCCGATTAGAGCGTCTTTTTACTATTTTCAATTATGTTTATAAAAAGCTATGTCTCTAGAAAACTATGTTTCTGAAAAACCAAGTCTCTAAAAAGCCGCTAAGGTGTGGGTAGTATAAAAACAACTACCTTTGAGTTAAAGAGTAGCAAAGTAACGGTATACGCCCAGTTATTAGAAATTTACCCTTAAACGCTTTGGCATTCCTTTTAATGACTCTTAAAAATTAGGTTACAAGACAGGGCTTTAATCAAAGCATCAATCCTCGCTATAGTAGATAGCGGTAAAGAGCAATCAAACAACACATAATAAAGCAATAAAAAAAGTAGGTAATCTTATGAGTAATGATAATAATCAAGCAAGTAATGATAAAAACAACAACATTCAAAACAACAATGCTAGCGGCTATACTCCGCCTAAAGTTTGGGAAAATGACAGCGAAAATGGCGGTAAGTTCGCCAGTATCAATCGGCCAACGGCTGGCGCGCGCCATGAGCAAAAACTACCCGTCGGCGAGGCGCCTTTACAGCTATATTCATTGAATACACCCAATGGCGTGAAAGTAAATATCCTGTTAGAAGAGCTTGCTGAGCTGAATATTAAGGGTGCTGAGTACGACGCCTATCAAATTGACATCTCTGAAGGTGACCAGTTTGGCTCAGGATTTGTCGCTATCAATCCGAACTCAAAAATTCCTGCGCTGGTAGATTATTCTGCTACTGTAGATAACTCAGAGGCGGGCGAGCCTATTGCACTTTTTGAGTCGGGCGCTATCTTATTATATTTAGCGGAAAAGTTTGGCAAGTTTATCCCGATGCAGCAGGGTAAAGCACGGGCAGACTGTCTGTCTTGGCTGATGTGGCAGATGGGTAGCGCGCCGTTCTTAGGTGGCGGCTTCGGGCATTTTTATGCCTATGCGCCTGAACCGCTAGAGTATCCTATCAATCGCTATACGATGGAGACCAAACGCCAGCTTGATGTCTTGGATACGCATCTTAAAGACCACGAGTATATGTGTGGCAACGCTGAGTCTGACTATAATATTGCCGATATGATTATTTGGGCATGGTATGGTCAACTGGTACTTGGTAAGCTTTATGATGCCGCCGAGTTCTTACAAGTAGAGGAGTATAAGCATCTAAAGCGTTGGGCACAAAAAATTGCCGAGCGTCCAGCGGTTAGACGCGCGGTAGATTTAGTGCTTAAGCCTATTGTTTAAGCCCATTACTGAGTCTGATTACTGAATCTCATTACTTAAGCATGTATTTTAAGCTGTCTATCTCAACGATTATTGACGCCAGCACGCTCATTTAGACGCCAGTCAAAATCGTCAATCGTCATTTACGCTATTGCCGAGTAGATGGCAGAGCATCATATGATTCAATAAAAAACAATCCAATAAAAAAGGTTAATAGGCAATTTGCTTATTAACCTTTTGCTTGCTATATTCCGTATAATATATTCTTTATTACAAATATACTTATCTATATATTGAATCAGCACTATGCTTCCGTCTTTACATAATGGTACATTAGTATAACAGATAGAAACATTGGTACGTTAAAATAGCAGCCACCGCCTTAATGGGCAGGTGTTGATATTTATTCTATTAATGAGTAATGATTATGAAGGATAATAATAAGACGACGCGTGCATCATCACCCTTAACGCGTGAGATAACAGTTAATTTTGGTCATGCTAACTATGGTAGTGGTAGTAAAAATAGTAGCAGCAATAGCAATGCCAATCAGCAGCGCCATAAAAAATCCAACCTCTTAACAGATAGCACTCATCGCACAATAAATCCTATAAAAACAAAAAAGATACCCTTATTGATGACAAAGAAAATTTTATTACCCTTATTTGCAGCCATTAGCACGGCTTTATTTAGTTCAGCGGCGCAGGCTGGCGCGGCTGTTGATTTTAGCAACCAAGATTGGCAAGTGGCTTGTGATAATACCCGCACTTGCAGGCTGGCAGGTTACCAAGCAGAGAACAATAGCGATTTACCGGTGTCGTTATTATTGGTGCGCCGCGCAGGTGCCAATGCCACCGTCGATGGCAAGGTCAAACTTGGCGGCGCAAAAGAAAGCTCAGCAAAGGCCTTGATGCAGCTTGGCAACCGCCATCGCATATCCTTGTTTATTAATGATAGAGATTACGGAGAAACCAAGCCATACTCGGTGGCGGCAGGTCATGCAGAGCTGACCTCAGCGCAAGTCAACGCGCTACTTGATGCCTTGACTAAATCAAGTAAGATTGAGCTGGTGATTCGCAATACGCGCTGGCAGCTATCGGATAAAGGTGCCAGTGCCGTCATGCTCAAAGCCGATGAAGCACAGGGCCGAGTAGGGACACCAAGTGCCTTTATCAGTACCGATAGCGCAAGCAAATCTAATAGTAGTGTCTTGGCGCCTAAAGCAGCACCCGCGCTACGCTTGGTCACGCCAAACCCTAAAGCCATCTCTAGCAGTAAGAGAAAGTTTGTGATGCGCTCATCGCAGTTAGCCGAGCTGATGAAAACCACCATGAAGGATGCAGATACAGATTGCCCAAACTTAGCAGATAAGTCACCTTGGCGGGTCAGCCGTCTAAATAGCAAGCAGCTGCTCGTACAGCATGATTGCTGGATGGGTGCTTATAACACTGGCATGGGCGCTTGGGTGCTCAATGATACTAAGCCTTATCAGCCAACCTTGGTGACGACCAGTGCAACCGATTACAGCAATGGCAAATTAACCTCGGTGCAAAAAGGCCGCGGGATTGGCGACTGCTTATCTAAAACCGACTGGGTATGGACGGGCAAAGCTTTTGAGAAGAGCCATGAAAGCACCACAGGCATGTGTCGCTTGATAGAGGTAGGCGGTGCTTGGCAATTACCAACCTATGTGACGGAAGTAAAAGTGTCACGTATATAATTAAATTTAATGAAAACAGCAACTTGCTTAAAGGCTTGGTTTAACATCAGTTTTTAAGCATATATTTGCAGCTATAGCCCTTATTTTGCTAATAAACAGAAAAAAATCTACTACTTGCATTTTTGTTATGCTATACTGCGTCGCCACGTTAGCTTAGACTATCGTGAATTATGAGATTGATAACATCGCCTGCGATTTTGGGTCTAGGATGACCATAAGTAATTGTTGCCGATGATTTTGTGTACTTAAATAACCCTTCATATACATATTGAAAAACACGTTATTTTTGACTCATATCTTATCTACGAACCCATATATGGGCTAGATTGGTTGTTACCAGCCTTTATCTGCTTTGGACAAAGCATGGATAATGCGCTTTTAATGAACAAGGATGAGACACTCGGCACTACCACCAAAATACGTCAGACAGCACGAACGCCTTTATAATATTGACAAGCTTTATAAGCTTGGCTTTTGATTGTTAAGCCTTTTTTAGGGTGAGATAATTATTTTATAAATGCAGCGTGGTGAACGGTTATCAGTGGTATGCATCAAGCTTGCTGAATTTACAGCAGCTTATACTTACCAAGGATTACTATGACTGACATCTTATCTGCTATCGCCGCTGAAAACGGCATCATCGAAAGCACTGATACCCCAAACACAACTGCAAATACCGATACTAATAATCAAGCGGCTACTACTGACGCTGCTGAAGAAAACAAAATCACTTTTGCTGAACTTAATATTGCCAAGCCAATTTTGACCGCGCTTGATCGCAGTGGTTATACCCATCCAACACCTATTCAAGAACAAGCCATTCCTTTTGCTCTAGCGGGTCGCGACTTATTATTGTCAGCGCAAACCGGTAGTGGTAAAACAGCGGCATTTGTTATCCCAGTACTTGACCGTTTAAGCCGTGCCACTAGCTTTGACAAACTAACCAAAGCCCTTATCCTAACGCCAACGCGTGAACTTGCTCAGCAAGTACATGACAGTGTGCGTACATATTCTAAAGATATGCGCGGTTTGTTCTGTGTGCCATTAGTAGGCGGCGCACCTTACAATGGTCAGATTACTGCTTTGAAAAAAGGCGTGCAAGTAATTGTTGCGACTCCTGGTCGTTTACTTGACCATATCAATGCGGGCCGCGTTGACTTATCAAGCCTAGAAGTTTTGGTACTTGATGAAGCTGACCGTATGCTTGACATGGGTTTTGCCGATGATATCAACGATATCTTGAAAGCCGCTCCTGATAACCGTCAAACCATCATGTGTTCAGCAACTTGGGATGGTCCTGTTGGCAAGATTGCTGCCAGCTTCACCAAAAACCCTGAGCGCGTTTCAATCAAAGTTGAATCAGCACACATCGAAGAAAAAGTGTATTACTGTGACGATTTTGATCATAAAAACCGTTTGCTTGACAAAATTGTTTGCGATAAAGAGATGGAACAAGTCATCATCTTTGCTGCGACCAAACGTAGTACTGAAAAATTAGCCAAATCTCTACAAGAGCAAGGCCATAAAGCCAGCTTCTTACATGGTGACTTGCCACAAAGCAAGCGTAACCGTATCGTTCAAGACTTGCGTAATGGTAAATGTAAAATCTTAGTAGCGACTGACGTTGCTGCTCGTGGTCTTGACGTGCCAGCACTATCGCACGTCATTAACTATGACTTGCCACGTCAAACAGAAGACTACGTGCATCGTATCGGTCGTTGTGGCCGTGCCGGTCGTACGGGTATTGCCATCAGCCTATGTAGCATGGATGATCGTCCACAGCTAAACGCTATCAATCGTTATTTAGATCGCAAAATGGAAGTATCGGTCATCGAAGGTATGGAGCCTAAGAAGACTTATGTACCTAGCGAAAACAAAGGTAATGGTCGTGGCCGTGGTCGCGGACGCTCAAGTGGCGGCGGTAACGGTCAAGGCCGTGGTCGCGCGGGTGGTGGCTATCAAGGCAATCCTGCTAATGCTCGTGGTCGTTCAAGCGACAGCGCATCGACTGGTCAACGCGCTAGCAATGACAGCGGTTATCAAGGTAAGCCACGTGATTCATCTGGCAAACCAAATGAGCGTTCAGGTGGCAAGCCGTATCAAGGCAAGCGCACTGGTGCTCCTAGCCGTGGTGATAGCACTGGCGTTCCACGTGGCGAGCGTGCTGCAACGGGTCGTGGTCGTCCAAGTGGCAGCCAAGGTCGCCCAGCTGGTCGTGCTGACAGCCGTGGTCAAGGTCGCTCAAGCGGTGGCAACCGTAGTAACAACTCGTAATACTGCTATCAATAATGGTTAACGACAGTGTCTATTAAGATTCTTAACCTAACCTTATAACCTAGCACCAAAAAAGCCAGATACTTGTTATCTGGCTTTTTTGTGCGTCATGGTTTTATAGTAAGGCGGCTCTATGTCAATGATAAAACATCGATAAAAAATCAACAATGCGAGATCGTTGCTTGCGCGTCTTTTTCGCCTTGTCTATACTGACAGGCTTTTATTCATCGTCTGCTGCGGAGCCATCTGATGCCCGACATCTCTTATTTAGCAATTGACAATCTGCCATTAGCATTTGGCATTATCATGGCCATTATCGGTCTGGTATTTTATACCCAAGGGCTGCCAGGTAAATTTTGGCGACGTTTTTATGCGGTATTGCCGGGTATTGTGCTGTGCTGCTTTATCCCAGCCACGCTCAACAGTCTGGGTGTCTTCGCTGATGGCATCGGCTCACAGATTTATGGCTTTACTGCCACTTATTTGTTGCCAGCCAGTTTGCTGCTCATGACCTTATCGATGGATGTCCCTAAAATTTTAGGCTTAGGCTGGAAAGCGATTGCCATGTTCTTCGCCGCTAGCATTGCCATCGTCATTAGCGGTCCGATTAGCTTAGGTATTGCTAAATGGATATCACCTGAGATGTTTACCGACGATACCCTGTGGCGCGGATTTTCAGCGGTCGCGGGCAGTTGGATTGGCGGCGCGGCCAACCAAGCGGCAATGAAAGAGCTGTTTGGCGTCAGCGATGATTTATTTGGTATGATGATTTTGGTTGATACTACCAATGCCTCACTATGGTTATTGGCTATTTTGGTCATGGCCAAGCATAGCGCTAAGATAGATAAGTTTTTACGGGCTGATAGCAGTAGTATTGATAAAGTGATTGCCGCAGTTGAAAGCTATGAGCGTGACAATGCGCGCCCAGCCACTTTAAATGATTTGATGGTGATGTTTGGTTTGTGTTTCGCCATGGTTGGAGTGGCGCATTTCGTAGGCGGGCAAATAGCAGGCTTCTTTGCCCCTTACAGTTGGGCGGTACAATATAGCTTTGCCAGCTCATTCTTTTGGATGGTGGTGATTATCACCTTAATAGGGGTGATTTTCTCCTTTACCAAAATTCGCCGCCTTGACCATGTTGGCGCCTCAAAAATCGGGACGGTATTTATCTTTGTCTTGATTGCCGCTATCGGTATGCAAATCAATCTTGCCGGTATTGTCTCGCAGTGGCGCTTGCTACTCATTGGTTTATTATGGATGAGTATCCACGTCGTGATTATTTTTGCGGTTGCTAGGATGATTCGTGCGCCGTTTTTCTTTTTAGCGGTCGGCTCCAACGCCAATACTGGCGGCGCGTCATCGGCACCGATTGTCGCCACAGCATTTCATCCGTCACTGGCACCCGTTGGGGTGTTTTTGGGTATTTTAGGCTATGCCGTGGGTACCTTTGGTGGTTATATCAGTACGCAGATGATGCGGTTGGTGGTGGGGTAATGGAGTTTTATCAGTATTGACAGCTTTTATCCAAATAATCACCCAACCAACTCAAAAACTCATCGCTTGTTGTTGATACATTGAGTCGCAGATGGGTTGAGGCGCGGGCATCTGGGTAAAATAATTGCCCCGGTGCGACCAGCCAACCTGCTTTATAGGCATCTAATGCCAGTTGGCTGGTATCCTGCCCCGTGTCTACCCAAACAAAGATACCTGCTTGTGTATGCTCAGGGTAGATAAGTCCTATCCTTGGTAATGCTTGGCGCATTCTTTCATGAGCGCTATATAAATGCTGCTGCACTTTTTTAATCTGCCGGCGATACTCACCATGCGTCCATAAATGATGACAAACCCGTTCACCAAATTCTGGTGTGTTTGAATTGCTTAAGGTTTTAATACGCAATACATCATCGATATAGTTATCAGGACAGACCAACATGCCAACGCGCCAGCCTGACGCCATTGACTTTGAAAACCCAGTCGCATAAAACACCCGTTCAAACTGATCAAGGCTGGCATAACGCAGCACTTGACCACCCGGTACAAATGCGGCGTATAAATCGTCCTCAAAAATATAAGCATCGTACTCATGAATAAGATTGAGTACTTGGTGCGCGCGAGCAGGATGCAGGTTACAAGAGGTCGGATTATGCAGCACACTGTTGGTCAAATAGAGCTTGGGACGATGCGTCGCAAACAGCTTTTGCATCTGCTCGATATTAGGCCCTTGATGGTCACGTTCTACAGAGACGACGTTTAATCCTTGTTGTTGCAAACAGCTTGATAGCCAATACCAGCCCGGCCCATCAACGACCACCGTATCCCCAGCTTGAGTAAGCAGCAGCGCCACCATGGTCACGGCTTGCGACACTCCTGCCGTAGTAATTATGTGCTCGGTATGGGTTTGCATGCCCAGCGTATGCAGGTGTTGAACCAGCTGCTGACGTAGCGGCAAATAGCCATGAACATTACCATAATCATAGATAAAGCTATCGGCTTGCTGGGTTACCTGCCGTATGGCCCATTCCATCTTATCATTACGTACCCAGTCTCTCGGTAATGTTCCCACCCCCGGCGAGCGATGATGCGGGATATCACTAAAGACTTGCTGCACCAGCCAGCGCGTATCTATTACTGGGTGCTTAACGACTGCTCTTTTATCATCATTCGGCTGAACTACTTTTGCTTGCGTATTGACATAATAGCCCGAGCTGGGCTTAGCAATTAGCACGCTGGTAGCCACCAATTGCTCATAAGCTTGTACCACCGTAAAGCTTGATATATTTAATAGCTTCGCTAACTTTCGCACCGAGGGCACACGCTGATTGGGCAGGTAAATCTGCCAGTCAATACGCTGCTGTAACCATTCAGCGACGGCGGCAGTCTTGGTTAAATTTGGATTGAGCGTATAGGTTTCGACCATAATGAATGTGCTTATCTCTTCAATGTCATGATTAATTGTAACGTTAAGAGTAACTATACACTTTGTTCACCATTCGTAAAACTGTATCGGGTCTGTTATGGGCATTTAAACTATAGTTGATTGTTAAGATTCAAACATTAATAACAACTCAGAACTAATAATAGCTATTCTAGGATAAGCCTATGACCCTTCTACACATCGCTCTAGCTGTATTGGTTGCCTTTATTTGGGGTGTAAACTTTACCTTTATTGCATGGGCGCTCGAAAGCTTTCCGCCACTGATGCTCACTGCGCTACGTTTTTTCTTTACTGCCGTGCCGTTGGTGCTGTTCCTTAAACCGCCCAAATTCAACTGTGCGTTATTTATTTATGCCATCGGCACCTTTGTCATGCAGTATGCTTTTGTATTTACCGCCATGCATTTAGGAGCTTCAGCAGGATTAACGGCGCTATTATTGCAAGTTCAAATTTTTATTACCGTCTTGCTGGCGTATGTCATATTAGGTGAGCCTGTGAGTCGTATGCAGATTATGGGTATGTTAGTTGGTGTGCTAGGGCTTGGTGTAATTGCGCTAAATCTCGGCGGTGATATGCCCTTGGTTGGCTTTATCTGTATCTTGATTGCAGCCATAGGTTGGAGCTTTGGCAATATTGCTTCAAAACAGGCCTCAACGCAGCAAAGCGCTAGTAATTTTTCTAATGCCTCGCCTGTTAATAGCAACAACAAAGCTTCAAATAGAACATCGGCACTATCTGCGTTATCACTAGTGGTATGGGGCGGTCTGATTGCTTGTGTAGTTTTGACTTTATCCTCTCTACTATTTGAAAATGAGGCATGGACGCTCGCAACATTTACGCAGGCGTCCTTCAAGTCTTGGTTATCGCTTGGATTTATCGTCTATGTCTCAACCCTGATCGGCTTTGGATTGTGGGCGCATTTGCTTAGTAAAAATATCGCTTCTAAGGTTGTGCCATTTGCCTTACTGGTGCCCGTATTCGGTATGGCGACTTCAGTGCTGCTCATAGGAGAAGTGGTTACATGGTGGAAGATGCTAGCAATGGTGCTCATCTTATCTGGACTGATTTTGGCTAATGTGAAGATGGGCCTAGGCAGGAAGTCTGCGCACGCATAGTAGTAAATAACTTATAGCTTCCTATAGGGTTAGTAAGAATAGGCAAAAAGAGCAGTGCATCACATATGAAGCATTGCTCCTTTTTTTATTCTGAACGCTTTATATCCCACTATGATAAAGATGAAAACAGGCTGCTTATAGCTACAGCTGTACACTCACAGTCAAAAACTCTGCACGCACAGTCAATCTATTTTGCCAAAACCTCGCTATAGTGAAAAAGCTTGATCATTAGGATAGATGATAAGCCAGATAAAGCGCGCGCTGAAGGGTAAGGATAAATGGTCATATAGACCGATATATTCTTTTATTTCGCCTATATAAACGCGCTGTTTCCGACCCAAATTTCTCGACAAGGAGTCTTTCATGAGCAACGCTCACCCCTCTATAGATCCCATTACCTTGTCTGTCGTACGTGGCGCCCTAGAAACGGCGCAGCGTGAGATGACAACCACCTTAGAAAAAACCGCCCGTTCGAGTGTCTTTAACTTAGCTCATGACTATAGTAATGCGCTGTTTGATCATCTGCCTGAGATGATTTTGCAAGGGCAAGACATTCCCATTCATTTAGGCTCACTCATGCCAGCCATGAAAGCCGTCGCCGAATATTATGGTGATGACATTCATGAAGGCGATGTCATTTATCATAACGACCCTGTGATGATGGGCAGCCATATCCTAGATTGCTGTATGTATAAGCCGGTGTTTTATAAAGGTGAGTTAGTCTTTTGGACGGTCTGTAAAGGTCATGTCACTGATATCGGTGGCCCTGTGCCAGCCGGCTATAACCCTGACGCCAAAGAGATATATGCCGAAGGCTTACGCATTCCGCCTATTAAGATTTGGGAAAAAGGCGTCAGACGTCGTGATGTGATTAACCTCATACACAGTAATATGCGTTCACGCCGTAATCAAGAAGGCGATCTCAATGCTCAGTACGGCGCGTGTGCCGTCGGTGAGCGTAATATGATTGCGCTGCTAGACAAATATGGCATTGAGACGGTACGTGGAGCGATTGAAGAGCTAAAGAGCATGGCTGACCATCATATGCGCTCGTTAATCTCGTCTATCCCAGATGGCGATTATCATGGCGAGGCGGTATTAGAAGACTCAGGTCATGGCTTGGGTGATATGACCATCAGCGCCGACATTGTCATCAAAGACAGTGATGTACATATTAAAATCACCAGTCCGCCGCAAGTCCCTTATTTTATCAACTCTTATGCTGGTAACTCGATGTCAGGAGTATTGCTTGGGCTAATGATGTTTGCCCAAGTAGAGCCGCCGTATAACGAAGGCTTATACCGCTGTGTGACCGTTGATTTGGGTGAGCATGGCACTTTATGTAATGCCAAAGAACCGGCGCCGCACGTCAACTGTACGACCACGCCGATGGAAACCTTAACCGATGCGGTACGTATGGCATTTGAAGCAGCGGCACCTGAGCGTGTTACCGCCTCTTGGGGGCATTCATCAGGGATTAATATTGCTGGGATTGACCCAAAAACTGGTGAGCAATACGTCACCATGATATTAGCATCGATTATCTCGGGTGCCGGCGCCACCCAGCAGATGGATGGCTGGCATGCTTGTGGGCCATTGAGCTGCTTTGGCGCGCTAAGCTCAGGAGATATCGAGCTGTTGGAATACCAGTATCCTATTTTAATCCATAAATATGGCTTGGCAGAAGACAGTGGCGGCGCAGGCGAGTACCGCGGCGGTTGTGGTACGGTTTGGGAAGTTGAGCCATTAGACCATACTATGACGGTTATTGCCTTTGGCGAAGGTCGCCAGCATCCTACTATGGGCGCCGGCGGCGCGGAACAAATCTCACCTGAGCTCAAAGTTGGGCGTCTAGAGATACTACATAAAGACGGGCAAACGGACTTATATAGAAAAAACACTGTTACGGAAATCACGCCGGGTGAACGCGCGCGCAATATCAATCCGGGTGGCGGCGGCTACGGCAGCTCATTTGATCGCGATATTCAAGCGGTCATCAAGGATGTAAAAGAAAGAATTATCTCAATTGCTGCGGCAAAGATTGAATACGGCGTGGTACTTGACCCAGAAACTCTGGCGCTCAATGAAGCCGAAACTGAGTACTTACGCCGCCAGATAACCGCATAAAACACACATTGAACTTTCATGATTGAGTTAAGGATGACTTATGAACAACGATTTTCGTATTGGCGTTGATGCTGGCGGGACTTTTACAGATTTTGTCTTGGCAGAAAAAACCGGTGATATTCATCTGTTTAAAGCACCATCAACCCCAGAGGATGGCACCCTAGCCATTGCCAATGGTCTCCAGCAAATTGCCAACAAATTTAACCGTCCTATCGAGGACATCATTCAAGCCTGTGACTTGTGTATTAATGGTACGACAGTCGCCCTAAATGCGCTGATTCAGATGACAGGTGTGAAAGTAGGCTTGCTATGTACCAAAGGGCATGAAGACAGTATCGAGATACGCTTAGGGCACAAAGAAGAAGGGCACCGCTACGATGCCAGTTACCCGCCAGCGCCGCAGATTGCCACGCGTGACCGCCGCTTTCCTATCCGTGGTCGTATCTTGGCAGACGGCAGCGAACACGAGCCGTTAAATGAGCAAGATATCCTCGATGCGATTGAAGTGTTAAAACAGCAAGACGTGCAAGCGGTTGCCATCTCTTTTGTGTGGTCTATCCGTAATACCGAGCACGAACAACGTGCCAAAGAGTTGATTGAGCAGCATATGCCGGGGGTGTTTGTCTGCTGCGGTAGTGAAGTATATCCGCAGATTAAGGAATATACGCGTACCTCAACGACACTGGTTAATGCCTATTTAAGCCCGGTTATGGCGTCTTATGTACATAAGATTGATGATTACTTTAAGGCACTCGGCGCTGAGCAGCCGGTCCGTTACTTTCAGTCGAATGGCGGGCTTGCGGTCGGTAACATCATGCGCGAACGCGCGGTTAATGCCATCAATTCAGGACCCGCATCAGCACCGCAAGCAGGACTGTATATTGCCAGCGCCTTTGGCATTGATAACATTATCACCGTTGATATGGGCGGGACGTCTTTTGATATCACGATGGCCAAATCTGGTCGAACCAGCCTAAACCGTGATATTGATTTTTTACGCAATCGTATTGGCGTGCCGATGATTCATGTCGAAACGCTGGGCGCAGGTGGCGGCTCTATTGGTCATGTAAATAATTTTGGTATGCTCGAGGTCGGTCCACAAAGTGCTGGTGCGACCCCAGGTCCTGCCTCTTATGGTAAAGGCGGTGAGTTGCCAACGGTGACCGATGCCAATCTGGTTTTAGGCTATCTTGAGCCGGATGCCGTGCTAGGCGGCTGCGTGACTTTGGATAAAGACAAAGCGCTGCAAGCGGTACAAAAACATATCGCCGATCCATTAAAAATTGACTTGGCACATGCAGCCTTTGGTATCAGTGCCATCGTTAATCAAAACATGGCAAACGGTATTCGCCGTATTACCATTGAAAAAGGCTATGACCCTCGCGACTTTGCGCTTATCTGTGCAGGCGGCGCTGCTGGCATGCATATTGTCGACTTGGCAGAAGAGATGGGTATTGGCACTATTTTGATACCAAAGATTGCCTCTTGTCTCTGCGCCTTTGGTCAAATCATCTCTGATATTAAATATAATTATCTGGCCACGCAGATGATGATTATTGCGCCAGATTCAGAGCTACAGTCACTCAATGCCACCTTACATGAGCTAGAAAGCTTGGGCGTGCAAAAGCTGCTAGAAGATGGCTTTGCAGAAGATGATATCATCATCGAGCGCACCATGGAGATGCGCTACGTCGGGCAGGTGCATGAGTGTAATGTACTGATACCTAATGGCAAGCTTGATGCCGATAGCGTGCAAACGATTTTGGAAGCCTTTCATCATCGTCATAAAGAGCTCTATACTTATGATGAGCGTGACAATAAGGTCGAGCTGGTCAATATCGAAGTCGCTGTCATCGGTAAAATCAGTAAGCCCAAGCTACCAGAGCTTGCTAAGCAACAAGGCGATATCAGTCAGGCGCAAGTTGGCAGCCGTGAGATGATCATGGATCAAGAATACGAATGGATTGATACGCCTATTTATAATGGTGAAGAGTTTGGGGCAGGGGCGCTGATTGCAGGACCGGCGCTTATTCAAGAGCCAACCACCACGATTGTGATTAAAAAAGGCTGGCAAGCAGAATTGCATGAGACGGGCACTTATAAGCTAACCAAAGCCGCTTAGCTTGCTGTTTTCAGCGTTATCGCTTTATAGTTTTCCCATCAGGCATTAAACCTCGTTTAATGCCTGATGTTTGTTTTTGATATCGTATTTAGTACGCATCATATTTAGAAATCCAGTCGTCATACAGGTATGATATAAAGGAGAACGACATTTTATTAGCTGGCATGATACCTAAATGCCTATCAATTTTGTGATAGCTATTTTTACACACAGAGTATTCAAGGATGAATGCAAAATTAACCCCTTCCTTATGGTTACCTTCAACGCCTCCTATAAGCACGGCACAAACATTAGACGCGTTTGATTGGAAGCGCACCATCAATGACACCTATTTTGATCTCAATGTCAGCTTTCGCCAGCCAAGTCAGTTTTCTGGTTACTTGCAACACGCCAAGCTTTTGGATATTGGGGTATCGCATTATCATGCCAATACCGTCCATTATAAGCGCAGCTTAGCAAGCAATCAGTCTAGTCACGGCAATAGTAATAACCGTAGCGACGACAGTATTTTAATCACCTTTCCTGTGACCGGTAGCGTCCGTTTTGCGCAAAAAAACCGCCAATTAATCTCAAACCCGGGTCAGTTTTTTATTGAATTATCAAACTTACCTTATGAGTTTTATCATCTGCAGCAAGTATCGTTATATGTGATTAAGGTGCCATTAGCGCTATTAAGCCCGCAAATGGGCACCATAGAGCGGCAGTTTGCCCGTAGCCTGTCTATTGATGAAGGGGCTGGCAGGTTGCTGGTTTTTCAAATCAGACAGATATTAGAGCTGATTCAACAACATAGATTGGCGGCTTTAGAGATTAAAATCCTAGAGCAGCAGCTGCTTAACCTTATTATATTGGCATTGAGCGCCCCGAAAGAGGTGGTGATGAGTAGCAGCTCGTCCATACAGTCGGTACACCTAAAGCGCATCGAGCATTACGTCCATCTGCACCTAGAAAGCTCTACTTTAACCCCAGCGATGGTCGCTGCTGCTTGTCATATATCAGTCAGATACTTGCATAAGCTATTTGCTGAGTTGCCCTATAGTTTTTCGGAATGGGTAAAAGAACTGCGCTTAAAGCAAGCCAATCATATTTTAAAAACCAAAAGTTATGTGACCATCGATGAAGTGGCGCATAGAGTCGGATATAGCGACCAAGGTTACTTTGCTCGTATTTATAAGCAGCATTTCGGTTATACGCCGCGAGATACGCCAAGCACAGGCACGGAATAGTCATTGTTATGTACTCTGTCATGCAGTCGCTGTATGATTTGCCTATTAAGAATAATAAGCACAGCGTAAGCATTTATATTGGGATTAGGATTGGGGGAGAGCTGAGATGATTAACGTTATGAATGATGACGTGGCAAAAGTAGAGATATATGAAAGCGCTGATGGAAAGGCACAGGTAGACGTTCGCTTTGAGCAAGAGACTGTCTGGCTTACGCAAGCACAAATGTCTGAGCTGTTTGGTCGTGACCAATCAGTGATTTCGCGTCATATTGCCAATGCTATAAACGATGAAGAAATTGCTGAAAAAAGCAATATGCAAAAAATGCATATTGCAAATTCTGATCGCCCTGTGACGTTTTATGACTTAGATGTGGTTATCTCAGTGGGCTATCGCATCAAGTCTCCTCAAGGTGTGCAGTTTAGACGCTGGGCAACGCAGCGCTTACGTGAATACTTGGTCCAAGGCTACACGCTCAATCAAGAGCGCTTTGATAAAAATTCAAGCGAGCTACAACAAGCGTTAAATTTAATTCGAAAAACCGCGCAAAGTCCCGAGCTGAAAACCGATGAAGGTCGCGGCTTGGTTGAGATTATCAGCCGTTATACACAGACATTCTTATGGTTACAGCGCTATGATGAAGGCTTGCTTGACGATCCCGCAGGGCAAGAGGGCGGTATCTTACCCAGTCCAACTGAGGCAATGGCAGCGCTGACGGATTTGAAAGCACAGCTGATAGATAGAGGTGAGGCGACTGAGCTATTTGCCAAGCCTCGCGGTGATGGCTTGGACAGTGTGCTGGGTAATTTAGAGCAGACGGTGTTTGGCGCGCCTGCATACCCGACCATCGAGAGTAAAGCGGCGCATCTGCTGTACTTTATGGTCAAAAATCATCCTTTGCATACCCGACCATCGAGAGTAAAGCGGCGCATCTGCTGTACTTTATGGTCAAAAATCATCCTTTTACCGATGGCAATAAACGCAGCGGCGCTTTTTTGTTTGTAGATTTTCTGCATCGGAATAATCGACTGCTCAATGATAAAGGTGATATGGTCATCAATAACACAGGCCTTGCCGCATTAACCTTATTGGTTGCCGAGTCTGACCCCAACCAAAAAGAAACCTTGATTAAATTGATTATGAATATGCTGTCCTTAGAGTCTTGATAAACAGGTTTATTGTCAGCACCATTTAACCACTTAAAAACACATAACGCTAATAATAAAAAGCTCAGTCTAACGACAAAATTAAAGGAAACTCACTATGTTTAGCATGATAAAAGACTGGCGCGAGCATCGTATCTTAGACAACAGCGAGTTTACCCATGCTGACTGGCTGCAAGCGGCTAAGCGTATTGTGATACTTGATAGGCTAGACGAGGATGAGCTAATACGTCTGTTTGAGCTGGCGACGTTATTTTTGGCGGATAAGTCGATTACTGGCGCACAAGGTTTCGAGATTACCGACGCGGTCAAGCAATCTATCGCCTTACAAGCTTGCCTGCCTATTTTAAACCTAAACCTTGAGTGGTACGCTGGCTGGTCAGCCATTATTATTTATCCGGGTTCTTATAAAAGCGAAACCACCATTGTCGATGAATTGGGGGTTGTCCATGAGGGCAGTCAGCACCGTAGCGGCGAAGCATGGCTGCGTGGTCCTGTTATTCTGTCGTGGAAGGATGCCAAACACTCAGGCGAGCGCGATGGTCATAACGTCGTCATTCATGAGTTTGTGCATAAGCTTGATATGCTAAATGGTCGTGCCAATGGCTTTCCGCCGCTGCACCCGGATATGGATCCGGCGCGCTGGACTGAGATTATGACGCGAGATTTTGAGGATTTTCAAAGCCATCACAAATCAGGTCTCGACCGTTATGGCGCGACCAATCCTGCGGAGTTTTTTGCGGTACTCAGTGAGGTGTTTTTTGAAACGCCGCAAAAGCTGATTGAGGCTTATCCTGATATTTACGACATAATGGTGAAGTTTTTTCGCCAAACGCCGCTCTAATCAAAAGTGAATATATAGCAATAAAAGCAAATAAAAAGGGCAGTGTATTGATTTAATCACACTGCCTCTTATTATCTTTTATAGGTGTAAATATCTGTTTTTGCAGATAAAAATATTTAAACCGTCCATTGCTCATTGACGATAGCGACCAAATAGCGTTTGCCTTGGTACTCATCAAACACCAAGCGCAGGATACGCCAATCCATACCAGAGTATTGTTCTGAGCCTTTGTGATAAAACTCAACAAACTCGGAATTGGGATAAATTTCTTTTAAATTATTAATCATATTACCACTGTGCTTAAACTCATTAACGCTGATACTGGCATTGTTATAGGTATCGCCATCGACCCACGTTTCCAAGTATTCTGGCAGCGGAATCACTAACGGCTCACCAGACCCATCACGTTCACCCCAAGTAAAGCGGATTTTGGCTTGTTGTAAGTACTGCGCGAATTGCTCACGGCTAAAGACTTTATCGGTCTCAGGGCGCACATAGGCATACATGGAAAAACGCACGCCGCGCGTCGGATGGATATCATTGGTGATGCGCGCAAAGTCGTCATTCGCTAGGGCACGCTGAATACGTAATGCTTGTTGTCTAAGTGTTTGCTGGCTGGCATCAGAGACGATAGGCGCTGAGGTATTACCGTTTTGCTGACTGGGTATTTTGACATTGGATTCAGCAGAAGATGAGCAGCCAGTCGCAACAAGTATGGAGACAAAGCATGCAGCAGTCGTTAATTTATAAAAACCTGACTGAAAAATATTAGAACGAGATGACGGCATCATAAGAATATCCTTATCGTAGCTTATTAAAATTATAATAGCGGCATTGGACCTGAGACCTAAATAAGTACTGAGTTAAATGAGGTTTTGCTCATCAATAGTACTCATAACTGCTCAAAGTTAATAATGGTGCTGTGTAAACAAGGTTTTTGTCCGATAAACCTTACCAACACAATTGTGCAGTAAAGTGGTAGTTTATATATGTTTTAATGAATATACTACTAAATATGTGATAGCAGATGGAGGACGCCATGCAGAAGACACTATTTTCTATAATGATGCTATTCCTAGGGTTTTCTGCTATTTCTGCGACCGCCAATCTAACAGAGGCCTTACAGACGGCTTTCGCCATGAAAGTCACGACCATCGCTGATATGTACCAGCAAGATGTGAATAATCAGGGTCAAGATTATCCGGTGGTATTACAACAATATGGCAACCAAGAGCTACAGGCAGCCATGCGGCTTGAGCAAGATTACTTTGCTAGAGAGCAAACGTCATGTCATATTGGTTATGACGTGTTGTGGAGCTCCCAAGATCCTGACTATGGACAAGAGAAAAAGTTTTCAGTGACCACGCAAGGATTGGTTCAAGTCAGCTTGGCGCAAGGCAATGATGTGTATTATGAATTGTCCTGTGATGATTCTACCTGCCAAGTGGCAGACGTTATCTTAGATGAGGACGGCTCATCTTTACGAGAGCATTTGCAAAACGCTTGTCGTTAACTGAAACCTGAAATATTGATTGTGTGCCGAGACTGATATTAATTTTAAATGCTGATAAAAATATTTTTGAATAAGCACAAATAGAAATCAACGGAAGTATTCGCAAATCGTAGTGTCTAAGATGCAGTGTCTAAAATATTATCTGCTTTACCCTTAAGACCGTTAGTTTGTTTTCGCATAATGTATATTATGTTAAATAGGCTGTTTTAGAGTCACTGATAGCATGGGTTTTAGATTGTTATCTTCTTAAGCGCTCAATGAGCCAGCCTGCTAGTGGAAATGACACCATCTGCGTCAACGGCACGAGTATTATGGTCTCAATCAATACCACCACTGGCAGACTTAGACCATGAGTCACAGGCTTTAATAACGTTAATACGATTAAGAGCGTCGGATAAAGTCCGACATATCCTACTAATATGCGTATCAGTCTGTCTTTCAAACTTTTATTCATTGCGTCTACCAACTGATAAATACTGACAAATAAAATATCTTTAGAATTATGTGCATTTTTACAGTGTCATCGTACCGCTTATACCCATCGCTTACTGCGGTGAAAACAAGGCCGTGATCGACCTTGTTTTATGCACTACTTTTTTGACTATTCTTGATAGCGAGGATAATCACTATAGCCAATGGCAGTGCCACCATACATCGTGGCAGGATCTGCCTCATTGAGTGGCCAATGATTGGCTATACGTTCAGGTAAATCGGGATTAGCAATAAAAGGACGACCAAAAGCAAATAAATCCCCATAACCTTTAGATAATATATCGACCGACTTCTGCACAGTGTACTTACCCGCATAAATAATACGGCCTGAAAACTCAGCTCTGACGGCTTGATAAAAAGGCTCAGGCAAGTCAGGCGCATTATCCCAATCAGCCTCTGCAATGGATAAGTAAGCAATGCCCGCCTGTTCAAGTACTTTAATCGCTTCAATATAGGTATGATGAGGGTCTGCTTCTACTAAGCCTAGATACACACGAGTCTCATCTGTACTGGCAAATAAAGGCGCAAAACGTACGCCTAAACGATCAGCGCCAACCACCTCACTGACGGCAGCAACCACTTCTTTTAAAAAACGCAGACGATTGGTCAACGAACCACCATATTGATCATCACGTGTATTGCTATGCTCAGAGATAAATTGATTTACCAAATAACCATTTGCACAGTGTAGCTCTACCCCATCAAAACCTGCTTCTAGTGCGTTGCGCGCGGCTTGTGCATACATAGCGACCAGCTCACCCACTTCTTCTGTGCTCAGTGCCTGTGGCTCACTTGGGTCGGCTAAAGCGCCCTCGCCTGGACCTGTCTCAATAAATACTTTGACGTTAGTGGCAGTAATGGCAGATGGAGCGATAGGCTGAGCTTGGTTTGGTTGTAAGCTGGTATGAGATACGCGGCCAACGTGCCACAGCTGCGCAAAAATAATACTGCCTTTAGCATGTACTGCTTGCGTGACTTTTTTCCAGCCTTCAATTTGTGCTGGTGAATGAATACCCGGCGTCCATGCGTAACCTTGGCCACGCGGCTCAATCTGTGTACCTTCAGTCACCATAAAACCTGCTGAGGCGCGCTGTGCATAATAGCTTGCCATTAAATCATTAGGGATATTGTCAGGTTGCGTGCTACGAGAGCGCGTCAAAGGCGGCATCACGATACGGTTTTTAAGGGTATAAGGTCCAAGTTGTACAGGTGAAAATAACGCGCTGGTATTTGGCATAATTGGCATAGCTTGTTTCATAACACTCTCTTTTAAAGCAAACGGTGAGCCACTGAATCTATTTTTAGGTTTAATGGGCTGCTTAAGTAATGTTGGTTAGCATAGAGTTTTATAGGTACAATTAGAAACAAGCCTTTCTTGTTTAGGGTACAACTATTAATGGTAAGTGTTATGAATGGTATGAATCGGCTAGATATCAAGCAGCTTAGAGTATTGCAGGCACTACTTGATCTAAAAAATCTCTCGCAAGTTGCGCGCAAAATGGGACTGACGCAACAAGCGATTAGTGAGCAGTTGCGTAAGCTACGGGATTTGTTTGATGATCGTTTGTTTATTCGTCAAGGTAATAGCATGGTGGCAACACCAAAAGCACTAGCGATGCGGCAACCGATTGACGAGATATTAAAACAGTTGGAAGTATTGTTAGAGCCAGAAGTGTTTACGCCGCAAACCTACAAAGGCGTCTTTACGATTAGTGTAACCGACTATGCGACGCAGGCATTATTGCCGCAGTTATTTAGTATCACACGCCGTGAAGCGCCTCATTTAAAGCTGATAGTGAGAGATTTTGCCTCAGACAATATCAATCAGCTGATTGCGGCAGGTGAACTTGATTTGCTGATTACTTTTCCGGAGTTTATCCCTGATAATTTATCGTATGTGACGCTATTTGAAGAACAGCATTTATGTGTGACGGGTTATAAAAACACCTTTGCAACAGAGATATTCACACTGGCGCAAGTTGCCGCCCACCCGCAGCTGGTGGTATCGCCTTCGCGGGCCAATTTGCGCGGATCGCATGATCAATGGTTTGCAGAGAAAGGGCTTAAACGCCATATTGTGATGTCAGTGCCTAGCTTTTCAGCCGTGCCAGATATCCTACACACCACCGACATGATTGCCTTTTATCCTGCGCGACTATTACCAAATAGTAAAGTCAAAGAGATTAAAATCGAAGCATTACCGCCTACCTTTAAGGTAATCGCGGCATGGCATCCACGTACCAGCGACAGTGGTATACATCGCTGGTTAATTGAGCAATTACGAAATTTATAATAGATAAGATTAGCCAATCTTGAACTTGTCTTATTGAGCATTTAGACTAACCCTATATTTTATGCAACACTCTCAAAAGTAGGTATAAGATGTTGATCAGTGATGGATTGTTTAATATTGCAGACTGCACGCTTACCAAATGCACCAAGGTTGTAGTCTGCAAATTCATGATATAGCGTCACCACATCGCCCATAATCAGTAATGCTGGGGTTGGCAATTTCGCTTCAGCTTGCTGCTTAGCGATACTACCAAGCGTGCCGATGAGCAGTTGCTGCGTGGGCAAGCTGGCATGGCTAATTACCGCAAAAGGCGTCGCGCTATCTCGTCCCGCTGCTATCAACCCTTCGGTCAATTCATCTAGCTGATGCAGTCCCATATAAAAAACAACCGTTTGGGTGCTATCTAAATGCTCGTCATAGTTATTATTTGGCGCTCCTGATTTCTTATATGCCGTTACAAACTTCACTGCCTGCGCATGGTCGCGATGCGTCAATGGAATACCTGCACTACCAGCAGCGGCACTGGCGGCAGTAATACCAGGGATAGATTCAAAAAAGATACCATGGCGCACCACTTCTTGAAGCTCCTCGCCGCCGCGCCCAAAGATAAAAGGGTCGCCGCATTTGAGTCTTACAACTGTTTTACCTGCCAGCGCGTGCTTGACCAACAGCTCATTGATGCCTTCTTGCGGCAGCGCATGATTGGCTCGGCGTTTACCGACGAATATCTTCTCTGCTGTCGGCTCGCACATATCCAAGATATCCTCTGAGACCAAACTATCATAAAGCACCACATCAGCGCGCTGCATGACTCGCAAAGCTTTTAGTGTGAGCAGCTCAGGATCACCAGAGCCTGCACCGACTAAATGCACAGTGCCTACTTTTGCAGCTGCTATGTTTAATGGCGTGTTTAGCGCATTGACGACACACTTTTTATTAGATAAATCGTTTGGAGGTAGTGTTGCGATAAAGGCAGATGAATCCGTCATGACGGTGACTCCTAATGATGCTGTTAGTGCAATATACGGTGCAAGCCCTATGCCATATTGATCAGTTGGTTGTATTTCATAAGGCGGTTATAAAGAAGTTATAAGACAGCTATGATGCATACTCCTCAATAAGCGCATTGATTTGACCCACACACGAGCCGCAATTGGTACCAGCACGGCACGCTTTGCCCACTGATTGTGCGCTATGGCACTGTTGCTTGGTGATTGCATTGATAATGATGTTTTCTCCGACTGCCATGCAAGAGCACACCAACGGACCTGGATCGATATAGCCGGTAGCTGGACGACCTGCCAGCAGCCATTTATAGCGCTGCTGTACTGGTATGGCAGCGGTACTGGCAAAGCAGCTGTCAAGCCAATGTGTACTAGGCAAATACATCACTTTCGGTGCAAAATAAATAGCTAATAGCAGCTGATCACTAGGTACGGCGGAGTCTGAATCACTTGGCAATATATGATTTAATGCTTTGTTCCTCACCTCCGACTGAGTCGAGATAAAGCGTAGTTGCCTCTCTGGTTTACTCAAGGTGAAAGCACTATTAACCGTCAGAGTATCGTCGGCATTGCCAGTCAACCACTTGTCTGATACAGACTTTTGATAGTCATCGATAAACTGCTGCCAAAATTTAGGGTCAAGCAACTGCCTAGCTGTGCGCTCGGCTGGGCTGGCAAGAGTAATGAGCACACTATTGGCTTGCCTGCTGATACTCCATGTCAGCGCTGGTAGTGAGAGAGACGAACCTGCACCATTTAACTCAAAGTTTGTAGACGCTGTTTGCGACTCACCCGCTATTGCTTCCTTCTTAAAATGAGCAGTCGTCGCACGCAAGTGCACTAATATGGTGTCCTGCAAATCAGGATGCACCATAATCTTGCCAAGTGTCTGCATAGGCATGGCGCTCATGCGAATCGCTGAGTTTTTTAGCTCAGGCTGCCCTGAATATGGATCGACCACAGTCGGAATGAGTGTTCCTACCCGTGCAAAGCTAGCAAAGGCATTACTCCAGTGCATGGGCATAAATGCATCACCAACACGCATACTATCGCTGATGGCGATTTGCGCTAAAACCGTTTGCTCTATATTCTCATTATCTGTATCTGTATCTGTACTAAAATTATTAGTATCAATAGTTGTCGCCTCACTATTCGGCAGGATCTGCTCATAGCGAGGATGTAGCTGCACATAGTCGCCCTTTTCAACACCGAGTTGTTTGGCTTCATTAGGATGGATAGTCAGCGTCGGCACAGATTCATGTTGATTGAGCTGTGGCGCCAGTCCTGTGCGGGTCATGGTATGCCACTGATCACGCAATCTACCGGTAATAAGGCGTAGATCCACGGTCGATGAGTGACCGTTATGCAGCTTATCGCGCCTGTCATCCTTTTTTCTATTATCGCTCGCTATATTATCGCTTTCTGTTTTGTCATTAGCTTTCGGTCTTGAGCGACGCTGATGCCTATTAGGTAAGCTGGCACTATCTGAGGGTGTAATAGCGATAAAGTTTGAGTGCGCCATCGTGATTCGCTGGTCGCCCCATTGAAAGGGAGTCATCACATCATAAGCCTCAGGGCTTAATCTTGATAGACACGTGCCTGTGTTTTGCTGTCCATATTGACGATTTGGCTTTGACCCTATGGATAATATTGAGAAACCTTTGGCCAAATTCAGATAGCGCGGTTGATTGCTAATAGAGGGCACTTGGCTAGGATCGTTTTTATAAGCGGTCAATGCCACATACTCATTGAATATCTCGCTAGGATGCTGGTAATCAAACCCAGCTAGCCCCATGCGGGTAGCCACTTGAGACAGTATCCACCAGTCAGGCTTAGCGAGTCCTAGTGCAGGCTTCAATGCCCGTTGTCTTGAGATTCGCCGCTCAGAATTGGTGACTGTGCCTGACTTTTCGCCCCAACCTTGTGCTGGTAATACAATATCTGCGCACTTCACCGTATCGCTGTCTACCGAGCAGTCAGAGACTATTACCAAGTCACAAGCCGCTAATGCGCGGCGAAATTTATCCGCTTCAGGTAAGCTCACGACTGGATTGGTCGCCATAATCCAAATGGCTTTGATACGCCCATCTAAGATAGCATCGGCAGCATCACAAGCTTGGATGCCAACCTCTGGCGCAATAGACTGCGGTGCCTGCCAAAAGTCAGCCACCAGTTGACGATGAATACCATTACTCAAATCTAAATGTGCCGCCAGCAAATTAGCCAGCGCCCCGACTTCACGGCCACCCATAGCGTTTGGCTGACCAGTGAGTGAAAACGGACTGGCGCCTACTTTTCCTACGCGTCCGGTGTACAGATGACTATTGATAATGGCATTGACCTTGTCGGTGCCACTTTTTGATTGGTTAACGCCCATACTAAACGCGGTCACTGTCTTGTCATTGGCAGCAACTAGCTCATAGAACTGGCGTATAAGGTCAGCGCTGATTTTACATGCTTGAGCGACTTTGTCGATGCTCCACGTCTTGGCAGCCTCCAAAGCGAGATCGACATCATTACATTGCCTGAGATAACGCTTATCGCAACAACCTTGCTGCTTAAGATAGTGCAACAACCCATTGTATAAATGCGTATCGGTGCCCGCTGCTATTGGTAAGTGCAAATCTGCGAACTCACAGGAGTCCGTACGACGCGGATCAATGACAATCAGCTTTTTACTGGGATCAATTTTTTTGGCGGCCAAAAAACGTCCAAACAAAATAGGATGGCACCATGCCATGTTTGAGCCCACCAGCACTAATAAATCGCAGGACTCTAAGTCCTCATAATTACCAGGCACCAAATCAGCGTCAAAGGCACGTTTGTGCCCTGCTACTGCAGAAGACATACATAGGCGTGAGTTGGAATCAATATTATTATTACCGATAAAGCCTTTGATAAACTTATTGGCGACGTAATAATCCTCAGTGAGTAGCTGTCCTGAGACATAAAACATGATACTGTCGCGACCATGCTTGGCGATCGTGTCGTTTAAGCGCGTGGCAATATCATCTAAGACGTTATTCCAATCGGTAGGCTTTGTAAGTGGCTCATCAGATATGTCGATAGCGTTAAAATCATTAACCAATTGCATGGGTCGATGCTGTAGCATTACCGCTTGCTTGTTTTGATAGTAAGGCTTAGTTAAGCGTCGCTCACTGCCTAAAGTTTGTGCCAGCGCACTGCCTTTTGAGCATAGTTTACCAAAGTTAGCAGGATGTTCAGGATCTCCTTTTACGCTCACTACCCCTGTCGCATCGACACTGGCTAAGACGCCACATCCTACCCCGCAGTAAGGACAAGTGGTACGTATGGTGGACGTCGTTTCTTCAGTATAAGTGGCAATAAGAGCCGTTTTTGAAGGATTGACCATGTCATCAGATTTGTTATTAGATCGACGTATACCACTTTCTAATTCTTGACTAGCATTCGGTTTATTACTCAAGATCACTTCACTCATGACGCCGCTCCTACTATGTCTGCTGCGCTTAATAAATCCAGATCGCTATCGTTATACATGTCTCCGTTAGCCTCACTATCTGTCGTTACCTTCTCCAAATCACAGTAAGCCTCACCAAATATTAAATCCGCTTTTATAGGCGCGATATCACTATTGCTATTGATCAGCTGGCTATAGAAACTGCCCTCATTGACCTCACCGTAGAGTACAGCGCCGATCAGTTTATTGTTTCTAAGATAGAGGCAATGATAATGGTTGATGCTGGTCTGCTGATAGGTGATGGTTTCGATAGCTGCCGCTTCCTCGTCATCAAAGTCGACTTGCCCTGCTGAAAAAGTACTGATGCCAGATACTTTTAGCTTTAAAGACAGCGGTGTACTGCGAAAAGGCTGCCAGTTCTCTTTAGAGCCTAAGCTGTCGCCCGATAGTCGAGTGTCTTTTAGCACAGAGACTAAGGTATCCACTTGCTGATTAACAGGTGCCACCATACCGAATAGCTCACCATCCAACTCTACGCATTCGCCAACTGCGTAGACATGCGGACAACTCGTGTGCATGCAATCATCCACAATGATGCCGCGATTGACCTCAAGACCGCAGTCTCTCGCCAGTGCTATATTAGGCATCACCCCGACTGCCATCACAATAAAATCTGCCGGCAAGGTACGTCCATCCTTCAATGATAAGCCTTTAACCTCATACTGGTCATTGACCGCAATATAATCAGTAATAGCAGAGACCTTCACACCTACGCCCCGAAGAGCCAGCTCAGCTTGCAACAGCTGGGCAGCAGGTAAATCAAGCTGCCTGTTAAGAACATAGCTGTCTACATGAATGACCGTCATATCTGCTCCTTGAGAAGCCAGCGCGCAGGCGGCCTCTAGCCCTAGCACCCCGCCACCAATTACTAGACCTTTTTTCCCTTGGCGCGCGTATTCAATTAAAGCATTAACATCAGCTACCTCTCGGAACACATGCACGCCTGTCGCATCATAATTAGGAAAAGGAATGACTCGAGCGCTCGAACCTGTAGCGATAACCAGCTTGGCATACACCAGCGTCTGTCCATTATCAAGCTTAATAGACTGTTGCTTGGTGTCCACAGCGGTAACTGCAATCCCTGCTAAGACAACAATACCCAACTGTTCATAATCTGATTGCTGGTATAAATAAGTATCCTCAAAGGCGCTATCTCCTGCCAGCACTGGTGATAGCATAATGCGGTTGTAGCCGACCTCTGGCTCTTTGCTGATAAGGGTAATCGGTAATGGTCTTTGGTTATTTGGCGACTTACTTTGTTGTTGGGCACGTGCCAGCTCAATGGCAAAACGGCTGCCTGCCATGCCAGCACCAATGATGACAATACCCGCAGTTGAATAAGCATAAGACATTGTCTGTATTGTTAATTTTGATCTATCTGATGACATGAGCAAAAAATCCCTTAGCCGCAACGCGCAGCATTAATTAGATGGCGTGTCAGAGTATCTTTTGTGCTTAAAGCCTGCGCTTATAAGAAATAAGCCAACAGCGAAAAAATGACCACAAACTGAATAAAGCAAATGCTATGCCATACCAGTAATGGGTTGCGTATGATAAGCGGCTCAGGGTCGCTAATATAATTATGATTCTCAGGGTTAAAATCTTGCAAGAACTCACCAATCGCTTGATAGCGAGCTTGGGTATTAGCAAGCAGCGCACGCATTAGCGCTTGCTTGCTGGCAGCAGGTACACGGTACTGACGTAATAATTGAGTAGGTAGCGTTAAGGTATGATTTGCTTGATGTGAATGCATCAACGCTTGCGAGCTAAATGGAAGCTCACCTGTTAGCAGCTCATAACCAATCACCGCTATGGAAAATAAATCAGAATGCACACCTTTTGGTGCATCGGTGTAATATTCTGGTGCAGCGTAGTGCAAATCACCGTTCGGTGGTCGCGTACTGTCTTTAAGTATGGAAGAGCTGGCTGAACCAAAATCTATCAATTTGACCGCGCCTGATGTGGTCAATAGGATGTTTTCCGGCTTGATATCTTGATGCAATAGATAGTTTCGATGCATCATCCGAACTGCCATACCAATCTTAATGAGCAAATCATAGGTCTGCCACACATCACAAGGCGCATGACGATCTATAAAATCTCTTAGGCTTTCGCCTTCAATATATTCTGTGAGATGGTATAAGTATGCACTGCTGGCTGGTATGGGGTAATAGCGTAGCAACCCTGAAGCACTAAGCGCTGAGCTTGCGTCTAGATAGGGTTTTATACTGCTGATGCTTGTAAGGCTGCTGTCGCTATATAGGTTATTAGGATCTGCTTGATTATAGGCAGGCTCGCCCGCCCGTCTATGCTTAGATAAGCTCAAACCAATTTTACGCTCCTTTAAAAATTCGCGCAGATAATGACCATCGGTAATAGCACTAAGGCTTGGTGACTTTAGTGCAAATAGATGATGGTTTTCATCCTCTACTAGATATACTTCGCTACGAGCAGTACGAGCTATGATATGCTTGACAATAAAACCATCAATCCGTGCCCCAACTTCTAAGCCCGTTAATAACTGATACCGATGGATGTCGTGAGACATCGCATCATGCAGGCTAGCATTTTTATTATTACTATTGTTCTTAGTATGAGCGCTATCGGCTGTCTTTTGCTTATGGAGCGCTTGCGCATTCATACCGAGTATCACCATACTTAAATTGTCATGACTGCCCTCGTTAAACGCTTGCTCGCATATGCTTTGGCTGATGCTAAGACTATTCACTGCCCCGTCATTCGAGCTATTATCCGTCGTATCTATCGTCTGACTCGGCTGACACAGCGCCTTTACTGCTGAACATAGCTCAAACTGGAGCTCGGACGCTGCAATAGACTCATAGACGCCATCTGTCATCAGTGCTAAGCATTCATTTTGATGCAAGGTAAATACTGACTGCTGGAGCTCGACCATCGTATCCGCGCCAATAGCGGCAGATAGCGCGCCTTTATCTTGCCCATGGTGAATGCGGTGGTCTTTACTGAGTACTTTTATACTCTCTAAACCGACACGGTAAATACGCGAGTCGCCTGTATGAAACAGATGGATACGGTCGCCAATACACAGCAGGCCTGATAAGGTGGATAATAGTGGTGGCACGCGCTCATAGACTTGCGGGAAATAGAGGGCGTCATTGGCTTTATTGACCGCCTCACGAATCAAAATGGCAACTTGATTGTCATCAAAGTCTATGTTTGCTGATTGCGATTGGTTCTCTGCCAATACCATCTCTTCAATTGCTTTATTTTTAAGTGCCCCGTTTTTAAGTGCTAAGGTAAGATGGTGCGTGACAGTGTTGACCACCAATTGGCTGGCTTGTTTGGGAAACTGACAGGCACTGACACCATCAGCCATTAAAACCAATAAAGGCGCATGAGGACACTGAACACCGCCGTTGATGGTTGCTGTAAACTGTCCATACGGCAAGCAGGTTGTTATCAGCAAGCTGTCTTGATTTTCAGACTTACGCCCTTGCATGGTATGAAAATCAAGCAACCACAGTGCCTCATTCATTGGCATAATTAGCTCACTTTAATTTGGGCAAAGCTGCCATCAGGCATCTCTTCGATGATGACGCCTTCAGGTTCTTTTAAAAAGAACAGCGCAAAGAAGCCAATGACAGCAGTCGCGGCGATTACCATGAAGAATACTTGATAAGAAACCAGACTTAAGACAGTTAAATAAACAACCGAGCCAACATTACCATAAGCGCCGGTCATGCCAGCAAATTGTCCGGTCATGCTACGTTTGATCAGTGGAATGACTGCAAACACAGCACCTTCACCCGCTTGTACAAAGAAAGAGCAAAACATCGTGATGAATAATGCCAAGGCAATTGGCCATGTTGAATCCACGATACCCATTAATAAATAACCAACAGCCAAACCTGCAGTCAAAATCAGCAGCGTGATTTTGCGACCAAACTTATCGCTGAGCCAGCCGCCGCCCGGTCGCGACATCAAGTTCATAAACGCATAGCTAGATGCCAAAACCCCTGCCATCACAATTGATAGATTAAATGTCTCTTGATAGAAAAGCGGCAACATAGACACTACGGCAAGCTCTGAGCCAAAGGTCGCAAAGTATAAAATATTTAAGATACCGACTTGCTTAAAATCATATTGATGCGCTTTTGGCACAGGAGTCGTAAATACCTTTTTATTAAAGCGATAACTACTCACAAACTCATAAATATATAAAATAACCAATCCGATGTAGACGATATTGACACTTGCCTGACTGAGTAAGCTGACACTAGCGGGTGATAACTTCCATCCCAAAAGCGCTAACGCCAAATACATTGGCAGCTTAAACGCCATCATCAGCCAAAAGTCACCTGCTGAAGTCACCATCATGGCACCAGATTTTTTGGGCTTAAAATACGTCGCACCCTTAGGCGTATCACGCACCATCTTATAAAAAATCACACTATAGAGCATCATCACCACCCCGGAGGTGGCTGTCGCATAACGCCATCCTTCATCACCACCAAATATAGCAGCAGCAATAATAGCTACTGTTGGCAACAGCAGGGCCGCCGCAGCAGAACCAAAATTACCCCAACCGCCATAAATACCTTCAGCAGTACCCAACTCGCTTGCAGGGAACCAATCACTCATGAGACGAATGCCTACCACAAACCCTGCACCCACAAAGCCCAAGAAAAAACGGGACAATGCCAGCGTGTTGTAATCTTGCGCAAAGGCAAAGGTAAAACAGGGAATCGCTCCAATAGCCAAAATGGCGGTATAGACGAGGCGCGGACCAAAACGATCGGTCAACATGCCAATAATGACTCGCGCTGGAATCGTCAAGGCGACGTTTAGTATCAATAACGTTTTGACTTGGTCTTTGGTCAAACTCAAAGTCTCACCGATGGCAGATAAGAATGGTGCGTGGTTAAACCATACAAAAAAGGTCAGAAAAAAAGCCATCCATCCAAGATGGAGTATCTGGTTTTTACCAGTAAAAGAGAGAATATTGAGCTTATTTTTATTTGGTGCAGCAGGGCTCGGTGATGGCGATGACGACATAAGCGGTTTCCTTAAATAGTAAAATTCAGGGCTAACATGGAAAGCCGTAAGAACACGTTATGTTGAACGAACTGACCAGTTAGAGCATTTAAGGGGGTGCAATGGCTGTGCCAGCTGCCGCTATCAGCTTCGTTATACAGATAAAACCTCGGCTTTGATAAAAGCGTTCATGCTTTGCTATAGGTGACTTCCAAGCAGCTATTACAAGGTTATACATAATTTAATAGCCATATAGAAACGCTTATTTTATCGAGATGAATGAAAAACCCTGACTGCCATAAATACAATCAAATTGGTGCATGGTTTTATCTATTTTGGTGCATCCATTTTTTGTATCCTCACTTTTAATGAGAGAAGACTTTTTTATTTATCGTTGCTATTTATATCCTCACACATACCACGCCGCCTAGGAAATACACTGTCATCGTCAGGTTTTTCGTCTGTAGTGATGAGACTCTCGCTTAAAGATATGGCGCTATATAACGGTGCTTGGCACAGTTATTGAAGATGTAATTACTGTAAGCACTATTTAGACAAACCCATGACTAAGGATAATTACATGAGTAGCACTATAGTGAGTAAGGCAGGTAAAGCTAAGTTGGTGGTGATTGGTAACGGTATGGTTGGACATCATTTTATTGAGCGAGCCATAGAAAAAGGGTTACATGAGCAGTTTGATATTCATGTGTTTGCTGAAGAAGACCGTCCCGCTTACGATCGGGTATATTTATCGAGCTACTTTGAGCATAAAGATGTTAGTAAGCTCAACTTGGTTGATTTAAGCGCCTATGCATCTGCCCAGATTCAATTGCACCTGAACCAGCGTATTGTAGATATTGACACCAATAATCAATACATCATCACTGAAGCTGGCGAGCGGATTGAATATGGTGAGCTGGTGCTGGCGACAGGCTCATATCCATTTGTACCACCGATTCCAGGGCGTGAGCATGCACACTGTCATGTATATCGCACCATTGCTGATTTGGATGACATTCTTGCCATCGCGGAACAACCAAAAGTAAAAAGAGGCGTGGTTGTAGGTGGAGGGTTACTCGGGCTTGAAGCAGCAAAAGCACTGGTCACCTTAGGACTAGAGACTTATGTGGTAGAGTTTGCTCCGCAATTGATGGGCGTACAGCTTGATGCGGCTGGCGGCGATATTTTAAAACGAAAAATTGAGGCGCTTGGCGTCAAAGTATTGACTGGTAAGAATACCCAAGCCATTATTGATAATAGCGACGCGATACATAAAAACCTGAGCACCTTTAGTGAGAATCCGTGCCAGCTGACCATGCAATTCACCGATGATACCTCGCTTGACACCGATATGATCGTCTTTAGTGCAGGTATTCGTCCGCAAGATGGCATTATCAAAAACAATCCTGAGTGCGGTATTGAGATAGGTGCACGAGGTGGTATTTTAATTGACGAACAATGCCGCACCAATGCCGCGCATGTCTACGCTATTGGCGAATGCGCGGTGTGGGATAACAAGATATTTGGCTTAGTAGCACCAGGCTACAGCATGGCGAGTATTTGCGCGGCACAAATCACAGGAGATCAGTCGCAAACCTTTACGGGCGCTGATATGAGCACCAAGCTCAAACTGATGGGCGTGGATGTGGGTAGTATTGGCGACGCCCATGGCAACAGCGCGGACAGCTTGAGCTATTTGTACCAAAATCCTGCTGAGGGCATTTATAAGAAATTGGTCACAACGCCTGATAATAAACGCTTGCTTGGCGCGGTGTTGGTCGGTGATACCGAAGACTATAACAATCTATTACAGCTATATCTCAACAATATCGACTTGCCTGCCCATCCTGAAAGCCTGATTTTACCTAACGTTGAAAAACCAACGATGGGTATAGAAAATTTACCAGATAGTGCCACGATTTGCTCATGCTACAACGTCACCAAAGGGGCTATTTGCGCGGCGGTTGAGAACGGTGCGTACTCCATTGCAGAATTGAAATCTTGTACCAGTGCAGGTACAGGCTGTGGTGGCTGTGCGCCTATGGTGAAAGATACTTTAAGCTATCAGTTAACGACCCTTGGGTTTGAGGTCAATAATGATTTATGTGAGCACTTTGCCTATACCCGTCAAGAGCTCTATAGCTTGATTCGTGTTCATGGTATTAGAACCTTTGATGCTCTCTTGGATGAGCATGGTAACGGTCATGGCTGTGAGATTTGCAAACCTACGGTCGCCTCCATCTTGGCCTCATGCTGGAATGATTATGTGCTTAAGCCTGAACTGACACCGTTGCAAGACAGCAATGACTATTATCTAGGCAATATCCAAAAAGACGGCACCTATTCTGTCGTACCTCGTGTGCCGGGTGGTGAAATCACCGCTGATAAGCTGATCATCCTCGGACAAGTCGCCAAAGAATTTAATCTGTATACCAAAATCACAGGTGGTCAACGCGTGGATTTATTTGGCGCACGTCTAGACCAACTCCCTGATATCTGGACACAATTGGTGCAAGCTGGCTTTGAGACCGGTCACGCTTATGGTAAGTCACTGCGAACAGTTAAATCGTGTGTGGGTAATAACTGGTGTCGCTATGGTGTCGATGACAGTGTCGGCTTAGCCCTAAGATTAGAAGACCGCTATAAAGGGGTGCGTTCACCGCACAAGATAAAAATGGGCGTGTCCGGATGTACGCGTGAGTGTGCGGAGGCACAAAGCAAGGACTTTGGCATTATCGCCACCGAAAATGGTTGGAATTTATTTGTCTGTGGTAATGGCGGTATGACCCCGCGTCATGGCGAGCTGTTTGCCACCGATCTTGATAGCGACACGGTCATCAAATACATCGACCGTATTATCATGTTTTATATAAAAACAGCAGATAAACTCCAGCGTACCTCAAAATGGCGCGAGAGCTTAGATGGCGGATTGGAATATTTACAAGCCGTTATTATTGAAGACAGTTTAGGCATCGCTGATGAGCTAGAGGCGCAGATGCAACTGCTGATCGACAACTATGTATGTGAGTGGAAAGCCACCATCACCGATAGCGAAAAGCTCAAACGTTTCCGTCACTTCGTCAATAGTGAGCAAGGGGATGACAATGTGGTCTTTGTCACCGAGCGCGAGCAAATTCGCCCTGCGACCGATAGTGAAAAGGCTAAAATCTTAGTGACCGAGCTGGCTTAATCAACGTTTAACACTTTCCGATCATATACGAATAAGGATCACCCAATGAACCAGTATACCGTTTGTAAATTAGAAGACATACTCCCTGAGACTGGTGTTTGCGCACTGATAGAGGGTAAACAAGTGGCAATTTTTCGCACTAAGGATGCTAAGCTGTTTGCGCTTGATAACTATGACCCCTTTAGTCAAGCCAATGTAGTATCTAGAGGGTTAATTGGAGGCACTACCGTGACCAACGATGCTGGCATTGATGAAGCGGTACTGTATGTGGCCTCACCTATTTATAAGCAGAGATTTAACCTTGCCACCGGTCAATGCTTGGATGATACAAGTGTCACGCTTGCTACTTACCATGTTGAGCTTGATACCAGTCTTGAAGGTAATAATGTGGTGATAAAATATGATCAGTTAGAAGCGTCATCTACTACACTATTAGAAATGGAAGTTGTCTAAGGTGTTGGTTTTCTCTCACGTATTTTTTTAGCCAATTGCCAGCAGAATATTCTGAAATAGACAGGCGTTGAAATTAAGACCGTCTCAGATTATTTACCTGCTTTAGTCTCATCCCGATATAAGGTGCTCTTAGCTTCTGCTTTAAAATCTTGCGGGTTAATTTTTGGTTGAGTCGCAATGTCAGGCTTCTGGCTGGCCTGTTTTTCTGAGTCACGGAATAAGGTATTCTGCGCCTCTTGTCTAAAATCATGCTCACTAAGTGCTGTTTTAACTTTTATAGCATTTATAGTATTGATTTGCTCATTACCATTTTGCCTTTCATTTTTTGTCTCATCTCGTGGTGCAATGAAAGTAGGAATAGAATTAGGGTCGGTTACTAAGTCTGCATTCATTTGCTTAGCAACTGACGCGCTGTTAAATCCTAGTGGTACCTGAGAGTTTTTTGAGAGTAAGTAATTGAAGGCAAACACGGCAAATAAGAAGACAGCGCAAAAAATAGCCATAACACTGAGAAACTTGGCATGATTAAGCGAGCTACTCTTTCTAGGTTTCTTTGTAAATTTAGCCGTGTCAGCACAGCAGGGAGAGGTTGATTGGTGAGCTGTGACTGTTTCATTTTCGTTAGAATGAATGATATCTGAGGATTGATGGTTCTCGCTCTGCTTATGTAGCTTATGTAGCTTATGTAGCTTATGTACCATAGTCGCATCCGCTGCAGAATTTTCTAACGATTTTTGCATGGCTTGCTGCTGCATGTAGCGCTCATAGGGCCGACGCATACGCTTTCGACCCTCGATATTCAAGATAACATCATCACTGTTAAGGCTATTGCTAGGCAGCTTTGTAGCGATATCAGGATTTATGTCATTACTTGAGGGGCTCATAAGTCAGTACCGTATCCATATATATGATGAGCGGTATATATCCGCGTCTTTATATGATGATACGTAACCTATGACACGATGCAACGGTTTTTGGTATGAGCGCTAGGATTAGCGGATAAACGGTATAAAAGCACAGATTTAATGCCTTTTTAGCATATTAAACCTTCTTAATCGTTGGTCTCACGAAATAACGTACTTTGTGACTCTTCTCTAAAATCTTCGTATGTAATAGCTGGCTCAGATGCCGATTCATTTTCTGAATTATTGGTCGTGGCCGCTGTAGATTGACCATCGGCACCTTGTGTATTCTTGGCAGTGTTTTTATTATCAAGATCTTTATTGCCAGTGCTTGGTACACTGGTTTGAGCATCTATGGTCGACTGATTACCAGTATCAGGCGTATTACTTGCTGTAGCTACCTTATTGCCACTGCTGTCACTATTGCTTTTAGGCGTGCCAGCATTAATAGGTAGCGCCGGCTCAGTCGATGTGTTGGTTGATAAGAAGCCGGTAAAGATAAGGGTCAATACGACTGCTGCAATCAATAATGAGCCAACTATCATCCCGATGATAAGCGGTTTTTTGCTACTTGCCAGCTTCTTATCTTTTACTGGGATTAATTTAGTTGAGCTTTGTGTGGCTATATCGTCGATATCAAGGCTTTTAATATCAATGCTTTCATTTTTCTCATAGCTTTCAGAAATGCGATTTGCATCATCTAAAGGCGCTGCACTAGAAAACGAAGATGTCTCTCTGGCAGTAGTGTTATTAGCCTTGTTTGCATAGTCGTCATCTGCTTCAGTATTTGATGAGTCATTTATATCAGCTATGGCTGCACGACTTTTACCCAAACTCTCGTTTTCATCGGAAAAGTCTAAATTAACACCCGTGCTTGAGGCATTCGTTCCCTGTAGACTGCTCTGTTGTCGCAACTCATCTTGCTGGCTAGCAAATAACTCCAGCTCTGCGGCGCTCAAAGGCTCATATGATGACAGCTTATCGGCGTTTTTTAGCGGTTTTAATGGCGCAAGCCTGCCGTCGTTGACATTCGCTTGTTCGCGATTGGTATTATTATCGCTGCTGTCTACATTTTCGACACGCGTGATAAAGCGCTCATAAATATTGTCTTTACGAGAGCGTCTTCGTGGCTTAGCATTAGCAATCTTCGCTAAATTGGCCTCTAAATCCGCACTTTGGTTGCTTTTTTTATCGCTCATGAAGTGATACCAGAACAGTTAATGCCACGAAAAATAGAAAATTGCTAGAATGAGGGTAAATACAGCTTGTTTGCACGTTTTGTTGGTATGGCTAATTTACATCAATTGTTTGCTAAATTGTAACACTATCGTTACCACACAATATAGTGGGTCGCCTGCTCTCCTTCAAGTATAATTTTACGCTTGTTCCTCCTATTTATATAAAATAGCCACCATATCCGGTTAAATAAGCGTCATAGACAGATGGGCATCACAATATGGATTTAAAACAGCTCAATGCTTTTATTGCTATCGCGGACTTAAGAAGCTTTAGCGCCGCTGCCACCAAAACAGGGTTGTCACAGCCGACGCTTAGCCGGTTGCTCAAGCAGCTTGAGACCGATATGGGGGTGGAATTGGTTGACCGTTATCATAGACCACTACATCTGACAGAAGCGGGTGTCTTCTTTTACGATAAAATCAGCGCCATTCTGACAGAGATTGATACGGTTACTAGCATGACCCAACGCTTGTCGGCGCCAAGTACTGCCTTAAATATCGGCTTTGTACCATCGGTGCTGTACGGCTTATTACCCGAAGTCATCGCTAAGCTAAAACAGTCCAATCCTGATATTGAGGTCAATCTCAAGGACATCAGCTCCTATCAGCAAATCGAAGCCTTAAAAACCGGTGAGATTGATATAGGTTTTGGGCGCTTTGCCCATCAAGACCCGTGGATTCAGCAAATATTATTACGTCATGAGCGTTATATGGTGGCGCTTCCTAAAGCGCATGCGCTCGCTCATATTGATGAGCAACGTCTGATTGATTTGGCAAATAACCGTTTGATTTTATACCATCAAACCCACTTGCCTATATCAACGACCACCCAACCTATTAATACGCCTATTAACCATATCGCTGCTACTGATAAAAGCAGCAGCCGACATAAACAGTCATCTGACGAGCAGCCTTCTCTTGAACCGGTGACCGAACCCTTGCTACATCTGTTTGCCCAATATGGCATCTCGCCATTTATGACCACCACCGTCAGTGATTTACAAGTGGCGCTTGGCTTGGTTGCCGCGGGCGAAGGCATTACCTTGGTACCTGCCAGCTTAAAAACGGTGCGCACCGAGCAGATCGTCTATCGACGCCTGCTGCATGAAAACGCCACCTCTCCTATTTACCTGCATACCCTCAAAGACTTTGTCCATCCTAAAATCCCTGACCTGCTGAGCGCGATTTATCAGGTATATGAGCGCCGCGGTATCACTTATCGCAAGCAAAGCTTTACCTTACAGCGTTAAAGCGCATTAAAGCGCTCTAAATAGCGCCAAATGGCAGATATCGGCGGCGTATTGTGTTATAAAGAACCGGCAAAAAATACCTGCTCAAAACCCTTGATATTCATAACTTATTATGCTAACTATCGAGAATGGGCATGCAAACTATTAGTAATAATAATTAGAATAATCATTATCCTGTCTAGCAGCATTATGCTAAAGTCGAGACAAGACGAATCGTTTTATATTTAGCTGTTTGATAAATCGTTTCTCTCATGATCATTGGCAAGCTGACACAGGTAAGTGATAATTTGCCGTTTTAACCATTTCGAGGTATTCATGACCACACAACCACTCAACAACCCGAGCGCCACGGACGATGGCGCTACCGTGACCGCGCAGCAAGAAGGATTTAGCTGGCGGATTTTTGGACCCGGTATCTTAATGGCGACCGCTGCTATCGGTGGCTCGCATCTGATTTCGTCGACACAGGCTGGCGCACTTTATGGCTGGCAGCTGGCGATTATGATTATTTTAGCTAACGTGTTTAAGTATCCGTTTTTTCGCTTCGGTACTGATTATGTTTATGACACCGGCGAGAGTTTAATCGCAGGTTATGCCAAACGCTCAAAAGCCTATCTTTGGATTTACTTTCTCCTCTCTATCCTATCAGCGGTGATTAGTACCGGTGCGGTATCCTTGATTGCGGCAGTGATATTGGGCTTTATGCTACCCGCCTCTCTTGGTCTATCCACCATGAGCTTGGCTTTAATCATCGTTGCGGTCTCATGGTTCTTTTTAATTGCCGGTCATTATAAGCTGCTCGATGGCGTGACTAAGTGGATTATGATTGCCCTGACGTCAGCCACGGTAGCAGCGGTCGTGATTGCCGCGGGCAAGCCAACGGTTATGGCGGTGGATTTTGTTGCCGCCTCTCCTTGGAATCTTGCAACTTTAGGCTTCATTGTGGCACTGATGGGCTGGATGCCAGCGCCACTTGAGTTTGCTGCTATTACCTCGATGTGGACCTCAGCAAAAAGAAAAGCTGATAACACCACCCATCGCCAAGGCTTATTGGACTTTAACGTTGGCTATGCGGTTTCGGCTATTTTGGCGCTGTTTTTCTTAGCGTTAGGGGTGTTTGTCCAGTATGGTTCAGGTCAAGAGATTGAATTGGTTGGCGGCGCCTATATCAACCAGCTGATTAATATGTATACCGCAACCATTGGTGAATGGTCACGACTACTGGTCGCGTTCGTCGCCTTTATGTGTATGTTTGGTACTACCATTACTTGTGCTGATGGCTATGGCCGTGCCAATGCCGAATGCTGGCGTTTGATTAAAGGTCAAAGCGAGATTAATAAGAAACAAATCGCTTTTTGGACCACTTATGCGATTGGTGGCGGACTGGTGATTATCACCTTCTTTACCGGACAATTAGGCTCAATGCTGAAATTTGCCATGATATCGGCGTTTGTCTCTGCGCCTATCTTTGGTTGGCTCAACTACTCACTGGTACGCAGCCATCAAAAAATATCAGCCGGTATGAATGCCTTATCCATTGCAGGACTGATATTTTTAGCAGGTTTTGCGCTATTGTTCCTAGCCAACCTTGCAGGATTCCTTGGTTAATTCTGGTTAACTTTGATTAAAAGTACTTAGAAAGCCTTTTATCATAAAAGCCCTTTTAGCTTAGCTATCAGGGCTTTTTATTTATAAGTCCTCTCATTTATTATTTATTGCCAAAGGCATAAGTAGATTAAAAAACCAAGCTATTTGTAACTAAATGTAAATAATAGTATGGCGAAGATTTTTTAACTTTAGCAATATGAATAGTAATTTCAGTAAATCTCTAAAAATTGGATATAGCTATTCATTATATGAATGAATTTAACTATAGTACTAATTATATTAAATATTACTAATGAGTTGATATAAAACACCGCTTTGTAATCATGGATAATTGGGTATAATCAGGCACAACAATAACACCTTGCCTCATATTAATAAGATTATCCCTCCACGTAAGGACTACGACATGACTTTATCAGCCGGCGCTCGCTTTCGCAGTGCAATGAAACAAAAAAACGATAACAACCAACCGCTACAGATTGCTGGCGCGATTAACGCCTATACGGCGATGATGGCGACCCAAGTCGGTCATCAAGCGTTATACCTCTCTGGTGCTGGCGTGGCCAATGCCTCATTTGGTCTGCCGGACTTAGGTATGACCAGCCTTGATAATGTTTTAGAAGATGCGCGCCGTATCACCGATGCGGTTGATACGCCATTATTGGTCGATATCGACACCGGCTTTGGCGGCGCATTTAACATCGCCCAAACCATTAAGAAAATGGAAAAAGCAGGCGTTGCCGCCGTACATATCGAAGACCAAGTCGCACAAAAGCGTTGTGGTCATCGCCCAAATAAAGAAATCGTGAGTATCTCTGAGATGGTTGATCGCCTAAAAGCGGCGCTTGATGCAAAAACGGATAAAGACTTTGTGGTGATGGCTCGTACAGACGCCCTATCTGTTGAAGGGCTTGATGCAGCGGTTGAGCGCGCGGTTGCTTTCCAAGAAGCTGGTGCTGATATGATTTTTGCCGAAGCATTGACGGATATCGAGATGTACCGTAAGTTTACCGATGTACTCGATATTCCAGTCCTTGCCAATATGACTGAGTTTGGTCAAACCGACCTTTATACTACCGAACAGTTATATGCGGTTGGGGTTGATATGGTACTTTATCCATTGTCAGCGTTTCGTGCGATGAATAAAGCGGCATTAAACGTTTATCAGCATCTGCTTGATGATGGCACGCAAGAAAAAGTCGTCGATACCATGCAAACCCGTATGGAGCTTTATGACTTCTTAAACTATCATGAGTTTGAGCAAACGCTCGATAAGTTATTTGCCGATAGTAAATAAGTAAAGATAATCAAGAAACATACAAATAAACCATCAGTGAACATCTTAGCAATTTAGCAATATCGTTGATATTCAGTTTTATTGATGGCTATTTAATAATACCGAAACCCTTATTAACGCTTTCTCAAAAAAGCTACCTATAAAAGGAATTTAAGCATGGCAGCACAGAAAGAACTTTCAGGCGCAGGTCTACGTGGTCAGGTCGCTGGCAAGACTTCATTATCAACGGTTGGTAAATCAGGCTCAGGTCTGACTTATCGTGGTTATGATGTATCAGAGCTGGCTGACAAATGTATCTTTGAAGAAGTGGCCTACTTGCTTCTATACGGCAACTTGCCAACCCAAAGCGAGCTTGATGCGTATCAAACTAAATTGAAAGGTTTACGTGGCTTACCTCAAGCATTAAAAGATGTGCTTGAGCGTATTCCTGCGGACGCCCATCCGATGGATGTATTACGTACCGGTTGCTCGATGCTTGGTAACCTTGAGATGGAAACTGACTTCTCACAAGAGAACGATAAAACCGACCGTATGCTGGCGGTATTCCCATCAATCATCAATTACTGGTATCGCTTTACCCATGACAATGTGCGTATCGAAACCGAAACCGACGATGATACGATTGGCGGTCATTTCTTACATCTGCTTAAAGGTGAAAAACCAAACGAGCTGCATACCAAGGTAATGAATGTATCACTGATTCTTTATGCTGAGCATGAGTTTAACGCATCAACCTTTACTGCGCGTGTGTGTGCCTCTACCCTATCTGATATCCATTCTTGTATCACCGGCGCGATTGGCTCATTACGCGGTCATTTACATGGCGGCGCCAATGAAGCGGCGATGGATATGATTGAAGGCTTTACCTCTCCTGACCAAGCAGAGTCTGAGATGATGGCAATGCTGGCGCGTAAAGACAAAATCATGGGCTTTGGTCATGCTATTTATAGCGAATCAGACCCACGTAACGTCGTTATTAAAGGTTGGGCTGAGAAGCTAGCAGCCGATGTTGGTGATGAAGTGCTTTATCCTGTTTCAGTTCGCTGTGAAGAAGTCATGTGGCGCGAGAAAAAACTCTTCTGTAACGCTGACTTTTTCCATGCGTCTGCCTATCACTTTATGGGTATTCCAACCAAACTGTTCACGCCAATCTTTGTTTGCTCGCGTTTAACAGGCTGGGCCGCACACGTGTTTGAGCAACGTGCCAATAACCGTATCATTCGCCCAAGTGCGGAATATACCGGTGAAGAATTGCGTCCAGTACCAGAGATGAGTGCGCGTTAATTTTTCATGATATAGAAGGTTTGTAGGGTGTGCTGTCTTATTGGTGCGTAAGGCGCATCCTACAATTACTTCTCATGCGCTTAGCCATTTTCTAATGAATGCCCGTTTTTTTAGTAAAGCTGATTCTTTAGCGCTTAATCATCAACGCTAGATAATGCTTTGCTAAAAGAACCGCTCGTTTTATCAAAATTATCAAAAACTCTTTTACGAGTAGCCCTCATTGCAACATTGCAACCAGCCAACAGCTAAAGGTGACTTATGGACAACGCCCTTGTACAACCGATGAATGAACCCTTTAAAAAGCCATTACCTGGCACAGATTTATATTACTTTGATACCCGTGAAGCCATCGAAAACATCGAAGCTGGCGCGTATGACAAGCTACCGTTCTGCTCAAAAGTATTGTGTGAAAACTTGGTACGCCGCTGCCCACCAGAAGACTTAACCGCAGCGCTTAAGCAGCATATCGAAGGCAAGCAAGACCTAGATTTTCCGTGGTATCCTGCTCGCGTCGTTTGTCATGATATCCTAGGTCAGACTGCGTTTGTTGACTTGGCTGGTCTACGTGACGCCATCGCTGAGCAAGGCGGTGACCCATCAAAAGTGAATCCTATCGTACCAACGCAATTGATCGTTGACCATTCACTAGCTGTTGAGCATGCAGGTTTTGAAGAGAATGCCTTTGAAAAAAATCGTGCTATCGAAGAGCGCCGTAACGATGACCGTTTCCACTTTATTAACTGGTGTCAGTATGCCTTTGATAACGTCAACGTCGTACCGCCCGGTAACGGCATCATGCACCAAATCAACCTAGAAAAAATGTCACCGGTTGTACAAGTGGTACAAAATAAAGCTGGTGAACAAGTGGCGTTTGCCGATACTTTGGTTGGTACTGATAGCCATACCCCGATGGTTGATGCTTTAGGCGTTATCTCAATTGGGGTGGGCGGGCTTGAAGCGGAAAGCGTCATGCTAGGCAACCCGTCTTATATGCGCCTGCCAGATTACGTTGGTGTTAAGCTAACCGGCAAATTGCAAAAAGGCATTACTGGTACCGATTTGGTATTGGCGATGACTGAATTCTTACGTGATGCAGGCGTGGTATCTACTTATATCGAATTCTTCGGTGAAGGTGCACGCCAATTAAGCGTCGGTGACCGTGCTTCTATCTCAAACATGACCCCAGAATATGGCGCAACCGCAGCGATGTTCTATATCGATGAGCAAACCATCGATTATCTACGCCTAACCGGTCGTTCTGAGGCTCAAATTAAATTGGTTGAGCAATACGCTAAGCAAACCGGTCTATGGGCTGACGGCATGGAAAATGCGGTTTATGACCGTGTGCTTGAGTTTGATTTATCGGCTGTCGTCCGTAATATGGCAGGCCCTTCACGTCCGCATGCACGCGTATCAACCACAGACTTGGTTGCGAAAGGGATTGCTCATGGTGAAGGTGATAAATTACCTGAACCAAAAGATGGTCTAATGCCAGATGGCGCGGTGATTATCGCCGCGATTACCAGTTGTACCAATACGTCTAACCCGCGCAATATGGTTGCTGCTGGTCTTGTCGCCCGTAATGCGAATAAAAAAGGCTTATTGCGTAAGCCTTGGGTGAAATCGTCATTAGCACCTGGCTCAAAAACGGTAAAAATGTACCTAGAAGAAGCCGGTCTGATGCCTGAGCTACAAGAAATCGGCTTTGACGTGGTTGGCTTTGCTTGTACCACTTGTAACGGTATGAGTGGCGCGCTTGATCCTAAGATTGAGCAAGAAATCATCGAGCGTGACCTATTTACCACCGCGGTACTATCAGGCAACCGTAACTTTGATGGTCGTATCCACCCGTATGCCAAGCAAGCGTTTTTAGCGTCGCCACCACTGGTGATTGCTTATGCTATCGCCGGTAACATTCGCTTTGATATCGAAAAAGACTCGTTGGGCAAAGACCAAGACGGCAATGACGTGTATCTAAAAGACATCTGGTTCGATGATGACGAAGTTGATGCTATCGTTGCCAAAGCGGTGAAGCCTGAGCAATTTAACGCCGTTTATATCCCGATGTTTGATGAGGCCAAAAAAGACACTGGAAAAGCATTAAGCCCACTCTATAACTGGCGCGAGCAGACCACTTATATCCGCCGTCCGCCGTATTGGGAAGGCAAAATGGCAGCGATGAATAAGCTAAAAGGCATGCGTCCATTAGCGGTGCTTGGTGACAATATCACCACTGACCATTTATCACCGTCTAATGCGATTTTGGGTGACTCAGCCGCTGGCGAGTACCTTGATACCATGGGTCTGCCTGCGGAAGATTATAACTCTTACGCGACCCATCGCGGCGACCATTTAACCGCCCAGCGTGCAACCTTTGCTAATCCTAAGCTATTAAATGAGATGGTACGCAATGAGAACGGTGACGTTATCCAAGGTTCGCTTGCTAGAGTTGAACCAGAAGGTCAGGTCATGCGCATGTGGGAAGCGATTGAAACCTATATGAACCGCGAGCAGCCGCTTATCATCATCGCAGGCGACGGCTATGGTCAAGGCTCAAGCCGTGACTGGGCTGCCAAAGGTGTACGTCTGGCTGGCGTTGAAGTGGTGGTCGCTGAAGATTTCGAGCGTATCCATCGTCAGAACTTGGTTGGCATGGGTGCACTACCCGTCCAGTTTAAAGAAGGGATTAATCGTAATACTCTAAATATCGATGGCACCGAAGTGTTTGATATCGAAGGCGAAGTATCTGCTGGCGGCGAGATGACGCTAGTGATTCATCGTAAAAACGGCACCGTTGATAAAGCGCCCGTTATCTGTCGTTTAGATACCGCGGATGAGGTCAAAATGTATAACGCGGGCGGTATGCTACAACGTTTTGCCAAAGAGTTTATCGATGGCACGCTAGATATTGCGTAAGTGTCATGAGTGTTAAATAATTAAAGAGCCGATGTTGTATAAATTATACGGCATCGGTTTTTTAATCTTTGGATATGAAAAATAATGAGCCTAGTGCCATATAACAAGCATTAAAGTATTAATTTAACATCACGATAAAAGTTCTCATGTGGGCCAAACATTAACAAGGTAAGGACAAGCTGACCATCATCGATTTGATAAGCCAATAATGTTAACTGCTTTAGCATTTTAAACTTATAAATTCGTACTGATGATAAGTCACCTACCTTTTGCACACCTAGCCCAGGATTGTCAATGATGGCACGTACAGCATCATCTAAATCAGCTTTTTGATTATTGTGCAATTTTTTAACGGCTTTTTTAAAACTATGTGATTGAATAACACTTAAAGACTGAGTCATTATTTATCCAAAATAAACTATCCAAATTCGTAGGGTTCAACCATACCAGCATCAACTTCTGCTTGAGCAATCAAAAGCTGACGAACAAATTCGTAAGACAGATCAGGGTTGTCTTCCATAATTTGTCCAATGGTAGCCCAATGCTCTATTTGCTTTGGCGGGGTACGATGTTGTGCTTTAGATATCGCATAGGCTTTATCAACCAGCGCCTTGTTAAGACGTATGCTTGCAGTGGACATAAATTTCTCCATATTCAAAATATTAATCCTTGTGGCATTTTACCACAAAAATAGTGTATTAACGACTCTCATCCTCATAAACAGATATAAGGAATAAGAAATGACCCAATCAACTTCACAACATACACCTTTAAAAAACACACCAAAATTCGCCCCACAAGTCTCTGTCCCTGCCACCTATATGCGCGGTGGTACCTCAAAAGGTACCTTCTTTAAATTATCCGACTTACCGGAGCGCTGCCAAATTGCTGGCAAGGCGCGCGATAATTTCCTATTGCGGGTCATCGGTAGCCCTGATCCTTATGGTAAGCAAATTGACGGCTTGGGCAATGGTAGCTCTAGCACTTCTAAGACCGTCATCTTATCTGAGTCTGATAAGACAGACCACGATGTGAACTACTTGTTTGGACAGGTCAATATCGCCAAGCCTATGATTGATTGGGCGGGAAATTGCGGTAATTTAACCGCTGCGGTTGGCGCTTGTGCGATTAATATGGGCTTGATTGACGCGGCCAAAGTGAAAGCTAGTGTCAGTAATAATACGAGCAACGGCATTTGCGAAGTGCGTATTTGGCAAGAGAATATTAGTAAAACCATTATTGCTCATGTGCCTGTTTACTTAGATGAGCAAGGCAAAGTACAAGTGCAAGAAACCGGCGACTTTGAATTAGATGGCGTCACCTTCCCTGCTGCCGAAGTCAAAATCGAATTTATTGATCCGGTTGATTCCTCTAGTGATATGTTCCCGACCAACAATTTAATCGATGATTTTGATGTGTCTGGCTGTGGTCTAAATACCGATAGCGTCAAAGCCACCTTTATCAGTGCCGGTATCCCAACCATCTTTATGAAAGCAGAAGATTTAGGCTTTACCGGTACTGAGCTGCAAGGCGACATCAATAGTAATAGCGGAACCTTAGCTAAGTTAGAGGCAATCCGTGCCAAAGGCGGCGTTGCAATGGGCTTATTTAAAGACGTCTCTGAAGCACAAAGCAGTCAGCATATCCCAAAAATTGCTTGGGTTGCCCCTGCACAAAGTTATAGCGCCTCAAGTGGAAAAGCAGTTGAGGCAGCAGACATTGACTTAGTGGTACGCGCCATGAGTATGGGGCAATTGCATCATGCGATGATGGGTACGGCAGCGGTGGCGATTGCCGCAGCGGCAACCACACAAGGTACATTGGTCAATGAAGCAGCTGGTGGTAGCGAATTAGGTGAAGTGCGTTTTGGGCATCCATCAGGAACGCTTTTAGTTGGTGGTAAAACCGAGCAAGTTGATGGTCGCTGGCAAGCCAAAAAAGTCTCCATGAGCCGCTCTGCTCGCCGAATTATGGTTGGTGAAATTTTTGTGCCAGCGGATAGTTTTTAACCGCTAATTTTACTCTCACCGTATATCATTAACATCCCGCCTAAAGTGACTAAGGCTAAACCAGCAATTTTATAGATATCTATCGTTTTGACCTCTAAGCCAAACAACCCAGTCTGGCTTAGAATCAAGGCAAAATACATTTGTCCTAGAAAAACCCAGAGCAATGTATTACCTGCGCCTATCTTTGGCGCGGCAATAAACATAAACAAGATATAAAAGCTGCCCAAGAATCCTGGTAACCACATCCACCATGTCGCATTTTCAATTATTGGCGGTTTGATACCACCACTCATCATATAGGACAGCACTAAAGAAGCCAATGCACCTCCTAAGTATAAATAAAAGGTAGATTGGATTTGAGAGGCTTGCGTACTTTCTCGAAAAGCGTTGACAATAGCCAGCTGGAGCGGAACAATGGCACCTCCTAATAGGCTAATCAAGATATAAGGAAGTATTTTCAAACGGCGTTCACCAAAAGATAACAAAGAATATCTCCACATAATACCAAACTTAAATTTAATATTTAATATTTAATATTTAATGTAAATATAATTTAGTGAAATATCCAAATCAATGAGCTAAGTTTTTATGACAACCCGTCCCCAGTCACGCCGTGTTCCTTTAGATAATAAGCCTCCCACTAAGAAAGCAGAACGGGGGGCTTTGCTGTGGTCTATCCTAAAAAGGCTGGGAGAGTTTGCAAGGCCCTATCGCGGGCTTTTCATTTTAACCCTTATACTGACGGTGCTCGGGTCGTTTACCGCGCAGGTTAACGCCTTTGTCTTGCAATATACCATTGATACCTTAACCAATATTGTCGATTTGCCCGACCCATGGGTAGAAGGCATAAGACTACTCACGCTCATTAGTGTGATTTTATTGGTGAAAGAGATACTAAACGTCATCATCACCTTTGGTCAGCGCTACTTTGGTGAGCGTATCCGTATTAACTTATCGCGTGACCTGTCTCAAAAAGTGGTCGACCGTATTTTGTCTTACAAAATGGCGTTTTATACCAGTGATGAGAACGCTAGCGGTAAGCTGCAAACCCGTATTGATTTGGGTGTCAGCAGCCTCACGCAACTGGTGCAAAACTTCTTTATTGACATGCTGCCGCTGTTTGCCAGTGCCATCGTGTCATTAATCATTATGTTTAATGCCAATTTTTGGGTCGGTATGGTCGGTTTGGTTATCGTGCCGATTTACTTTTTTGTCAGTCAGCGCCAAGCCAATCGTTTGCAAGGATTCCGCAAACAAATGCGCCAATACCGTGAGACCAAAAGCGGCTTGGTGATTTCGATTATTGACTCTATCACCGTTATTAAGTCGTTTGTTCGTGAGCCGATTGAGTCCGATAAGCACTGGGAAATCCAAAAGGATATGACCGCCAATCAGCTACGTATTCGCAGTATCGCGTTTATGTATAACGCTGGCAAAACCTTTATCGAGCAAATCGGCGTGGTCGTCATTATTGTTTTGACCTCGTATTTTGTGCTCAATGGGCAGATGACCATTGGCGCGATTATGTTTCATATCTTACTATTTCAAAACGTCGCCGCCCCCATTCGCGAATTGCACCGTATCTATGATCAAATCAATAATGCACTCACTTATGCGGAAGGCTTCTTTGATATCTTGGACGATGACCAAGCGATTGAGAACGAAGGCAAAGTCAAATGTACCGATTTAAAAGGTCATATTGAGCTAAAAGATGTCAATTTTTCCTATCCGAATGGCAAACAGGCGCTGCATGATGTGAGTTTTAATATTTATCCCAATCGCATTACCGCTTTGGTCGGATTAAGCGGCGCAGGTAAAAGCACCATTATTAATTTATTGGTTAAATTCTATGACCCCAGTAGCGGCACTATTTGTCTCGATGGTCGCAATCTAGAAGACTACAGCACCCATAACTTGCGTGAACAAATCGGCTTGGTACTACAAAAAAACCATATTTTCTCAGGGACCATCGCTGACAACATTCGCTACGGGGCGATGGATGCCACCGATGAAGAAATTATTGACGCCGCCAAACAAGCCTCTATTCATGAGCAAATCCTTGGCATGCCTGAAGGTTATGAAAGTGAGGCTAAGCTGCTTTCTGGTGGTCAGCAGCAGCGTATTGCGCTGGCACGTATGTTTTTAAAAGACCCACCGATTGTATTTTTGGATGAACCAACCGCCAGCCTTGATGCCATCGCCACCCAGCAGATTAAGCACAGCTTGGATTTAATTAAAAAAGACCGTACGGTGATTATCGTCTCGCATAATATCTCGCAAATTATCGATGCTGATGATTTGGTGGTGATTGAAAATGGCCGTGTGATGGAGACTGGCACGCACGACGAGCTTTATGCCAATCACGGTAAATACTATGAGATATTCAATGCCATGTCTGATAGTTTGAATTTAGATAAAATCAGTCAAACCTTAAATAGTTAATGTAGGGCGAAATCGTTATAATGCTCAGTCTTTGATGCATTATTGCTATATTTAATTGCTATATTTAGAATGTTTAGAATTTATATTGTTACCCTATGAACGCCCTTTAAATCGTTAGAAGCTATTTGACTATGACCTGTGAATTTTCTATAAAAACCTTTGATGAGCTGACCACCGTTGATCTTTATCATATTTTAAAAGCCCGCTCACAAGTATTTGTGGTCGAGCAAAACTGCCCATATCAAGATATGGACGAGGTAGATTTTGATTGCTTACATCTGGTCGCCCATCAAAATGAAGCCTTGATTGGCTATTGCCGCATTATCCCGCCGCAATTTAATCATAAAAGATCCTCGGTTAACCCTTCAGGTCCCATACCTGCGATTGGCAGAGTTTTGGTGCTAGCAGAGCACCGAGGCAATGGCGTTGCCCGTCAAATAATGCTTGAGGCCATCAAGTACTGCCGTAAAAATTATGGTAAAAAAACCATCATCATCTCCGCCCAGACTTATTTGCTACACTTCTATGAGTCACTCGGCTTTATTGCTGAAGGTGAGCGCTATCTTGAAGACGGCCTTGAGCATGTCACCATGGCTTTGCCCGTCATTAAAAAAGTAAAAGTAAAAAAAGAACGCTCAGGGATGGTAAGTAGCATCCTCAGCTTTTTACTCTTGATACTGGCGCTTTTATTCATTGTCGGTTTGGTTTATCTCATGATTTGATAGCCGCGCGTCTTTTTACCTTTACCTTGAATAGATTCATCAAAACTTATTAAACGATAAAACAGTCTTACACGACTTCACTGTTGTTCGATATTGAGTATGTTATTTTTGATGGATGGCTGATTAACAAATGGTTTATTAATAGAAACTCTAACTAATAGACCGTTAAAGCGCATCGCTTAATGTTTAATCGCTCAAATATTTGACTCAAGGAAGGGGTAACGATTATGTCTAACACTCAAAATGCCACCGTAGAGAGCAATATTCGTCCAGAGTACGACGATGAAATTCAAAAAATTGCCGATTACGTGCTCAATTACTCTATCGATAATGACTCGCCTAATAGCGCTGATGCTTGGAATACCGCCCGCTACTGCCTGATGGATACGCTAGGCTGCGGACTACTGGCATTACGCTTTCCTGAATGTACCAAGCATCTAGGACCCGATTGCGCCGACCAAATAACCCCTAACGGCGCGCGCGTCCCCGGTACTTCCCATCGACTCGACCCTATCAAAGCCGCTTTTGATATCGGCTGTATGGTGCGCTGGCTTGATTATAACGATACATGGCTTGCTGCTGAATGGGGACATCCTTCGGACAACTTAGGCGGAATTTTGGCAGTGGCGGACTATATCAGTCAGCAGAATGTCAGCCAAAATAAAGCACCGCTCACCATGCACGACGTTTTAGAAGCAATGATAATGGCGCATGAGATTCAAGGCGTGCTTGCCTTAGACAATTCATTTAACCGTGTGGGGCTTGACCATGTGTTCCTAGTCAAACTCGCCTCGACAGCAGTGGTTGCTAAACTATATGACTTACCACGCGAGCGCATCATGGCAGCCATCTCGCAAGCGATTGTCGATGGTCAAGCATTACGTACCTATCGCCATGCGCCAAATGCTGGTAGCCGTAAATCATGGGCAGCAGGCGACGCCACCAGTCGTGCGGTACGCTTAGTCGATATCACCCGCCGCGGCGAGATGGGAATCCCTGGTGCGTTAACCGCGCCGCAATGGGGCTTTTATGATGTGTTGTTTAGCCATACCAATAAAGACTTGGCACTCAAACCCGAAAGTGAGCGCCGCTTTACCTTCCAGCGTGAGTTTGGCAGCTATGTGATGGAAAACATCTTATTTAAGATAAGCTTCCCTGCTGAGTTCCACGCCCAGACCGCTTGTGAAGCAGCAGTCATTCTGCATCCGCGTATCGACGATAGGATTGATGACATTGAAAAAATCGTCCTAACTACCCATGATTCAGCCATTCGAATCATTTCTAAAGAAGGCACGCTTGATAATCCTGCCGATCGTGATCATTGTCTGCAATATATGGTCGCCGTGCCTTTATTAACGGGCGACTTGATGGCAGAAAACTACGAAGACGACTATCATGAACAGCATCATATTTTGATTGATGAGTTGCGTCGTAAGATGGTTGTCGTAGAGGATACCGATTATTCAAAGGATTATCATGACCCAAGCAAACGCTCGATTGCCAATGCCATTCAAATATTCTTTAAAGATGGCAGTAGTACTGATAAAGTCGCTGTGGAATACCCGATTGGCCATAAACGTCGCCGCGCTGAAGGCATCCCTGTATTAGAAGCAAAGTTCCGAGCAAGTTTGGCAACGCGTTTTATTGACAGTCGCTGTGCGGATATTTTCGCTCTATGTGATGACCAACAACGCTTGGAGCAAACCCCTGTTAATGAGTTTATGGATTTATTTGTCGCTAATTAATTTTAAAGCGCATAAATAATTCAGCGCCTTTTGGTTTTGATGAGTCCTGCTTTTATCAATCCTTTACCAAGGTATGGACTCACCTGCCCAATCGACAAAACTGCCAGATTGGGCAGCGCTCATACTATCAAGCACTTCCAATAAATGCTCGGCGCTATAGGCTGGCGAGAACAGCTTTTCGTCAGCCACATTGCCCTGAAAAGGTGAAGATAACTGGGTATCAACCGTACCTGGCTGCATGACGACCACGCAGACATCCTTTAGCGACCGACTCCATTCAATGCTCAAATTCTTCATACCCATATTTAGTGCCGCTTTACTCATACGGTAGCTATACCAACCACCCAACTGATTGTCAGTGATACTGCCAACACGGGCCGATATGGTCGCAAAAATGGCAGGCTGGTCAGCGTCACGTTCAGCTTTTGCGAGTAATGGCTTGATATGCTTGGCAATCAGCAAGCTTGCTAAAGCGTTAATCTGCATACTCTGCAAAAAGAAGTCCGTCTCCAGTTGTCGTAGTGCTTTTTCTGGCGGATTGTGTGCTGTATGTAATAAGCCGACGCAGTTAATCACCCAGTCGATATGGGGAGTTTGCTGCTTAATATCAGTAATGGCTTGTTCGATACTATCCTCATCGCTCACATCTATCGATATCCAATACAAATTATCTGCCGCAAAGTCAGGCTGACTTGTGTGATAAGTGGCGTATACCCTTGTATTTCCTATATTTCCATCACTTTGTTCATTTTGTTCATTAGCAATCCGTTGTAATAGCTCTTTCACAATCGCTTGACCAATACCACCGGTGCCGCCAATAATTAAATAATTCTTATTATTCACAAGGTCTTCCTTATTGCTCTCTGTATTATTATCTATTACTCACCTGCATTCATTTTGGCGCATTTACTTTACATTTACTATGATAAAACGCTAAGAATAATAGAAGTTATCGCTGCACTATATGAGCTACAATAATCACTAATGGGTAGAATACTCAACATTTTTAAGTAAGCATTGACATAATAAAATCATACTTATACTTTTTAACCAACGCTTTTATAGGGATATCATCGCACTATGCTATCACCCCAAGACCAATTAACTGAGCTGGTACGTACGCTTGAGACGCAGCAGCATGTTTTTGCTACTGACCCGCTACTGATTACCGAAAAACTGCAAGGTGAGGATGGAAAACCTATCCAAAAACTGCATCGCCGCGCCTCGCGTATTGATAGTAACGGTGCACTGGCACGTGTGCTCGGTAAGATTGACGGTCGCATAAAGGGCATCATGGTGGTTATGAGTGTGGTGTGGTGCATCTCAGGGTTTTTGGGATTGTTTACCCTACTTCAGACCAATGTGGTTAATTTCTTTTATGTGCTGGTCTGTCTGCTTGGTTTCCATACCGTTATGCTCTTAGGCTGGCTAGTGATGACGCTAATCAATCAAGGCAAGCAGTCCTCGAATTGGTTTGCCAATTTTGTCAGTCCTAGCTATCTCATCCGTGGCAAGGATGATGTGACTAAGGCGGCCGTTGACTTGTACGAGCGTCAATTACAGCACAGCGGTATGCGTTGGTATTTGGGACGCTTTAGCCATCAATTATGGCTCGCTACATTAACCGGTATGCTGCTGGCGATTGTGTTTTTGTTGATTGTGCGTCAGTACAGTTTTAGCTGGGAGTCGACACTACTGTCTGATCAGGCGCTTATCACGTTGACTCAGATACTCGGCTGGCTGCCAGGCATGGTAGGGTTTGGTGTGCCAGACAGTACCGCTATCGTTCAGAGTCGCTTGGTGACTGATGCGATGCCGCTGTCTGTCGCGCGGCAATGGGCGGGGTTATTGGTTGGTAGTCTGCTGATGTACGGTATTGTACCTAGAGCAATCGCTTGGGCGTCTTGCGCGTTGATGTTCCGTCGTAAAAAGATGCGTTTGGATATCAAGCAGCCTTATTATCAAAAGATTTTGAATTTTTGGCAGCGTCATGTGGTTGATGCTGATGATTTTAAAGAAGCACCCGCTCCTATCGCCCCAAAAGCGACGGTCAGTACTGGCAAGAAATTGGTGGCTTTACTCGAATACCCATCAGAGCAGGATAACTGGTGGCTTGAGGGTATTGATGCCAATATCAATGATAATAGTGAGATAGAGGATTTCGGTATCGTTGATGATCGCGATGATATGGATCGCTTGACAAGCTATCTTGATAAGCACCCAGTGCAGGTGTTATTAGGGATTCATAGTAAAGCGCTGCCTGACCGTGGCACCCTACGTAAACTCGATCGTATCGCAGAGCATGCGACAGATGGGCTCATCGTACAACTGCTTGGTGATACTAGCTTGACTGATAATGATATTAATACTGATATTTCAAATAACGCTGTTTCAAGTACGGCAGATTTAAAAAAGCAAACATCGGAGCCGGTGGCGGGAAATCAAGATGTTCGCTATCAACAGTGGCAAACCGCGCTCTCTGCGCGAAAAATTGGTCTGGTGGACACTAAGTAGCGTTATGTCCTTAGCTTTACTCAATAGCTTGTATACAAATGATATGGAAACATAAGATGGATAATAATAAGACCAATAGTAGACCCGTCGGTTTATTTGCTGACAAGGCATTAAAAGACGACCCTAGCAGCAACCTAATGAACCCAGAGGCAACAGCATCTACTCAGGACAATGTTAATACCACCCCCATAGATTATTCTGCTGATGAATCTGAAAATCTGACAGCACGCTCTAGCAAAAAAACCACGATAGCCAGTGGTGCAGCACTTAAATTAGCAGTCGTTGGTCATACCAATACGGGTAAGACCTCTATCCTGCGTACTCTATTGCGTGATGTCTATTTTGGTGAGGTTAAAAACGAAGCCGCGACTACCCGTCATGTGGAGCAAGCCAAACTAACAGACAGCCAAACCGGTGAAGATTTGGTCATACTATATGACACCCCTGGTCTAGAAGATGCCTCAGGGCTGATGGATTGGCTGGAAGACAATACGGCCAGTCGCCGTGATGGTATTGAACGTTTGCAGCAATTTTTGGCAGCAGACATTGCCCAAGGTGGTGATGCGTTAATTAGCAATGAGGACTATAGCCAAGAAGCCAAAGTTATCCGTCAGTTGCTGGCAAGTGATATGGCTATTTATGTCGTCGACGCGCGTGAGCCAGTACTCGGTAAGTATAAAGACGAGCTGGCTATTTTATCGTGGGCCGCGATACCTGTGATGCCGGTATTTAACTTTACGGACAGTCAGGATGCCAATATCGATGACTGGCAAACGATGCTCGCCAGACGTAATCTGCATATTTCGACCCGTTTTGATTCAGTGGCGTTTGAATTTGAAGATGAAATGCGCCTATGGCAAAATCTCGCCACCATGCTCACTCACTCGGAGATGCTTGAGCAATTGATGGTACGCCGTACGGAGAACTGGGCGCAACTCTATGATGAGGCTAACATCATCATGGCGGACTTTTTGTTAAATGTCGCATCATTTGTGCGCGAGATTAGTGAAGATGATGACCCACTGCCCGTATTGGAACAAATGCAAGAGGCCGTTAGACAAAGTGAACGGGCGATGCAGCACAACCTACTCAATTTATATAAGTTTTATGATAATGCCGTGGCAGCAACCCCACTTGAATTACAAGCGTATCAGCAAGACCCTTTTGACCCTGAGCTGCTCAAAAGCTATGGTATTCGCACCACATCTGGCGCGGCAGCGGGCGCATTATTAGGCTTGGGTATTGATGCGGCAGCATTAGGCACGACGTTGGGATTGGGTGCCGCGATAGGTGGTATCGCAGGTGGGCTATTGTCTAATACCAGTAGCATCGCTGATAGAATCACTGGGGTAAAACGTTTGTATATCGACCCTGCCACTCTAACCTTGCTCGCCACTCGTGCGATAGATTTACTCACCGCCCTGCGTCATCGTGGTCATGCAGCAACTGATGCCACGCAATTGCTGTATAAAGGTGAAAAATCCAGTATTGAACAGTCGTTAGATGACGAAAGCAACACCGTCACACCATGGCCGACACATAAACTGCCAAGTGAGCTCAAAAAAGCCCGTGGCAAACCGCAGTGGTCATCGCTGAGTAGCGGTAAGTCTGAACAGGCTCAGCTATTACGCGCAGATATGGCGTGGTCGCTGGCTAGCAAATTACAGTCACGTGGGGCTGAATAATACCAGTTGAGTAAGAACAGTTTTTTATGGGACTGTTCTTATCTAACCATGCTTCATAACTATGCCTCTAGTAAAGTACTTAATGCACCAGTACCGCGCACATCTGTTTTCTGTAGATAAATTGGATACAGCGGATAATTCGTAAAACTCTTTTCAATATCATGCATTAGCTGCTGCTGGCGCTCGGCACGATGTTGCCAAAACTCATCAGCTTGTATTGGTGTTATCAGTTGATTGACTACTATCGCTGCTGGCGGCAGTTTACTGTCCTGTAACTGTTCGATAGCGCGTTTGGTCTCTGCCAGTGGTAGTACATCTGCCGTCATCACCAATACAATCGCGGTTTGGCTACGGTCATGCAGCAATATTCCTGCCTGACGAAACAGCGCTTTGCGTTTTTCTAGTACGGATACTGCTTGCTCCCAGCGGTCAGATTTGTTTGCAGCAAATGGATTTGGCACATCATTATCGACGTCTTTTTGATTGCTCTTTTGATTGTGACTGTCTAAATGGTCCGCGACCGAGCGCAATTTAGCTTGCCGCCTTTGCTGCGCCAATAACCCATCTGTCCACGCGCCCATCATCTCAGGCAAGACCAATAAGCGCAATGTATGACCTGTCGGCGCGGTATCAAATATGATATGTTCATAATTGGCATCCGCTGCGCTGACTAAATGCTGACACATGGACTCGAGCATGGCGGCCTCTTGTGCGCCAGGCGCAGATTTTGATAGGCGTAGGTGCTCACGAATTTTGGGCATCATATCGGGATTGGCATAGGCACTGATGGTACGCTCAACTTGGGCAAAATGTGCATCGACGATGATGTCAGGGTTTAGCTCGATAGCATCAAGATAAGGCGTTACCGCTGTTTTCTCGTTGCTTAACCGTATATTAAGCACATCACCCAAGCTATGCGCCGGATCGGTTGAGACAATTAAGGTCTTTTTTTGCTGGCTAGCATAATGACTGGCAAGCGCCGCTGCAGTGGTGGTTTTACCAACACCGCCTTTACCACCGACGAATATAATCGGCTGCGTTGCCAGTTGTTCTATTAGTTTGTGTAGAGGACGTAAAGCCATACTGGTGTCTCAATATTGAATCAATGTAACAATCAACAATAACAATTAATAAATTATCATCCGACTAACAGCAACCAACGTGATCAAAAGGACATCTATCCATACCCATGCGTGTGTGCCATTCGTGGAAGTTTTCTAAAAATAACGGCTGCAACTCTAGTGTATAAAAGCTGGCAGGGTTATCAATACCGAGGCTCTCAGCAAACATAAGTAGCATAAAGAAATCTTCTTCGTCACGCGCTGCACGTGCCATCGTTTGCCGATATGGTGCATGATAAAACTCATTCAGTCCTGCCACAAACCGTTGCCACCACGATTGGTTGTCTTTTAGACGGTCTGGCATGTTTTCTAGGTTATTTGGTGTCTTGTTATCTTCCATGATTTACTCGCATTTTGCTTATTTCTTATCATCTATCATGCCTATACCATACAAAAAACGCCAGCAATTGCTGCTAGCGTTTTTTCATACCTATGTTTTTTATACCTATATTATTATCAATTAGGAATCACTTTTAAAGGTTGCTTTTTCCTTTATGTAACGTCCATTCTTTACGGAGTACTGATAAACTCTCAAATGTCACTAAAATCGTGGCTATCAAGATAATAATATCCATAATAATAAGCAGCCAATTACCGTCATTAAAGAATGTTTTTAGCTGAATCAATAACGCAAAAACGGTCATAACCAACAAGAACGATAATGGCGCTAAGGTATACCATACAGGTCTGCCTTTACGTAACAAGATGACAGTCACAATCATTAAGGTTAAAGCAGCCATGAGCTGGTTGGTCGTGCCAAATAGCGGCCAAATAATCATACCGCCCGCGCCATCAATGCCACCAGCACCAAATGCTAGTAACAGACAGCTACCAACGGCAAGAAATGTTGCCACCACACTTTTATTTAATACCGGCAGCTTATAAATCTCACCAAATTCTTGGAAGATATAACGTTGTAATCGAACGCCAGTATCCATCGTAGTACCGGCAAACAAGGCTGCCATTACCGTCAGCATCGTCTGTGATAACACCATATCAATGCCAACACCGGCATTTAATATGGTCGCACCGCCATCAATAAAGGCACCAATCGAGCCGTCGCCAAATTTTTGATAAACGGCTTGCCAGTCGCCAAGGGTTGCAAAGCCTGCGGTTGCCGCAAGTATCGCACCAAGTGCCAGCATGCCCTCACCCATGGCACCGAAGTAACCAACGAAGCGTACATCTTCTTCTTTATCAATTTGCTTGGACGTCGTACCCGTTGCCACCAAACCATGAAAGCCTGAGATTGCACCACAAGCAATGGTCACAAATAATAAGGGCAGCATAGATGGTGTGCCGATTGGCAATGCCGTGTTTATTGCTGGCGCGACAATGTTCGGCGTAGCAATAAAGATGGCAGCGTATAATAAAATCAAACCGACAAATAACTGTAAGCCATTGATGTAATCGCGCGGTTGCAGTAGCATCCAAACAGGCAACAAAGACGCGATTGCTGCATAAGCAAATAAAATAAGAATCCAGATCGCATTATCCGGTAGACCCATAAAGGTCTCAGGTAATACGATAGGGAACATAGGACCGAGATAAATAAGCCCGTATAAAGCGGTGACCCCAATGATGGAGACCCAAACCAGATTCATCTTATAGCGATAAATACACTGACCAATGATAAACGCTACGATTAAAGCGCCCCAAACCGGCAACACCGAAGACGGGGTTTTTATCATCATATTGGCAATAGCAACGCCAAATACCGCATTGACCATTAATAATAATAAAAAGATAACCACCATCATTAAGCTGCGCACACGTGTGCCCATGACAGTACCCGCAATAGAACCTATCGATTGACCTCGATTGCGCATACTGGCCCAAATAGCAGACATATCGTGGACACCAGCCATAAAGATAGTGCCTAAAACTACCCAAATGATGGCAGGTACCCAGCCCCAAATAACCGCAATCGCAGGTCCAATAATCGGTGCCGCCCCTGCGACCGAGGTGAAATGATGCCCCCATAGTACGTATTTATTGGTGGGGATATAATCTACCCCATCTTTCATGGAATGCGCTGGCGTGGGACGACTGTTGTCCAATGCCAAGATTTTGGTGGCGATAAATTTTGAATAAAACAGATAACCGCAAAGCATGGCGGCAACCGCAACCAACAGTACAATAGCACTATTCATCTTATCTCTCCCTAGACAAGTATTAGATAGCCTTATAAGTTCAAGCTTTTTAAAGTAAAATCTTAAAAATATGCTAGATTAGTGGGCGGTGAGCGACTCAGAGCACCCGTTATTAGGCAAATAGAAGCATCTTCGCCATATTATTACTGACCAACAAAGCATTATATTTTAAGATTGAGGCACTTCATTAACGAGTACCAATTGCCTGAATCCTTTCTTAGTATTCTTTTTAAATAGTAACTGATTTGATGAGGGATGTAACGTTGATAAGACGTTAAAAACAACAAATAAAGGAGTTAGAATGACACACTATTTTGGATTCGTACCTTCAGATAAATTGAAAGAATTAATTATTGAGGCAGAGCAAGTCGTTGAATCAAACGAAAAAGTAGACTACTACCCTTACCGTGACGCCCTGACCCACCAAACGGCTCGCGACCTTACTGATAAATTGTTGGTTGGACTGGTAGATATTATTCCAAATCCTGAGCGCCAAGCCTCTATGCGTAAAATCGTTGGCACCATCGAGCGTGCGACGGATACCCTACTCAATATCTTGTTGGGTAAAGAGAACAATGAAGAAGTGATGCCAAGTTTTCATTTTTTAAGGGATCAAGCGACATTCATTGATAACGAAGGCGTCAAGCGCATCGGTTTTAAGTTGTCAGATGCAGATGCTAAAATCATTGATGATGGTTTTGCGGCGATTACGCCTGAGCACGTTGATAGAGCGCTGTTTAAAAAAGCACTTGAAACGGTAAACGAAGAGACTTTAACGCATTTTATCAGCCGCTATGCTGATACGTTAAAATTGGGCATGATTAAACGCAAGTCTGTGCCAATGGCAAAGGCAGCTATCGATAAAGGCATGTCTATGGCATTAAATAAGCTATTACCTGACTTGCCGGACAGCTCTTTGAACCGTTTGGCCAATTATTATCGTCCTTTTATCGTAAAAAAGCCTGAATAACGAATATTATATTTTTATTAAGACTGTAGTGTTGGGCAAATTTGCTAAAATTTGCTAAAATAGGCGGCACTTTTATCGAAGGCGCAACTCATGACCCAAATTAGTAATCAAGAAATCGAAAAAACCCTGCGCAACTCAGAGTGCCTTATCAGCAGTATCGAAGTAGCCGCTGCTTATGAGCGCCTTGCCGCCCAGCTCAACCTACATTATGCCGGCTTAAATCCAATCGTTATGGTCGTTATGAACGGTGGACTTATCCCAGCCGGTCAGTTATTGACGCATCTGACGTTCTACCATCGCATGCATTATATCCATGCGTCACGCTATCGTGATAATGAAGGTACGAATGAGCTTGATTGGAAATTTAAGCCTGATGTGAGCATCAAGGGCGAACACGTCTTATTAATTGACGATATTTTTGACGAAGGTATTACGCTAAAAGCCATCGTTAAAGAATTGGGTAAAGAGAATCCTTTATCTATCGAATCTTGCGTGTTGCTTAATAAAGAGCACGATCGCAAGGTTGCAGACTTTGACGTTGATTTTGTTGGTATCAATGTCGCAGACCGTTATGTTTATGGCTGTGGTATGGATTTCCATGGTTACTTGCGTCATTTGCCTGGTATCTATGCTATTAAAGAAGACAAAATCTAGTCATTCTTTGGTTGAATGTTTTGAATGTATCGCATAATAAAAAAGCACCCACTGGGTGCTTTTTTATTGCTTATTGCTTTGATTGTAGTCAGGGGCAATTAAAACTGTAATGCTAAACCCGTATGACGCTCAGTGGGTGTCTGGACAGCCTTTTCCAAAGCAGATTTCGTACTATATATGGTTACCTGTTTTTTGGCACGGGTCACAGCGGTATAAATAAGCTCTTTGCTCAGTAGCCTTGCATGACTATTATCAAAAGTAATGGCTACATGATCAAACTCAGACCCTTGCGATTTGTGAATGGTCATCGCATAGGCGGTGGCAATCATCTCTTCATTAAGCAGATTGACCGCAATCCCCTGCTTCTTATTTTCAAAAAACACTTCGAGTCGACTACGCTCATCACCAGTTTGCAAACAAAAACCAATATCGCCATTAAATAATCCTAGCTCATAGTTGTTTTGAAGGACCATAACGGGACGACCATGAAACCATGTGTTTTGACCCAGTGGTAGCTTAAGCTCAGTAAGGTGCCATTGAGTAAAGTAATTATTAATATAATGATCGCCCCACTCGCCATTATGGCCGGCAGTTAACACCCTGAACTGATTAAAGGTTTCCATTAATGAAGCAATGGTATCTTTAACTGATTCTGGCATGGATTTTTCTATTGGATTTATCAGCAACGTTTTGACTTTGTTTATATAGGGATGGTAATTTAAGATGAGGTTTGAGATATCTTTATTTTTGCTTAGGCTATTTTCTATCTTATTATCTAGAGAAGCTTCAGTTTGTAAGGTGTTGATGCTATTCACATATTGAAAGCTCAGTGCCTTATCATGCTTTAACAACTGCCAAATAGCATGAGTATCTGTCTCCGTTTTGTTGATTTGATAAGCAAGCTTACCGATACCCGAGTCTGCTGTAAATCGACGACTCTCTGTTAGCTCTGCATGAATGGGTTGTAATAGTGGAATACGGCACAAGTCAGCCAATACCGCCCCTGCATCTACCGCTGCCAATTGGTTCGCATCTCCTAATAATATGAGCCTTGCGCCAGGCTTTACCGCACTCACAAGATAGTTCGCCAGCTCAACCCCTAGCATCGATGCCTCATCGACAATAATAATATCTTCGCCAAGTGGATTGTTAGCATGGTAACGCGGTCTGCCCGTCCGACCAATACCTAACAAGCGATGAATGGTTTTTGCTTCTTGCAACTGTAGCTCAACATCCGCTGCGTCTAACGCCGCCTGCAGAGACTCTTGCATCCGCTGTGCAGCTTTACCCGTTGGTGCTGCTAATGCCAAGCTGGCACTGTCAGTGCTAAATCTAATGCTTCCAGACGCATCTGCCCCACTCTCTGTTGCCTGTTGCAGTGCAATCACTAGTTGAGCAACGGTGTAGGTCTTCCCCGTGCCTGGCCCACCAGTAATAATGCTAAAGGCACTGTTATTAGCGACAGTAATTGCCTTTATCTGATTTTCGTGAAGGTTTTCGGGTATTGCTATCTCTAGCGGTGTTACCTGCTGGTCTAAAATAGTGTTGATGCGCGCGGCTAAGTTAAACTCTGCTTGCCAAGCTCGGTGTAACCAAAAAGTGATTGCTGCGTTTTGTTTATCAGCCTCTTTATTGTTGATAAGCTGATAAACGATAGGTTGATTATTTCTGCTTAGGCTATTTTTATTTTCATTATGGTTTGCGTTAGCATTAACGCTAGCGAACAAAGTGTGCTCATCGATTAACTTAGCAAAAGACGTCATGTTGCTATTTTTCAATAACTTATAAAGTAAGGCAACGGCATCAAACCTTTTAACCAACATCTCTTTGTCATGATTACTGAGTGCCAGCTGCGCCCATAACTGGTCTTGCTTAGCAAACAAAGTCTCTAGCAATACAAATATCGATGCCTTAGCCGTAATATCTGTCTCTGATTGAGCCTCTATTTGAGTGTCAATCAAGGCAATAATTGGCGTTGCTAGCATCTCTAACAGCTGCTGTTGCCAAGCATATAGTGTCACTAGCTCACCATTGATATGACCGCTGAGCGGTACTTCATGCTCAGTTTCCTCAATGGTGAGTACAGTATGCCCCTCTTCTAAATGCGTCGCCAACATAGTGAATAAAGCCGTAAACAAACCACTATCTGGTGTTTTATCTATTTTTGCACTATCAGTATCAGTATTAGGCTTGGCATCGGTTACGTTATACGCTAAATGCGTTTGCTGACGGCGCAGCAAAATATAATCACTGATGTTGCTGGCCCAGCTTTCTTGTAAGCTTATATCGGCCCTGCTCTTATTATTACTCATAGTATGTTTTTCTCTATATTTATATGATTAATCGCTATAGTAATTTGTTGCATCAAATTCGTAATTGCCTGCATTTTGTATAGCCTGCTAACTTGGCATGCCAAACAACGTATCTAAGGCTTTAATAAAATCAATAGGTATGTCCCAAGTCACCAATCCATAGCGGGCACTGCTTATTGATTTATGCTTTATTGAATTACTGTGCATTAAGTTGCTACCGTCAAGCGTATTAGCCTCTTCTGCTGCCTTAATAGCTAACGAGGCAGCTGGATCATATACGCCTCGTAAAAAGACATACTCCACCGCGCCCAAATACTTATCTTCATTGCCTGCATAGTCATTAATCCGCATCGATAAGAATCGATGCAACGCCACCTGATAAATCGCTGCTTGCAACCAATATCCTGCTTTGGACATTGCTTGCTTGAGAGTAGTTTCGTCATAATCGCTTAGGCTATTTCCTAAAAAATTACTCTTATAATCGACGACGTAATACTTGCCAGCATGCTCATACACCAAATCGATTTCACCACGCAAATAACGATACAAATGCGCTTTGTTTTGCGGGACAAGATTGACATGTTTGTCGGTTTCATTAGGTAGGTACTGTTGAAAAAGTCTATTAATATCTTGTGCTTTAAAACGCTCTGACAGCCCCATATTGAACTCTAATTCAGCGAACCTCTGGCCTGCATCAATAGAGTATAACGGTTGATTGGATGCTAATAACGGCGTATGTAGCACCTCTTCAATCCAGCCAATGAGAGCTGCATGCTTGCTAGCATCTATCGAGTCAGGATTAAATGAATCAGTATCGGATGAACTCTCATCACCTTGCTCTTGCTTCTTCGTTTGTAATCGACGGCTTTGGGTTTCAGCGCTGCTATATACCAATGGCAGCTGATAGCTACTGATCGCTCTATCGATAACCTGAGACCACTGCGATTTATTATTAAAATCAATTTTTTCAAATATCTCATGCAAAAATGTACCCGCATTGGCACCTTTCACAAAAGTAAAACGAATATCATCCTCTAGCTTGAGACTTAGCTCATCGACTTGCTCAACAGACTCATCATTATTCAGTGATGGCACAACTGAAACTGAAGTTTCGGTCATGTCAATATCTATCGCATCATCAATACGCTCATCCATGATAGCCATTGTCTGCGTTGATTCGTCTAGCTGACGGGCTAAGGCGGTAAAACTGGTCTTAGCCCAACCATAAAAGTAATTAATTTTCATAACTTCTGAAAAATCATCATACTTAATCGGCTCTGTTTTGGGCTTAATCGAAGCAAGCGCTCCATTATCCGTTAATGCGCCTGCTTTAGCTGCAGCACAGTTATCGTTATAGAACTCATTGACCTTATGGCCTCTAATCATGCCTATAGTGCCTTTGAGTCTATCTGGCAATTCAAACTTTGGCTCTGGTGAGTCAAACCAATAGAACACCGGCTTTAATTCAAAACCTGTTTTGTTATGGGGATCTCGCAGCACCACATAAAGCTGCTCACTGGCGCGAGTAAATGCCACATAACCAAGCCGGCGCATCTCATCAAAACCCTCCTGCGTCTCCATATCGGTATAGTAGCCCTCTGTGGTCGCAGAGCCTTGTACAGGAGAGAATCGGCGCTGATTGCCTGTCGATTGCTGAGCTAGCGCTGACTGATTTTGTTGAATAGCGTCTTGTTGAGTATCATCTTGCTGGGTAGGGGTTTGTTGCGCGTTATAGAGATACAATCCATATTCTTCTTTATTACCTGACTTCCTACTGGCATCGCCCATACCCAGCACATAAACAATGGGAAACTCCAACCCTTTTGATTTATGAATGGTCATCAGCTGCACGCCAGACTCTGTCGGTAGCGGATATTGCTTGGCCCAATCACTGCTAGGCGCGGTATCTATATTTTGTCTAAACCAGGCCAGCAGCTCATATTCACCCATGCCGATACCATACTGCGCTAATATATCCATCACATGACGCAAATCCATAATATGACGCGCGCCTTCTGGATGCGCGGCTAATGCTTGCCAAACGCCTTGCGGCTGCACAGGGCTTTGATCTAACAAGTAATGCATGGCCGATAATATGCCAAAGTGCTGCCAACGCTGTGTACCTTCTTTTAAATAGCTAATAAAGTCTTGATAGCTTTTTTTATTATCAACGGCTTTTGTATTAGCGCTATTTAAATCTAAAGCCCCTGACTCATGGTCAGTCATCATGGCTTTGATATCTTTTATACTCAGGCCATACAAATGACTGGTCAGCACCCGATTAATCATGTCATGACGATAAGGATATAGCATGGCACTCAGCAGCGCTGCCACATCCTCTGCCATGACGGTTTCAAAGATACTGACATCACTGGTGGTCAAGGTCGGCACATTGAGCTTTACTAGCTCGTCTTCGACCCGTTTTAAGTCTTTTTTGGCACGTGCCAGCACGCCGATATCGCTCGGCTGAATCGGTTTGCCTTTTAATGTCTGACCACTGCTGAGTAAGGTCGCAATATGACGCGCTGTGATTTCATGCTCATCGTACTCAAGCTCTTTGTCCTTATCATAAGGCAGGTGCAACACACTCACTGGCTGAGCAGAGAGCACGTCACTCACTAAGTCGCTATTTAGGTCACTGGTTAGTATGTCTGGCTCATTACACCAAGACAGCTGATTTTTTTCTTTATATGCTTTGATGTGCTGGTAATAAATCCCTGTGCCTAACTGTGCGAGCCTATTCTCATTAGTCACAGGCGCAGGCATACCAAACCAGCAGTTTAGAGCATTAATCACACTGGCGTTTGAACGACGGTTAATATCGAGCGTCCAAAGGCTGCTTTTGTCAAACTGGGCTTTCATATAATTGTAGTTGGCAACATCACCGCCGCGAAACCCATAAATGGCCTGCTTAGGATCACCCACCAATAACAAAAACTCATGGTTGGCTTTATTAGTAGTAGCCTGTTTGTCATTGGCCGACGGTTTACGTTTACTTGTTGGCAAATAAATGCTTTCAATCATAATGGCTTGCTCGCCATTGATGTCCTGCGACTCATCAATCAATGCCACTGGATAGTGATGACGAATATAACGCGCCAGCTTCTCTCCTTGCCGACCGGTTAATGCTTGGTTCAAACGTACCATCTGCAAGCTAAAGGTGGTTTCACCGCGCTCTTCTAAGATAACTGGCAGCCTGTCACGTACCGCCAGCACGATATGGCGATTTAGATTGGCTAAGACAGTAATGATGTATGCATCAAGCTTTTTACTTTCTTCAATATACCGTTTAAAGTCACGAACCACCTGCAACTCATTAAATATTAAATTAACTCTTTCACCGTCTTTTGGCTTGTAGAACTGTTTGCCTATATCATCAGTTTTCTGAAAAGCTTCAATTAACTTTCCAGTATAAGTTTTTTTGTCTGATATGAACTTATAAGCGGCTGGACCAGACTCTTCTAACACTTGAATGATTTTCGGCCAAGACTCTCTGTTATTCTGCAACTGTCCTTTGGGAACTTCATAATATTCGCCGTCAGGCTTAAAGAAAGCATCAAGCTCATCGCTGCGCTCAATGATACTGTGGATAAGCCGCTCATAACCCTCAAAAGAAAAGTCACTGCTCACAACTTCATTAATCGGCGCAGAGATAAAATTAAGCGACCGAGTCACATAATTTTTATGATCGCCCACCGCCGTCAGCTTACCTTGCTGATCCATCAATGCATACAATTTGGGCTGCTCATGATACAGCCTACTTTGAAACTGACGCAGTTCATCATGAATAATACTGTCCGTCACTTGTTCAATGCTGCTGTCTTCAATAATAGCCATGCCTTGCTGATGACCGGTCTCGCTACTGTATTCCTTCAACCATTTCTGCGCCAAACTATCAAGGGTACCGACAAACAGTTTATCCAAGGTGGTTAATACCAGCGCCGTACGGCGAATGGCTTCCGTCATGGGATAGCTGTATACATGATCAAGCAAGTAGCCGACCAAATGCAGATTAATAGGGTCTTGCATGATGTCATCTAAGCGCACATATTTAGCCTGCGCGACCAACCAATCCTCACGATCTTTTTTTGCTTGTGCACGCTTTTCAGCAGCGGCTTTTTTGTCATGAGCTTTGTTATAAACAACGTCTTGATTTAGTTCATCAGCATCTGTTTCAGCGTTTGAATCCGTGCTTAAGTTCTTGCTCGCCTTTTTATCCTTATCACTATCATTGTCAGGCGTCACCTGTAGTATATGCGGATACAAACTCTCTTTATTAGCGGGGTCAGCGCTCAGGCTACTCACCCATTGCAGCAGCTGATAAAAATCCACCAAACGATCATGAATACGCTGACGCATCTCAGCTGCCGCGGCGCGAGTAAAGGTCGTCGCAATGATTTGCTCTGGCGCACGCCGTGCTTCAATCAACAGACGCAGTACAATGCCAGTTAGTGTCCACGTTTTACCAGTACCGGCTGACGCTTCGATAAGATGCCGACCCGTCAATGCAACATCAACCGCTGGTATCACATCTGGCTTATTCTTAGGCTTGGTCATGTCGTGATTCGCAACCTCACTGTCAGTCATACCCTGATATGTATCAAATGAATGAGGCGATTCACTTAGGTACTCATCGGATAAATGTGGCTGGGTAGAAATGTCCATCATGTGAGTGGTGGCGGTAAATTCTGTCATAGGGGCGTACACTTTTTATTATTAATTAAGCCAAAGGGCAAAAAACGAACCGTTTTGAATAACCAACTAGCCAGCTAACTATCTAAACCTTGTAGGGCAGTAAACATCGGCTCATACAGTGGCTGTGCTAACGTCGTTAATGCTGCTGATAAGGCTTTAAACGCGTCTTGATCACGCAGTACATATTGCCAAATGGCATGCTGCGAGCAGGTATCGTATACCGTGTCTACATGATAGTTAGGTCTTAGCCAATCTGAGAAGTCTGCGCGTTTTGGCCAATATCTGCCGCTCTCGTCCTCACTCTCTGCCGCTTTTGTACACTTATCAAGATAACTGAGCGCATATTCTGGCAATAAGGTAATCGGCACTTGACCTGCTAGCTTGCCAAACATCGCCCATTTTATGAGCTCAGCTACGGCATCTTCATACACAATAGGGTTTAGCTTAAAGGCGGTTACTTTTTCATATTTTTTGACTTGTGAGTTGGGCTTATTAAAACGCCAAATACTCACCCCATCATTTAATACGACTTGCTCGGCAGTAGTGCGTCTGGCAACTTGCCAATACAAATGCGACAACCAAAACTTGATTAAATGTTTGGGGCTAGCAGAATTGGGCAGTATGTTTAACCACTGCTTGGGGGATTGCTCGGCATAGGACACGCCAGCCTGTAGATTAGCGCGATTGTTATTAGCATTTATTGCTACTGATATTGGTACTGAGCCTTTTATTTTAATGAGTTGAGGCAATAGCTTCAGTAATGGCGCATTATCAGTATCATTTAATACAGCCGCTAGCTCTATCTGAACGGGATGCTCGGTGGTTGGGGTCAGTAGCTGCAAACCACCTATATCGCTCTCCTCTAATATCGGGGCATCATCCAAGCCATTAGCAATTAGCTGCTCTTTAAATTCCTGACATTGCTGTTGCAGTTTTTGTTGTTGATTGGGCAAGGTCGTTTGGCGCGCTACACCTGCTGGCATGATTTTTTGATACATCAATATTGGGCTGTCTTGCTGAGCTGAGCTATCAGAATTGTTATTGGCGGCATCGCTCGCCAGCTCGTTAATCAAATACTCTTTAATCTGATAGGTCGTCAGGCTGTCTAGGAATAGCGGCTCTTGATGTGCCATCGCTTCTTCGCCTTGCACCACATGCACCTTTTGAGTACGCAAAAATGCCTTGGCCGGATGACGCACTTGATAGGCCAATACCCCTTCAACGTCTATCTCTCCAATATTAAATACAGTTTCGGAAAGTGCCTTTTTAGTAGGCTCACCTACAGCAGCAGAATCACTGGAGACAGCTGTCGCTTCTAATGACAGCATCTCAGCCAATGCATCTAAGGTTTGATTGTCTACTTGTCCTAACTGACCTAGAGATTGACCAAGCAGCTGAGCGATTGATTCGTACTGTGCTTTGGTAGGCAAGCCAACCAGTTCTGCATGCTCACTAGATATTCTACCCTTTAAGGTATGAAACACCGCTTGCCAAAGCGGCGCAGGCGGAAACTGACGTTTTTGCGCAAGCTTGGTTTTGCGCATGGCTTTATTCAAAAGAACATCTAGCTCATCTGCATTATCAATAAGGCTGTTGTCTTGAATATTATTGTCAGTGTGGATAGCTGCGCTTTCATTCAAATTGAGCTTAGGAGTGTCAGACGCTTGCTCAGCAACATCTGCGTCTTCAATGTCTGTTTCAAACAAACTCGCATGAAAAGGCAAAGCTGGATGCTCCGTCACCAGCCACTGTTTAATCAATTTAGGTAAATAACGCTTAAGGCTCTCGGTGGTAGAGTCAACATTCTCAGGCAATGTGTCTAACGCTTCAAGCGAGTTGACCTGCCACTGCACCTCACCTTGCAAAAACTGTAATAGCTCACTGACTGGGTTGGCTGGCAGGTGCTCGTGGGTGTCTGTCAGACTTTGACCGTTATAAAATATCCAGCAAGCACTGCGCGCGCACAGCAATGCGTCTAAGAACGCACCATTATCATCATCTTCACTGACTCTATCACCGCGGCGGGAATTGGTGGCTTTCATCAAATCATAGCGATTATCAAGATCACGCCCAGGGAATTCAGAGAGATCCATATTGAGCATCACCACCAAATCAAAAGGCACGTTTCTTAACGCACCAAATCGACCAAAGGTAATCACCCCAGTCGGCTCGGCACTGACCTGCTGACTCTCAAGCTCCGCTTCAATACTGTCCAGCATAAAGCTCAGCTTTAATGGCAATTGCTCAACGCCTGCCAGCCTTTGCTCTACTTCTTTTTTGTTAGCATTACTGACACTATCGCTACTGGCGTACTGTCTATAGTGGCGATTGGCTCTCAGGCTTGACTTAAAGCCATTCATGGCATTATAGATGGCGCGCATCGTACGCGTTTGATCAACATCACCAAAATAGCGATGAATCACTTGTGTCTCAATCTGATCGAGCCAATCCTCCGCTTTAAGTTTTTGTGTATGATCATCACGGCGCGCGGTCAAGCCGGCATAGATACGACAAAGCGCTTCGACAATCATCGCATCGTTTAGGCTTACTTGCGGCAGCGGCAAACTCATCTCTGGCAAGGCTGTGCTTGGCCAATCTTCCTGTGCCAAAGGATATAAGCAATCGCTCAAACTGGCCTCTGGCATCACCAGACCAAGCGTCAATCTATCTAGCGCTTGAGCAAAGGTAAATCGGTAGTCATAGTCGTTGCTATCTAGGGTTTGTTTAAGATGCCATTCATCAAAGCCGCGGATAAAGCCTGCCTCTACCAGCAAATCACAACCACGGCTCATCTGATCATGGGTTAAGCCAAAACTTTCATACAGCGGTGGTAGCATTAGCCAATCAAGCACCTCAGCGGCTTCAAAGCGGGCACTATGACTGCCTAACAGCTTATAAAAACCAATAATGGCTTCCCATAGCTGACGAATATCCGCATCAACAACACCGGTTACCTTTGCGGGCAGGGTTAAACCGTCTTGACCTTTACCGCTCACAAAAATAGAGCTGATCAGCGCATGGTGACGCTCAACATCGGGTAGCAAAACGACAATATCGGATATATGCCGTTTTTTCTCACCAGATTTTAGCGGTTCATTGAGCCAACGACCGATCATAATACGCAGTACTTCAAGTTGACGCTGCAAACTATGACACGAATGAATGCTTAGGCTATTATCTTGCGCAGACATTGCCCAAAAACGCTCCTTCTCAAAGCGTTTATTTTCTAACACTTCATCGTCATACCATGGTGTCTCTTTCTCGTCTTGATCAGAGCCCGTCTCTAGTTGTTTACTGACTGCTTGCGAGACTTTTGCTGCGGTCGCTTGCTGGGTAGACTGCTCATTCAGCATCAACACATCATTTTGCAAACGCCTTAATAAACTTGCGCTATCTTGCACATGTTGAGCGCTGTCATCAAAGCCAATACCGAACTCGTCGCGCAAGTCATCATTGTTATCATCGCCCTCATTAAAGATGTCCTGCCACTCGACGAGTGCATCTTGGTATTGCTCATTACCCGATAAATTAGCAAGCATCGCAAAGGTATCACGTGACTGTTTGCCCAAACGCGATAGCAAACTGTGACCATAATCACGTAAAAACACGCTTTCAGGGTTAATAATCTGCTGACGCTGTAGCCACGACTTATCAACAATATCTGCCCAAAACAGCTTGGATGGGTTGTAGTGCAGCAGTGTGATATTCATGTATTGTGATAAGCGCTGTAAAAAGTCGAGCTCGGTTTGTGGCAATTGCTGAATGGTAAAAATACGCAGTACTTTGGGCAGTTGAGCACGTTCATTCGCCTTGTTTTCTTTTAAGGCTGACCAAAAGGTATCCTCAAGCGCGACACGGTGCTGATGCACATCGGCAAACAAATGCGACCATAAGAAACGCTGCGCGACCTCTAACTCTACATAGTGCGCCACCAACCACTCAGGCGTGCCACGCGCATACTTATCGAAGCGCAGGGATAGTGCATCTTTATCTGCTATCAGCGCATCTACATTAAGCGGCTTATTGTGTGACCATAGGTCCAACCAGTCCTCACGATGGGTCAAATAGCGGTTAAACACCCTCGCCAAATCACTTGCCAGCTGCCAAATACGCGCATCTTGTTGCGCTTTATCCTGTCGTACATTGTCTTGTTGAGCATTGTCTTGTCGTGCATTGTCCTGCTGAACCTCTTCTTGCGGCTCATCGATTAAAGACGCCAGCAACGGATGAACAGGGTGTTTTTCATCAGCGACAATCGCCTCTTGATAGTAGGTCAAATAGCCAAACAAGCGCCACTGCATTACCGTTGGTGACAGCACTGCCACCTCAGGCACATTCAACGTTGCCGCTTCAGGATTTTGCTCTAACAAATAGGCATTGTGGCGGCTTAATACATCCTGCATCAATGTCCACTGATACTGACCCCAAAACGTCGTCGTCACTAAGGTGCTGATACCCGCTTGACTTGCAATAGACTTATCTAGCCAATCACCAAGTACCATTGACGGCACAATGACCACAAACTCTTCAAAAATGGGTGGGTTTTTGGACTTATAAGCCTCCAACAACTGCTCAACCAAAAGCTCGGTACGATGGGACTGAATGATTTTAAACATAAAGAATAGTCTGATTGAATTGATAAGGTGAATAATAAAATAGCGTTAAGAAAAAGTAACATTAAGAAAAATTAACGTGGAGAAGTATGACTGACTATTATAGCGCCGTCTTTATAGTAGCTTCTCAGTAGACAGCGCACATTGATAGCGATTAAGAAATGCGACAAGCAGTACTCACCAATCTATGTTTCTAGGTCGTTACTGCACTGTATTTCTGCTAGCATACTGAGCGTAATCTAATAAATAGCCGCATAAAAATAACAGCAACGGTTAACGACGAGCGACTTATTAATCATAAGCCTGAGAAATTGTAAAATAAGCGGATATTAGTGTGCCATTGATGCTGATTATTTACCAGTCTATTCATCGCGGCAGAAGCACCGCGCGACAGTCAGTGTCGTGCCATTACGCCGCTTAATTTGCTAGAAGACTATTTTTCTGCAAAACAAGATATTGTTATTTTAATTGATTGTCTTATATCGCTGTTTGCCGTTGTTGATACTTAACTATTTACTCTTTTTATATTGACGAGATACTATAACACTATGCCTTTGCGTCCCATTGATGCCATCTTTGTCCATCCTAAACGACGTTTATATGTTGTATACTATCGCGGTGAGCTGTGGGCACTGCCGCGCATGAAAATTGATGATAGGTCATGGCAAAACAGGCAGCCCTATACCGATGATAGCAGCTCGCTTTATTTAAGCATTCATCAAGCCATTAGCGACCCCGTGCTCGCCCAAAAACTGCGTACTTTAAACTTGCCAGCGGCGGTTCGCGGCAGTACGTTACCACGCTTTGAGGCATGGTGGGAGACAAATGGTTTTAAATGGCTCAAAGATAAGCTTGCGACAGGTGAATCGCCTTTAGCCGCGCACCAAACGGTAGCGCCCAAAATAACGGAAACAAAAGCGATTGACAAGCAGACGGTTTCCCCTTCAAACTACCAAGCTGCGCCATTAAATAACGCTAGCAGCATTAAGAAAAATAGCCCTATTAAACAAAAAAGTAGCGACCAACAAACAACAGCTTCTGCAGTAGAAGCGACAGATATTTTTGCTGATATGCTGGCTGATTTGGCGGATGAGGTGTTAAATCAGCACGAGTAAATCTGCTACCATTCGTTATTCATTTAAATCACTGATTACTTTAACCAAAAAAAAGAGCGGTAACTTATGAGAGACTACAAGCTGCTATTAGCCGGGCTTATTTTACTGCTGCTGATTATTTTTATCGCCATCTTTACTTGGTTATGGACCAGCAACCGTAAAAACATGGATCCTCTGCCTATTATGGCAAATGATAATGATGCCTCAACGGCGACAGCGGATGATGAAAACGCCATTGCCAAAAGCACCTTGCATATACAAGCAGAAGACAAGATACAAGTGCCTTTAGATGCTGTTATCACAACCTTTCAATCACGCTATCCGCATGTGCAGATAGTCACAAACTATGTTACTTCCGCGGCCCTTCTAACGCTATCTGACAGTGAATTTGCCGACAGTGATCGCACTGACGATGAGCGCGCATCTTATGTCGTGAATACCGATATAATTATTGCTAATAGCAAGCTGTCAAAAGAGCGCCTCTCTCCATTGCAAGAACAATTAAAGGCAGCTCAAGATAAGCACAATCAAAGCAAAGGGAAAAATAATAGCGTTCAAGAGGAAACAGCGGAAGATGGTCTTAATGAAAATAATGAGACTGATACTGAAGTGGCAACGCAAGCTAAAAGTGACAATACCGATACCCGCAGCCTTATCTCATTTAGCTATGCGTTACAAGATACGCAAGCAGTAGATGGCGTTGTATTAACGCCAAACCCTGCTGCTATTAATTTTAGAAACTTTTTGCTTTCAAGTACCGGACAAGACATCTTAAGTCAGCATGATTATAACAATATCGATGGCTATAAGAACGATATGGATAATTTATTCAAACCGAGCTCAGGCGCCAAACAAGCAACAGGCGAGCTGAAAGTAGATGTCGCCGACGCCCTTAGCAATGGTAAGTGAGCATAAAGCCCGCTGCTTAATGATTACTCATTGCTTTTGTAATAGGTTTTTTCTACAATAGCACTCCATTATGCGCTTATAGCTCAACAGGATAGAGCAGTTGCCTCCTAAGCGATCGATCGGGGTTCGAGTCCCTGTAAGCGCACCATTGAACACAAAAAAACCTTGTATGCTTTACGCTACAAGGTTTTTTTACATCTATAGGACTTATATTAAAGGCTTATATTAACTGTTTCGTTGCATCACTAAGCCATCTAATCTCTCAATCGCATACCTAGCTTTCATAATATTTTTTTCTCGTTAGTTTCAACTGCTAGTATCGTTTTTAGCAACACTGGCTGGCTATTATCTTGAGACAAGAATAGTAAAGCTTTGTTGCTTTACATACATTGACCATTCTTTAGTCGTTATAGTGCTTACCCATAGATTAGAACGAGAAAAATTGTGTTTCTCAATCATTATCGATAATAACGTTGAAGAAGAGTTTATATTTTGCGAATGTAGCGGCAGAAAAACGCTACATACTTATAATAATATTAAGATAAATTGGTCATTATCTTTAGTTCCAATAGTTATTACCTTTGGCCTGTGGAGCTTTATAATTCTTTATTATGTAATATTTTCCAATAGATGGAAGTGCGCTGAATGTGGCTGTAGAAGATAGAATGCTTCATCCGTGTTACGGAGTAAATAATCCTTTAGTTCCTTTTCAAATTCCTATCGCCTCAAAAAAAACTCCAAAGCAGTTTTTGTAACTTCAGTTTTATAGCTATATCCCCAATACTGTCCAAACCTCCCGCTTCTCTACGTTATAAGCCTTTGGCACTCAACAGCCTTCTCATTACTTTCTTTTGATAACAGTAATTTAAAGAAATATCTCATCACATAAAAACATCAAGCCATTTCATCAGAATCCACAGTAGGAAATGACATCAAGTCATTTTTTTGTCATGTGTTAAACAAAGACTTTCTGTTTCTAGAGTTTGAGAAATATCCATAAAAATAGTTTGTGGTTATCCAACTATTAACAATATGTTTATAACCGGATGTATCTGTGGATACATGTTAGTCACAAACTTCTATAGTAATGGTGTCATGCTTTAGTAACAAGTATTAAAGATAGTCGTGGTTATTGTAACTGAAAGAGTCGGTTCGCCTCCGGTAATCATCTTATACCAATGGGTTCTAGATTGCTAAGAAGACGTAATTTCTGCTATCTAGCTCGGCAAGCGCAGCGTATTCAACGGATTATGCTGCATTCCATCACTGAAATACCAACCGATCTAAACCTTTGGAGATTTACCATGCAATTTAAAAAATCCTTAATGACCGCTACATTAGTTACTCTTGGCGGATTCGCTGCTATGTCTAGTGCCAATGCTGCTGGTACACAGGCAGGCAGTTTTAACGTAAACATGACCGTAGTGTCTGCTTGCACCTTGTCAGCCGCTCCTCTCACTCAAGATATTACTTTCGGTGAAGTTGCTGCTGGCGGTACAGCGACAGCTAACCAAACAAACGCTACCGCCCTCTCCGTGATGTGCTCTACCGGTGCGCCTTATGTGGTTAAATTAACCCCATCGAACAGTGATGCTAATGGTGCTGGTGTTATGACAGGACCAGCGCCAACAGACCTTATTACTTATCAGTTACACTCCGATTTAGAGGGTACAGTTTGGGGTAGTACTGGAATATTAAACGGCGAAGCCGGCAATAGTGTTAGTAGCGTCGGAGAAGGCATGACAGCTGCTATTGAACATCCAGTTTATGCCTCAGTAACCGGCAGCACCGACGTTACCGTTGGTAACTACACTGATCTGGTTAGCGTTTCTGTCGTTTACTAGCCAGCTATGTTAACTCTCTGGTTACACCGTGTTGCAAAATATAGTGTGATCTCAAGCTTGCTACTGTGTAGCAATTGGGCGATGGCGAGTGGGCTGCAAGTCTCTCCCATCTCCTTAAGCATACAAGCTCGAGAAAATGCCAGTGGTCTGACCCTAAGTAATACCGGTGACAATGTGGTGCATGCGCAAGTGCGTGTGTACCACTGGTCGCAGGATGAAACAGGCGATCAGCTCACACTATCACGAGGATTATTGGCCAGTCCGCCAATGATTGAGCTCAACCCCAACGACAAGCAATTAGTCCGAATTATCCGTGCCAAAGCACCGCCGCAAGGCAGTGGCGCTGTAGCAGATAGCTACCGAGTTTTGGTTAATGAGCTACCGATTAAATCTCCTGACCAAAAAAGTGGCTTACAGTTTGCATTGAGCTATTCCCTACCCGTATTTGTACAGCCTGTTGGTGTTGTCAAGACCGCCCCAAAACTGCAATGGAGCACACATGTGCAGCCAGATAACAAGCAGATAAAGTTACGTGTCCACAATAGCGGCAAAGGTCATGCCCAACTGGCAAGCCTAAGCTTTGTAGATACGACTGGTACTAGCATTGATGTCCATAAAGGTTTGCTGGGTTATGTTTTACCAGGCGCTACCATGTACTGGACACTGAAAACACCGCCCTCGGCACTAACGACAGGTGGTAAATTCAAGGCAATGATCAATGGAACTGAGACGATACAAGACGTTACGCTGGACACTTCCGATCGCTAAAATAGCCTTATTGCAAACCTTAATGATACCTATCAGCCATGCTATCGAACCAAACGATATCATAGCTACCTCTACAGACCTTCCCAACGACAGTCTCGCACAGCTTGATTTAGACCGTGACAATCGTGACGAAAACGACCATCCAGACAAGCTTGATCTCTATTTGGAGGTTAAGCTTAACGGCGCTGATAAGGGCTTAGCGTTCTTCGAATACTACAACGAGCAATTATGGGCAAGTACCAACGTATTGCAGCAACTCGGCTTTATAGTGCCGCCCGATATCCTCGAACCAATACCGCTAAACACCCTACCCGATATCAAGATTGATTATGATGCACGTCAGCAAACAGTCAACCTCATTGCACCGCTAAACATGCTCAACCTTGCCACCACCGTCGTTAATACCCGCAATAGTAAACGCCCGCAACCGACCGCCTCGCCTGGTTTTCTGTTAAATTATAACCTTTATGGTACCCAAACCGAAAATAATGCGACCAGCCTAAGTGCTTATACAGAACTGCGCGCGTTTAATGACTTGGGTGTATTAAGCTCTACTGCCCTGACAACTGGCAATCGCTTTGCCGGTAGCGATACTAATCGCAATGATTGGGACAGCCGCACGGTGCGTTTGGATAGCAGTTGGAGCAAATCATTCCCTGATAACCTGCTCGCCGTCAGCGCTGGCGACATACTCACAGGGGCACTGTCATGGACCAGGTCGACACGCTTAGGCGGACTGCAATTTGGCACTAATTTTGACCTGCAGCCCTATATGACCACCACGCCTTTACCGTCGTTTTTTGGTTCCGCCACCCTGCCCTCAGCGGTCGAGCTGTATATTAATGGTCTCAAGCAATACAGCGGTGACGTACCTGCCGGTCCTTTTGAGCTTAATACAGCGCCTAGCTTTAGCGGTGTGGGTAATGCCCAGCTCGTCTTGACCGATGCGCTAGGACAAAATACCACGCTTAATTTCTCACTTTATGATGCCCATCGCCTGCTGCAGACAGGGCTGTCCGATTGGTCAGTGGAGCTCGGTGCCGTACGCCAAAACTATGGGCTCAAATCTTTTGATTACGGCAGCGATATCGCCGGCTTTGGCACTTGGCGTTATGGGGTCAGTGATCGCTTTACTGCCGAAACCCATGCTGAAGTGACTGACAGTCTTAGTAATGCTGGTGTCGGTGGCACTTGGTTATTGGGTAGTAAAGGTGGTGTCTTATTTGCCTCGCTAGCGGGCAGCGACAGCCAAGGTGAAAGTGGCTCGCAATACAGTGCAAATTACTCTTGGAATAACAGTCGTTTCCATATTGGTCTCAATGCCACCGGTACTCATGGTAACTACCGTGACGTCGCCACACGCTACGGGGACGCCCCCAACCGCCGCAGTGAACAACTCTCAACAGGTTATAACACCCAGTCTATGGGCAGTTTTGGTCTCAGTTATAACCAGATCGCTTTTGCGCAGCAAGAGACCTTACAGTTTGCCAGCGCCTCTTGGCGAAAGTCCTTTGGGCGACGTCTGAGCCTGAACGCTAATTACAATCATGATATTCATAACTCTGATAATAACAGCGTCTCTTTTGGCGCCTCGCTATCCTTAGATCGTAATATCTCGCTGAACAGTAGTCTGCAGAGCACCAACCAGCGTCATTCCTTGGTAACAGATGTGTCGCAATCAACACCAGGTGCGGGCGGCATAGGCTGGCGCGCACAAGCAAGGCACAGTACAGGTAATAATAGTACGGTTAATAACAGCAGTACCGATGGCCTAGCCGAATTGAATTATCTTGGTCCATACGGTCGATTACAGGCTGGTATCAGTAGTAACAACGATAGCTACTCTACTTATGCCAGTGGTACAGGCGCGCTGGTAATGATGGGCGGAGGCTTATTTGCCGCCCGCCAAATCAATAATGGTTTTGCCGTGGTTTCCACTGATGGTATCGCTGATGTACCAGTACTGCTGCAAAACAGTCCCATTGGTACAACAAATAAGCGGGGGCTGTTATTGGTGACGCCATTGAACGCTTACCAAGAGAATAAGATTGCGATTGACCCCATGGATTTGCCTGCCGACCTGCGTATTGACAAGGTGAATATTAAAGCCACGCCGACTGACCGCGCTGGAGTGTTGGTAAGCTTTGGTATCACAACGGTGCGCTCGGCCTCTGTTATCCTCACAGACAGCGATAACCAGCCGCTACCGCTTGGCAGTCAAGTGCAGTTACTCACGAACAAGGACGCGCCCTCAGCCATTATTGGATTTGACGGCGAAGTCTATTTGGATACATTAGATGAGCACAATGTTCTCAAAGTAATAACGCCCTCCAATGATAGTTGTACGGTCAGTTTTGATTATCATAAACAAGGCGCTGACATTCCACTAATCGGTCCTCTCATCTGTCAAAAGGTAGAATAATAATGAAGTTATTTCGGTGGTATTACGGTCCGCTTTTAGTGCTAGGCGCATGGTGGTTACCAACAATTGAGGCAAATGCTGAAACAGATGTTGAAACAAATGCTGTCAGTGTGGCTTGCAGAGCGGGCATGAACACCGCTGCAGGAAGCACTGGCAATGTAAATATTGGAAGTAAAATTACTCCTGCAAACGCTCATAACGCTAGCCTTACTGTCACCTTAATTTATAGCTGCACAAACTTAGGTAGCACTGCAGGCACTGTCTCGGTCTGTCTAGGCGCTGATGGTGGTAGCTATAGTCCTACCAACATCTCTCCACGCTATATGTCTATTAATGGTCCAGGCACAAACCCGCGCTTAGCGTTCACCATGACTCAAAACAATACTCTTTGGGGTACTCGCAATGGTAGTGGCTCTGAATATAATTCAGGCGCACATCCAATTGCCGCCGGGTCAACTATTACCGGCCAAACCAGTATAAAATTCTCCCTAGTTTCAGACCCCAGTAATATTAACGCCACACCTGGTGTCTACACCAGTAGTTTTTTGGAGAAAGGCAATACTACATTGAGATACGAAGACGGTGATCATACTAATCCTAACGCTGACTGTACAAAGGGCATTCAAGCAGTTTTTAGATTCCCATTTACCGTTGAAGCAACTGTCATTCCAAGCTGCGAAATCACTGCTAAACCTACCGATATCAATTTAAAAAATATTGCGGCAAGCGCGACTAATACCAAAGGCAGCACTAGTATCGGTGTAACCTGCACCAATGGTGCTGCCTACAACATTGGCTTAGCTCCCTCCAACGGTAACGTAAATGGTGCAGGCATTATGACTGGGACTATTCCTAACAGCGACGTGATACCTTATCAATTACAATCTACTGATGGAACAGCATGGGGTAATACTCTTCCTGCTGAAAGCATAAAAAATGGCGTGGCTGATAAAGGCACTGGAGTAAATCAATCACATATTGTGCATGTTGTCGTACCCAGTGCCGACTTCAAGCCTGATGACTACTCTGACATCGTAAACATTAGCGTCAATTACTGATAACTTTTATTTTGGGGCTGTAGTAGATAAGGATTAAATATCACACTGTACCTCTTCACCGTACCAAAATTATAGTTTCAAGCGACTTAATCTCAGCGCGTTGCCAATCACCGATACTGAAGAAAGACTCATAGCTGCTGCCGCTATCATAGGACTAAGAAGAAGCCCAAACACAGGATATAGCACGCCAGCAGCAATCGGTACACCAAGTGCGTTGTAGATGAAGGCGAAGAACAGATTCTGTCTGATATTACGCATGGTGGCGTGGCTCAGCTTATGGGCTTTGGCAATACCCATTAAGTCGCCTTTTAGCAAGGTAATCCCTGCACTCTCCATCGCCACATCAGTACCGGTACCCATAGCGATACCGACATTCGCTTGCGCTAGTGCGGGCGCGTCGTTGATACCGTCCCCTGCCATCGCCACCAATTTACCGCTGTCTTGCATCTCTTTGACGATGCGGTTTTTATCCTCTGGTGAGACGTCGGCATGGACTTCATCGATACCTAATTTATTGGCGACTGCCTGCGCAGTTTTTTCGTTATCACCCGTTAGCATGACGACTTTTAGTCCCGCATCATGAAGCAGTGAAATAGCCTCCTTGGTGCTTGGTTTAATAGGGTCAGCAACTGAAATAATACCAGCCGCTTCACCATCTATCGCCACAAACATGACCGTTTCACCATCCTTTCTACGGACGTCAGCTTTAGTAGACAAATCCTGGTCGAAGCTGTTTAAACGCTCCATAAGCTTTGAGTTACCGATAGCGACTTGTTTGCCGTTGACTACCGCTTGTACGCCCTCGCCCGTCGTTGAATTAAAATCACTAGCCTTGGAGATAGTAAGTGACCTATCTTGAGCCGCTCTCACGATAGCTTCTGCTAAAGGATGCTCACTGGCACTTTCTACGGCAGCTACTAGCGCTAAAAACTCATCCTCATCTTGACCTGCCAGCGCATCAATCGCAGTCAGCTCAGGCTTACCGGCAGTCAGCGTTCCAGTTTTATCAACAATGATAGTATCGACCTTTTCCATTGTCTCAAGCGCTTCGGCGTTTTTAATAAGGACGCCGTTTTGCGCCCCTTTACCCGTACCGACCATGATTGACATCGGCGTTGCAAGTCCGAGCGCACAAGGACAAGCGATAATGAGCACCGCAATGGCGTTAACCATTGCATAGGCCATAGCAGGCTCAGGGCCAAATATCGCCCACACAATAAATGTTACGATGGAGGTAACAATAACAATAGGTACAAACCAACCTGCCACCTTGTCAACCAAGCGCTGGATAGGCGCGCGGCTACGTTGGGCTTCGGCAACCATTTGCACAATTTTGGATAATACCGAATCTGCTCCGACATTGACCGCTTCGACCAATAGCGTTCCGGTACCATTTACCGTACCGCCCGTCACTGTATCTCCCTGTACTTTTGATACGGGGATTGGCTCACCCGTGACCATTGATTCGTCAACATTACTATTACCATCGAGCACAGTACCATCTACTGGCAGCTTCTCACCGGGTCTAACTCTTAGCTGGTCGCCACTGACGACTTCGTCAAGTGAGACTTCACTCTCTTCTCCGTTTTCATCAACACGTCTTGCGGTTGGCGGTGCTAATTCAAGCAACGCTCGGATCGCGCCTGAAGTTTGACTTCTAGCTTTTAGCTCCAATACTTGACCCAGTAGTACCAAGGTGACAATGACAGCTGCTGCTTCGTAATACACGCCGACTTGTCCACTAGCATCTCTGAAACTGTCTGGAAAAATACCCGGAAAAAAGGTCGCGACAATACTAAAAATATAAGCAGCGCCTACACCTAGCGCAATCAAGGTAAACATATTCAGATTGCGGCTTTTGATAGACTGCCAGCCTCGAACGAAGAACGGTGCGGCGCCCCAAAGTACAACCGGAGTAGCAAGCACTAACTGTATTATTTGACCAAGTTGTCCAGAGATATCAATTGAGCCAATTTGATCTAGGTTTATCCCAAACATATCGCTCATGGCATAAATAAATAGCGGCAAGGTAAGTAAGGTGCAAATCCAAAAGCGCCGTGTCATATCATCGAGCTCTTCGGTATCTTCTTCACCAGCAGTGACAGTCTCTGGCTCAAGTGCCATACCGCATATCGGACAGCCACTATTCCTAACGTCTCTTACTTCTGGATGCATCGGACAAATATAAACGGTACCACTATAGCTAGCTGGCACTTTATCAAATTTGCCGCCTTTAACGGACTTTACCTCGGTACGGTCAGTATCTTTCCCATGACAATGTGAATGGCTGTCTTCATTGTCTTTGGAATCAGCGATCTCTTTAACAATTTCGTCTTCAGGTTTAAGAAACATACCGCATATTGGGCAATCGCTTTTTTTAACATCTCTTACTTCTGGATGCATAGGACAAATATAGATCGTACCATTATAGTTTTCCGGTACTTTATCGTATTTACCACCTTTGGCAGATTTTACTTCACCGCTGTCCGCGCCTTCTCCATGACCATGTGCATGGCTGTGGTTATGGGCGTGATTATTATTGCTTGAGTTAGTGACCTCGTCTTCAGGTTTGAGTGCCATGTTGCATATTGGACAGCCACTATCTTCAATATCCCTGACCTCAGGATGCATCGGGCAGGTATAGATTGTGCCACTATAGCCAGCAGGTACTTTATCGTACTGTCCGCCTTTCATAGATTGAGTATCGTCAATATGTTTCATAAAACCACTCCTTGAAGACCATGAGTAGAGATTTTGAATCCGTAATATCAACCACTGATAGCCGTTGTATCTACTCTTGCTTTATATGCCTAACAACTTAGTTAAGCATAAGATTTAGTCTGGTTTACGCAGATATTTGATCAGCGACATAATAATTAATATCAGTACCACAAAAACCAGTACCATGAACAACAGAGAGATAATAGATCCTCCCCAACCCATACCATGCATTGATCCATTCATCATGCCGTGCATAGGCGCGTTCATCATACCGTGCATCATAATAACCATTACAAAGACTCCTTATTTATTATTTCCTTAGTATTAGTAATGATATAGTACTAGCGTGTGTACGTACACCTTTCAATAGGGTGCTTACTTAATGACACCTAATACGAAATGCTCAAAATTTATGACTGTTTACTCCAACTCTTCGATCAGCGCCTGCATCTCAGCGATTTCACGCTTTTGTGCCTTAATAATATCGTCAGCAAGCTGACGCACGCGTGGATCTTCGATATCAGCACGCGAACTGGTCAAAATAGCAATCGAGTGATGCGGTATCATCGCCTTCATCCAATCGACTTGATCGACGGTTGCTTGAGAGCGTACGCCCCAGATACCGATGGCAAACATCAATACACTTAGCCCATAAACCATCAAATTAACTTTGGTTTTTTTGTACATATTACCCATAAAGGCCAGCATAATGACGGCCATACCGGCACCCATGTAGAGCGCCATATAAGCTCGGGTTTCACTAAAGTAGATGTGATCCCACTCATAGGTATTGAAATACATCATGATGTACATCACAATCGTAGACGTCACAATCATCAGGGTGAACTTGACATAAGGGTTCATGCCTTGTTGATGGTTTTGATGATTCATGTTGTTTTGATCTGAAGCATTCATAGTATATCTCCTATTACATTAATAATATTAGAACCAGAATTTAACCCCCGCAGTCAAACTACTGCTATCAACCGATTCATTATGTTGACGACGCTGATCTCGAGCACTGCCAAGCGCTGTCTCATAACTCACACCCACATAAGGCGCAAGTTGGCGACTGAATGTCTCATAAGTGAGCCTCACTTCAGCATCCATCTCGTTAAAACCTTTGGTAATATGATTGTCGCTGTCTTTTTTACTAAAGGCTGTTAGTCCTACTTCCGGTATCACAACCCAGTGCTGGCTCAAACGCCACTCGTATTCTGCGCCAAGGTCCAATCGAACTTGTCCATCAGAATACAGATAAGCTCTGGCATCGGTTTCAATAAAGTAAGGCATAGTACCGACAATACCCGCCATAATGGCAGGTTTGTCATTTTCGGTATCATAAGCAACACCGGCCTCGCCATTCCAGAAGATACTTAGCGGCTTCCAGTAAGATAGTGAGGTCAGACTATCAATTTCTTTATCACCTTCGGTCTGAATACTACCTTCGCTGCGTAAAGAGAGGCGGCGCTCATCTAGGCCATACCAAGCACCAACCTCATAATTAATCTGATCGTCATCAAACTGATAACCTAAATCATCTACAGAAACGCCCCATAATGGCATATCACCCATCATCATAGGCTTACCATACTGTCCATAGGGAACGCCGTTTGAGTAGTCGGAACTTCGTGCATCAGCTGGCGCCTTACCACCTTGCATACCTGACATATCCATGCTGCCATGATCCATACCCGACATGTCCATGCCACTGTGATCCATACCTGACATATCCATTTTGCTGTGATCCATATCCGACATGTCCATACCAGACATATCCATTTTGCTATGATCCATATCCGACATGTCCATACCTGACATATCCATTTTGCTGTGATCCATATCTGACATGTCCATACCTGACATATCCATACCTGACATATCCATACCTGACATATCCATACTACTATGATCCATGCCTGACATCATCATGTCTTTTTTAGCAGTGGACGGGTCAGCAGCATTAGCAAATGATGATGCCAGCAGTACCAATGATGATGCCCCAGCGAACCGTAAACCTACTTTATGTATTTTCATCTCATCTCTCACCTATCAATCAAAGATTTGCTTAAATGACCGCCACTTCTCTAAACATACCGGCTTCCATGTGATAGAGCAGATGACAATGCCATGCCCATCGACCAGCTTCTCCTGTGACATCAAAGCTGATTTTTTGTGCCGGCTGCACCATAATAGTATGCTTGCGCACCTGAAACTCGCCGTTAGGCATACGCAAATCGCTCCACATGCCGTGTAAATGCATCGGATGGTTCATCATGGTGTCATTGACTAAGGTAATACGCACGCGCTCCCCCGGCTTAATATTAACCGGTGTCGCATCACTAAACTTAACCCCATCAAACGCCCAGATATAGCGCTCCATGTTACCGGTTAAATGTAGCTCGATCTCTCGGGTAGGCTTGCGCTGCTCTACAAATATTGCCTCATCGACAGATCGCAGCTGGCTATAATTCAGCACCTTTCTATCAATATTACGCAGGTTGATACCGGGATCATCAAGGTTCATACGTGGACTGTCCACACGCATATCACTCTTAAAATCGTATTCTGTTTTGGCATGCTTAGCTTTATAACCATCAGCACCCATAGCGCCCATCATATCTGCCATGGTGAGCCATTCGATTTTGTCCATAGCAGGCGTTGCTGCACGAGCGCCTTCTTTGGTGGCAAGTGTTGCGGCGACATAGCCCGAGCGATCTATGTTCTGGGCAAATATGGTATGGGCATCTTTGGTTGGGGTGACAATGACATCATAGGTCTCAGCCACGCCAATACGAAAATCATCAATCGCAACGGGTGCGACATCAATACCATCGGTTGCCACCACAGTCATTTTGAGACCGGGTATGCGCACATCAAAGATGGTTTGCGCTGAAGCATTGATAAAGCGTAATTTAACGCGCTGTCCTGCTTTGACTATTTGCGCCCAATTAGCCGCGGTGGTTTTGCCATTGATAAGGTAGGTGAAGGTATTTTCGCCCGACAAGTCAGTAAAATCAGTGGGCATCATGCGCATCTGATTCCACATTTTGCGCTTATCAAACGCGGTTTTCATATCCGTTTCGGCAATATCAGCAAGCAGTTTTTTGAAGTCTGGCAGATGATAGTTGTCAAAGTCGGCGCGCTGTTTGAGCAGCTTCAAGAGATTATGCGGGTTGCGGCTGGTCCAATCACTAAGCACGATCACATGGTCTTCGTCGATAGGATGACGCTCACGCCCTTTAGGTTCAATCACAATGGCACCCAGCATACCGGTTTGTTCTTGGAAGCCACTGTGTGAGTGATACCAATAAGTGCCTGATTGTTTTAATTTGAATTTATAAGTAAAGGTGCTGTTTGCAGGAATCCCATCAAAGCTAATACCCGGCACCCCATCCATCTCAAACGGCACCAGCAATCCATGCCAATGGATAGAGGTTGATTCATCCATCTGATTATGAACACGTATCACCACCGTATCGCCTTCACGCATCTTTAGCGTCGGTGCTGGTAATGAATTATTGATGAGCGTTGCCATGCTCTTTTTACCGTTAACAATAGCGGACTGTTTACTGACGTATAAATCAAACTCTTTCCCTGTCAATACAGGCACTTTATGAATGTTTTGATCACTATTGATAGTAGCACCCTGACTGCCCGAGCGACTTGAGTGTCCCAGTGCGCTACTGGCCATGGTCGGTAGCGTCGATAGCATAGACGCGCCAAGTAGCGTAGATGACCCTGTCAAAAAACGTCGGCGGTTCAGTATGTTCTGTTTATTCATAATGATGACCTAATTCAATTTGAGAGATGGTGAGCTTATAGTTATAATATTTTCGATATTTAACAGAATCTATTCACATCTAAGCCAACACTATAGTTGCTGCTGAGGAGTCTCAATAGCGGCATAGACTTCTGTGGTACCGTCTTTGTTAAGCTGCATTACTTTATAAGGCATGAATTTACCTTGATATTCCATGCCGGGGCTACCAACCGGCATACTCGGTACGGCAAGTCCAATAGCTTGTGCAGGGGGATTTTCTAGAAACTGAGCCATGTGTTTAGCAGGGACATGTCCTTCAAAGACAAAACCGTCGGTGGTAACGGTGGTATGACAAGAGCGCATTTGCTGTGGTACGCCATATCGCTCTTTGAACAAGGATACATCTGCAACATCGTGCGTGGTCGCGCTTAATCCATTATCTTCTGCATAGCCTACCCACTCTTTGCAGCAGCCACAGTTGGCATCTTTATACACTGTGGCTGAGACGTTTTTGAGTAATGATGACGAGCTGTTGACGGGAGCATTTGACGGAGCTGATTTATTATTTTGTACGTTCTGGACAGCAGCAGGCTCAGTTTGTATTGACTGCGAGTCAGAGACGTTGGTAGTAGATTGGCTACAAGCAGCTACTGTGAGGGGTAATGCCGCTGTCACCACCCATAAAAGAACACGACCGGATAACCGGTGATGTCCATTAGAAAACACATGTGTGTAATGTCTCATTAAATTACTCCTAAACGTCTATTGTCATGCTCGATATGTTAAAAATTTTACGCGCTATATTTGACCTTTATAGACTTAAACATAAAGGTTAAATGCAGCATCTTTAAGTATTGCATTGTTAATGACGACACGCGTTACTTATGACGCATTCATATCTAAACAAGGTTAATGCTGCATTCCAGAACCATCATCCGACATATTCATATCACCATCAAATGACATATCCAACATATCGTCGTCTAACCTAGTCGTTAGCATGGTGTACTGACTTTCATTCAATTCAGGTAACGATCTAATAAAAGCGACCATTGCCCACATCCTATCGTCATCATGAGAAGCTCCCCATGCTGGCATTCCAGACGCCATAATACCGTGCTTGATGGCCCAAAAGCTTTGCTTTGCACCGTCCTCTGTTTGATAACGTTTGACGATGTCAGCCTTAGTAAAGTTGGGCGGCTTTGGATATAAGCTTTCGCTAAAGTCAGTTTGTGCCACTCCCGGAGACAAGTGACAGCCTGCACACATATCCTTATAGTCCGCGCCACCCGAGCTGATCATGTCCACCTTCTCTAAGTCTGGTACCACAATATCTTTGCTGGCATTTTCTATAGAACGATTGCGAGCGGTCTCTAAAAAGCTATACATCATTGGGCTATGCTCTTGGTCTGCGCCCACATTGACAACGCCACTGCTAGCAACCGCAAATACGCCAGTGATTGTCACAAATACGGTAAAGAGCACACCCAATAAAAATTTCATATGTTTTCCTAAAAATTTGTTTCCGTTAAGTGTTGGCTATTATTTAACAGAGCTGATTAACAGAGCTGATTAACAGAGCTGATTAACAGAGCTGATTAACAGAGCTGATTAACAGAGCTGATTAACAGAGCTGAAATTCTTAAGATTTACTGTCACTAGTCACGCAATGTTTTTGGTACATCTGTTTCATTTTTCCCATATTAGCCATCATGGCTTTCATGGCGGGGTCGTTCATGTCCATCTTGCTATGATCCATTTTTTCCATCATCTGCATATGCTTTTGCATTTTTTCACAGTTCATCTGGTCTTTCTCAGCATGCATTTTTGGGTCATGAGCCATCGCCGAGGTCGATACAATAAGAGCGATAGCCGTCATTGCGATTGATTTAGACAGTAATTTAAAATTTGACATAGTTAATTCCTATTGATTGGATTAAAAGCTATTGAAGGTAAAGTGATTAAGGGTAAAGCCGTTAAACCAGTCTAAATGATACGTTATTCATTCTGACTGGCAGATGACGTTAAGATTACAATGTTGTCATTCTCATCGCTTTCGATTTTAATGCGCGACATATTCATTTAATATGGCTTCAGCATTTCTATCACGATCGCTACCATATTTTTTCACAAAATATTTTTCAGACTGCAAGTGCTGATCTTGATGCTGTACCTGACACGCGACTCTCGCATCAACATAGCTTTTCATTTGCGCGCTAGAAATCTGTGCATCGTTATGATCTGCGTTCTTTGCAAAACTCGTCACTGCGTCACAATTACTAAGAATAGAAGCTTCTAAGTGTGTGGTATGGGCATTGGCCGCTGACATGCCCACTAACATCGATACTGAAAGTAAAGCTGCTTTTTTTAATGAACGATAGTTTTTCATATAAGACCCTTTGAAGATAAATAATAAGCTGTTTAAGTAAGATAATCGCTTAACTTGTAGAAGCGGTCTGTATCAGAGACTAGCCTCTATGCGGCGTTTATTTAGAATACTAAATGTGGGCTGACAGCTAGATGACACGGACATGACATGTTCGTTAGGAACAACATAATATTTTCATCTGCTTGTCATCTGCTTGTCATTAAAGCCAAATACCAGCATCTGCCTCTATCCAAAGAGCGCTGTTAGCACAAGGGTTTTTGATAAACATACGGCTGATAAGCCAACAACATTAGTAATATGCTGTTGACAACCATAATGATATGAAGGAAAGCGACGATGAAAGTACTGTTAGTAGAAGATGAGGAAAAACTTGGAGAATATATTAAGAAAGGCTTAACTGAGGCCGGTTTTATTGTTGATCATCACCTAACAGGTTTGGATGGCTATCATGCGTTAATGACTGAAGATTTTAGTGTGGTGCTGATGGATGTCATGCTGCCTGATGTCAGTGGCTTTGAGCTGATACAGCGCTACCGTGCCGCTGGCAAGCATACGCCTGTTTTATTTTTAACGGCTAAAGATGATTTAAGCGATCGGATTAAAGGTATTGAAATTGGTGGCGATGATTATCTGACCAAGCCTTTTGCTTTTGCTGAGCTGATTGTTAGAATAAAAAGCCTATTGCGCCGTGCCAATCAATCGGATTATAAAAGCTCAGTCATACATGTAGCAGACCTGAAAATGGATATTGCCAAACGCACCGTATATAGAGGTGATACCCTTATCAAACTAACTGCTAAAGAGTTTGCTTTATTACAACTTTTCCTAGAACGCCAAGGTGAAGTACTGCCACGTACTGTGATTGCCTCGCAAGTATGGGACATAAATTTTGACAGTGATACGAATGTCATTGACGTGGCTATAAGACGTTTACGAATCAAAATAGACGATGGATTTGATATAAAGCTGATTCACACGGTACGCGGGATGGGCTATCGATTAGAGGCGCTAGCTACTGAGGTTCAAAGTGGCGTGGGCGGAGACCATTCTAAATAATATGAACTATAAATTCACAAATCGGCGCTGGTCGCTGCTATGGCGAACTATTTTCTTGCTGACGGTCTTCGTTATTATCTCTCAGATCATCATCTATGCGTGGGTGCAGCGCTCTGTGAGTGGACACTTTGAGCAAATGGACTCAGAAATTATTACTCATGCGGCTTTTAACCTGCGCAAACGTATGATTAATCTGGACGATCATATAGAACCATTGACAGTGTCAAAGTCGCAATCACTCATTGATGACAATCACCTGCATTCCTCTTGGCTAGATTATGATTTAAAAACCTTAATATCAGATAAAAACGGCAAATTATTATCCAGCGATCCCAGTAATTTCATCCATGACTTACCGGCTGATTTTAGCTTGTTACCACTATGGCAGGATCATCACGATCAGCAGTTTATGATTAAGATAAACAATAGGCATTACCGAGCAATTATCATTGAAAATCAAGAGGTTTTGGCATTTATTGCCCTACCTATCGATGTGCACCATCAATATCTTATCGAGTTTAATCGCCAGCTAAGCTTGATACTTATAGCCATCACCTTATTATTGGTTTCAGTAGCGGCATTAAGTGTGTATTGGGGTTTTGCTCCTCTAGCTACTATCGTACAAAAAATGAAAGGCATAAATCTTCAAAGATTAGATGAAAGAGTGGTGGTTGGCGATATGCCATTAGAATTGCGACCACTCGCAGAATCTTATAATTCGATGATGGTCAAGCTTGAAAGTAACTTTGAATCATTGTCACGGTTTTCAGACAATATCGCCCACGAGCTACGCACGCCAATAGCGACGCTGAGTACGCAAACGCAGGTCATGCTAACCAAGCCAAGAGAAGGCGACGAATACATCGAGCAATTACATCATCAGCACGATACGTTAGAGCAGTTGTCCGCCATGATTAACAATATGTTGCTACTGGCAAAAACCCAAAAAGAGCTGAGTGATTCACAAATCAGTGATGTCGATACCGAGAGGTTGATCACAAAACTGATAGACTATTATGAAATGATTGCCGAAGATCGTGAGATAACTTTTGAGAAATCGGGTGATTTTAAAACAGTACTAGGTGATGAAGGCTTATTGCAACGGCTATTTGCCAATCTGATGTCAAATGCGATTTATTATGCGGCTAGTGACAGCGCTATCCTGATATCCGCTACCGTCCTCACTTCAAACAATTCGTTTAATGTAGCAAAAGACGATACTCAACCCTCAAAGCAGCTATGGTTAAGGATAACTATGACCAATCGTCTAGACAAACCATTAGATCAGATTGAAGCTGATAAGCTGTTTGAGCGCTTCTATCGTCATGATAAGACGGGCAATCAGCATTCGGGGACAGGGCTAGGATTGTCCATCGTTCAGGCCATTGCTAATGCTCATAAAGGGAAGGTGAAGATTACTATCAAAGATGAGTATTGCTTTGAGGTTGCTGTAGAATTGTTGATGGCCGCATCAGTAAACATTTAATCTAAATGGCAGTTACACAGAATCTGGGATGGTCTCTGCTTGACCGTCCGTCCTAGATGCTTTATAAGCAGTTACACGTTTTTAGGAAAGTCTCCCATCGAACACAAAAAAACCTTGTAGCGTAAAGCATACAAGGCTTTTTTATGTCTATAAGCTGATGTTACAGCAACTTATTTTTTTTGGTGCCAATTAGTTTCGTAGTTGGTCAAGCATACTCTGGTATTTGTCTTTTTTATCTGAAATTTTACTACGTTCCTCGGCTAGATTAGGCACTGACTCTTTAGAGTCTTCTACCTTCTTATCAAAGGCTTTTAGCTCAGCCTCTACACCGTCTACAAGCCTATTGAGCATCATAGCAAGCGCTTTTTCAGAAACTTCATGCGTCATGTTAGAAGCTTCAGAGGTAAAATCATCTTTGAGCTTAGACGCCCATTGATAGATATGACCTATCGTTGCGCTGTGTTTTTCATCTTTATCAGATTTATCAGAATTCTCTTTTTCATTAGAATCAGATTTGCCGTCTTTATCAGAGATAAAATCATCCTTAAGCTTAGACGCCCATTGGTAGATATTAGCTATCGTCGCACCATACTTGTCATTTTTTTCAGACTTATCATCTTCGCTAGATTCATCTTTTTCATTAGATTCATCTTTTTCATTAGATTCATCTTCGTTGTTAGATTCATCTTCGTTGCTAGTTTTATCTTCTTTAGCAGATTTACCCTCTTTATCAGACTCAATCTGTTTTTCGGCATTGTAATCTTCAAAATCACCGTCTTCATACATTACTTTATCGCCTTTTAAAACCTCAACACCCGTCACTTCATTATTTGAAGGCGCTTCCGTTGTATTTTCAAGCGACTCTAGGGCATTCTTGATGTTATCGTTATCAGTAGGCTGGTTTGACATGATTTCTAATCCTTGTTAGTGAAGTATATTTACACTCAATCATAAGTCAGGACCATCTTATATTGCGTATCTCAATGTAGATTGTTTTGTTCTAAATTGGTTAGAAATGCTGCGGGAGCTTCAATTGCCGAGCATGTCGTCTTCTATTAGTAACTATACAAACGCGATTGCGGCAAGTGACAGCATTTAACCCTACTAATCAACCCAATGTTTTTGCTTAGCATAGGCAAGTTGTGCGGGCGTATCAATATCGTGGCTTAATTTATGATTATCAACGGTACTGATTTGATTGGATGGCAGCGCTCTAATCAAATGCCGCAATCCTTTATCACCTATCAGAGCCGATTGCCAGTTTTTAAGACGCTCGTAATCAATGACAATAGGTAGACCAATAATATCGGCTTCATTAGCAATCTTAGAATGATGGTCATCTAAAGGGCTATAACTACTAGCAACGACAGTGTGTTTACCTGCCAACAGCTTGCTCAAATGTTCGCTATCCAATAACACTTGATCAATACCCATGATTAGTACCGAATCGACAGATAAACCATCAAACGTAGCTAAGGCTTGTATGCCAATCGACAAACTCTCGCCTAGCCCTTTTTCGGGTGATGAATTCGTTACTATTTTAATCAATGATTGGAGGCTATTTAGCTGATCGGTTAAATCAGCAATCGAATCTAAAATCGCTGACTGGTTTTGAGGAACCACGATCACTATAAGGCTAGGCTGAGTCAGCATAGCAAGGCGAGTCATATAGCAAATTAGCGACTCATTATTCTTATTTAATAACTGCTTTGGTTGACCTAGGCGTCGACTAAGTCCGCTTGCTAAGAGAATAACGGCATGGCTATCGCTATGGCTATGACTAAAATTACGACTATTTGTAATAAGCATCTATCTCCTCTCTTGCCTTAGTGACGTTCATGACTATGCCGGTGTTTGCACATCAGTTTTGCTATGCTGTTCTTGGCTGCTAGGGCTCATGGTTTGAGGGGATTGATTATGCATTACCGCACTCATTTGCGCCATGATGCTCAGTGCCAATGCTTCAGGGCCGTCTCCGCCTAATTTATAGCCGATAGGATAATGCAATTTATCAATACCATCCGCTAAAATATGCGGGTTAACGCTTGTCTCACCAATCTCTCTGATTAAGCGCTCAGTACGATAGCGAGGCCCTAATTGCCCAAGATAATGATAGTGAGCAGAATGTTTTAGTAGCACGGCAAGTCGAGCGCGGTCTTGGGTCAGACTATGAGACATCACAGCAACGGCGGCGCCAGCACTGAGCTTAAGTAACGTGTCGGTATCATCCAAGGGTAAACACAGCACGCTATCTGCTTGGCTAAAGCGCAGACGCGTCGCATATTGCGGTCGACTGTCTATGACGGTGACATGCCAATCTTGCAGCTTTGCCATTGTCACCAGTGGTATAACATCATTGCCTGCCCCGCAAATCAGTAATCGCATTTGTGGGCAAATCCACTGCAATAACCACTCCGTGTGACCTGTTTTTAACACTAATTCGGCCCCACTCTCATACTGACGATTAGCTGTAGGCTGGTACTCTAAATCGTCTGACAGCTCGATGTATTCCGCATTGTATCCAGCATCTTTTTTATGAAACTGATGCTTTGATAATTTTCTAATCGCTTTTAACAACACATTATCTATAACAGTATCCGAGTCGCCTGCCACGTTGTGGTTCAAATATATATCCGTCAGACTTCCTGTTTTTAAATACGTATCTAAATAAATACGGCTACCAACTTGCAGGTCGAGCGCTCCGTTTTCGCTATTATCCGATCTAACAAGAGTGGCAATCGTTACCGGTTGCTGAGTATGACGTACCTGACGAATTAAATCGAGTAGAGGTATTGCTGTCGCTAAACGCTCAAACAACACATGCACTCGTCCATTACAACCCAAGCCAAAATTAAGCTCACCCTCTAAAAAATCATCTTCAGACATATCCTCATCTTTAACACTAACGTCTTTTACAAAAGTCGAATCAGAATTGCTATTTTTATGATACCTAATGTCATCGCCTGTCTGGTAGACTTGCACACTCGCGCCATGACGAGTTAACCAAAAGGCACGTTTGATAATATGCGGCTCAAGGCAGCCACCACTAATCATCCCAACCGACCGCCCATCAGCGCATATCAGCATCATCGCACCCGGTTGCCGATACGCCGAGCCTTCTGTACGCACCACGGTGGCTAATACAGCATCGATGTTTTGTTGTATCGCTTGTGTGGCAAGCTCTAGGATATCAGCGATTTGATTCATAATGCCTCTTATCAACTTAAAATATAGACTTAAAAAACCTTAGAGAATACGTTTAAAAAACCCGTTATTTAATCGGGTTTTTCAGTGAAACGAAGTAAGACAGTATTTGATAACAATCAATCTGGCAGTTGGTCAATAAGTCTATCTAAGGTAATTGGGAAATCGCGAATACGAATGCCAACGGCATTATAGATGGCATTGGCAATCGCTGCCGCTGCGCCTGAAATTGCCGTTTCACCAATGCCTTTGATGTGCATCGGATTGGTATAACGGTCGTCTTCTTCTAGCAAAATAACTTCTAGTTGCGGTACATCAGCATTGACAGGAATGTGGTATTCAGAAAGGTCATGATTACACAAGCGCCCGTCATGCTTGTCATGGATAACTTCTTCCATCAACGCCGAACCTATCCCAAACACCATGCCGCCATAGCACTGTGAAGTGGCGGTTTTGTGATTAAGAATACGCCCAGCGGCGAACACACCTGTCATACGCTTGACTCGAATCTCACCCGTCACTCGGTGCACAGCGACTTCCGCAAAGTTAGCGCCGAAGGAGGATTGACGATGGGTTTTTTCATTTTTACCCGGTTTAATCTCGCCTTTCGCACTGAGCTTTTGGTCGTCATATTGCGCAACAATATCGGCCAGTGAATAGCTTTTAGAATGACTAAAATCATAGCTACTTTGTTTAGCTTTCTGTGTTTCTGGCAAGCGTTCCAATAAAGATTCAGGGATAGGTACGCTCGTCTTTTCTGCTAATTTATCTACAAGCTCGGTGGCAGAATTTTTACCAGATTCGAGGATAGTCTCTGTTACTGTGACTTTATGCTCACCTATTTTGCTAATCTGCCCATCATGCAATTGGATGGTGTCAGAATATAGACCGACTTTATCTGCCAACATTTCGCGCAATTGCTGGCAAGCCAGATAAATACTGCTTCCTGAGCTTGCTGCACCCATACTACCGCCAGAACCAACGGCTGGCGGCAGACTGGTATCGCCAAGCTTCATCTCAACATGGTCGACCGGTAGACCCAAAAGGTCAGCAGCAACTTGGGTAAATACGGTATAAGAGCCCGTACCAATATCGGTCATATCCGTCTCAATAATAGCTTTGACCCCAAGCTTTTTTGAGTCATCAACTTGTAGAGTTGCTCGTGCTTGAGAGAGTTTTAACTGATTGCCACGAGCAGCGGCGGCCATACCAATACCCATCCACCAATCTCCTTCTAAGCGGCTGGCAGGCACGGTATTGCGCTTCTCCCAACCAAACTGCTCAGCCCCTTTTTCCATACAGGCAATCAGTTGCCGAGTTGAAAAAGGTATCTCTTTACTGGGATCTTGCTTAGGCTCATTACGGCGGCGCAGCTCTATCGGATCGATATCTAACTGAATGGCCAACTCGTCCATCGCACATTCAACAGCAATTAATCCGACTGCCTCGCCAGGCGCGCGCATGGAACCTGATAGGACTTTATTGACATCAACCATCTGATAGTCGACCTGACGATTTTCGCCGCGGTATAAGTAATGCGTAGACAACGCTGTGGGCTCAAAGAAGCTCTCGCCGAGTAAATTACTGGTGATGGTATTATGGATAAAGGTATTAATAATACCGTTTTTATCGCAGCCAATGCCGATACGTTGACGCGTATCTGAGCGTCTGATGGTGGTTTCCATGACTTGTGGACGAGTCATCACAATCAATACCGGACGCTTGAGCTCTTTTGCAGAAATGGCCGCGGCAATCGATTCAGGGGCGATACCAAGTTTACTGCCGAAGCCGCCGCCAACATAACGAGCAATCAGTTGTACATTATCTGGATCCAACTCTAAGGCATCTGCTACTTGTTGCTTGCAAGATGACAACATCTGGTTGGAGGTATACATGATTAACTTGTCATCCTCCCAATAAGCCAATGTGGCATGTGGCTCCATGGGCGAATTACTTTGGCTTGGCGTATGATAAATCTGATCAAACGAAACCGCTGACTCTTTAAGTCCTTGCTCCGGATGCCCCTGTTTGTGGTTTTTATCAGAGCCTTCCGCTTCATTGACTGAATGGGCGTTTTCTAACGCTGCCTCAAAATCTATGACGGCATCTTCTGTCTCGTCTTTATAAGTCACCTTGAGGGCTTTTGCGCCTTCAGTAGCCGCTTCAAAAGTTTCAGCAATCACGGCAGCTATTGGCTGACCATGATAAAAAATCTCGGCCGCGCCCTGAGTAGGAGCTTTTTTCTTTCCGCCTTGCTGAGCGTTACGCAAAAAATGCTTGGGGTCAGTGACCACTTTAATAATACCAGGAAGCGCTTCTACTGCATGGCTATCGATATGCTTTACCTTGCCTTTAGCAATGGTCGCACCCACTAAGACGCCGTAAACCTGCCCTTCAATATAAAATTCTGCGCTATAAGGCGCTTGTCCACTGACTTTCAAGGAGCCGTCTACACGGTTGATAGGTTTACCAACCAATTGACTGGCAGTTTCATCAAATAGAGAATCAACTGGATGATCCATGGACAGTTTTTTTGTGGGTTCTGATAGCAGTACTGAGTCCAATAATGACATGATTATGCTCCCTTAGCCGTCAATGCGCGCTGAATGACTTGTTTTAACAAGCGCCGCGTCAGCGATATTTTAAAGTCGTTTTGACCACGACCCTTAGCATCTTTTAATAATAAATCTGCCGCTTGCGTAATAACATCAAGGTTGCCGTCTGTATCCGTAAGTAAGGCTTCAACCGCTTCATTACGCCAAGGCTGAGTGCCAATACCACCAAATGCTAAACGTACGTTTTCTAAATTCCCTTGAGCGTTGACGTTGATTACTGCCGCGCAGGACACTAAGGCAAAGGCGTAAGAGGCGCGATCGCGGACTTTATCATAGGTGTGCATCCCTTTAATGGGCGCTGGGAGAACAATATGAGTAATCAGCTCTCCCGTTTCTAAAACGGTTTCAATGTTTGGCGTATCTTTTGGCAAACAATAAAAGTCTTTAATCGGAATCTGGCGCGTGGTGCCATCTGCTTTAAGCGTCTCAATAATGGCATCAAGTAAGCGCGTCGCTACCGCCATATCTGATGGGTGCTGGGCGATACAATCGTCACTCGTCCCTAAGATGGCAAGTGGGCGATTTTCCCCCTTGATAGCGGGACAACCAGAACCAGGATTGCGCTTATTGCATGGACTATCTGGCTGATAAAAATAATAACAACGGGTACGCTGCAATAGATTTCCGCCTGTGGTTGCTTTATTACGCAGTTGCCCTGATGCCCCTGCTAACATTGCCCGCGCTAATACAGGATAGCCTGCAGTGACTAAGGGATGCGCGGCCAAGTCACTATTGGTGACTAAAGCACCGATGCGCAAACCTCCATCAGTAGTAGGTTCGACTGCTGCTAATTCAAGGCGTGTGATATCAACCAATTTTTGAGGCGTCTCAATCTCAATTTTCATTAAATCTAATAAATTGGTGCCACCAGCAATAAATGAAGCGTCTTTAGGAGTAGCAAACATCACGGCTTGTTGCGGTTCAAGAGCACGGATATATTCAAAGCGTTTCATGAACGTTCTCCTTTAGCACTGGCAGCATCGGCATGGGCAGTCGGCTTTACTATGGACTGATTGCCAATTTGTGTTTCGCTTGGCGGTGGTGACCAAATACCGCTAATAGTTAGAGCAGCTGCCTCATTATTGCGTGTATCGTTAATCACTGAAGAAGAATCTGATAGTTGGTTTTCGAGTACCTGTGAGATGGCTTTGATAATATTAGGATAGGCTGAACAGCGACAGATATTGCCACTCATGCGCTCAGCAATTTCTTGTACTAGCAGCCCATTGGGATTTTGCAAATCAGTAGTGACATGACTTGGCCATTGTTGCTTGACCTCTTCTATCAATGCCGTTGCTGAACAAATTTGCCCAGGCGTACAATAGCCACACTGAAAGGCATCGTGGTCTTTAAAAGCTTGTTGCAACTCTGATAGCGATTCAGGTAGTCCAATACCTTCAATGGTGGTAATCTCATCACCATCGTGCATGACCGCCAACGTCAAACAAGAATTGATTCGTCGCCCATTAATAAGCATGGTGCACGCACCGCATTGCCCATGATCGCAGCCTTTTTTGGGTCCGGTGATATGTAAATGGTGGCGACAAACATCAAGTAATGTCGTTCGCGGGTCAAGAGTATCAAACTCATAATCTTGCTTATTAATCGTTAATGTTAAGTTAGACATGCTGGCTTCCCGCTGGCAAAAGATAATAAAATCTTAGAGGGTAAGTCGTCATTAGTCTACAAACGATATGTTATAGCAATGTTATTAATGTACAACGGACGTAGTTTTAGAAAACCCTTTTTTACTGTTAAATTTATCCCAGTCATCCCATAGCTACGAATCTCTTGATTTTATTTTGAGCAGATTTTATTAGATTTATTTCTCTTCAGAGGCGCGTTGTTCTTGAAGTTTTGCTAGTGTCTCAATAAAACTCATAATTTTAGAAGTACTCATAAGATAGGAACTGTGACAGTCGGGGCAGCTGATATCTATTTGTGTCTTCATAACCTCAAATATATCATCTTGCTTTGGCTGTCACCCTCCTTCCTTTATTCCCTCAGCATACTTTCTGATACACCACCGAAATTAGTGGTGGTTTACCGCGGTAAGCATTGTCCCATTTGTACCAAGTACCTCAATCAGTTAGAGACGATAAAAAGCGCATTTTTTGATACTGGTGTCGATATCATTGCCATATCAGGAGATAGTAAACAGCAGTTAGAGGAGCATTCGGAAAAACTAACTATCAGCTTTCCGATAGCTTATGGTTTGACGATTGAGCAGATGCAGACGCTAGGTCTGTACATCTCTGACCCACGCTCAGAGAAGGAAACCGATCATCCCTTTGCCGAGCCTGAGGTGTTCGTGATTAATGCTGAAGGGGAAATTCAAATCATAGACATCTCGAACGCTCCGTTTGTCAGACCTGAGCTTGAAGCCCTTGCAAACGGCTTGTCTTTTATTCGAGAAAACGATTATCCTATTCATGGCACACATGAGTGATGATAGGCTTAAAAACTTAGCGAACGCTATGTTTAATTAGCTTGGTAAACCTTATAGCTTGGATTAACGTTTTAACAAAAAGGTTGCTAGCACTATATCTTATCCAGTGTTAGCAACCTTTAGCTTAGAAATTATATTTGGCCATTATTTCAACTTGCTGACCTTCTTTTACTGATGATAAGGTCTTATCACTGCGATCTCTCCATTCAATACCAAAATCCAGATCAGGTAAATAATTATAGATAAGGTTGATGCTTTTCACATTTACAGAAGTATCAGACGCATCATCGACATTAATCTCACCATAACGCAGGTTACTAAAAAGCTTCTCGGTAAATTTGTGTCTATAGCCTACCGTAAAGCCAGTTTGCGATATAAGCTTGCCGTCTTCTGCGTCACAATCTGAAGCGCCGGTCGCCCCAAGGACTTTTCCGACACATACTGTAGAATAAGCTCCCATCCCTTTACCGTTATATACGCTCGCATGTAATGAGTCATTACCCAGTTTGAGTTTACCCGCCAAAGAAGCACCGACGCCCACATCTGAATCGTCTCCATTTTTAGCCTCACGCGCCGTGACCGCCACGTTATAGCTCAGATCAGATATGTTATTTTTATAGCTGACCACCATATCAGGCAGGTTAGCTTCATCATAAACAGGGTCTTGAGCTGTAAAACGAAGTCCCTTATGAGTGTAATGTATAGTCAAATCTGGACGAATATCAGCGCCGCCACCAGTGATGGTGCCCAATCCCGTACCTTTAAAGTCGAGCTGCTCAGTCAAAAGTGGGTAAACCGCTAAGAACTGACCATTCCATGTCTTACCTACGGTCAAATCATCGAGCTGAACATACGCATGGCGCAGCCGCAAGTCTGAACCACCATTTGCAGCATTACCATAAAAATCCCCTTCAATAAAACCCGTTAGTTTTTTATCCTCTACGTTCTTGGTGGTTTTGAGATTAATCCGAGTTTGCCGTGCATTTCCTTTGAACTCAGACTCGCCTTCATCTGGAGAATAAAAGATACCTTCGGCTTTAACATAACCACCGATACTTAAAGTGGTGTCTCCATTTGTGACAAGCTCTATTGCTTGTGCCTGTACGCATGCCCCAAGGACAGCCAAACCAAAAGACAGTTTTTTGATATAAAGCATGATCTATACATTCCTTGTTTTGTTTTAAAATCCATTTCAATCCTTTTAAATCTCTACTGCTACCGCATTTTTTAGTCTTATAAATACCAGCACCATATCCTTATATAAAAAACTTGCCTCCTGATTTAATTAAAACTTTCAAAAGCATTAATCGCGGCTTTTTTTGTTTCATCGATATTTTTCTTTTGTCCGCTGGCTTTATCAAGATATACCAACACGGACTCAGCCTTGGCAACGATGGTATTTAACACGGTACTATAATAGGTATATTCATGAATCAAGCTGGCATTGCCAATTTTCTTCACTCGAACCCCAATCCATAAAGTATCGGGATAAGTCACCGGTTTAAAATACTGACAGGATGATGCTGCCATGACTGAAAAGGTATTTTCATTAAATAGATTTAATTGACTGTTATAGTAAATACGAGCGTTTTGGGCATAAGTGTAATAGACCACATTATTAACATGACCAAAGGAATCCATATCGCCCCACTCTACTTGTTGAGAATAGATAACCGCAAAGCCATGCATGGGATGGTGTTTGTCTTTATTCAGTGTCTCTTGTATTTCCGGTAATATAGCGAAAGCCTTCATAGTTTTCTCGTCTCGTCATACCAATAAACATACATGTTATTAATACACACGTTAGAATTATCAGTAAGCTTGAATGATTGTTTTAAAGTCATTGAAAGACCTTTTTAAATTAAATCAGTTTTTCTGCGCACATCATGCGCATTCTTTTTTTATCAAGCTTACCCACACTGGTTTTAGGCATTTCCACTAAAAACTTGATTTCACTTGGCACGCCATACTTTGGTAAATGGCCTTTTTCCACGGCTTGATGGCCTAAGGCTAAAATGTCATCCGCTTTGGTGTCTACATATTCAGGTTTTAAAACCACCAATGCTAAAGGTCGTTCGCCCCATCTTTCATCTGGCACTCCAATCACGGCAACATCAGCGACACTGGGGTGAAAGGATAAAATGGTCTCAACTTCAAGCGAGGATACCCACTCACCACCAGACTTAATCACATCTTTTAATCGATCCGTAATGCTTAGAGTACCGTCAGAGGAGATAGAGGCGATATCTTGGGTATGCATCCAGCCACCGCGCCATAGCTCATTACCAGCATCTGAGTTTTTGAAATAGCTTTGAGTCAGCCATGGTGCTCGAATCACAAGTTCCCCTGTCGACTCACCATCCATTGGTAAAGCTTTGCCGTTTTCATCCCAGATTTCCATTGAGACGAGCATAATCGGTGAGCCAGACAGACAACGATAATTAAGCTGCTCTTTCATTTCCATCGAGTCCGTTTTATCATCAAATACCGCTCTCGATAACACGGGACAAGATTCTGACATCCCAAATCCAGACATAAACTCAATACCGCTTTCAATGGCCGCTTTAGCCAAACCTTCATTCAGCTTTGAGCCACCGAGTAACAACTTCAGACCATCAAACTTACGTCCTCGTGCTGCCATCTCTTTTAATAGCATCTGTAAAATCGCAGGAACACCATGTGAAAGCGTGACTTTGTGCTGCTCAATTAAATCCACCAACATTGGGGCTAGATAGCGTCCTGGATATACTTGTTTAAGCCCTATCATGGTTGCCCCATACGGCCAGCACCATGCATGCACATGGAATAATGGCGTCATTGGCATGTACACATCATTGTAGCGCGCGCCTTGACCTTCAGCGTTTAGCGCGGATGCTAGCGTGCTTGCCAGCGTCTGTAATACGATCTGTCGATGGGTAAAGAAAACCCCTTTTGGATCTCCAGTCGTGCCACTGGTATAAAATGTGGTGGCGATGGTATTTTCATCGAAGTCTGGAAAGTCGAACGTATCGCTGGCCGCTGCTAGCAGGGCTTCATACTCACCTTCAACATAATCTGGCATGCTAGCTTGCTCAGTTTTTGTATCTTTTTTTGTATCGTCTTCGCCATACTCAGCATCATCAAAGCCAGTATCATCGAGCCAAATAATTTGCTCAATAGAAGGCGCTTCATGACGGTAATTTTTCGCCATTGGCTCAAATTCGGCATTTAAGAGCAAGGCTTTGGGTTTGGCGTGGTTGATGGTATACAGCACTTTATCTTCGGCTAGGCGTACATTGACCGTTTGCAAAATCATGCCAGACATTGGCACGGCAAAATACGCTTCAAGGTAACGATGACTGTCCCAGTCCATAACCGCAACCACGTCACCTGCTTGCAACCCTATGTTTTTAAGGACGTTTGCCAAGCGATTAACCCGCTTAAAAAATTCAGCATAGGTATAAGTGACCTTGTCGGCATAACTAATGGTTTGATCAGTAGAGGCAATTTTTGCACGGTTTAGCAGCTGCTTGATAATCAAAGGAAAACCATACGCTTCTTGAGCTTGCTGGTAGTCCTCATGTTGGTTAAGTATAGAAGTCATTATTGTCGTCCTTGATAATAAAATAGTATGGCGAGGGCAGTAATAGTAAAGGTAGTTTAAAATGCTTAGACTCGTTCTATCACCATGGCAAGCCCTTGCCCAATGCCAATACATAAACTGACCACCGCGTATTTTTCGCCCGTACGCTGTAGCTCTCGTGCCGTACTTAATGCAAGTCTTGCCCCTGATGCACCCAGCGGATGTCCGACGGCAATCGCACCGCCATTGGGGTTGACACGCTTGTCATCAAAATCAATGTCTAAACCTTTTAGGCAGCCGAGTACTTGCGAGGCAAATGCTTCATTAATCTCAATGATGGACATATCATCAAGGGTCAAATCAGCACGTTTCAATGCCAGTTTAATGGCTTCAACAGGGCCTACGCCCATAATATTAGGCTCAACGCCCATGGCACCAGATGACAGAATCTTGGCAATAGGCTTAAAGCCCAACTTTTCCTCTGCCTGCTTAGAGCCAATAATCAGCGCAGCTGCGCCATCATTGATACCTGACGCATTGCCTGCTGTGACGACACCTTCATTGTTTAAAGGCTTAAGTTTTTGCAGTGCTTCCACAGTAGAGCTGGCGCGAGGATGCTCATCATCCAATATCGCTTTTTCTGGCAGTTTTTTACCTTGCGATACCATAATTGGCGTTATTTCATCATTGAAGAACCCAGCTTGTTTGGCTGCTTGGTACTTAGCTTGTGAGGCTGCTGCGAATTTATCTGCTTCTTCTCGAGTGATACCGTATTTGCGAGCGACATTATCACCCGTTTGCGGCATGCTATCGCTACCAAACTGTTTTTCGATGATAGGATTGGGGAAGCGGCTGCCAATGGTAGTATCAAATACTTTAAATTCACGACTAAAAGGCTGCTCGGTTTTGGCAAATACAAAGGGTGCGCGAGTCATTGACTCAACGCCACCTGCTAAAAATATATCCCCCTCATTACAAGTAATACTACGAGCGGCATCGATAATGGTCGATAGTCCTGAAGCGCATAAGCGATTGACGGTTTGACCGGGTGTTTTGACATCTAACCCTGCTAGCAGCGCAGCATTACGGGCGATATTGCGTGAGTCCTCACCGGCTTGATTGGTATTACCAATCAATACTTCATCAAAGATATCGTTAGGCAGTTGGTACTTTTCGATTAAATTCTTCATCACTGTAGCGATCAAATCATCAGGACGAACCGTGGCTAATGCCCCTGCGTGGCGACCAAAAGGACTTCTTAATCCATCATAAATATAGGCGTCTAACATAACTGTTCCTTGTTGTGTTTTGAGAGTTTTTCTGAATAAAATATAAGGCTTAGCAACTGTACACCTGGGCGCGCTAAGTCATTAATACGCCATTAACCTGAATAATTATTTTGCTGAGTAAACAGTGAAACACCTAGGGTGGCGCGGCGTTGCAGCCATGGGCTAGGACGATAACGTGGATCACCCGTTAACCCATGAATACGCTCTAAGATAAGTAAAATACGCGAGGCACCAATCTCGTCTCCCCATGAGATAGGACCATACGGATAACCCAATCCAAGCTTGACGGCATTGTCGATATCCTTTGGTGTGGCAATACCTTGCATCGCGATATCACAACCTAAATTAATTACCATGGCAATAACTCGCTGCGCCACAAAACCCGTGCTTTCGGTAATTAGTGTGGCATCGACAGCAACATTTGAACCCTCATCCGAGCTTTTATCGAATTTATTACTTCTACCAAATAGGGCATAAGCTTGCGCCACAAAGTTATCTTGGGTGACGATACTTGGCATCAACGTACGATGCTTGGATAAGTCAGTCAGCATATCAATGGCAACCGCTTGTTTAGGATTAACTTGATAGCGAATAGCCGCATTGGTGGTATCGTCACCATAGATAGCCAGCAATATCAAACTGTCAGAGTTTGGCTTATCGTTATCGTCGATAGTAATACCATTAGCGTTTAGATAATCAACCAGTTGTTGTTTATCTTCTGCTAAATCCGCCCCAATCCAAACTGAGAGGTTTGAGATATCGGAATCTGTCTTAAAAGGTAATTGTTTGGAAGGATCTACTGTTACTTTTTGACCATCTTGTTTTTTATTCTCTGTGTAGTGATAAAAACCTTCACCAACTTTACGACCAAGCTTTTTCCCTATTAGCATTTGACGGGTTAAGGGATGCGGACGATAGCGAGGCTCAGAATAATACTGGTTATAAACAGACTCCATAACTGGATGCGATACGTCGATACCGGTGAGATCAAGCAGCTCAAACGGTCCCATTCGAAAGCCAGCCCCTTCACGTAAAATAAGATCTATATCTTCAAAACTAGCGACTCCCTCGCCTAGTATTTTTAAGGCCTCCGTACCATAAGCTCTGCCGCCATGATTGACGATAAACCCTGGGGTGTCTTTTGCCACTACCCCTAAATGCCCCATGCGTTTGGCTAAACTTGTAAGTGTCTCTACCACTGAAGGCTTGGTTGAGATACCCGGAATCACTTCAACGATTTTCATTAGCGGCACAGGGTTAAAGAAGTGAAATCCTGCTACGCGCTCTGGGTGCTCACAATCGGAGGCAATCGCCGTCACTGCTAGTGATGAAGTATTGGTTGCCAAAATCGTCTCAGCAGGAACAATGCTTTCTAGTTGTTTAAAAAGCTGTTGTTTTATTTCTAAATTTTCGATAATCGCTTCGATTACGACATCTACCTCAGCAATTTTGGCTATATTTTCAATCACGGTCAGATTGGCTAAAGTAGACTGTAGTTGCTCGTCGGTAAATTTACCTTTAGCGGCCAGTTTTTCTAGGGTCGCTTGAAGGGATTGGCGTCCTTGCTCAGCAGCTCCTGCCTTGGCATCAAATAAAAGTACTTGAATGCCCGCTTGCGCTGCGATTTGGGCGATACCCATACCCATAATGCCTGTACCAATAATGGCCAATGTGTTCACGGTCATAATAATCCTTTATATGCTCTCGTTTTGAAAATTGATTTAGCTATGCCTATGTTTGTCTCAACAAGCTACTGTCCTTTGTATTCAGCACTACGTTTTTCTAAAAAAGCTTTCGTGCCTTCTTTTTGATCTTCTGTATCAAATAAAATCTGAAAGGCTTTACGCTCTAGAGCCAATGCGCCTTGTAGCGGCATGTCCACCCCGAGATTGGCAACTTCTTTGATTTGAGTTAACGCAATCGGTGAATACCCTGCGAGTTGTTCAGCGATTTCAATAGCACGTTTGATAGTCGCTTCATCTTCGACCACTTCAGAAACCAATCCCATTTGATCCGCTGCATCAGCACTTATCATGTCGCCCGTTAATATCAGCTTCATGGCTTTATGTTTGCCAATCACGCGAAACAGCCGCTGCGTGCCCCCTGCTCCTGGCATCAGCCCAATTTTGATTTCTGGTTGTCCAAACTTAGCCGACTTACCAGCGACGATGATGTCGGCATGCATAGCAAGCTCACAGCCGCCGCCAAGGGCATAACCATTGACCGCTGCAATAATCGGCTTACGGCAATTGGTGATGGCATCCCAATAACGTTCGCTATGACGGAGATACACATCAACCGTTTTTGCGGTTAAGAAATCATTGATATCAGCGCCCGCGGCGAACACTTTGTCACCGCCCGTCAGCACAATAGCTTTAATCTGAGGGTCATCGTTTAATTGGATAAAAATATCTGCCAGTTTCTGACGTAATTCGGTATTTAAAGCATTTCGAGCCTTAGGACGATTAAGCCTTATCACGCAAACGCCATTTACTTGCTGCTCAATTAAAATTATTTGCTCTTCCATGATGCCATCCTTTAAATAGTGTCCTTTAATTTAAACAGTGCCCTTAAGAAAAATACGGCAATTCTTAAAACACCTTAAAATTATGATAATTAATACCGCATAGCGATATCTAGTGCCAATATATACTGTTTATTTCTATTTGTGAAGAGAAAAACCCAGTTAAATTTAGAAATAAACCCTAAGTCAAAGATACTTACTCTTAATAAATACCGCATTGCGGTTTTTTAAACCAAAAGTATTGTATTTTAATAAAGTATCCATTATGCTGTTTGTTCGAATTAACCATAAAGTCCCTATTAGCAATATTAGATATTATTTCAACAAGGAAGAACTACATGATTAGAGATAAGGAAGTACTCGACCATATCGTCCAAACTGTTCGTCAGTTTGTAAACAATCAATTGATACCGAAAGAAGATTGGGTAGCAGAAAACGACCGTCTGCCAGAAGAGATCATCAGCCAGATGCGTGAATTAGGGCTGTTTGGACTGACCATTCCCGAAGAGTACGGCGGGCTTGGCGTTACTATGGAAGAAGAAGTCACACTGGCATTTGAATTGGGACGCACCTCACCCGCTTTTCGCTCATTAATAGGGACAAATAACGGTATTGGCTCATCTGGTCTTGTGATTGATGGCACCGAAGAACAAAAACGAAAATATCTACCAAGACTTGCCAGTGGTGAAATCATCGGCTCTTTTTGCTTGACCGAACCAGAGTCAGGCTCAGATGCTGCTTCACTCCGAACCACAGCTATTAAAGATGGTGACAACTATGTACTTAATGGCACCAAGCGTTATATCACCAATGCCCCTCAAGCCGGTATATTTACCGTCATGGCACGCACTGACCCTGACAATAAAAGGTCGGGTGGTATTTCAGCATTTATCGTTGAGAGCGATACCCCTGGTATTACGCTTGGCAAAATTGACAAAAAAATGGGGCAAAAAGGCGCTCATACCTGTGATGTGATTTTTGATAACTGCGTCGTTCCTGCTAGCGCTTTGATAGGTGGTGTCGAAGGTGTAGGTTTCAAAACTGCCATGAAAGTCCTTGATAAAGGGCGCTTACATATCGCCGCCGCAAGTACCGGAGCCGCTACTCGAATGCTAGATGATGCGCTACGTTATGCGGTGGAGCGTAAGCAATTTGGGCAACCGATTGCCAACTTCCAGCTTATTCAAGCGATGCTTGCTGATTCAAAAGCAGAGATTTATGCGGCCAAATCTATGGTATTAGATGCTTCACGCCTGCGCGATGAAGGTAAAGACGTCGTTACCGAGTCGTCATGTGCCAAGATGTTTGCCACTGAAATGTGTGGCCGCGTCGCTGATAGAGCGGTACAAATTCATGGCGGTGCTGGTTATATCGCCGACTATGGTATTGAGCGTTTTTATCGTGATGTGCGCTTATATCGTTTATATGAAGGGACTACTCAGATTCAGCAAATCATCATTGCTCGCAATATGATTAAAGAGGTGAGCGAGTAGTTTTCACTTATTTAAATGCCAGTTATTTGATTAGTAACAGGTATTTACATTATTAAAGCGTATTGAGGTATTTGCTGGGATGCAGATACCTGAGTAACGTCACTATACCCATATGCTCATAGTCTTTTACTCTCACAACAATAAGGATATAAATTGTGAAAAGTGCCGCTATAATTTCAAATCCGAGCTTAATTCCTGTGCAAAAACAGCCTTGGAAATTGGCCTTCTTTTTTTGTTTTCTCGTTTTATTATGTGATGGAGCCGATATTGGTATTCTCGCCTTTACACTTTCAAGTATAAAGCTAGAATTTGGGTTGACCAATGTACAAGCGGGTGCTTTAGGCAGTTGGTCCTTATTTGGCATGGCCATCGGTGGGTTTTTCGGTGGTTGGGCCTGTGACCGTTTTGGACGAGTGCGTGTGATCGTGCTTGCGACAGCGCTCTTCTCCCTTCTATCTGGCTTTAGTGGATTTGTGCAAAGCTATGAGCAGTTTGTAGCATTAAGATTCACCGCTTGTTTGGGTCTTGGCAGCTTATACATTGCCACCAATACCTTGATGTCTGAGATGGTACCTACCAAACATCGAACGACGGTACTTGCCGCATTGATGACAGGCTTTACCTTAGGGTCTTTGGTTATCACCAGCATCTCAGCTTGGATTATTCCAAGTTATGGTTGGCGCACACTATACCTGTTAACGTTTGTACCTATTATTCTATCGATAGCCATGTATTTTCTTATACCTGAACCAAATTCTTGGAAAGCGGCACGTGCTCTTAAACTCAGTGGTGCAAAAGATTCGCTACAAAAACCTGAAAATCCTTATAAAGCCATATTTGAAAATCCCAAACATCGCATCATGTTCATCTTATGGTCAATGAGTTCAGGTCTTTTACTATTTGGCTATTTCGGAGTCAGCAACTGGCTACCTTCTTACCTAGAAACTGAATTGGGTATCAAATTTAAAGAGATGGCGCTATATATGGCGGGCACTTATCTGACCATGATGTTTGCAAAAGTTGTGGCAGGTCTAGTAGCTGATAAAATTGGGCGTAAAATAGTCTTTGCATTCGGTACTATGGGTACGGCGCTCTTTATTCCAGTATTGGTATATTTCCATACCCCTGAAAACATCGGTTGGCTCATGTTAACCTTTGGTTTCTTATACGGCATCCCTTATGCTATCAATGCCACCTATTTAACAGAAAGTTTTCCTACTGCTATTCGAGGTACTGCTATTGGCGGGGCATTCAATATCGGACGCTTGGGTTCGGTTATTGCGCCCGTCGCCATTGGTTATATGGCCATGCAAAACTCTATCGGCGCAGGTTTGTTGCTGATGGCAGGCGCGTACTTCTTATGTGGTCTTATCCCAACCTTGTTTATTAAAGAACAACAGTACGACCCACAAAAGGCGTAATATTACTCAATATATATACCGCATAGCGAAATAGCTTATAATAACTGTGTTAAGAATTTAATGGCATCTTTAATATAGTATGAATAAAGATGCCGACTACTATCATATTTATATTAACTTGATTGAGATTAAAAATAATATATGACAACTAAAAACCTTATGGATGAAGGCACTAACAATACACCGCATATTGAATTGCTAGAGCCCATTGCAGAGATGAGAGATCAAAATGACAGGCAATTTGTTACCGCTTTGGCTCGAGGACTGGAGCTGCTGCGTTGTTTTACCCCGCAGCGTCCTTATCTTGGTAACCAAGACTTAAGCCAATTAACAGGGCTTCCGAAAGGCACAATCACGCGTCTCACTTATACCTTAGTCAAGTTAGGATATTTAAAGCAATCGACGAACAGTAGTAAATATCAACTCTCTGTAGGTGTGTTGGGATTTGGCTATACAATGATGGCGAATATCTCTATCAATAATTTGGTCACGCCGTACATGGAAGAGCTGGCAGATTATGCTAACAGTGCCGTTGCTATGGCAACTCGTGATCGCCTTACGATGGTATATCTCAATGTCGTGCAAGGCTCAAGCACCACTACGATGCGGCGCAATGTCGGCTCGTACTTACCTATTCATTTAAGCTCAATGGGAAGAGCCTGTTTGGCCAGTATGCCGCAAGCGGAGCAAGAGTTTATTCTTGATGCTATTCGTACTAAGCATAAAGATGATTGGCTAAAAATTAGGCGAGGACTGGACAAAGCCTTTAAAGATTATGATGATTATGGGTACTGTTTCTCGATTAGTGAATGGCAAAAAGACGTCAATGCAGTTGCCACGGCATTGATGCATCCGACTGAAGGTCTACTGACCTTTAATTGCGGCGCACCAAACTTTGTCCTTAGCCGTGACAAACTCGAGGAAGATATCGCCCCGCGTCTGTTGCATATGAGAAACAGTATTGAAGACAACCTTTATATCAGCTAAGACGGCACAATTGGTTGTTAATTGGCTATGGATTCAGTGATTATGGTCGCGTATATTTAATATCCCTATTCAATTTGCAATAAATATATAAACTACAATTTATATCAATCATGCCCTGCTTTCCATGCACCCATAGAGCCGAGATAAATATCAATATTATCGAACCCTCGGCTTACTAGCCAACCAGCGGCTACCGTCGCCCGCGCGCCACTGGCACACATCAAAGTATAGTGATGATTTTTATCAAGTTCGTGCCAGCGCTCGTTCAGTTGACCGACATAAATATGCCGTGACCCTTCAATCGCTGTGGCAAGCTGCTCTTCATCTGAAGCAATCAGCACCATACTTTCCCCTTCACGAATGAACCAGCCCGCAAAAGCAGATATCATGCCGACAGGCAAACTCATTGACCGCGGAAAATGACCAGCAGCATACGCCATCGGCTCGCGAATATCGATCAGATGGTCAGCCGTGCAGCTTTGAAGTTGCTTTAGCGACAGATGACACGGGCGCATCACTGGCGGTGGCGCATCACCACCTTCCATATTGAGCCGCTCCATCAGCCTAAAATACGGCGGCTGATAATGGTTCTCACTGACTTTAAATTGAATGAATGCCTCGCGATCCGTCATCTGTAAACGTGGGTTATTCACTCTCTCATGGCCGACAGTAGAAAACTCGCGTTCTGCCATGCCAGAGCCGCACACAGATCCAGCACCATGAGCGGGATATATAATCGCCTGATCCCCCAGCGCCAGTATTTTTTGTAGTGAATCATACAATTGACAGGCATTATTTGCTTAGGGTTATAAGGATATTATGAAGCCACTTTCTATCACGATGTCAGCATTGGCATTTAGCTTGATGTTTAGCGCGACCTACAGCCCTGATTCGAGCGCTGCTATGGCTAAAGATATCGACCCTTCTATAACTGACTTGCCTCCTAGAATTAGCTTGCCTAATGTCAGCCCATCTAACAGCGATTTAGCCAATCGCGGCGCTTATGTGGCGCGAACTGCCGACTGTATGGCTTGCCACCGCGAGGATTACAGCGGCGGCGTGGCCATCGAAACGCCTATCGGCAATATTTATTCGACCAATATCACGCCGTCCAAGCGCTATGGCATTGGCAATTATACTGAAGCTGACCTTAAGAAAGCACTACGCAAAGGTCGTGCTCTAGGTCATCAGCTGTATCCCGCTATGCCCTATCCGTCTTATCACGGTATGAGCGATGCTGATATCAGTGCCTTATTTGCTTATTTTCAGACTGTTCCTATCGTCGACAAACCACCTAAAAAAACAACTCATCTACCTTTCCCTTTAAACATTCGCAGCTTAATGCTGGCTTGGAATCTTATCAATGTGCCCGCTACTGAGAATCGTGATGATCTGACGCCAATACAGCAGCGCGGCGAGTACCTGGTTAATAACCTAGAGCACTGCGGTACCTGCCATACGCCGCGCAATCTCACCCAAGGTCTTGATAACGCTCGCTATCTCTCTGGTGCGCCACTCGGTAAATGGTTCGCGCCTAACATCACTCCTGATAATGAGACTGGCATAGGGCGTTGGAGTGAGCGCGACATCGTCATCTATTTGCGGACGGGCAAGCTCGATAAACGGGCTTATGCAGGTGGTCCTATGGCAGAAGCGGTTGCTCATAGTACGCGTTATCTTACTGATGCAGATTTGAGCGCAATGGCCAATTATCTAAAAGTCGTACCCGCCATTAAGACGGATGATTATTTGATACCCGTCAACGTTGCAAAGCTGCCAAATCCTATCAGCCCTTCTATTACTTATAACTTACTTGAGCAAAAAGACCATCTGGCCGAGGCAAAAGCCAATGCGACCCTTGCTACTAGTAGCGTAAGCACCAGCTCTATTAATAGTAGCGATTCGCCAAAATCTTTATATCTCACTCACTGCGCTAGTTGTCATGGCGTTGACGGTTATGCGCAGCCTGATGCCCGTTATGCATCCATCGTTGGCTTAAGTAGCATTCGCCGTGCTAAGCCTGACGCGCTTATTGGCGTGATTGCTTTTGGCGCAAAAGGCGCTTTTAACACGGCACCCAAAATGCCCGGTTTTAAGAAAGACTTAAGCCATGCACAGATAGCCAGTATTGCCAATTATGTACGCGTCAATTTCGGCGGTTTACCTAGTAGCGAAGTCACTGCTGCAGAGGTTAAACGCATAATCAAAGAGAAAAGCTAAACCTATAGAAACCTAAACCTATAGAAACCTAAACCTCCTGAATTTCTCATTGCGTTACTACTTATGATAAGCCCGATAAGGATGATTAAATGAAAGACTTGCTGCCCTCCCCGACACGGCGACAACTGCTCGCCATGATAGGTAAAACCGCTGGCGCAACCGCTATGTATCAAGCGATGACTGCATTAGGTTTCGCCTCCGAGTCGAGCTTTAAACAAGAGATAGAGCTGAAAGGCGCACCTGCTGGCGCTAGCATCGTTATCCTTGGTGCAGGATTGGGCGGGCTTACAGCAGCTTACGAGTTACGTAAAGCAGGTTATAAAGTGACGGTACTTGAATACCAAAATCGTGGTGGCGGACGCAGTTGGACATTAAATAGCGGCGATAAATATACCGAGCTTGGCGGTGAGGAAGTCACTTGCGACTTTAAAAAAGGCAATTACTTCAACGGTGGACCTTGGCGATTGCCCGTGCATCACTATGCGGTGTTTCATTATTGCAAAAAGTTTAATGTCGCCCTGCAACCATTTATCCAAACCAGTGACCGCGCCTATTTGCACCGTACCAATCATTTTAATGGTGCGCCGCAGCGCTTGGGTGAAGTGCAAAGCAATATTCGCGGCTATGTGTCTGAGCTATTATCCAAAGCCGTCAATAAAGGCCGCCTAGATGATACCGTTATTCAAGAGGATAAAGAAAAACTATTAGAAGGTCTTAAAGGTTGGGGTGTGCTGGATAATAATTATCGTTAATTCTAAGAGCAGTAATTCTGAAGGTAGCACTAAAAGCATTCGCGCTGATTGGTGTATTTGCACGATTCCGCTGTCAGTATTGACGCAAATTGATATCAATGTCTCAGAGCCGATGAAGCAAGCGATGGCGGCTGTCCCTTACGATAGCTCCTTTAAAGTCGGGCTTGAGTTTAAACGGCGCTTTTGGGAGGAGGACGAATGGATTTATGGCGGCATCACTTATACTGATCTACCGATTACCCAAATCTCTTATCCTTCACAAGATTTATTTACCTCAGGGTCGGGCGTGTTACTTGGCGCTTATGGCTTTGGCGAAGCGTCTTATAAGTTTAACTCCTTAACGCCAAAAGAGCGCATTCATGCCGCGTTAGAGTATGGCAAACGCATCCATCCGCAATATACCAAAGAGTTTCGCTCGGGTACCTCAGTCGCTTGGCATCGTATCCCTTGGTCACTTGGCTGCTATGGGCTTTGGAGTGAGTCAAGCCGCGAGCAATATTACGATACGTTATGTGCCATCGACCACCGAACTGTATTAGCAGGCGAACACTGCTCGCACATTCCTGCTTGGCAAGAAGGCGCCATACTCTCGGGTCTAGATGCCGCCAAACGCTTACATCAAAAAGCCAAAAAACTAGGCTAGTTTAATAAACAACTTTTAAAATCATTGGTTAGCAGACAGTATTTAATCGGTATAAAATTAAGGTAAGCAGGCATGATAAAAGTAAAATCAAAGCATTTAAACTTATATAAGTCATCTCACTTGCTGGTTATCTTAATGATGAGTGGCACGGCTTTTATATCAGGCTGTAGTCAACATACTAAAAGCAGCGCTCCCACCATTGCTAGCCTGCAAGCAACGGCAATGGTCTTGGATGACAGTTTTGACAATCAGGCCAGCCGTAATAATGGTGCTTGGGGCGCGGTTTATATGTCCAAAGAAGAACTTACTCGCCCATCCATGAATATTGTCGATGTCAGCTCGATAGCAAAGATGAGTGATGCTGCGAATTTCAAAAAGTGGCTGACCAAATTTGAAGGCAGCGCCCAAGGTAAAACAGGGTGTTTTAGTAATGATGGCAAAAAACTTTACGACGACTCTTGCGCAGGCTGCCATATGTCTAAAGGCGAAGGCGCACAAGGAGCGGGTTACTATCCGCCACTCGCGAACAACAGCAAAATGCAGTCTAAATATTACATTATTAGCGTCGTCATCAATGGCTTGCGCGGTATGCCCTCATTTCATAGCATGATGAATGATGAGCAAATCGCAGCGGTCACTCAATATGTACACAGTGATTTAAATGGTTTTACAGATAAAGTGACTGCTGCCAATGTCGCGCAGCTGCGTCATGACTTCCCGCCGGGTGCAGACCCTAGTGAATAATTTTATTATAAAAAATGGTTTTATTGTAAAAACAGCTTCATTAAAGGAATATAGCGATGAAAGGGAATATGGCGATGAATAAAAAAAGTGGCGTTTATCACTGTATTGTCTGCGGACAAAATTATCCTATAAAAGCCCTTACCCCTATAGGCACCATACGACAAGCAATTACAGAAGAGATTTTACATGATTTCCCTGAATGCTTACCTACAGATTATATTTGCCAAACAGATTTAAGTAAGTATCGAATGCAGTATGTGCACTCATCGCTAACGTCTGAAAAAGGTGAGGTGACCGTTCTTGAATCTGAATTGATTAAAAGCATGCAACAGCATGAACTCATCACCAAAAATATTGATAAGACTCTAGAGCAAAAATGGACTTTCGGTGAACGATTGGCAGATAAAATTGCAACATTTGGTGGTAGTTGGTCATTTCTCATCTGTTTTGCTATTTTTCTAGCCATTTGGATCATCGTCAATACTGTGGTGATGGTCGCCCGTCCTGCTGATCCCTACCCGTTTATTCTGTTGAATTTAATATTATCCTGTATCGCTGCCATTCAAGCACCTGTGATTATGATGAGCCAAAACAGGCAAGAAACCAAAGACCGGTTACGTTCAGAAAATGACTATCAAATTAACTTAAAAGCTGAGCTTGAAATCCAACACTTGCATGAAAAATTGGATCATCTTTTAATGCATCAATGGGATAGACTCGCTGAGATACAAGAAATACAACTCGACTTATTATCTGAAATGAGCAAAAAGCAATAGGACAACCTCAATAAAAGCTATAACTCTCCCGAGAATTGATAACGATCGCCTGCATGCCACATCTTCACAAAGGTCAATACTTGACCAGCCGAATAAGTCTGACGACACAATACTAACGTCGGTGACTGCGGGGCAATCTGTAGTGCATCAGCAATCTCATCAGGCGCTGCTAAAGCTCGGATAGTATAGCTACCACGCTCAAGCGGACTTTTAGCAATCAGATAATCGCTGGTATTTACCACACTAAAATCTTGCTCAATAAATTCTGGCACTTTTGCCGCATCGACCCAGCGCTCTTCAAACTGTATCGGCTGACCATCCGCAAAATGGATGATTTTTACTTCATATAAAATCGCTGCTACAGCGCTATTAGTATCACTATCAGTTTCATTTGCATTAGAAGAAAAGACTGCTTCATCAATATCAAACTTACCACGCATCTCATCATCTAACATGCTCGCGGTAATAGCGCGTTTGCTCAGCACTTGTGCCTGATAATCGCGATTGGCTGATTTTAAATCTTGAGCAATATTACGTACTTCTACAAAGGTATGATTAAAATGCTGCTGCGCGACAAATGTCCCCGACCCTTGCCGACGCTCTAATACTCGCTCCTCGCTTAGTTCTTTTAGGGCGCGGTTTACTGTCATTCGCGATACGCCAAACTCTTCTGCCAGCGCCATTTCGGTGGAGATAGCTGCGCCCGCCTGCCATTTTCCAGAATGAATATTATCTAAGATTGCGTTTTTAATCCGCTGATAGGCTGGAACTGTTTTTGTCATATCACGCTTCCCCTTTGTCATGCTTATCTTCAACCGTCGACTTCAACTATACAGGTATGCCGCTATAAAAGTGCTGACATAATATCATGACAATTATCATCATCACCATGAGAGCAGCCAATCGAATAAAGCAGTGTTATAAATAATTTGGCTACTGATGAAAAAACGCTTGCATGAAAAAATTATCTTTGATAATTTGTATATACAAATTAATAATACCACCAAATAATGCTGCCAACAAACGGCAACTAGCAAACTGTATAAACAATCACAAGGATTTGAGTATGACTACCGATAATGGATTGAGCAAAAACGCCACAAGCAACAATAATAAATTTACCCGCCGTGACGAGAGTCGCAATATCGCTGCGCCCACTGGTAGCACATTAAACTGCAAAAGTTGGCTGACCGAAGCGCCTTATCGCATGCTGCAAAATAACCTACACCCTGATGTGGCTGAAAACCCAAAAAGCTTAGTCGTGTATGGCGGTATCGGACGCGCAGCCCGTAACTGGGAAAGCTATGATCAAATCCTCGCGTCACTCAAAGAATTAGAAGACGATGAGACCTTATTGGTGCAATCTGGTAAGCCTGTTGGCGTCTTTCAAACTCATGAAAATGCGCCGCGCGTATTAATTGCCAACTCCAACCTTGTCCCGCGCTGGGCAACGTGGGAGCACTTCAATGAGCTAGATCGTAAAGACTTATTTATGTACGGTCAGATGACAGCAGGTAGCTGGATTTATATCGGCACTCAAGGCATCGTCCAAGGTACGTATGAGACTTTTGTCGAAGCTGGTCGTCAGCATTATGATGGCAGCTGGGCAGGACGTTGGATTTTGACCGCTGGTCTTGGCGGTATGGGTGGTGCTCAGCCATTAGCCGCGACCTTTGCTGGCGCGACTTCTCTAAACATCGAGTGCCAGCAGTCTAGTATTGATTTCCGTTTGCGTACGGGTTACGTCGATAAGCAAGCCGACAATCTTGACCATGCTTATGAGCTTATTAAACAACATACGGACGCGGGTGAAGCGGTCTCAATCGCCCTACTTGGTAATGCGGCAGACATCTTGCCTGAGATGGTCAAGCGTGCCAATGCAGGCGAGATAAAACCTGACTTGGTCACTGACCAAACCTCAGCTCATGATTTAATCAATGGCTATCTGCCAAGTGGCTGGACAGTTGAAGAGTGGAAAGCGGCACAAGAAAATCCAGACCAACACGCCACTTTAACCAAAGATGCCGCTGCGTCTTGTGCCGTACACGTACAGGCGATGCTAGACTTGCAAGCAATGGGGATTCCAACGACTGATTATGGTAACAACATTCGTCAAGTTGCCTTTGATGAAGGCATAAAAAATGCCTTTAATTTCCCAGGTTTTGTCCCTGCCTATATTCGTCCGCTGTTTTGTCAGGGTAAAGGGCCATTCCGCTGGGTAGCATTATCAGGCGATCCAGAAGATATCTACAAAACCGATCAAAAGATTAAAGAGCTGTTCCCTGAAAACCAGCACATTCATCGCTGGCTTGATATGGCAAAAGAGCGCATTCAGTTTCAAGGCTTGCCAGCGCGTATCTGCTGGTTAGGTCTTGGTGAACGTGATAAAGCAGGTCTTGCTTTTAACGAGATGGTCAAAAGCGGTGAATTAAAAGGTCCTATCGTTATCGGTCGTGACCATTTGGATACTGGCTCTGTTGCCAGCCCAAACCGCGAAACAGAAAGTATGAAAGATGGCTCAGATGCGGTGTCAGATTGGGCACTATTGAACGGCATGCTCAATGTCGCAGGCGGTGCCACTTGGGTATCATTGCATCATGGCGGTGGCGTAGGTATGGGGTACTCACAGCACTCAGGCATGGTCATCGTCGCTGATGGTACTGATGCGGCAGCCAAACGCTTGGCACGAGTATTAGTCAATGATTGTGGTTCTGGCGTTATGCGTCATGCAGATGCAGGCTACGAGCTAGCGATTAAAACTGCCAAAGATTATGGCTTAAAGCTACCGATGATTAAATAACTTGCCCTTGTCCTTACACGATATCAATCGACATAAGGACATCATCAATACTTTATCAAGGATGATAATATGTCTAACCAAGATCTTATGCCACCAGCTAGTCCAGTACCTGACCTACTACTAGGTATTCCAACACCTGATATGACGCCGCCTGAGAAGTTGCTATCAAAGCCTATGGCGCTGATACAGCTTATTGTATTTAGTGCCATTGGTCTGGTGATGTTTTTTGTTCCTTTTACCATTGGTGAGAAGAGCACAATTTTGTTCGATCACGGCGCAACTTATCTGGTCAATCAGCAACATACTTTATCTGTTATCTTACTGTTTATGCTGATGATATTTGGTGTAAGTAAGCCATTTATCGATGGCTCATGGCGCAAAAATATCACCCATAAAATCCTAACCGTTTTTAAAGTGCTGGGACTGGTATTAGCCGTGATGTATATCAGCGGTAACGCGCCCGCCTTTATGATGGAAAAGGATATGCTGCCGTTTCTGTTTGAAAAACTGGCGCTACCGGTTGGCATGATTGTCCCGCTTGGGGCGTTGATTCTGGCATTTTTAGTAGGCTTTGGCTTGCTTGAGATGGTTGGTGTGCTGATGCAACCGATTATGAAGCCTATCTGGAGAACACCTGGCGCATCAGCCATTGATGCGGTTGCTTCTTTCGTTGGTAGTTATTCGATTGGACTGTTAATTACCAATCGCGTTTATCTACAAAAGCAGTATTCTGCGCGTGAAGCTATCATTATCGCTACTGGCTTCTCTACAGTATCGGCAGCATTTATGGTGATTGTTGCTAAAACACTGGGGCTGATGGAATTTTGGAATCTGTTTTTTTGGTCAACGTTGGTGATTACTTTTATTGTCACCGCTATTACTGCCCGTATTCCACCGATTAGCCGTTTTGATAATGAGCTGGACCGTCCAAATTTAGACTACAAAAGAGGCACGCGTCTAAAAGCGGCGTATGAGCTGGGTTTATCCACCTCACGCCGTGCATCGGATTTTAAACAAATTCTATGGTCTAATTTTCGTGATGGTTTGACCATGGCAGCGGCTATTGTGCCTTCTATCATAGCCGTTGGACTCACTGGACTATTATTAGCCAAGTACACGCCGGTATTTGACGCTCTAGGGTTGCTACTATACCCATTTACATGGTTAGGCGGTTTGCCAGAGCCACTCGTCGCTGCCAAAGGTATGTCAGCAGGACTGGCTGAGATGTTCTTGCCCGCCTTATTGCTCAGTGAAGCGGATATGTTGACCCGTTATGTCGCCGGCGTCATCTCTATTAGTAGCGTGCTGTTCTTTTCTGCCATGATTCCTTGTGTACTGGCGACCGAAATTCCCATCTCTGTTGGCAAAATGGTCATCGTTTGGTTTCAGCGTGTGGCACTTAGTATCTTGTTAGCAGCAGCTTTTGGACATTTGGCGATGTCTCTTGGCTGGATAAGTTAAGAAAACTCAAATAACATCACTATATATAGTGTATAGACAACCAATAATATAATTAATATAGCACCTAAAGTTAGGATTACCCTTATGACTGATATCAAAAAAATAATACTACAGCCACGTCAATTAAGCTTTGAAATGCTGCGCGATATTTACGAGCGACCTGTTGTATTGACGCTACCTGACAGCGCTTATGAAGCGATAGATGCCTCACACGAAGATGTACGCACCATCATTGCGCGTGATAAGAGCGCTTATGGTATCAATACCGGTTTTGGCCTATTAGCAAAAACCCGTATCAGTGATGATCAGCTTGAGCTACTCCAGCGTAACCTTATCGTTTCTCACTCGGTGGGTACGGGTGAGGCGCTGCCAGACAATGTAGTTCGACTGATTATGGTGATGAAGGTTGCCAGTTTAGCGCAGGGCGTCTCTGGCGTCCGCCGCGTCGTGGTCGATAGCTTACTTGGCTTAATTAATAATCAAATTACCCCAAACATTCCTGCCAAAGGCTCCGTTGGGGCCTCTGGTGACTTAGCACCTTTATCGCATATGACGCTGGCGATGATGGGCGAAGGCGATGTCTATGTTGACGGCAAAAAAGTACCCGCTGCCGATGCGTTAGCGCAGCATGGTCTTGAGCCCATTACCCTAGCGGCCAAAGAAGGTCTTGCTCTTATTAACGGTACGCAGGTCTCAACGGCACTGGCATTGCGTGGTTATTTCTTAGCACGAGATTTACTCGAAACAGCCACCATCGTCGGCTCCATGTCTATTGATGCCGCCAAAGGCTCGGATGCCCCATTTGACGCACGTATTCATGAAGTGCGTGGTCATCATGGTCAAATAGAAATTGCCAAAGCGCATCGTCAGCTGATTAAAGGCAGTGCTATCCGCGCCTCCCATGATGGCGAGCAAGACGATAGAGTACAAGACCCTTATTGCTTACGTTGCCAGCCACAAGTCATGGGCGCTTGCCTTGATATCATCAACCAAGCAGGCAAGACTTTATTAATTGAATCTAATGCAGTAACTGATAACCCACTTATTTTTAACAACGATGATGGCCCTGTTGCTATCTCAGGTGGTAACTTCCATGCTGAGCCAGTTGCCTTTGCCGCAGATATCTTAGCCTTGGCGATTGCTGAGATTGGCTCTATGTCTGAGCGCCGTGTGGCTTTATTGATTGATGCAACCTTGTCAGGAGGCCTACCGCCATTCTTAGTTGATAATGCGGGGGTAAACTCAGGCTTTATGATTGCTCATGTGACGGCAGCGGCTCTGGCTTCAGAGAACAAGTCTATCGCCCATCCTGGCAGTGTCGATAGCATTCCAACCTCTGCCAACCAAGAAGATCATGTATCGATGGCCACTTATTGTGCACGACGCCTATATGAGATGGCGCAAAATACCGCCACCATTATCGGCATTGAGCTCTTGGCTGCTGGTCAAGGTATCGACTTCCATCGCGGACTAAATACCTCAGAGCCGTTACAGACAGCGCATCAGAAACTACGCGAGCAAGTGACTTTTTATGATAAAGATCGCTACCTAGCGCCTGATATTGAAGCAGCAAAGCAACTGGTATTAGATGGTTCGCTCACCGAATATTGGCAGTCATTGCGCAGCGATTGGTACGAGTCTAAATAGGAAAGTTTTATATATTTAAAACCCACTCTCAATTATCTAATTTTATTGGTGTAGACCATACTAAATTGAGAGTCAGGTTTTATATTATGAAAGGAGGTCAACAATGACAATAGCCGTTAGCCACACTGCAGCTGATATGAGTCGGTGGACAGGACGTGCAGAGCCGTTTGAGTCTGTGCGCGCCCGCTACTGGTATCAAATAGTGAAGCCTTATGCCTTTGATAGCACCAGTCAGCAAAACGGCCAGCGTATTGGGTTGGTTGGGTTCGCTTGTGACCAAGGCGTTAGACGTAATCAAGGACGCGTGGGTGCACGAGCTGCGCCGCCCTTGATTCGTCAGGCATTTGCGGCGCTGCCGGTCATCGCTGAGTTACAACAACGCTATGAGGGTCAACTGCCAACCCTGCTGGGTGATGCTGGTGATATCCATTGTCATGATAATGATGATTTTGCCGAGCGTACTCTGGAGCAAGCCCAAGTAAAGTATGCCGATAAGATTAACCATATTATCCAGCAAGGCGGTCTACCTATCGGGCTTGGTGGTGGTCATGCCATCGCTTATGGCAGCTTTTTAGGATTATGGCAGGCGCTGTCATCAAAAACCGATCAGCCTACTAATGACGTTAGCAATGTCAAAAACTATTTTGAAAATGATGTCGAAAGCAATGTTGAAAATAAGGCAAGCGCAATGCCTACCATCGGGATGATTAACTTTGATGCGCATCTAGATATTCGTCAATCTGATGTCGCCACGTCTGGTACGCCATTTCGTCAGATTGCCGAACACCTTGATAAACAAGGTCAGCCATTTAACTATTGCTGTATCGGCGTCAGTCGGTTTTCTAACACTGCCGCACTCTTTGACCGTGCTGAGCAGTTAGGCGTACACATTATCAGTGACGAAGATTGCACCAATAAGAAATGGAAAAAAATTGCTGCTCAAATAGAAGAATTTATCAACAACGTTGATGTGGTCTATTTAACCATTGATATGGATTGCTTGCCATCAAGTATCGTACCCGGTGTCAGCGCGCCAGCGGCCTATGGTATTAACTTGGCATTTGTTGAGCGCGCGGTCAAACGTATCATGGCGTCAGGCAAAGTAAAGATGGCTGATATTGCCGAGATTAACCCGACCTTTGATGTTGATGGACGCAGCTGTAAAGTCGCGGCTCGCCTCTTGGCGACTATTATCGAGCAGCATTTACTCATCACAGAAACGCACTAGCTTCAAAATAAGCAGGAGCACATCATGACTAATACTACAAATCCTACAGACCAAACGCCTATAAACAATTCTACCCTGACATCGTTTGACTACATCATCATCAATGCCAATCTCGCCACCTTTTCAGCGCTATACGGGTTTGATATTTATAGTGACAACCAAGAAAAAAGCACCCCTTATGGTCAATTAATGAACGCCGCTATCGGTATCAAAGATGGCAAAATTGCATGGGTTGGTACGCATGAGCAAATAAAGCCGCACCTAACCCACTATAAAAGCGATCAAATCAAAGACGTTGATGGCAACTGGATAACGCCCGGGCTTATCGACTGCCACACCCATATCGTTTATGGTGGTAACCGTAGCAATGAGTTCGAAGCGCGATTGCAAGGTGCCAGCTATCAAGATATCGCGGCACAAGGTGGCGGCATTGTCTCAACCGTTAGCGCCACCCGCGCAGCGAATGAGGAAGAATTGTTTGCGCAAAGTGAAAAACGTCTGCTCGCGCTCATTAAAGAAGGCGTAACCAGTATCGAAATCAAATCTGGCTATGGACTGGACTTAGAAACTGAACGCAAAATGCTAAAAGTCGCCCGAGCGCTCGGCGACAAACACAACATTCATGTTAGCACCACGTATTTAGCCGCCCATGCCCTACCGCCTGAATATAAAGACAATGCCGATGCATATATCGAGCAAGTTTGCCAGTGGTTGCCAATCTTGCATAGCGAGGGTTTGGTCGATGCGGTCGATGGCTTCTGCGAAAACATCGCCTTTACTGCTGAGCAAATTAAGCGCGTCTTTGAAGTCGCTCGTTCATTAGACTTGCCAGTGAAGTTGCATTCTGAGCAGTTATCAAATATAGGCGCCAGTGCTTTGGTAGCAGCATACGAAGGGCTATCAAGCGACCATCTTGAGCACTTAGTAGAAAACGATATTAAAAAAATGGCCGCAAGCAACACGGTAGCGGTGCTATTACCGGGCGCTTTTTATACGCTGCGTGATACTAAGTTGCCACCGATAGAAGCATTGCGTAAACACCAAGTTCCGATTGCCGTTTCAACCGATTGCAACCCCGGCACTTCGCCACTCACATCGCTGTTATTAGCGATGAATATGGGCTGTACCCTATTTTACTTAACCCCTGAAGAAGTGTTGGCAGGGACAACCGTTCATGCGGCACAAGCGTTAGGTCTCGCTAACAAAGGTAAAATAGAAGTGGGTTACGATGCTGATTTGGCATTATGGGACATCTCGCGCCCTGCTGACCTAGCTTATCAAATGGGGCTAAATCCTATTGCAGGTATTATGATTCAAGGTCAGTGGCATACCTAAGCGAAGTAATAACTGAACGCATAACATATTCTTAAAACCGTCGTTTAAAAACACAACAACCAATATACTTGCCTCTTTATCCTCCATAAACAGAGAAAAGGACATCAAGCATATTGGTTTTTTTGTTGAAGATTAAGAGGGTTCTTAAGTGCTACTACTGTTAAGTGCTACTATTTTTAAGTGCTAGTAGTTGCGGTATCAAATGACTCAGCCAATATCACATCGCCATCTTCACGCGTAATCATGACCGTCGCTGAGCGCGGGGTACTGCCACCCGCGACGGCGCCCCAGCTATTGCCTGGATGTTGAATATTAATAAAGAGGGTTTTAAAGTCTGGCGTCATGGTGATACCAGTCACCTCGCAGCCCTCAGGACCGACGAAAAAGCGTTTGATATTGTCATTGCTGGCAGGCATGCCGACTCGGGTTTGCTGCCCTGCTGAAGTGGTCTTAAGCGAACCATCGCTGACTTTGCCCGGTAGTGCCGCGAGCAACATACAACTGCTGGTATCCGTATAAGCGCCATCATCTGTCTGAATCCATAACACCCCGCGTGGATCAAAATACAGTCCGTCTGGCGATGATAAATCGTTGTTGTCATTTAGCTGTGATAAGTTCTCCGCTGACAAATCACTTGGCGAGGCAAACAGGTAGATATCCCACTCAAAACTTGTAGCTGCATGATCGCCACCTGTTTCTGCCCAGCGAATGATATGACCATTGTCGTTACCACGCGCTTTGCCGCCAACTTGATAGCTGCGTGGATTCGACGCTGAGAGCGGTTGATCATCACTTATGCCGCGATATTTATTATTGGTCAAGGTCACATATACATCACCAGTTATGGGGCTGACCGATACCCATTCAGGTCGATCCATCTTGGTTGCCCCGACTACATCAGCAGCGGCACGGGCAAAGACCAACACCTCATCTTGTCCATGAAACGGCAAGACAGTATTAGAGGCATCCAGTCCATTTTGACCATGGACAAGTGCTTTCCACGCCCCGCTGCCATCTTCATTAAAAATAGCAACATATAGCGTGCCATCGTCCAAATATTTATTGCCCGCTTTTAAGCCGCCACCGATATCAGCATTTGACCACATTGACTTGGAGACGAACTTATAAATATATTCGCCGCGGGCATCGTCACCCATATATAAGACCACGGGTTTACCTTGCTCAACAGGCGCATAGGCACAGTTTTCATGAGCAAAACGACCCAATGCCGTGCGTTTTTGCGGTATAGAATGTTGGTCAAAAGGGTCAATCTCGGTGATATAACCAAAGGTATTGAATGCATGACGGTAGTCATCAGCAGCGCTGGCACCGACGGCGGTCATATCCCAACGTGAAAACTCGTCAGGGATTGCAGCATCTTTGGCATCAGGCGTATGCCACAGATATTCCCAACCGGGGAAATCCTCTGTCGCCCCGTAGCGTTCACGACCGTAGTTGTGTCCAGTGCTCAATTGATTGGCATCTTGTCCACGGGCAAAAACCCCTAAAAAGTTCTCTTCTGTGGTCAGATAAGTGCCCCAAGGTGATAATCCAGCACCGCAGTTATTATTAATGCCGCGAGTTTGAAACCCTGTCGGATCAAACTTGGTCTTAACCAAATCAGATCCTGCAACAGGACCTGTTAATTGGGCAGTCGTACTGCTGGTAATGCGGCGATTGTATTTCGAATTAGGCACCATCTCATAACCCATACCATCAGTGCGGCGGCGCATCTCAACCACCGCGACCCCATGACAGTTGACCTCACGGCGCACATCACTTGCAAGGCGACGGTTTTGAAAAATTGCCGCAGCATTATTATCTTGGATGACATGATAGCCAAACGGACTCAGCTCACTACTGTTTACATACTCATGATTCATCACCAGTAGACCATTCTCTGACGCTTTGGCATCGTACGCATTGCCGTTTTTGCCAAAAAACCACATGCCATCATGGTTGTCACCCATACGCCACTCAAACGACTCAGCGGACTGCTCACGATTGTCTTTCCAATCATCGATACCAGATATCAGCGGCATGCCTAGTGGTAATATCATCTCGGCTTTATAACCTGCTGCCACGCTCATGGTGTCAGCTTTTGAATGCGGTACGGCTGTAAACTTCAAAGTTTCAGGACGTTTTAAGTCACCTTGCGCAGGAATAGCGGCACTGTTATCGTCGCTGGGTTTAACAGGTAAATTGCTATCATCATCGTCGCTACAGCCGACCAAAGGAAGTGCCCCAAAAAACGCCGCCGCCGTCAACCCCGTGCCACCTTTGAGGATACTGCGGCGATTCATACGGCGATTGATAATGGTTTGAAAGTCAATATTATCAGTCGGGTTAGAGTCTTCAACAACTTCGTGCGCAAGCGTTTGCTTGTTATTCAATGTGGTCATGTTCAGTCACCTTGTTAGGCTGGATTTAGTAGGCTGAGTTGGCATAAAAAATATCGCGGCGTTATCGTTGTAACGACCAATATATGATTTATGTTTGAGTCTACTGAAACTCCATGACAACTTGATGACAAATTTTTAGATAATAATCTTTAACAAACCATGCTGTTTTTGATATGTTAATCTAAGCATATAAAGTGCTACGTTGCTTATATTTACGCCTTAAGAGCAACCTTCGACCAAATAGATAGCATCTGGTAACCCAATATCAATACTTTCGACCTCTCCCTTTAACAAACTTTGCTTGCCTGCCGTCCACTCTGTTGAGTTAATTCTATAATCATTAAGCTTTTGACCGCCCTTGATATGATATTCAATCTGTATGGGCAACTTGTCTTCTTCATTATTCAGCTTGATGTTTTCGGCTTTTAACAACTCTCCGAGTTGGGGCTCTTTTAGCACCTCGAAGTTAACGTTAGCAATCAGGCTATAGTAGTCACCATCAACCGCATACTTATCGACTTCATAAGCCAGCTCGTTATTATGCGCTTTTATCGCCTCTGTCACTGAATCACCAACATGGATGTCTGTATAAAAGGGTATGTTTGGATCCTGAATAGTAATAAGAGCAACTTTGTTATCGATGATTTGATAGAGCACAGAGGCACGTTTACCGTACTCTTTATCCACATAGTTCAGTGCTGGATTACTGACGTAATAGCATTGCTCGTTGTCAGTTTTTTCTTTGGTCAGTCCTAGCTCATTTAGTAATGCAGAGGTAACAATCTGCCCAAAGCTTAGCTTTTGGTAGCCTGATGGATTGACGGTTTTATCATTGGATAACTTTTCTGCTTCGTTATTCTGTGCTTTATCCGCATTAGCAGGACTTATAGGCGCAGGATTTATAGAACTAGAATTGATAGACGCATTATCTTTCTCAGCCGTATTTTTATCTATATTATCCGCTTGCGCCGTGGCATTATCATTTTCATTTGAATTTGCAGGCTGCGAGTCACAGCCTGCCAGCAGTTGCGCCGTACCGAGCAATACAGTGGTAAACAGTACTGTTTTAATCGTTGCTAAAGATGAGCCGTGGGTAAAATCTAACATGGCAACTCTCCTAAATTTGGATTATCCATATTAATAAAGCATAAACAACCTTCACTACAAAACCGGCGTACCCTGCGTACTAAAAGCAAAGCCTTTATTGCTAAAATTACCAATCATTACCGCCTCGATGACGGGCTTGACGGTTTCATCCATGCCTTCAATTTCAATGATAAACTTTGCCCCAGAGCCCCCTTTATCCTCTTCTTTTTCGACGATATAATTTAACGTCGCCATGGCGGGCAGCTCGATAGGCTCTGTTAAATACGACTTTACAAGGTCGCCATCGGTACTGTAATAATCTATCTTATTAATATAGAGTGATTTTTTTAAGGTGGTATTGCGCACGCTTAAGGTCGCTGATAGTAAAACCTTACGATTATCCCTATCGGTATAAATATCTGAGTAAATTGGTACATAAAAGGTTTGTTTATAGCCAAACTGGCTGTGATCGACTTTTTTAGAGTGCTTCTCAAGTTCTTGAATCGGGTCTTGGTGCTTCTCTGAAAACATGACATTTGGGTTTTGTTTCGACTCATCACAGCCGCTGAACAGCATGAGACTGGCAAGACACAGCACGGATATGCAGCACTTATTCATAACGTTATCCCTAGCGATTAGTGTACTTTAACCCCTACACTACGTAAAAAAGTATTGATATGTTTGTTAGCGCCATATACCACTAGCACATCATTTTCTTGTAGCACTTGCTCTGGTGTGGCCAATCCCTGAATGCTAGGTTTGCTCTGCTGACGGCCAAAGCTGTCTTCATAATGCTCATAGCGCATGGTACTCAATAGCTTGATATTAAACTTATTTTCTAGCTGTAATGTCGCTATTTGTTTGCCAATCAAAGGAGTAGGAATAGCAATCTCGACAATACTAAAGTTGTCAGTCAATTCAAAAGAATCAACGAAATAGCGCAATGACAGCCGTTTTGCCCAGCGCATCGCCGATTCTTTTTCAGGATGAAAAATATCGTCAACCCCAATCGCTTGCAGTACTTTTTCATGTAAGGGGTTGATACTACGACTGATTAAGCGCTTTGCTTTTAAAGTTTTAAACAACGCCGTTGCCATAATGTTGGCCCCTTCGTTTTCCCCAATCGCCACCACCACTATATCGGTATCCATAATAGGCAAGCCATTGACCGTATATTCGTCGGTGGCATCCATGCAGATAGTATGAGTGATGACTTCTTTATACCCTTCAACCTTTTGCATGCTGTTATCAATGGCGACGACTTCATGACCTTGGCTCGTCAACGCCATGCCTAACGAAGACCCAAAACTGCCCAAACCTGCAATGATATATTTCATAATATTCCTTGTCACTCATGCCACCGTAAAAGCAGCAATTGCGACGTGTTTAGTTAATGCCTAATAAGTTATAAATTATTTTTTTAAGTAACATTTTTTAATTAACATTAAGTTAATTGATAGTAATCTCTTCAGTCGGATAACGATAGTTACGCTGATATCTATTCTTCAGTAGCGCAATAAATATCGTCAACATTCCCACCCGCCCGACAAACATAATCACCGAGACAACCAGCTTATTAAAGGTCGATAGCTCGGTGGTCAAATTCAAGCTCAAACCAACCGTGCTATAGGCAGAAAAGCATTCGAAAATGACTTTAATCAAATCAAGCTCGGGCTGATCGTAACTGATAAGGGTGACCCCCATGCCAATCACAAATAAAGACAGCCACATAATGGAAAACGCCCGGCGGATAGAGATGTCAGCAATCTCGCGCTGAAACACTTCAACCTTGGTCTGACCACGGGCTAAGCTCAAGGTATTTAGCACCGCAATGGCAAAGGTGCTGGTTTTTATACCACCGCCAGTAGAATTTGGTGAAGCACCAATCCACATCAAAAAAATCGTCAGCATAATAGTCGGAAACGCAAGCGCATCCATATCGGCAATATTAAAACCTGCGGTACGTGGAGTTGCCGCCGTAAACAGCCCTGTGATTAGCTTAGCGTAAAAACTCTGATGCTCAGCAAGGATGCCGTTGTATTCAAACAGCATGACCCCGACCACACCAATTAATAATAAAGCGCCAGAGGTAATTAACGTAATACGGCTATTGATACTCAGTAGCCACGGCTGATAGCCGTAACGTGGGTCATTTTGGAAAATCGCCCTTTGGGCACGGTGACGCAGATAGCGCAATAGATTGACGACAATGATAAAACCCATGCCGCCAAATAAGAAAGTGGTACTAATGATAAGCTGTAAAGGATAGTTAAAGCGCAGTGACTCATCGTATAAGCCGGCGCTAAAGGTTGAGAATCCTGCATTACAAAAGGCAGAGATGGCATGAAATATCGCAAAAAACAGCCTTTCTGCAAAGCTCATCCCTGGTAAATCATAGATACTAATATAAATCAAAATCGCAGCCAGTGCCTCAACCCCAAAAGTCACATATAAAATGGACTTTAGGGTGGTGACCATATCGCCCATCCGCCGTGAGACGTTCATTTCACTGATACTAAGCTGCGTCTCATAACTGACGCCGCCCTTAAAAAAGTAACTAAAGTAGGTCACAAAGGTCAGAATACCCAAACCGCCAATTTGAATCAGCCCGATGATAATCAGTTGCCCAAACGTCGTAAAACGGGTCGCCGTATCCACCACAATCAGCCCTGTCACACAGACTGCACTGGTAGCCGTAAATAGCGCATCGACAAAGGATATCGGCTCAGTGGTGGCATTAGGCATCATCAGCAATAAAGCTCCGACCAATACCACGGACAAAAAACTTAAGATAAAAAACTGACCCGGGTTTAAAAAAGCCCGATTAAGGCTGAAATTATTGTCCGATATCTCACGGATAAAGGTGACAAAAACAGCAATCTTAATCGCAATAAAACCATCTACCGGCATCGATAATCCGGAGCGCGCCAGCTCAAAGAAATGCACCGCCAATAGCACAACAATAGCGATACTGGTTAGTAAATCGAAAACTGCAACTTTATTGACCGACAAGCGCGACTTTGAGCGCATATAGCGCCCTACCGTAGCCACAAAACCCAATAAAATAATCGTTAAATAAAAAATATGAAAAATATGCTGTAGCCATGTCGTGAGCGTAAAGTAAAACCACTATCGACTAAGGCAATTCCAACGCCAATGGCGCCAATAACAATCGTGAACTTATTCAACAGCCGATACGGTAGGGCTGGATGCATAGCCTAATTCCATGAAAGGAGTAACGATAATACTTATACGCCTTTTTTTTACCATCCCCTAAAAATTCTTTAAAAGAATCGTAACCAGTTATGACATTTTTAATACTTATCTTTTGTTCAATATATAACCTCTCAGTATTCATTATTAATACAATAAATTGATACCGACAGACAATTTATAGCTGCCAAATAAAATGGCTAGCGTCGGGTTGCCGCTGATGTGTGGTGGGTTGAGAGTCAGTGGGTGATTATTGAGCTTGTTCAACGTAACTTCGGCTGGGCATTGGTGCCTGAGCATATTCTTGTTGATGCGTTAAAAGATGGCTCTTTGGTATCACCAAAACTGGATTTTGATAAGCACAGTTGGCCCGTTGCGGTTGAGCTCATTTGGCATAAAGAAAAGCCTTTAGGTAAGGCTGGGACTTGGTTAAAAAAGGCAGTCATCGCCTTAGATCAACAAGCATAATGGCTTTTATCTATAGTCAATTCAATGGATCAGCTTGAGATATACCGTTGGCAAATAAGCTTAAGATATTGCGACGTTTGATATTGAGCTGATTTAGAATGAAGTTGGTGACGAAATCATTGGCGGGATTGTGTATGATTTCAGCGGGCTCAGTGAATTGCGCCACTTTGCCATCTGATAGCAGTAGGATGCGATCAGATAACGTCATCGCCTCTTCTGGGTCATGGGTGACAATTAAAGTAGTCAGCTGATAGCGCACGGCAATTTCACGAATGCGCTCTTTGACGGTTTCCTTAATTACCCCATCTAATGCCGACAAAGGCTCATCTAACAGTAGTATTTTGGGTTTCATGACCAGCGTACGCGCCAGCGCGACACGTTGCTTTTGACCACCTGATAGCTGATGAATGCGCTTATTTAGGTGTGCCTTAATATCGAGTAAATCGATCAACTCATCGACTTCTTGTTGTGTACTGACACTAGGATTATTACGCAGACCGTATTCGATATTTTGTTTGACATTAAGATTGGGAAATAACGCATAATCCTGAAAGACAATATTAAACCCTCTTTGTCTCATAGAGACGCGGGTAATATCTTCGCCGTTATAGGCAATGCGGCCGCCGCTAATGTCAGTTAAACCCAAAATCATATGCAGTAAAGTGGTCTTGCCACAGCCGGATGGCCCTAAGATTGAAACTATCTCACCCGTGTTAATTTTGAGTGAAAGATCCTCGAATATCACCTTATCATCATATCTCTTTGTAACGTGTCTTAGCTCTAACATATCCACTCACCTAATCGCTTATGATTAAAATTTAACTATTCATCTTGGATAGGTCAGCAGTGTATCTAGCAGATATGACACTTCGATGAAAAAAATGATAAAAAATCGCGTAAAAGGTTTTTGCATTTTTTGTTTTCTTAATATCAACAACCCATTATTTGACCCCGTCACCTTAACGTCTTCTTAACAAGCTAGTTGTTAATGTAAGGAATATATATTCCCTATAACTCTGTTGAGAAGTCTATGTATGTTGACACTTCAAGCACTTAGCACCAATACCACTAAAGCTGATGCCAAAAAAAGCATCATAAGCAGATACTTTAATCGTGAGATTCATCTTAATTATCTGATTATTATCGTTGCGCTATATTTGGTGGCTACTGCCAATATGAGCTTTTTTCAGCAAGTATTAAGTATTTATCCTTTTAGCAGTAATATTGGATTTATAATTTCTATCACCTGCTTACTGTTTGGATTGATATGGCTAGTGCTACAGCTATTGTGTTATCGACCAATCGCAAAGTTAGTGCTGATTGTGATGGTATTAATAGCGGCAGTATGTGGTTATTTTACCGATAGCTATGGGACGATATTTGACCATAATATGCTGGTCAATAGCATGCAAACTGACCAAGCAGAAGCGATGGGCTTGATAGCTCCGAGTTTTTTTATTCGCCTCTTTTTATTGGGTATATTGCCTGCTGTTATCATTGCTAACATTCGTATCAAGCGTACGCCATTACGCCGCGCATTATGGCAACGAGCGCTTACTTTGATACTTTCTATCGTATTAATAGCAGTCTGCCTACTGCCATTTGGCGACCAATACGCCACTTTTTTTCGCCAACATAAAGTGGTGCGTAGTTATACCAATCCTATTACCCCTATTTATTCTGTCATCAAACTAGGCACCGATTACGTCGATGAACTGCGTCGTCCTGACACCTTAATCCCACATGCAACAGATGCCAAACGCACCATGCCCGTCGCTAGCAATAGTACAGCTAAGGTAAAACCTAAATTGATGGTATTTGTCGTGGGTGAAACGGTTCGTGCTGATCATGTTAGCTTAAACGATTATGAGCGCGAGACTATGCCACTACTTGCCAGCAATCCAGATATTTACAGCTTTCAAAATGCGACCTCTTGTGGCACATCTACCGCTTATTCGGTCCCTTGCATGTTTAGCTATGCTGATAGAAAGGATTATGATGCCAGTAGTGCAGACTATAATGAAAATGTGCTTGATACCTTGCATAAACAAGGTATCAACGTAACTTGGCGCGATAATAATTCTAGCTCTAAAGGGGTTGCTGATAGAGTGACTTTTGAGGATTATAAAACGCCTAAACTTAATCCTGACTGTGATGGCGAATGCCGTGATATTGGCATGCTTAATGGCTTTGATAAACTGGTAAAATCAAATATAGTAAATTCGAATGCACTGCCAAAAGATACGCTTATCGTGTTGCATCAAATGGGTAATCACGGTCCTGAGTATTACAAACGCTATCCTAAAACCTTTGAAGTTTTTAAACCCGTTTGTATGACCAATGAGCTGTCTAAATGTGATGGTCAGTCGATTATTAATAGCTATGATAATGCGATTCGTTATACTGATTATTTTTTGAATAACGTTATCAATACGCTAAAAGCTTATGAGCAGGATTATGACGTGGTGATGGTATACATCAGCGATCATGGAGAAAGTTTGGGTGAAAACAATATCTACTTGCATGGCTTGCCGTACAGTATGGCGCCAAATGCTCAAAAGCAAGTGCCTGTGATTGTCTGGTCACCTGCGAGTAATGGCATCGATAGCATTAGCAGCAATAAAACCAGCCTTGCTAACATGATTAAGCAGCCCGTATCTCATGATTTTATTACCCCCACCCTACTTGGCTTTTTTGGTATCACGACCGATGAGGTAGCTGCCGCACCGACTTTTTTTAAGGCTGCCAATTAGACCTTTTTAGGGTTTTTTAAGACTTTTAAACCTATTTTATTAGCGCCCTGTTGGCATTTATGCACGAGACATGTATGTACAAGATACTCGTTATTGAAGACAATCCTGATATTGTCGCCAATATTTACGCTTTTTTTGAGCCCAAGGGCTTTGAGCTGGACAATGCTCATAACGGGATTAGTGGTTTGACGCTCGCCTCGAATAACCGTTATGACGTTATCTTATTGGACGTCATGCTACCGGGTATGGATGGCACCAAACTGTGTAAAAAGCTCAGAGAGGAGCTACATGATAAAACCCCCGTATTGATGCTGACTGCTCGCGATACTATTTCGGACAAAGTAGCAGGTTTCGATAGTGGCGCGGATGATTATCTGGTCAAACCCTTCTCATTGGTTGAATTGGAATCGCGCATAAAAGCCCTGATACGCCGCCATCAAGACAGTCACTTTGAGCACAGTATCACAGTCGGCAAACTGTCTTTAAATACGGAGGTACACACGATTGTTCGTGAGGGCAAACCTATAAAACTGACGCCAACTGGGTTTAAGATATTACAGATACTGATGAGCGCGGCGCCGCGAGTGGTCAGCAAAAACGAGTTAGAAGAAAAAGTATGGGGTGAGGATATTCCAAGTAGCGATGCGCTGCGAACCCATGTGCATAGCGTACGCGCACAAGTCGATAAACCGTTTAATAAAACGATGATAGTGACTGTGCCTGGGATTGGTTATCAAATAATTGATCCGGACAAAGAATAAAAGACGATCGTAATATTGATAAGATTAAGCGACTCAACGCTATTCTGAGTGCTCTTGCTACTCTTTCATCTCGTTTTACCTACTGCTTGTCATTAAGAAGTACATACCATGTTAGTAAAGACAATGTTTAGCATCGACTCCATCGCCAATAAATTTCGCATCTCCTACTTTCTGTTTGCCTTGTTGCTTTGCGCCACTTTCGTCAGTATTTTTATGTATGCTGAAATGAAGCTCGAGCAAGAGTTGGTCAAAGCGCGCTTGATTCAACAATTGGCACTCAGTCAAGAAAAAGAAGGTGAGCAGCAAGTTTATATTGCCAATCCCGGTATCAAAATCTATGACTATGATAGTGCACCTGCTAATCTAAAAGCCATGGCAACCGATACGGTGCAAGAAACGCCGGTCACTGTAGATACCGAATCAGGCAGTATCAACACTAACTTGCATTTTTTTCTCTATCAACAAAATAACCAAAGCTATATTCTAACCTACTTAGAAGACAGTGCAATGGTGATGAAAAGCTATCCTGTTTTAGCGATATTTGAGCAATTAGAAGATATATTTGTCAATGCATTAATAGTTGCCGTCATTTTAAGCTTACTCATTGCTGCGATATTCTCTCAGCTGTCCTCAAGGCAAATCACCAAGCCTTTATTAGACTTAAAAAAAGCCGTAGAGACTGACCATCAAAATTTAACCGAATTGACTCATTTGCCATCCGAGGTTGGCGTTTTGGCTCGCGCCATTGATGAGAAAAACCAAAAGCTTGAGCAGTACTTAAAGCGTGAGCAATTATTTACCGGTGATGTCAGCCACGAATTGCGCACGCCCTTGACCATTATTATGGGCGCATCAGAAGTACTGGCATCACAATTGGCCGACGACAGTCACTTGAGCGAATTTACCAATCGCATTAGCAATACCGCCAAAGAGACCTCTGAGATTATCACCGCTTTACTCTTACTCTCTCGTGCACCTGAAAAACTGGACACGCCGCACACATCTATCAATAACATTGCGGTTAATGAAGCTGAGCGTTTAAAGTATTTATTACGCTACAAGTCAGTCACGTGCACCGTCGTCGCTGAACAAGAATATTTCGCCTATGTACGACCTGAACTGCTAAAAATGGCATTAGGGAATCTAATAAAAAATGCCTTTCAATACACTGATGATGGTGAAGTTATTATCAGTATTGACGCTGAGAAAATCACCGTCACCGATACAGGTCTTGGCATTCCTGAAGCCATGATGCCATTGCTATATGAGAGATTTGAGCGTTTAGAGTTACCACATAATGATAAGCAGTCGGATAAGATTGAAGGTACAGGTTTAGGTCTTAGCATCGTGCAACGCATTATGACGCATATGGGCTGGAAGCTAACCCACCAAGCCAATACTACAGGCGGCAGTACCTTTAGTATTTATTATCAATAGTTTTAGGAGAAACTTAACGTTTTCTTAATACGCCCTATTTTATACTCAGTGCTTACTGGTTCCATTTACTCTTTTTAAATGGTTCGAAATCTACCGTATGCACTGATTTTAATAGACTATTAAGAATCCAATATGAACCAAGTCAACCCCATTCATATCAGTAACAATCAAACAAACTCCCATTCTAAAAACTCAGAAATGCCTGATACTTTCATTGTAGCTGATAGCTTTGCCAGTCATGCAAAAGGTAAAAAAGGACTTTCTCGTATCGTTAACGCCGCAGGGTATTCTTTAGATGGATTTAAAGCGGCTTATAAATTTGAAGCAGCGTTTAGACAAGTGCTATGGCTCAATCTAATCTTATTCATGGTCATTATATTTATGCCTTTTGGCACCAGTATCAAGATGATGCTAGTCATCGCCTCGTTTTTATCTTTGATTGTCGAGCTTATTAATACCGGTCTTGAAGCCAGTGTTGACCATACGTCAACGGCAAAGCATCCATTGGCTAAAATAGCCAAAGATGTCGGTTCGGCGGCACAATTTTTGGCATTACTGCTGTTATTTGTCTTATGGTCAATGGCGTTAATGAGTGTGGTACTTTGAAAGCCTATTCAGCTAATTGGGTCTGGTTAAAGCTACTGTGTTTAACCATTATTGCAACGCTAACATTTGAGCATAGCGCGTTAGATGTGCGTATTAATGAGCTCTTTTACGTAAATGGACATTGGCTTTTAGAAAAAGGCGCTCAGCCTTATGCCTTTATTTTTTATGATGGACCCAAAGCTTTGTTAATTATATTGGCGATTTATTTACTGATTGTGTTAATCATTAGATATAAACAACCTGTCGATGTAAACCTGTCACTAAATACCGTAAAACCTCATAGATTGATGATTCCCCTACCAGCTCGGGAAATCTGTTATCTACTAACTATTATTATCTTAGTACCCACTAGCATTGCCTTATTAAAAGGTGTTACCCATGTTAGCTGCCCCAATCATTTGACGCTGTTTGGTGGTGAGCTGCCCTATCTTAACCTTTGGCAAAATATGGTTGCGAACACGCCAGCCAAGTGCTTTCCAGCCGCCCATGCAAGTGCAGGGTTTTCTTTATATGGATTAGCATTTTTACCTACTCTGCATAAGTATCGCTATAAAATATTTGCAGCGGTCACTGTTTTAGGCTGGACAATGGGACTTTACAAAATGCTCTTCGGCGACCATTTTTTCAGTCATACCTTAGTGTCGATGCTATTGTCATTGACGATAGCCTGCGCGCTTGCAAGTGTATTTTTTAAAAGGTCTACTATGCATTAATTCCCAGACTAAGATAGTTTCTTAAAACGCATTCAAATGAACTACCCGCTACCTTAGAGGTAGGGGTTTCTTAGGTAACGCTCTTACTTGACACGATATTCTGTATCAGCGGTTAAGCGAATCAACTAAGCTAACCCTGTCGCACCGACAGTTTTTGATTGTTTAGCCAGTAACAACCCTTGATGTAAGATATTGATACTGGCATTGATATCGCGATCATTTTTCTGCAAGCAACTTGGACAATTCCACATTCTAACCGACAGAGGTAATTCAGCTTTAGTCAGTAGATGATTGCAGTTTGAGCAAGTCTTAGACGATGGAAACCATCGGTCTATTTTGACAAGCGCTTTGCCATACCAGTCTGCTTTATAGGCAAGCATGGTGGTAAATGACGACCATGAGCTGTCACTGATTGCTTTTGCAAGTTTGTGATTCTTAACCATACCCTTGACGTTCAAGTCCTCAATAGCAATAACATCGTGGTTTTTAATGAGATTGAATGAGAGTTTATGTAGAAAGTCTTTGCGAGTATTGGTTATTTTCTCATAGACCTTGGCGACTTTTGTTTTTTGCTTTTGATAGTTGCGGCTCTCTGACAACTTGCGTTGATCCGCTTTAGCAACGGCTCTGCGTTTGGCTAGTATTTTCTGTTCACGCGCAAGCTTGTCTTGCAGCTTCGATAGAAACTTAGGATTAGCAACTTTCGTGCTGTCCGATAAGACGATAAAGTCTGTCAATCCTAAGTCAATGCCGATGTTAGAGTGGGTTTTTGGTAATTCATTAACGATGGTTTCAACCAGTAAGCTGACAAAATATTTACCTGATGGAGTATGGCTGATGGTGGCGCTCTTTATTAAGCCGTTTATTTCACTTGGGAATCTAGCCTTGATGTGACCTATTTTAGGTAGTTTAACGGTATTTTTAGTGACGGCTACCGTTCCTTTTTGATTGTTGGTGGTGTAACTGTCTTTAAACCCTTTTTTCTTGAACTTAGGGAATCGGGCGCCTTGCTTGAAAAATTTACTATAGGCAGCTCTTAGGTTTTGCTGCACATTCGCTAATGCTAAGCTATCCACTTCTTTTAGCCATTCAAATTCTTTCTTATACTGAGCAGGGGTGTTTTTAAGCTCGGTCTTATGTTCGTTGTAATGATCAATCTTGTCACTAAGCATCCTATTCCAAATAAAGCGTGTGCAGCCGAATGATTTAGCGAAGAATATTTGCTGATCCTCGTTCGGATATAGTCTAACTTTATGGGCTTTTAGGATTTGCTTTGGCATGAAATACTTATTGTTAGTTGGGGTTGTATTTATTATTAATTATACTACAGGTAGAGGTTGTTATCACCAACAACGCATTCATCTCACCACCTTAGAGGTGGGAGAATTCTGCGCTAAGATGTTAAAATCAATAAATTCTGGCAACGCAAACCCTTACTCTTTATACCCTCCATCAAATACTCCCTTTTATTACTCAAACTTTTATTGCCCTCTAAGCTCAGCTTAAGGTTGGTTTGTTTTAATAGTGCTAACACAGGCTATTTGCAATAAATCTAGCCTCATCGTGATAGACACGTTTATTTTAATAGCGTGTTATCGCCAGTAAATAAACTGACTACTAAGCGGGGTATAATGATGGGCCAGAACAATCATAGCGGTATAACCAACGACGCAAGTAAACCCTTTTCACAACCGTCTAAAACGAAGCAAGTAAGAGTTTGGGATATCCTTGTCAGAATCACCCATTGGGCAGTCGCTATTGGTGTTATTGCAAACCTATTGTTTACAGAGGACGGTAGCGATCTGCACGCATACGTTGGCTATACTGTCGTGGGTTAGTTGTCATACGTTTATTATGGGGCTTTGTAGGGACACGCTACGCTCGATTTAGCAGTTTCTTTCCTACTCCTTTACGTATCAAGCGCCATTTATCAGCACTCAGCGTCCGTCGTACCGATAAACAGCATCTTGGTCATAATCCATTAGCCGCTATTATGATGCTATCATTATGGGCGGCGATTATAGGGCTTGGAATTACAGGCTATCTGATGGAATCAGGAATGATGGGTAACGAAGATTTTCTTGAAGAGGTGCATGAATTATTAGCAAATAGCTTGTATCTATTGGTTCCTCTACACGTTATCGCGGCGCTTGTCATGAGTTACTGGCAACGACAGAATCTGATTAAAGCCATGATTACTGGTAATAAAACCATAGTAGATGAACCCTCTAAATCAGAATAAGAAAAATGATGGAGCATGGCATATGGCACGTATATTACTCATAGAAGACGATAGCACTATCGCCGACGGTATTATTCTGGGTTTAAAAAGTCATGGCATGATGGTCGATTGGTTCGATAATGCAAAGCAAGGTGAGCTGGCATTACAAGATAATATGTTTGATGCGGTTTTGTTAGATTTAAGCTTGCCGCAAGGCGACGGTATGACGGTATTAAAAAACTGGCGCGGCAAACAGATAGACACCCCTGTATTAATCATCACTGCTCGCGATGCCATCGCCAATCGCGTGGCCGGACTCAATGCAGGGGCTGATGACTATTTGATTAAACCCTTTGCCTTGGATGAAGTTATCGCTCGTCTGCAAGCACTGATGCGGCGCAGCCAAGGACGTAGCCAACCTGAAATTCGCTACGGTAACGTGACTTATCAGCCGCATAGCCAACAACTCTACCATCAAGGCAATCTTATTGAGCTTACGATTAAAGAGGTGGCAATACTAGAGCAAATGCTGACGCATCCTAAGCAGATTCACAGTCGGGCAAGCTTAGAGGACAAGCTCTATGGATGGCAACAAGATATCGAAAGTAATGCCATTGAAGTACATATTCATCATTTACGCAAAAAGCTTGGCAATGATTTTATTTTAACCAAACGTGGGGTGGGTTATTATTTAAATCCCACTTACAATCATCTATAGTGATTTAAAAGCTTAAACTTAAACTTAAAATCATAAAATCCTTCATCACCTTTTGCCCTGTGAGCCTATGAAAAGTATCCAACAACGACTACTGACGTCCTTATTGATTGGACTGCCTTTGCTTTGGTTACTCACCTCCAGCTTTATCGCTTGGCGGCTGTGGCATGAAATCAATGAGATGAATGACACCCAAATCACGCAAGTCGCCCGTTACTTAATCGGGGTATCTGCTGACGAGGAACATGATGACGACGATGACAATGGTAACGATGACCATAAGAAACAGTCACGCGCTGCCAAAATATATCACTTAAAAAGTAAGCAGCTATCCGGTGATCTTGGCGAGGCTGAAGATGATTACATGGGGTTCGCCATCTGGAATAAAGACGGTCGGCTGCTCATGGCGGACGAAAATGGGCAGTCATTTAAATTTCTCCCCGATCAACATGGCTTTTTAGAAGACCATCATCATGCCTATCAGCGCTTGAACCCTTTTAACCATCAATGGCGCTTGTTTTATATTCACGGTGAACATTCTGATAAGCACGAAAGCCGCGTGATTGCGGTTGGTCAAAACCTTGATTCTCGCCAGAAAATGATTGTCGAGACTATGTCGGTGCAGCTACTGCCTATGCTGATTGGGTTGCTGGCGTTCATGGGTCTTGTCGTTCTACTCATTCGCCGTGGCTTTAAACCTTTAACAGAGGTCAGCGCCGAGCTTGAACAACGTCAGCCACAAGATGACAGCCCTATCACCGCAGATGTCCCTAAAGAGATTCAGCCTTTGGTCAGCGCCTTAAACGTGTTATTTGTAAAAGTAGCTGACACTTTAGCGCGTGAGCAACGCTTTACGGCTGATGCATCACATGAGCTACGAAGTCCGCTTGCCGCCTTAAAGTTACAAGCGGATTTATTACAACAGCAATTACTGCAACTGTCAGAGATAGAGGACGATAGCCAACTGTTCTATCATACTCAAAAAATCAGTGAGGGTATTGAGCGCGCCAATCACTTGGTTGAGCAACTTTTGACGTTAGCAAAAATAGAGCCGCAGCAGCACCTGCCTGCTGAACAATTAGAAAAACCTGATTGGCTGGCTTTAACCGACGAAGTACTTAGTGAGGTTAATCGGCTGGCACGGGAAAAGCATATCCAACTCAAACGCACGGTGCTGTGTGACCATCCTGCCGATATTTTACCTATTCTAGTAAACCCCACCTTATTCAAATTATTAATTCGCAACCTCTTAGAGAATGCCATTCATTATTGCCCAGAAGGCGCTTTGGTGGAATTACAGCTAGATATAAATGCTATCCGAGTGCTCGATAATGGCAATGGCGTCGCACCTGAGCAGTTAGCACGGCTCAGCGAACGCTTTTATCGACCAGCCGGTCAGAGCCAAATGGGCAGCGGCTTAGGTCTATCTATTGCCAATCGGATTGTCGAGCTACATAACCTGAACTTAGCATTTGCCAACCGCCCTTCTCCAGAAACCGGCTTTATGGTCACTATCAGTAAATAAAGCCGCCTTGTCTTAAGTTTGAGTTAATCTTCACCGCGTATGCTACTTGTATTCCCTCATGATTTCATACGGAGTACAACTTATGAGCCTGCCATTATTAAAACCCTTGCTATTGACTATCGGTGCCTCTTCACTGGTCTTCTTTGGCGGTGTTATCGCATTAACGACAGCATCATCAGATTCTACTGATGTCTTATCAGCAGCAAATATTACCAATCAGCTGACTGCTGCTGTTAAACAGAACACTGCTATTGAGCCGCTATCGGCTGCGATGCTCACAAGCGACCAAGCAATCGCCTTAGCCAAGCAGAACCTTCCTAATGCAACCCTACAAGCGACTCCAGAGCTGGTTAACTACAACGGTGCCGTCGCCTATGAGGTGCGCTTAGATACCAACACCACTTATATTGATGCCAATCTCGGCTCTATCTTGAACCCTGTTAACACCAGTGGCGCTCTTATTGATAGCGACTATTCTGATTATGACGATGACGAAGATAAATACGAAGACCACGACAATGATGAGGCGAAACCCCATAAGAAAAAGCATAAGGATAAATACGATAAAGAAAGCGAGCGTCTGATTGCTACGAGCTATAAGCATGATAACGATGAGGATGACTATGATGATTAATTCTAAAGTACCTGCTACTAAAGCCACTCATAAAAACCTGAAAAAAGCCGATCCTATTGCGACGTTTAAAAATAGCATTCTCATCGCCTCGGTCGTTGGAACCATGGCAGGTTGGCTCATATTACTTGATCAAGAAGCCGATAGTTTACCTGCCAGCACCGCTATTCCTGTCAGCACTAGCATCTCAAACCCTAACGTCATAGTGGCTCAAACCCCAAATGGCGTTGATATCACGCAATTAAGACAAGTGAATGAAGTAGAACGCCCAGCGGTTGAAGCGATAGTGGTTGTCGCTCGTACCCGCTCTTCTCGATAAATAAAAAATGATGGGCTTAAAATGATGACCAATCGTGCAACTAAGGACTTCTTATGCAAGCAAACACCAACAGCAGCACGCCACAACTATCGACCTTTATGTTGCCGGCGATGGGTTGTCACGTCCAAATCAGTCTAAATATTACGCAATTAAGCTTGCAGCAAACGCAAGGTAACACAGACCAAGAGATAGACCAAAAAATCGCTTTGGTTAAAGCCTATGTGGAAGAAAAACTGCTGCAGTGGGAGCATATATTCAGTCGTTTTGATAACACCAGCGAGCTGATGAGACTCAATAGTCATACCAATCAATGGACAGATATCAGCCCAGAATTGTTTGCAGTTTTAGAAAGCGCCATTGCTTTTGTGCCAAAAACCCAAGGCTTAGTCACCCCAACATTACTAAACACCCTGTGGGATATTGGCTATAAACACTCATTTGAGACCTTAGCAAAACAACCGACGCCGTCTGTGCAAACTGCTCAGCCGACTTTGCAAGATACTTCTGATGCTTCTAAAAACGACGCTGCCAATCAATCCATAAAAAATATCAAGCTTCGCACGTCAGCTCATGGACAACACAAAGTATTTCTCCCGACTGGCACAGCTCTCGATTTAAATGGTTATGTCAAAGGTTGGTGCGCGATGCAATTGGCCGAATACATCAGTCAACGCTCTGACTGGCAATTGCCTTGTTTAATTGATATGGGAGGCGACATAGCGATTGGTGTGCCAAATGAGCAAAAATTTGCCAAACCTATTACATGGGCCATTGCTATCGCCAAACCCTATATTGCTGATAGCCAGCAGGTTCAAGATGAAGAAGATATTGCCATTATTCATATCAGTGCGGGCGCTGTTGCAACCTCAGGTCAAGACTATCGCCGTTGGTGGCATAAAGGCCATTGGCAACATCACTTGATACACCCTTATTATGCTTGCCCTGCAAAAAGTGACGTTTTAAGTGCCACCATACTTGCTGATGATACGCTGACCGCAGAGGTATATGCCAAATATTGTGTCATCCTAGGCGCGAAAAAAGCGCTGCAATGGCTGTCCGAACAGCATATTGCCGCCGTATTAGTCGATACTGATTATAAGGTCATGGCTTCACCTGCCATTCATCCAAACTTAATTGCCATTTAATCCATAAAACATATTTAAGGTTTTACTATCTTAAGTTGTTACCTTGATTGGAGAATAGCCATGCATACTGACTCTCACCCTGATTCTAGCAATCACTTGATAATTAAACTAACTAAGACAGTCTTTCAGGCGCTATGGACAGTATTTATTTTAAGTGCTGGCATAGTCGGTGGCGTTTATGTCTTTTCGTTGTGGGGAGAAAGCCTATCGCAAATCCTTATGACCACAGACAAGCACTTTTGGTATTTGTCGCGCGCAAGTGGTGTGATTGCGTATGCTTTATTTTGGTTGGCAATTGTTTTTGGTTTGTTGCTCAGTACGCGCCTATGTCGGTATTTTAATGCGGCAAAAGTATTTGCATTACATCAATATTTAAGCTTGCTCGCCGTAGGCTTTGCTACTTTTCATGCGGTTATTCTATTGGCTGATAACTATATGAATCTGAATATTTGGCAGGTATTATTACCGCTTGGGTTTCAGACTGACCGTATCGGTGTCGCATTAGGACAATTGGGATTTTGGTTTTTATTCATCAGCGCGTTTAGCTTCTACCTTAAAAAATACATGGGTCAATCAGCATGGCGATGGTTGCATTTTTTAACCTTTTTAGCTTATATGGGCATTAGTATCCATGTGTTTATGGTGGGCTCTGATAGCCGACTGCTAGCGCTATTATTGTTTTATGCCGGTAGTCAGACAGTGGTCTTTGTACTGATTGCCTACCGTTTATATGCGTTAAGGCAAGTTAGCTAATCTCTGAGCAATTTACAGGGTAAACTGTAATACTATATCCTTGGTTTATTATTTTTGGTTTATTATTTTTGGTTCATTATTTTTGGTTTATTATTCTTGCTTAGTTATTTTTGAGGTTATTTATGTCCCTTTCTATTCATGATGAAGTGCATTTAAGCAACCGTAGCCAGTGGCTCAGAGCAGCCGTTCTCGGTGCAAATGATGGATTGATTTCTACCGCCAGTTTATTGGTTGGTATTGCTGCGGCAAACGCCAATAGCCAGACTTTACTACTGACGGGGCTTGCGTCATTGACTGCGGGTGCTTTATCAATGGCGGCGGGTGAGTATATTTCCGTGTCATCACAGGCAGATACTGAAAAAGCGGACTTGGCAAAAGAGCATCATGAGTTAACGCATAACTCTGAGCGCGAGCTTCTTGAGCTGACAAGAATTTATGAGCAGCGTGGACTTGAGCAAGACTTAGCCCATCAAGTTGCCGTGGCTTTGACTGAGCACGATGCCCTAGAAGCCCATGCGCGTGATGAGATTGGCTTAACTGACATAAGTACCGCCAAGCCACTTCAAGCCTCCATTGCCTCTGCCCTATCATTCATAGTAGGCGCTATCGTCCCTGTTATGGGTATTCTGCTATTGCCAGCAGAGACATTGGTATGGTCGTTGGCCTCGTTGACTGTCGTAGGTTTAATTTTACTTGGTGTGGTATCTGCACGCTTGGGCGGTGCCCCTATCATTCCTGCTACTGCTCGGGTAGTAATATGGGGTGTACTAGCTATGCTGGCAACTTCGTTTATCGGCGGGTTGTTTGGTGTCGCGGTTTAACTTCTGTCTTCTTTACTATAACCTCTCTTATAGAAGCAAAGAGAGGTTCTCTAGTGAGGACTTGAACCTGAAAAGTAAGCTATTGATATTAAAATGCTTATTTATTGATGCTCGCTACCAGCGTACTTGATGAGGTACTTAGCACGAGTGTTTTTTCACACAAAAAGATAATTAACCTGTATATTCATACAAAAGAATATATGGTGATTAATCATGGATGATAAGAAATTTATCTTGCAGTCATTATCGGTATGCGGTCTGATTCTTATATTAACGGCGGTGCTTGCGATTAGATTTTTCAGGATGCTGTAGTGATCTGGATGCTGACCGATTTTGCAGTGTGACTCCTACGCAGTGAACCAAACTGGCAGCCGTAACCTTTGATGGATAAGGCTGCTCAATTTCTGTCTTTGAAATATACCGCAAAATGACAAGGTGACTTGTCCTGAAATTGCAGTTCGACTCCTATACTAGAACACAGACTGTGGGCTGTATACCCAGTGTTTACGGGATTTCTTGAATTTATTTCCAACAATCGCTCTTTATTTAGCAATGAGCCTCGCCAAGTTTAACCCACTCTTTAGTCTTCATAAGTTTGTTGTAGTCGATTATCTGAACCCAGATGCCTTGTTCTTTAGCGTCAAATTGATTATTTATCTCACCACAAGCATATTCTGCAAACCCATCACGACGGCTACCATCATCTTTCACACCAATCTTGAGTATCCTGTCATCTGTCCATGTGGCATCTAGCACGGTCGGCTCTTCACCACTCAAAAAGTAATCAGTTATTTCTTGTCTTTGAATGTCTGTAAACTCATTAGCAACCGCTTGCTCGCTATCAGCTGCTACTTGTTCAACTTTGTCTGAGCTACAAGCTGTGAGCCATAGTGCTAGTGACAAGGTGATTATGTTTTTCATATTATTCCTTTGTGAGTATTAAATCGTGATTGGTACGCTGTAAAGGCATCGAGCTGTCGTTTTTATCCTCTGATTTTATGTCATGTTTTGTCAAGTTCTGACGTGTACGAAAAGTCTATTTTCGAGCACCTATGCCGGTGATTTTTGGCGTAAAAATCATTTAATATAAACTCTGTTAAACGAATTTTTTAATTTCATCCAAATATTTTGTAGGCTCAAATCTCATAAAACTATAATCCGCTATTTCATGCTTATAAAACGGGTCTAGTGCCATGATTTCTTTAACTTCTTGCAGATCGTTAGAGAATACGATAATAACGCCACCGATACGATTGTCTCTACGACCAGATGCTAAAAAAATATTCTTAGCGTAAAATTTTTCTAAGAATACAATGTGCTCATTTAAATACTTTTGGACTTCGGATAGAGGTTTTTTATAAGTTAAAGTAGTCACAATCATCTTTAATAGCACCTTTTTTTATTAAAATTCATAGATAATAGACCTCTTGCAAAAGCCCCATTCTATTGATTTCTAATAACAGAGTTTCAAAGACTGGCGACGACTTATGCAAGAAGTCTAATAAAATATATGATTTAAATATGACACATCAATAATTAACGCAACTCATCCACGACCGCCAGCATTGCAACCAACGAGGCTTCACCTAGCTTAATTGAACGCTCTGGTGACCAGCCTGTGTCTGCATCAGGTACATTATCATTATCTTTAAACGGCATCTCTAAAGTATTAGCTAGGCAATCAAAACGTTCCGCTACCCAGTGGGTGGCGATGGTCATGTTCGCGGTGCCCGGCGCATCGATGTCATAGCCAAACTCAGACTGAAAATCAGCACTGGCAAGCTTTAATACGTCTGAAAACTTATCACGTAAACGCGCAAGACGGTCGTTATAACTTGGCGTCCCTTGCGAGCCGGCTAAGAACACATAAGGCAGCGCTTCGTCACCGTGCACATCATAAAATAAGTCCACACCCGTTGCTTCCATTTTATTAATGACATGGAATACCTCAGGGCTTTTCTCTAAGCTTGGATTCAACCATTCACGGTTTAAATTCGTTCCGACAGCATTAGTACGTAGATGTCCGCGCACACTGCCATCAGGGTTCATATTTGGCACAATATAGACGTTCGCCTTTTCTAATAACAGCTTAGCAGTGGCGTTATCACTATCTAGTAAGCTATATAACAACCCCTCGACCAACCACTCAGCCATCGTCTCACCCGGATGCTGACGCGCGGTAATCCAAATATTGCGTTTGCTCTTATCACTACTGCTATCGCCATCAGCAATTTTCACCAAGGTTAAGTCGCGCTTATCAAGCGTTTCGCCTAAATGCTCTACACTCACTGATGGGTGCGTTTGTACGGCTGCCAATAAGTCTTGATGACGCTCATAACTGTAAGGAGCAAAATACGCAATTTGAATGGTCTCGCACTCAAGCTCTGCCACTATGGTTAATTTGCCGTCTTTATAAGAGGTTGGCAGACGGAACCAGTACTCCCGATCATAGGAAGCAACCGCTTGGTAATTCTCCCAGCCCTCAAGGTATGACGCCTCCCCTGCATTGACAATATTGAGCACATATTGTTCGCCAATCTCACCTGATAGACGAAAGTTAAACCACTGGAAAAACTCTTCACCAACGTCTGGACGAATCGCTAATTGGATATCTTTTTTATCTTCTAGACTAATAACGTCAATATTACCTGCGTCAAAATTTGCAGTGATATGCATAATCTTTCCTTAATGGTTTTTTGTAAATTTAAAGACTTATGTTAAAAAAACTTATACTAAACTCAATAGGTTGTCCATCATAGTGTAACGGAGTTTATGGCACACTCGTGATCAAGTTTGGTTGCTTATTATAGCGCTTGTTTCTTTATTATTAGCTTGATTCTTGGTTTGATTCTTGGATTGCGTATAACTAGAAACTAAGAGAACACCGTAAATTCGTACATTCTCGAACATCAAACACATATTAGCTTTTAGTAGACAGTTTATTTCAATAATTCGTGCGTCTTAGAGCAATATCTGCTGCTCTATTACCAAAGATAAATAAAGGAATATATGTGACTTCAGGAAGAAGCGCCAGCGTGCATAAAGCACCTATATACATCCCAGCCAAGCACTTTGCCGATTACTTATCGCCTCAGCAAGGCTATTGCCTGTTTTTAGATATAGATGGCACGCTTGCAGATTTTACCTTGAATCCAAAAGACAGCTTCATTCCTACTACCACCCTAACACTTTTAGAAAAAATACAAAGTCATGGCGTCAACATCGCAATTGTCACCGGACGCAGTTTGGATGAAGCAAAGCAAATGCTATCTCCTATAAAGCTGCCGATTGCCGCAACCCATGGATTAGAAATGGCATTTGATGGTATCAGCGCCAGCCTTTCGCAAATTGACCTCACTGAACTGAATGCCATTAAGCAGGCTATTCGTCAATCTTGTACGCCTTACGATGATTTGTCGATAGAAGATAAACCTTATTCTGTTGCCCTACATTATCGGCAAAATCCTGCGTTAGCTGATGTGGCTTATAGCATTATGTCAACGGCGTCAAAAAATCATGCTGATTGGCTATTAAAACAGGGCAAATACGTGTGGGAGATAGCGCCCAAAGAGGCCGATAAAGGTACTGCGATTTTAACCTTGTTAAAAACAATGCAGACCAATGATACTCTTTGCCCTATTTTTATCGGGGATGATATAACCGATGAAGCAGGGTTTATTGCCGTACAAGGCAGCAAGCGATTCATAGAAAAAAGCCATTTAATCAAAGGCATGGGTATCAGGGTAGGTAACGAGTACCAGCAGCCAACGTGCGCCCATTATTATGTCAATAACATTCATGACGTAACAGTTTTACTTGAGCGCTTTTTAACTTTTTGTCAAAAACGCAGCACGCTATTGTCTGACCTAACTAATTCCAATGTTCAGATAGTCAGCAAACATTCGAGGCAACTGATATGAGCCGTTTAATCGTCTTATCTAACCGAGTAAAGATGCCCGATAATAATCCTATGGCAGGCGGGCTGGCAGTAGCGTTGCAAGATATATTAACGGGCAATTCAGTCATTTGGATGGGTTGGAATGGTGACATTATTGATAGCTCTGATGCCGGTGAAATCAATAGCTTTAGCAATTATAAACAAGCTGCTTTAGCAAGTTCTTGTATGCAAGGAACGCATACCGAAACTACTTATATGACCACCGCCCTCACCACCCGACAATATCAGCATTTTTACTGCGGATTTGCCAATAACGTGCTGTGGCCAATGCTGCATGAGCAACCTAAGTTAATTAGCCAAGCACCAGAGGACTATGCCGGCTATCAAGATGTAAATCGCCTGTTTGCTCAACAATTAAAGAGCATTATTCAGCCTGACGATGTGATTTGGGTGCATGATTATCATTTTTTAAGTGTGGCTTATCATTGTAAGAAACTTGGAATAAAAAATCGTATTGGCTTTTTTTTACATATTCCGTTTGCGCCATTAGCCTTTTGGCGACAGCTTGCTCAAAGCTGTGAGCTGATTAAACAGCTTGCGCATTATGATGTGCTTGGCACCCAAACTCAGCAAGATAAAGCCCATTGTCTTGCGGTTTTGCAACATTATTTAAAAGATAGCGTTTTAGAAGACAACGTTTTAGAAGATAGTCTGGCAAAAAACAGTCTTTTAGATTTTTTACCCATCAACGTTTTATATTCCAAACAGTCTGTTACTAGAGCGCATACTGCATCTGGTACGCAATTGAAACTTCATTTAGAGTTAAAACCCCAGCATACTTTAATAACTAATGCCTATCCTATCGGCGTCAATGTCGCAAAGATTCAGCAGCAGGTTAGCCATGTATTCTCACCTTTATCCTTATCATCTATCAAGCATATTCAGAATAACGATACCGTAAAGCCCATCTCACAGCGCATTATTGCAGTCGATAGAATTGATTATTCCAAAGGTTTATTAGAGCGTTTTTCGGGCTATCGCGACTTTTTACAGCAATATCCAGCCTATCAAAATCAGCTGCAATTATTACAAATCGCCTGCCCTAGCCGTTTAGATTTACCGACTTATCAACGACTTTATAAGGAAGTTAAACAAGCAGTTTATAACGTTAATCAGCAATTTTCGCCCAATGCAAATACTTGGCAAGCAATTGATTATAGCGAAGAAGTGTTAAGCCATGAGACCGTGATGACGGCATTTTGCCAAAGTGATATCGGTTGGGTAAATTCGCTGCAAGACGGTATGAATCTGGTCGCCAAAGAATATATTGCTGCCCAAAATCCTGATAATCCTGGGGTGCTGATGCTATCACGTTATGCAGGAGCAGCCGAGCAAATGCAAGCCGCCCTCATTATCGATCCGCACCAGCCAAAAAGTATCATAGAGGGTTTGAATACTGCCTTAACGATGACATTAGGAGAGCGAAAATCCCGCTATCAGGCATTATTACAAGGATTGCAGCAAGATAATTTACATGCTTGGCAGCAAAGCTTTTTAGACGACCTATATTTAGATAACTTATATGATAATAAAGGACATCAAACAGACAGCGATTCCCCAGCAGCCGTCCAAATGTCTGGCTCATAAAAATAACTAGGAGACCCTTATGCTCGCGCTCGAGGCAAAAAACCCTTTATTATCAGACATAAAATCTGCCATAGGAAATATCATATTTACTGGTAATCAAGCCAATGGCATTGTTATTAGCACAAACATTATTTCTATAACCGATAAGCTGCGCCATGAGATATTAAAAATCTTAGTGAGCTATAGCGATAAAATTCCTCATCCTGCCAGCGGCACTGAAAGTATCAAAGGAGATAAATCCCGAACCAATTCACGTACTTTGATTCGTTGGCAAATTTTAGCTTATGTGGCAAGTATAGATTTAACGATTGCAAAATGGTTCGAATCGCATTTAGATGCTTTAAGTATTTTACATGAACTGAGCTATGAGCAAGCAACACAAGGTTTATGGGCAGCTTGGGCAGCAGAAGGTCATCCTCTGAGCTATCAGCAAGGCAAAGTCAGCGGTACAAAAGCATGGTGTTCAGGCGCAAATATTGTTGACCATGGGCTAATGACCTATCGCGATAAGGATGGTCAGGCGCAATTGCTTATGGTGGATATGCAGCAAAATGGTATTAAGATTGATAATAGTGCCTGGCAAGCAGTCGGCATGCAGGCTACTGATACGGCAACCATACATTTCGATCAGGTAGTAGCCAGTAACGTTGGCGCGGCAAATGCGTATCTAGAACGCGTGGGATTTTGGCATGGTGCGGCTGGCGTCGCTGCTTGCTGGTATGGCGCGGCGACTTGTCTCGCCAGTTATTTAATCAGCGCTTATCAGCAAAAGCCAAACGATTATAAAGCCATGTATTTGGGACGAATTGGCACGGCACTGGCTGTCACTCAGCAATATTTTCATCATCTTGCTGAGTTAATAGATACTGAGCCAACACAAAGTCATGAGCTTGCCATCCGCCAATTAAGGTCAAAAGTTGAACAATTAGCTCGCGAGGTTATAGAGGTTGTCGGGCAGGCATTAGGAGCCGCGCCCTTTTGCAATAACCCTCATTTCGCCAGATTATCTGCCGATTTAACCGTATTTATTCGCCAAAGTCATGGCGCTTTTGATTTACAGAAAATCGGCGAGCTGTCTAGTATGTTAGCGAGTGAATCCGCTAGCACACTGACTAACGACGACACCAGTGACTTTATAAATAGGCAGAGAAATATATGGCAACTGTAATTCCTAGTAAGCCAGCACCTATAAAAAATAACCATCCGATAGTTGGCGACCGCGTTATTGAGGGTGATGGCACCAGTTGCGACGCTTGGCAAAATTGGTCAGGGCTGCAAAATATGCCGCGCTTAAATGTAGCGACAAGCTTTCCGGCGCATCAGCGGGTTTGTATTTTCGCGCCGCATCCTGATGATGAGGTTTTGGGCTGCGGTGGGTTGCTACAACATTTAGCCAATAATGGTAATCCAATCCTACTGGTCCATGTAACCAATGGCACGCAAAGCCATCCTGACTCGCAGATTTATCCTCCAAAAGCGCTTGATATTATCCGTCCGCAAGAAAGTGTTGCAGCGTTAGAGGCATTAGGTATATCTCATCAAGTAAAAGTTATTTCTATGCATTTAACCGATGGCGACGTGTTTGCTGAGCAGGCACAGTTTCACCAAAAATTAGCAGCAACTATCCAACCTGATGATATTTTGGTAACGCCGTTTGTACATGATGGGCATCCTGATCATGAGGCGACAGGGCAAGTGGTCGCTGCATTTGCTAAGCAGCACCGTTTAGCCTGTTATCAAGTATTAATTTGGGCGTGGCATTGGGCAACACCTGCTGACAGCCGTATTTCTTGGAGCTGTGCTTTCAAAGTAGATTTAACGCCCGAGCAATTGCAGCGCAAAATACAAGCCATTCATTGCTTTACCAGCCAAATTAGCGTTGATGAAAGCACGGGCAATCCGCCCATTTTATCGGCTCAAACCATTGCCAGAATTAGCCAACCTTGGGAGGTTTATTTATATGAGCCAATACCATAAATCTACGCCGGAAATAGATTTTGTAAACTTATCAAAGGTTTCTAAAAATGAGACGGCTGACTGCTCCCATACTGATACGCAAATGCAAGCTGCCAACTATGCAGAAACCTATTTTGATGCTTTATATAGCGATAATAGTGACCCTTGGCAGTATCAGACCCGCTGGTACGAAAAGCGTAAACGCGATATGTGTCTTGCTGTATTACCAAAAGCACAATATCACAATGCCATTGAATTAGGCTGCGGAAACGGCGTGTTTAGTGCGTTACTTGCACCTCGCTGCCATGCTTTGTTAAGTATTGATGGTAACAAACAGGCGGTGCAGCTTGCTAAGCAAAATTTGGCAGACTCATCTCATGTCAGCGTGATACAAGGAGTCATTCCTGACGCATTACCGACTGCGAAATCTCATTTTGATTTAATTATTATTAGTGAAATTTTATATTATTTATCATCTAATGATATTGAGACCGTTATTACTTGGATTACACAAAACCTTACTGTGGGTGGCACCTTGCTATGCTGTCATTGGCGTTATGCCATTGAAGGCTTTGTGATGACGGGTGAAACCGTACATCAGCGTCTCAACCAAGCGTTTAATAAAGTAAATAATGAGGTAGAACCTAAGCAGGGACAGCACATCGATACTAAAAATTCAGCCTTTACCCATCAAAGCAAAATTATCGATAGTGATTTTTTATTAGACGTTTGGCAATATTCGTCCGAATCAGTCGCCATGCAAGAGAACTTGGTATAAGAGGAGCGGATATATGGATGATATAAAAATTGGCATTGTCATTCCTGCTCATAACGAAGCAATGACTATTACTAAATGCTTAGCGTCGGTACAAGCAGCCATTGAGCAGCTGCCCTCTACCATTACCGCGACTGTGATTGTCGTGCTTGATAGCTGTCGCGATGATACGCTTACATTGGTTGAAAGTATGCGGGTCAAGAGCGCTGGCGTGGATTATCTATACTGTGGCTATCTATGCTGTGATTACCAATGCGTGGGACAAGTACGGGATTTAGGCATTCGTCATGCTATCGCCTCTGGCGCGACATGGCTTGCCTGTACAGACGCTGATTCAGTCGTCACCCCAGATTGGCTGATACAGCAAATCGCCCATATCAAAGCTCAGCCTACTGATATGATTTGCGGCGTAGTAAGCGTTGATAGCTGGGCACATTTAACGCCGCAGACGCGCGAGGATTATATGGCTCATTATCAAGATAAGATGGGACATCGTCATATTCATGGGGCAAATTTAAATTTTAGCGCTGAGTCTTATCTTGCAGTTGGTGGTTTTGCGCCATTACGCTGCCACGAAGATGTCGATTTGGTAAAAAGGTTTGAGAGTAAAGGCTATGCCATCACTTGGAGCAATCGCGTTCGAGTTATTACTAGCAGCCGCTTACAAGCTCGAGCAACAGAAGGTTTTGCCGCGTTTTTAGCCAATTTAGAAACTAATAATTGACAGTAATGTTTAAAAATCCTGCTAACGGCTACGAGTTTAGCAGTTAGCCTATAGAGCAGAGCGAATATGAGTGGCGGGGAAAACGGCGCTAAATGTCGAGCCTTTACCTTCTGACGATTCAATTTGCAAAGTCGTATCATATTGATATAACACATGCTTTACAATGGCCAGCCCTAACCCCGTACCACCTGTCGCACGACTGCGCCCGCTATCCACTCGGTAAAAACGCTCGGTCAATCTTGCAACATGCTCCGGCGCAATCCCAATACCATCATCGGTGACGGCAAACCGACAACCTTCTGCGGTCCTCGCCCAGCTGATGACAATATTACCTGCTTTTGGCGTGTATTTAATCGCATTAATCACCAAATTGGATAACGCACTGTTCAAATACATCTCCGAGCCGTAAAGACCATCATAGGTATCTATCTGTAAATGCAGCGTATGGCCATATTCTTGGTTGTAAGCCTGCGCGTCGTCATAGACATGGGTAAGCAGCTTGGTCATATCAATATAATGCAGCTCATGCGTCTCTTCGATTTCAATCCGAGACAGCAGCAGCAAGTCATTGACCACTCTATTCATGCGCGCGGTCTGCTGCGTCATTAATTCAAACCCGCGTCGCCATTGCCGCGGCATATCTTCCTGATCTGAAAAATTCTCCAGATAGCCCATCAGTACAGTCAATGGCGTTCGTAGCTCATGCGAGACATTTGCCACAAAGTCGCGGCGCATTTGCTCTAAGTGTTGTAAGCGGGTCACATCATAAATAATCAGCAGCTTTTCATCGCCAAAAGGCGTGAGCTCACATTTAAGATAACGGTTAGGGTCTTGCCATGACTTCATATGTACACCATCATTGGGTGTCACCATGCTCTGATAGTATTGCCGAAACTCAGGGACGTTAATAAAGTCAAAAATACTTTTGCCATGATCCGCTGTCTGCAACAATAATAAATCTTCGGCGGCCTGATTCCACCACTCCAAACCATCATCGTCGTTTAGCAAGATAACCGCATCTCGCAATGCGCGTAAGGCACTTCTGATTTTTTTAAGCTGATCGGTGGAGTATTGCTCGATGTCCTGTTGCTCAATATCCCTTGGCGTTATCATGTTTTTCTCTCTTCTTTATTACCAGTATGGTGCTTAGCACTTATTCTTAGCACTGACTATTCTTAGCACCAAATATTCTCAGTACTTATGCTTCTTAGTTCTTATTATTCTAAATATTTATGCCTCTTAGCACTGAATGTTCTTATCACTGTTTCCTTGCCTTATAAAATACCTTGTAAGCTGCCTTGTAAATAATGGGCTATTTTTTAAAATCGATAGCGTTATTCAACCAGACTCGAAAATCGATAACCTGTTCCACGAACCGTTTGAATCAAGGTACTACAATCGTAAGGCTGGAGCAGTTTACGTAAACGCCTGATATGCACATCAATCGTGCGATCTTCGATATAGACATTACCGCCCCAGACCTGATCGAGCAGCTGAGTGCGCGTATAAGCACGCTCTGGATGACTCATAAAAAACGCCAGTAATCGATATTCTGTCGGCCCGATATCGATGACTTGATTGTCAGCGGTAATGCGTTGGCTTTTGGGATCGAGACTAAGCTTGCCTATTTCGATCGGCTTATCACTACTAAGCGCACGACCACGGCGTAATACCGCTTTGATTCTTGAAATCAATTCACGCGTTGAAAATGGCTTGGTCATATAGTCATCAGCGCCCGCGTCAAGCCCATGAACCTTGCTATCCTCTTCACTTTTGGCCGTCAGCATAATTACTGGTATCTCGCCCAACATCTCATCGCTTTTGAGCATGCGGCAAAAATCAATACCGCTTTTATCACCCGGTAACATCCAATCGAGCAAAATCAGCGCGGGTCTGTGATCGACCACTTGCTGATGCGCCTCTGCCACGTCAGCCGCTTCTAAACTCTCAAAGCCCGCCATCTCTAGCGTCATTACCACCATCTCACGAATTGCAGGTTCATCTTCTACAATCAAAATCTGCTCACTGCGCATACCATAGCCTTATTATTAAATGACAAAGTTGAAAGTCAAAGTTAAAAGACAAAAACCTAGAAATAAATAAAACAATATTAGGCGCCAGCATTAGCTGCCAATGCCTGCCCATTAAACGGCTTAATTATGACAGTTTAATGACATTGAGTTTGAAATCCGCTTTTACGAAAACGCCTGCCCACATCATAACGATTTTTGCACAAGATATCAGCCGCCATTAGCACTAACTTTGCCCTTTATCACACGTCTATTCTAATTAAATGACTTTTTTCATAAAAATGTCTTATTTCATCAAACTGTCATATTTGCGCGGCACAATGGGCTCATCGACCACCAAGCGTCTTTGCAATAAATCATTTTTAATAAAGCGTTATGAACAAAGCAGTATGAATAAAGCACCATTTATAAAACATCGAAATCAGCTCTGTTATTTATAAATATCCAATACTCAACTATGTTTACTTAATATCATTACTTTTTAGGAGAAATAATGCGTTATTCATTAATAGCTTTAGCCGTCGCGAGTACCTTAACCTTAGCTGCTTGTAATAAAAACTCCAATAGCAATGAAAGCAACGAGCCCGCTACTTCGGCGCAATCAACTACCGCTACTACCGACACCGCAAACGTTACGTCGTCAACCGCTAAATCAGCTGACAATGTATCAATGAATATCACCGGCGCAGGCGCTTCTTTCCCGCAGCCTATCTATGCTAAATGGTCAGATGCCTATCATAAAGCAACTGGCGGTCAAGTGAACTATCAGTCGATTGGTTCATCGGGCGGTATCAAACAAATCGTCGCAAAAACGGTGGATTTTGGCGCGTCCGATGCGCCGATGACGCCAGCGGAATTAGAGGAAGCCGGTCTGATTCAATTCCCGACCGTTATCGGCGGCGTGGTACCTATCGTCAATATCGATGGCGTTGCGCCTGGTCAATTGAAGCTCGATGGAAAAATGCTCGCTGACATCTATCTTGGTAAAATCAGCAAATGGGATGACCCTGCCATCAAAGCTATGAATCCTGACTTAAGCCTTCCTGACGCCGCCATTACCACAGTGTTCCGCTCAGACGGTTCGGGCACAACCTTTAACTTTACCGATTATTTAGCCAAAGTGTCAAACGATTGGAAAGACAGCGTTGGCGTCGATAAAACCGTGAAATGGCCAACCTCGGCAACCGGTGCTGGCGGTAAAGGTAACGAAGGCGTGTCAAGCTATGTGACGCGTATGAAAAACTCTATCGGCTACGTTGAATACGCTTATGCTAAGCAAAACAGCATGGCACACGTTGCTCTAAAAAATGCCGCTGGCAACGTCGTGCAACCATCTGCGCAGACATTCGCCGCCGCTGGTGACATCGATTGGTCAAAGCAAGAAGGCTTTTATAAAGTCATCACCAACTCTGAGACCGATCAAGCATGGCCTATCGCTGCTGCGACCTTTATCTTAGTCCATAAACAACCGCAAGATGCCAAACAAGTGGCAGGTGTCCTTAACTTCTTTGACTGGGCTTATGCTCAAGGCGATGATGACGCGATGAGTCTTGATTATGTGCCTTTTTCAGATACGGCCGTGGCTTTATTTAAGGCGAAATGGAACGAGGTGGTAGACAGCGAAGGTAAGCCTGTCTATACCTCAGCACAGTAGCTCGAAGCTTTTTAATTCGAAGCTTATTAATTCGAGAAGAAGCCAGTCGAGAATAAGCTAACTAATGCCATCAAGCAAATACTGAAAAGCGTGTTTGCTTGGTGACGTCTTAGCCGTAGTGAACTTAAGATTCGGTCGTTAGATGATACAGTTTATTACGGTAAGACGCTAAAGCTAAAACCCCTAAGGTTTTTTACAATCAAGCTTTCACACTAGCAAGCGTTAACACAGTTAATCATTAACATAATGAAAAGTTAGAGCGATAAACAACAGAGGCTTTTATGGCAGACCTAAAATCCCAACTGGCAAAACAAAAACGCTTTGACGCGGTTTTTGTTAATGCCACTAAAGCATTTGCAATCTTGGTGCTCTTGTCGCTTGGCGGCATCATGCTGTCATTGATTGTCGGTGCGTGGCCAAGTATCACTGAGTTTGGCTTGGGGTTTTATACCAGCAATAACTGGGATACGGTAAACGATCAATACGGTGCACTTGCCCCCATTTACGGGACGGTGGTCACCTCGCTCATCGCTATCTGTATCGCCGTACCAGTCAGCTTTGGGATTGCTATCTTTTTAACGGAACTTTGTCCCAATTTTTTGAAAAAGCCATTGGGTATTGCTATCGAGCTGCTGGCAGGTATCCCTTCTATCATCTACGGCATGTGGGGCTTGTTTGTCTTTGCGCCGTTTTTTGGTGATCACATTCAGCCTTGGTTTATTGAAAATATTGGTCCCCTACCTATCATTGGCAAGGTTTTTACCGGTGCGCCGATGGGATTGGGGATGTTTACCGCCTCATTAATACTGGCAATTATGATTATTCCCTTTATCGCCGCTACCATGCGCGATGTTTTCTCTGTGGTGCCAGACCTGCTAAAAGAATCCGCATACGGTATGGGCGCCACTACGTGGGAGGTGATGTTTAAAATCATCTTACCTTATACCAAAGCAGGTGTGGTTGGTGGCGTGATTTTGGGACTTGGTCGAGCGCTTGGCGAGACGATGGCTGTTACCTTTTTAATTGGTAATGCTTTCAATATCAGCCCAAGCCTATTTACCTCTGGGGTGACTATTACCTCAGCGCTGGCCAACGAGTTTGCCGAAGCGTCAAGTGAGCTGCACTTAGCGTCATTACTACATTTAGGGTTAATATTGTTTGTGATTACCTTTATCGTTCTATCAATATCTAAGCTGATGCTCATGCGTATTGACCAAAAAGCAGGTAATTAAACACCCTATTTTAAATAGCCAACAAAGCAAATAAAAACAAGCCTAAACAAACTAAAACATGCTATTTGCAGCCATTATTTGACTCAAGAAGGACAAACACTTCATGACTTTAGCACCAGTCACTACTCAAACTACGCAGCCAAGCCAGCCTTCTGTACGCTTTGAAGACCGCTACAACAAGCGTCTTTATAACAAGCGCCGTTTTATCAATAGATTGGGACTTGGGTTTGCCTTATCAGCGATTGTATTTGGTTTGTTTTGGCTGATTTGGATTTTGATTACGCTGTTTGTTGAAGGCTTTCAAGGTCTAATCGAGATGCCTGTCTTTATGGCAGATACCCCGCCACCGATGGGCGAAGGCGGTCTACGCAATGCCATTGTTGGCTCAGTGATGTTGGCTTTTTCGGGCTTGGCGATTGGTGCGCCAATCGGCATGATGGCTGGCATTTATTTAGCAGAGTTTTCACATGGCAGTATGCTGGGTAAAGTCACCCGATTTTTAAATGATATTTTATTGTCGGCCCCCTCCATCGTGATTGGTCTGTTTATTTATGCCTTGATGGTCAAAGGACAGAGCTTTTCGGGTTGGGCTGGTGCTTTGGCATTGGCGCTGATTGTGATTCCTATTGTCGTGCGTACGACGGAAAATATGCTAAACCTAGTGCCTAATACCCTGCGCGAAGCTGCTTACGCACTCGGCACACCAAAATGGAAGCTAGTCAGTACCGTGACACTGAAAGCTGCCAAAGCCGGTCTGACTACCGGTGTGCTGCTCGCTTTTGCACGTATTACCGGTGAGACCGCGCCCTTGCTATTTACCGCGCTAAACAACCAATACTTTAGTACCGATATGAGCCAACCGATGGCCAACTTACCCAATACGATTTATCAGTTTGCCATGAGCCCTTATGACAACTGGCATGCACTAGCTTGGGCGGCGGCGCTGCTCATTACTGCGACAGTATTATTCTTAAATATCGCCGCACGCTTTATCGGTGGCAAAGACCATAGCAGATAATTTAAGGCTAACAAACGCACAGCTAATAGCAAAAAAAACACCCCCATTTAACAAAACTTTAAAACAGATGGATACCATTATGACTGATGTATTAGAGAGAAAAGCGACTAAGCCGATGACAGATACCAGCAGCAAACGCCGTTTACTGGATGACGCTATGTTTAATCATGGTCAGCATAAACAGCCAGATATCGACCATCTTATCAAGCAAACCATGGCAGACATGCCCGACAACATGCCACCTGCCAAGATTACCATTCGTGATTTGGACTTTTATTATGGTGATTTTCAAGCGTTAAAAAACATCAATATCGATATTCCAGAAAAAAAGGTCACCGCTTTTATTGGTCCCTCAGGCTGCGGTAAATCAACGCTGCTACGTACCTTTAACCGTATGTATGACTTGTATCCGAGTATGCATGCTGAAGGTCAAATTACCCTTGATGGCCAAAATATTTTGGCCAAAGACATGGATGTCAATTTGCTGCGTGCGCGTGTCGGTATGGTCTTTCAAAAACCCACACCCTTCCCGATGTCCATTTATGACAACGTCGCATTTGGCGTCCGTCTCTATGAAAAGCTGAGCAAAGCAGAGATGGATGAACGTGTCGAGTGGGCACTCAAAAAAGCAGCGTTATGGCTGGAAGTCAAAGATAAACTTAAAGCGTCAGGATTGTCATTATCTGGCGGTCAACAGCAGCGACTTTGTATTGCCCGCGGAGTAGCAACGAAACCTGAAGTCTTGCTATTAGATGAGCCAACGTCAGCGCTCGACCCCATCTCTACTGGCGCGATTGAAGATTTGATTACCGATTTAAAAAACGACTATACCATTGCTATCGTCACCCACAATATGCAGCAGGCCGCGCGCGTCTCTGACTACACCGCTTATATGTATTTGGGAGACATGGTAGAAATGGGTGAAACAGATCAGATATTCACCAACCCAGCACAAAAAGCGACTGAAGATTATATTACCGGTCGTTATGGCTAAGTCGCTGTTCGCTTAAAGCAATCATTTTTAGTGGTCATTTATCACGCTACTCATTTTGGCAATATTTTTATGAGCAATACCAATACGATTAAGGAAGCAAGCATGGCGATAACGGCAAAGCATTTATCAAAGAGTTTTGATAATGACTTACATGACGTGATTGAGCTGTTTATGCAAATGGGTCATATGGCAGCAGAGCAAGTCATGGTTGCGACACGCGCCTTGATAGCCGCAGATGAGGCGACCGCAAAAAAAGTGATTGAAGATGACCATCTGATCAATCAGCTAGAGATTAAAATCGATGAGCAAATCATTTTATTAGTCGCCAAGCGCCAGCCAGCCGCCAATGATTTGCGTTTAGTAATGGCGCTGAGCAAAGGCATTGTCGACTTTGAACGTGTCGGTGACGAAGCAGAAAAAATCGCCCGTATGGCCTGCCAGTTGATTGAAGATGGCGCGTCACCCAGAGGTTATTCAGAGGTTCAGCATTTATCCAATCAGGTACGCTTGATGCTGCTTGATGCGATTGACGCCTTCTCAAATATGAATCCGCAGCAGGCATTTTCGGTATTGCAAAGTGATACCGCGGTCAATGAAGAGTACCAATCGGCCACGCGTGCCTTGATGACCTATATTATGGAGGACAGCCGCCATGTGTCTAAGGTGATTAATATACTGTGGGTATTGCGCGCCCTAGAACGGGTGGGCGATCATGCTCGCAACATTGCTGAGCTGGTTATTTTTTGCACCAGCGGCAAAGATGTGCGGCATACGGATTTTATGCAAGTCGAACAAATCGTCCAGCAAACGACTGATGCTGGCATGAGCAATCAGAGTAAATAGCTTATTTGCGCCATTTAGATGACTGTCGCTTAGATGACTGTCAATTAAAATAAAAAAGACCGCTCAATTGAGTGGTCTTTTTTATGCAGTATATTTTTTGGCAACCGATATTCTACTGCCGCAGACGCTATTTATAACAGAGAGATTTTTGCAAATTGCCTATTATAAATCACTTATTGTAAATAGCCATTTTTAGCGGTGATATTCGGCGGCAACTCGGTTTCTCCCAAAGCTTCTAGCAAATTAATCTCGATAGTACGAGATAAAGCCGTCAGCGGTAATTGATTGGCAGCCAATCCAAAGGGCTCTTCCAACTCTTCACTTAGCGCATCCAAACCAAAAAAAGTATAAGCAATGACCCCGCAAATCAAGGGCGTTACCCAGCCTAAAGAAGAAACCAGACCAAAAGGCAGCATAAAGCAGTACAGATATGTTGTGCGATGCACCAGTAGCGTATAAGCAAACGGCAATGGCGTGCTATGAATACGCTCACAAGCGGACAAAACCACCGTCATCGAATTTAGGCGCTCATCCATATTTTGTAGCATATGCTCTGAGGTCAAGCGCTGCCGCCGACAATAGCCAAGCTCCTTACCTAGCAGACGCAGTAGATAATCTGGCAAATTTTGCGCTTGCTTCATACTGGTATGATGAATAGGTTCTACAAAACGCTCAACATCTTGCCAAGGCGCGCTGTCACGCAGTCGATGACGTAAGGCATGAGTAAAAGCGATGCTTAAATACACCAATCGGCGCTGGCTATCGCACCCTTTCTCACTTTCTCTTCCTTCTTCATTTTCTTGCCCATTCTTACTTTCATCATCTATATAAGACAGCACTTGACGGGTAAAGCTGCGCGTATCATAAACCAATTGCCCCCATAGCCCACGAGCTTCCCACCAGCGCTGATAACTGGCATTGTTACGAAAACCTAAAAATAGCGATAAGGCAATCCCAAGTAAGGTAAACGGCGCGACACTATAAGAAGAAAACGAGCTGGGAAACCCATGCTGAATATTGGTGATAAAGGCACTAATCAGGCTAATGAGCAAAATCTGCGGATAGACCTTTGGCAGGATGGAGCCACGCAAGGTAAAAAGCAGTTTGATGGCGCTGGGCTTTTGCTTGACGATCATTTTAACGTCCTAACGAATGGTACTTATAGAAAATAACTGTGATTTTTTGCAGGACGAAATGATAACAGACTAAGTAGGTATGAACAGCAAAAACACCTATTAATCCTGTTTTAATTGCCCAGCGGTTTTTATCGCCCATTTATTCAATAAATTTCTGCAAAATCATCGGTTGTTATAATGATGTAAGGATAGCAGGCGCAGGGATACACAGCAGATGTCATCGCTTAAAAATTCGATTATAGTAGATAGGTCTATCACTTATTACATAAATTGAAGTTAAATAAATCGAGGGAATAAATCATGAAAAAATTAGGATTACTTGTCGCGGTATCGGTAGGATTAAGCGCCTGTGCAGGCGGTATGAACGGTGGCACCACACCGGGCAATTCAAACAACATTGTCACACAATATCCCGTTGAAGCGGCCATGCTCAATATTTATACTAAAGCTCGCAGTCAAAGCCTAGTGGCGACCGTCGGCAATCAAACGGCCTCTGCGGATATCAAAGTTACGCCCAAAGGCAGCATGGTATTTAATAATAAACAAGTACAAGGCGCTGAAGTAAATACCATCAACAAAGTAAATAATCAAGTCACTGATCAATCGGTCGCCATTAATTACTTTACCCTCAATCCATTGGTATTCCATGGTTTCACTGACAGCTCAGGTAAGTATTCGCTGTCGAATCAGACCACAACCATTCCCAAAATGGCAACGGTTGGCTCATCAAGCAAATTGATTACTGAAGACGTTTACGCTGATAGAAGTATGCGTAAAAAAATAGGCACTTATAATCAAGATTGGTCTTTGACCAGAGACAGCAATAATACCGCATGGTTTTGTATAGACACCTCCGGCAATCTGCTGCTCAATAACGATCCTAATGGCAGCTCGTCAGAATGCTATAAAATCAATGCGCGCGGCGATATCTTAGACAGTAAAGTAACCATCAGCCAGCCATCTACTAATGGCGCTAAAACGATTACCTTTAGTAGCCGGTAGTTACCATACTATCTGTAAAGGGCTATAATTTTACTAAAACTGAAATAAAAAGAGCTGCAAACAATTTGCAGCTCTTTTTTTTGGACAATTTACTCTCATCAAAAACCTGAACATTAAAAACTTGTTCGTCTAAAGCTTGAGTAATTTAAGTATTTACTGCACGCCATCTGCTGGGGTTTGATCTAAATTTGCATTACTCTCGTTGACGGTTACAGTGTCATCGGCTTTCTGCTCACCATCATTACCCGACATTCCATCTGCGGTCATACCGGTTTCGACAACTTCAGTGCCTTCTTCACTCGCCTCGTCGACGGCCACTTCATCTGTCACTTCGGTCGAATCTGCCGCCACATCCTCTCTCTCATTACTACAAGCCGTAACGCCGACAATACTGGCAAACAATACGATCCATAACGCCTGCCGCGCTTTGGTTAAGCCTACATTTGCTGTTATTTTATTCATCTTAATCTCCTTGATAGCTCTCTAAATACTAAACGCCTAATGAGGTTTTTGTACTAAAAAACCTTTATGAAATATGAATAGTCTAAAATAAGCACGATTAAGATGACCTTATGCCATAAACTTGGTAGTAAATAGAAGCTTCTTGTGTGTTTTTATTAACTATTTATTAAGATAAATAAAACACTAAGCCTGTACAGATTACTCTCTATCCTCAGACCGCTCTCAGATAAACGCATTAAATGACGGACTTTTAGCAATATTTAATACATACTAAGCCCGTAATTTAGTACAAATAATTTTGATAAATGCCCGTATGATTTATTGTTTCTTTATTCCAACCTTGAGCGAGTCTTTACAATGGATCAAATGAGTGCATGGGTACTCGGTATCATGGCAAAATTCGGTTACTTTGGCATTATCTTTGCCATGTTTGCTGAAAATATCTTTCCGCCGATCCCTTCTGAGGTCATTATGCCAGCCGCTGGCTTTGCCGCTGCCAAAGGCGATTTAAGCATTATTCTGGTGATATTAGCCGGTACGCTTGGGGCGGTGCTGGGTGCGCTGCCTTTATACTATGTGGGTCGCGTATTTGATGAGCGGCGTTTGGTCGCATTCACCGAAAAGTATGGTAAATATCTGTTTGTAAAGCCTGCTGATATCACCGCGGCAAATGCATGGTTTGATAAACATGGCAAAATGGCGGTGTTTTTTGGGCGTATGGTGCCGGGGGTACGCTCGCTGATTTCTATCCCAGCTGGCATGAATAGAATGGCGCTATTGCCCTTTTTGGCATTGACGGCTTTAGGGGCTAGTATTTGGACAGCGATATTGGCTTTAGCAGGCTATTACTTAGGTCAAAACTATGACGCCGTCGCCGGCATGTTAGCACCTTACTCCAAAGCAATCGGCATACTGATAGTGGTCGCTGTGATTGGTTTACTTATTAAACGCCGTTTATCCAGTCAAGAAAGTACGAATGATAAAAACAGTAGTAGTAATAGTAATGAGCGTTAAGACAAAACCTTACTTTTAAATCTCTCTTTAAATATCATAAAAGCACCATTAAAAACACCGCTTGTCTGCTAGCAGATAAGCGGTGTTTTTAATGGTGCAATCAGCTATGTCGCTGATTCTGGCGTTAAACCTTTAATTAGGTATTTAATTAAGCATTTAAACTGCCAAAGCCAAACCTTTTTTGACGCGCATATCACCGGTTTCAACATAACGTTGATGCCAAGACAATGCTTCACTCAAGATATGAGGCGTTTGCATACCAGCAGTCTGTGCCGCGCGATCATAGTAATCTTGCAGCATAGGACGATAATCAGGATGGGCGCAGTTATCAATGATTTTTTGTGCGCGTTGACGCGGTGATAAACCACGCAAGTCAGCCAAACCTTGCTCAGTGACAATAATCATCACGTCATGCTCAGTATGGTCAACGTGTGACACCATAGGCGTGATGCACGAGATAGCGCCACCTTTGGCAACCGATGGGCTTACAAACATTGAGGTAAAGGCGTTACGAGCAAAGTCACCAGAGCCGCCCAAACCATTCATCATGTTGGTACCCATGACGTGGGTTGAGTTGACGTTGCCATAAAGGTCACACTCAATCATCGCGTTGATAGCTAAAACGCCTAAGCGACGTGAGACTTCAGGATGGTTGGTGATTTCTTGTGGACGCAGGATAATGCGTTTGCGCAATTCTTCAATATTGGCGTTAAAACGGTCTAATGCATCTGGGCTTAACGACATGGCAGTCGCAGAAGCTTGGGTCATTTTGCCTGACAGAATCAAATCTAACATACCGTCTTGTAATACTTCGGTATAGCCGGTTAGATTTTCAAATGGACTGGCTTGCAATCCTGACAATACCGCATTGGCAACGTTACCGACACCCGACTGGATAGGCAATAAACTGGCTGGCATGCGACCTTTTTTTACTTCTTCATGAAAGAAGTCAATGATATAACCGGCAATTTTGGTTGAGCATTCATCAGGATCAGCAAATTTGCTATTGCGGTCTGGTGAATCTGTTAAGACCACGGCAACTACTTTATCTAAATCACAGGTCAGGTAAGGCGAGCCAACACGCTCACCTGGCGTGGTGATTGGAATCGGTTTGCGATACGGCGGTACACCGATGTCATCAAAAACATCGTGCATGCCTTCTAACAGAATATTTTGGCGGCTGTTTACTTCAAGGATAATCTGGTCAGCATTATCTAACCAAGCATTATTGTTACCGATAGAGGTAGAAGGAATCAGGCGACCGTCTGGTAAAATTCCAGCGACTTCAACCACCGCTATATGCATGTCACCATAAAAACCAAAGGTGCTTTGCTGCGCGACATGCGATAAGTGCATATCGAAATAATGCGTTTCGCCAGTATTGATTTGTTTACGAAGGGCAGGTTCTGACTGATAAGGCGTGCGCATCTTGATACCGTTGGCGTCAGCCAATACGCCATCACATTCTGCGGCAGTTGAGGCGCCGGTTAACAAACCGATTTTGAACTCTTCGCCACGCGCTTGGGCAGCTTTGATACGCTCTGCTAATGCGGATGGGACGGCTTTTGGATAGCCTGCTCCAGTAAAACCACTCATTCCAACATTCATATCATGTAAGATAAATGTCGCTGCTTGCTCCGCAGACATGATTTTTTCACGTAAACCTTCATGACGGACGCGCTCTTCGTGATTAATTGCACTCATACCTTTTTTCCTAGTAACTTCCCTATTAACACCAAACCCTCAGATTAATAAAATAATGAGACGTTTGATACCGAACCAACGATAAAATACAATAGAGCATATTAACAACTTTACGATAAAAAACAAGTTGATTGTCTCATGTTTTAATATTAGCACTTAAAAATTCATACTTAATTATTGACAATCGTTCACTATTAAAATAAATATTTAAGTTCGTTTTTCTAACGACTTTTGAATAAAGTGTTTATTGTTTATATAATAGAAGCTGCTTATTTTTCGTTTTTTATTATTTATAATGAATTCATATAACTGTTGTAGATTAAATCGCCCTATTAATTTATCGTTAAAATTGCCATACAAACAAGTTTAGTCATACAAAATTCAGTGTGACGTTTGTCTCTATTAACAACTCAGTACGGCAAGCTATACAATCTCAACCTGACGCATAAACCTAATTTTGCTAGTAAACTGAAACAGTTAGCGAATAAAAAAGCTTTTTCACATAATAATATCTTTAAAAAACAATGACAGTAAGCGTAAAAATCGATTGATTTCTACATAACCATATAACTATTCATTATCAATGAATAAAAAACACAAGACAATAACATGCTACTTTCAAATAAAAAGTGATTGAAAGAATTATAAATATTGTGTTTATTATTCATATTAAGTGAAGGTTTAATAATACTAAGACAGCATTTTATTGATTAGACACTAACATTTATAGCAGTTTAAAAATTGATACATAATGGAATATTGTTCTATCTTTAAAATGATTTTATTTAACTTTAAATTTTTTATCGTTTACAAGCCATACCTTTGCCAGAACGTTGATAAGAAGTTGCGACGATATAGACACTGTGCTCTAAGCATGCACGTTGCCACTGAGATCAGCTTTTCAAAACGCTTAAAGTACAAAATGCACGGTAAACTGCAAATCTATGTCAGCAAAGCACCATTTAAGATATTGCTCTGTGATTTTGCAATGATACGATTTGAGGTAAGATGGTAGTCAAAGATGAATGATTGGCGATTTAATTGAAAAGTAGATGCTTACCCTGTCTTAAAAAAGCATTCTATCAATAAACCTGTTTCTCAAAGTATAAATGCAAATCTAAGGACAGATTATGATAACGGAAGAGCACGTTTTGGCTTGTATTGATGGCTCAGCAGTGACTGGGTCAGTATGCGATTATGCGGCGTGGTATGCAAAAAAGCTGAATTTAGCGGTGGGATTATTGCACGTCAGCGATGTGGCAGCATCGGTCAGACGCGACTTATCAGGAGCCATCGGCATTAACAGCCGCCAGTCTTTGCTCGATGAGTTATCAAAGCTCGATAAACAAAGGGCAAAGGTCGTAAACAGCTATAGTAATGCGTTGGTACAAGATGCAAAAAGCCATATCCAAAGTAACTTTGCAGGCGTGACCGTCTGTATCTATCAACGCCGCGGTAAGCTGCTGCCAGCGATTGAGCATTTTCAAGAAAAAAACCGTGCTATCGTCATGGGTCGCCGCGGTGAGGACCATAAAAACAGCCGCATCAATATCGGTAGCCAAATCGAAACGGTTGCCCGTGCCTCAAACGTACCGGTGTTGATTTGTTCAGAGAAATTTCAAGAGCCTCAATCATATATGGTGGCGTTTGACGGCAGTAAAACCGCGATTAAAGCCATACGAATGCTTGCAGAGAGCAACCTTTTACAAGGCTTACAAGGTCATATCGTGATGATCGGACATGATAATGAGGCATCTAAAAAAAGCCTTGAAGAGGCTGTAATCCAACTAAGAACCGCAGGCTTTAGCGTAGAATCCCATCATTTGCCACAGCTTGACGCGGTCAACGGTTTACTTAGTTTTCAGCTTGAAAATAATATTGATATCATTGTGGTTGGGGCTTATGGACGCTCTAAGCTCCAGCATTTATTTTTGGGTAGTACTACAACAGAGATTATCGCTAGTACCCTATCGCCTGTTATTTTAGTGCGTTAGACATTTGATAATACAGACTTTAATGTCATCAACCTTTATAGTCAGTGAAAAGTAATATCGATACATCTCGCGCTGCTGATATCAATTTTTCTTGCTTGCTGTGCCTGCGCAGACAGAGGCTACAAAAAATTGATATCAGCAATACCGTAGCGTTTTTAGGGTATTTTGACTATAGTTCACAACGTTAGTTTTTATTGATTTAAGTCAACATCCTATATTTTATTAGTGTCCTATACTTTATAGGATAATTTCCATCCATAAAAAAGCAAGGCATCTGATGCCTTGCTTTTTTTGTTTTACTTATTTTACTTTACCTAGTGATTCAATGACTATTTAGCTTGGCAACTTAATTTAGCTAAACTATCGGGCTAACCAATTAGTCAAAGTGGAAGCCTGCGCCGATTGCAGCACCTACGTTCCCTTGGGTGTCCGCTGTACCATTTAGCTTCATCACCCAACGTCCATCATTAGACATTTTCGAGAAGCCAATCGCAACGGCACTTTCACCATTATAGGTTGCGATACCACCACCTATCATGGGTTTACCGCTGATGAACGCTTGTGGCAATGAAGACATGGCCATGGCTGCTGAGATACCCGCATTGGCGTCATCTTCGACTTCGCCAATTTTGTAGCCAAGCTCATTGATGATGTTACCCAAACCTCTGCTAACAGCGTCTAATTGCCCGAAGTTCACAGCGTCTCTAGGTGCCATGCCATCTGCAACATTTGTCACCTTAGTACCAGCGGCATTGATACCGGCAGCCGTCATACTAGGGGCCGTTTCGGCATTACCTGCATAGATGCCAGCGGCTGTCATACTTGGGCCGTTTTTAATAGTAACACCACTATTATTAACCGTCGTATTACCAGTCGTCACGCTTTCAACATTGATATTACCGTTCAAGTCAAACTTGATGCTACTGCCTTCAGCGGTGGTCTTAATGTTATTACCGCCTTTGAAGCTGAGTACACTACCATCACCGATTGGTTTATTGATGACGGCACCGCTATCGGCTCCAAAGTTGAGACCAGCATCGATTTTATCCTTGTTGGCTTTGATGTTGGTGGTATTGGTTGCGATGTTTGTCGTATTCGTTACGATATCAGCTGTGTTTTTGGTGATGTTGGTGGTATTGGTTGCGATGTTTGTCGTATTCGTCGCAATGTTTGTAGTGTTGGTTTGAATGTTTTCAGTCATGACAACCTCGCCACGCTTGATAGAAGCAATCGCACCATCAATACTACCTTCGCCAGTACCACCGATGTTGTTATTGGTAAAGGTGCCAGTTGCAGGATCATAAGTCGTGTTACCCCCTATAATACTGCTGATACCCATACCTTGGGCGTAGAGCTGACCACCATTGATAGCATCTTTACTATCTGCAGCAACGTCACCACTCACAACGTTTGTAATCTTAGTATCAGCAGCATCAATGCCAGCTTTAGTGATACTAGGTCCTCCTGCGATAGTTAAACCCTCGTTGTTTAGGGTGCTATCACCTGTTTGCACACTATCTACCACAAGGTTTTTGTTTAAATTAAAGCTGACATCATTATTGTCTGCTGTTTTGGACACTGTAATATTGCCGTCAGTGTTGTTTAGATCAACGCTATCACCAGCTAGCACTTTGCTAGCGTTAGTAGCTTGAGCGCTGACATTCCAGCCTTTACTTAACGCAAAGGTGGTAGCCTCTAACTGTCCAACAGTAGCAGCGTCAGTAAACTCAATACCTGCCGCGACGTTTGTGATTCTGTTGAAACCGTTGTTTAGACCACCAGCACCTAGAATAACGGTTCTACCTGGCTCGTTACCTACAAAGGTGAAGCCGGTGTTATTCATGATGCTATTACCCATTTGCATACGACCCTCGTCGCCTAAGTTCAACTGGTTATTCAGTTTAACTTGGACACCAGTTGCCGAAGCAGTGGTAGTGATATTATTATCACCCGTCACGTTGATGGTATCTCCTAAGGCAAACTGTTGATCATTGGCGCTATTGCCATCGCCAATTTTAATACCTTTGGCAACGTCTTCGTTAGTCTTAAACAACTGACTACCGTTAACTGCATCCTTACTAGTAGTGCTCAACAATCCATCAGCAACATTAGTGATTTTGTTGTTGCCATTGTTAAGCCCATTATTAGTAAGTACTACTTGACCATTATCACCATTATATAAAGTAATACCTGCATTATTAACCTGAGTATTTCCAGTGGTAACGCTGCCTGTATTACCAAGATTAATATCTTTAGCCAATCTGACAGTTAAGGTATCAGCACCATTAGCAGTGACACTGATATTTTTCGTTGCTGGGTCAGCATTGATAGTATCGCCGCCTTTAACCGTGAGCTTTTGACCAAGCTTACGATTGACATCTGTCCCACTGTCACCACCAAAGTTTAAGCCTTTATCAATGGTAGTATTGGCCAAATTCAGCTGTCCAACGTTAACAGCATCAGTATCTGCCTCACCCGCTTTAACATTCGTGATCTTATTACCGCCGTTGTTAAGTCCAGCACTATTAAGTACGACTGTCCGAGCTAGAGTTGGGGCCACTATGGTCATACCATCCTGACTAACTGTGGTATTACCCATTTTCACACTATTTAGTACCATATCTTGAGCAGTCGCAACTTTGATACCTCCGTCTTGTGCCGTTAGAATGATGTTATCGCCTTTGAGGAAGTTGGCAGTATTGTTGCTCTTAATAATAGTTTTAACAGCAGTGCCATCAATCTGAGTAACAACAGATTGTAAGGCGCTATCTGCACTACTCAAGCTTGTTTTAGTAGAGTCACTTAGGTCAACTTTGTAGTCAGTGACGTTGTTGGCATCTTTAATACCAGTGGTAACCGTTACCGCAGCTGAACCTGCTGATGCGGTCGTGCCATTGGCATTAACAGTGTAGATATCTTGTCCATTAGAACCGGTTGTTTTATCAACACTAGTTACGTTGGTGCCTTTAACAACCTCAGTTCTAGACCCGGCAGCTGCACTCTTAACATCACCGATATTGGCCGCATTGGTGAGCGTTGTACCACCACTAGCCACGTTAGTGATTTGCCGGCTACCAGCATCTACACCACCACTTCTAGTAACACTTGGACCACCAATAATATTAAGACCATCCATAGTCAAAGCAGTACTAGGAATACCTAATGGACCATTTACGAACACTCCTAAACCATTTACGTCAGTGCTAGCTAATGAATTACCGGTACTAATACCTAAACGGTCAACCGTAGTTACAGGGCCGAGACCATATGGACTACTTGTACCCATTTTCACACTACCAGTCTTGCCTAGATCTATATTTTTCGCCAGTTTGACAGTTAAGGTACCAGAACTGGTCGCTTCCACACCGATGTTGTTGTCCGATAATGGGGTGGTTGCCCCCCCTTTCACGGTAAGCTTTTCACCAAGTTTGCGATTAACCGTTGTCGCTGCGTTGTCACCGGTAAAGTTAAGACCTAGATCAACGACACTTGAGACGCCACCTTTTAGTTGTGCCACGTTCACCGCATCACTGTCATTGGTACCAGCGGCTAGATTGACGATCTGACGATTGCCACCTTTAGCGCCGGTTCCTACTGAAACAGCACCGTAATCTGCACCGCTTTGAGTGTTTGTGATGGCAGTAGCATCTGCTGCACTTGCGCCTGTTGGAACATAGGCAACTGCGCCACCAGCAACATTAGCCACCGATCCTGCACCTAGCGCCACTGAACCTTTTGCACTCGCTGAAGAGCCCATGCCAAAGGCGGAGGATGCAACACCGGCTGAGGAAGATTGTACGCCAATGGCGGTAGACAATGCCCCTTGAGACAGTGCTTTTGCACCCATGGCGATGGAGGCGGCGCCACCCGATTCAGTATTTACTTGATACGGCGGTGTTTCAACCAAATCACGACCAGTATAAGCTTTGAAGGTGGTGTTAACGCTACCACCGTTGATGGTACCACTAGCAGCTCCTGTGAGATTGGCTTGAGAGGCTGCATCTAGATCATCGCCACCAATGGCGATAGAGGATGCACCTGATGAGACAACGTTTGCACCAATGGCAATAGACTGCTCACCACTAGCAGTGGTTTTCTGACCACTTGCGCCACTACCAATTGAGATGGCTTGACTGCCTGAGGCGACTGAGTTTCGACCCATGGCCATGGCGTTTTGACCCGTTGCGCCTAGATTGTCATCGTTGGTGCCACCTGTCGAGTTGACACTGTAGTACTTGGTCTTGTTAGCGGCGACGGTACTTTGAATATCACCGATGTTGGCCGCGTTAGTGAGCGTTGTGCCACCACTAGCCACGTTAGTGATTTGCCGGCTACCAGCATCTACACCACCACTCTTAGTGATGCTTGGACCGTTGAGGATGGTCAAACCATTACTAGTCAAAGCTACACTAGAGGGGTTTAATGGATTTAAACCTGTTACTGTGACACCTGCACCACTGACCGTAGTGACGCCACCCGTTAGCAATCCACCTGTTACCATGCCAAGGCGATTAACATTAGTGCCACTTAATAAGTTACCTGTGGTAACACTACCGTTATTCCCTAAATCTAGATTGTTGTTGAGCTCAATTTCGACTTTGCCGTTAACGGTGTTAACTCGTGTATCGATATTACTATTAGAACCAACTACCTCAACCTGTTCTCCTAGTTGTTTCATTACAATTTGACCATCGGCAGCTTTTAAGCCAAAGCCTTTGTTAACCTGAGTGTTCGTGGCATGCAACTGGCTACCATTAATCGCATCCGTACTGGTTGCATCCACGACACCAGGTGCGACGTTTTGAATTTGTCGTTCAGCACCGACAGCGCCTACCGATACTGTCTTGGCACCACTGTTCAAACCCGCAACTGGTAGATTGTTGATAGAAAAACTTCCAGTGTGCTGAGCTCCAGTAATGGAACTATTCCCTAGAGCCACATTACCTGACTGCCCTGCAATAGCACCGCGACCTAAAGCCGTAGCGTTACTGACGGCATGGGAAGCCTGACCAATAGCAGTACCGCCAATAGACGCTGTAGAATTAGAGCCAAGCGCTACCGCGTAGTTGCCTGACGAGGCTCGGTCACCCAAGGATACGGCATGGTTGCCAGACTTCGATTTCAATCCAATTGATAATCCGTTTCTGGTACCGGCTGCAGCTGAAGCATCTCGACCAATTGCAATACTGTCTTCACCGTTGATCTTCGCACTTTCGCCAAGAGCGATGGAATGATTATCACCAGCATTAATCGTAACATTATTACCAAGCACAAAAGCCTTGTTAGCTGCGATGGTGTTGTTATTACCAATTGCATAGCTATCCGTACCGCTAATAATGTTAGGGTCACCAAATGCGCCTGAGTTATCGCCAGTTACTTGGTTACCTGTACCGATGGCGATACTGTTTACACCATCTGCTTCTGTACCCTTACCCATAGCAATGGAGTTCTCACCCGTAGCTTTAGCCGTTTGGCCAACAGCCGTGCTGTACATGCCTTGAGCACGAGAGTTTGTACCCATTGCAGTTGCACCGTACTGATCTGCTCGTGCACCAAAACCAACTGCGGTAGCTGAACCAGCAAACGCTTGTGCAGCTGAGCCTAAAGCAGTTGACTCAGAACCTGTGGCTGAAGCTTCGGCACCCATGGCAACTGCACGATTATTCGTAGCAGTCGCTTTAACACCAGCTGCTAGTGAGCTATTGCCCGTAGCACCATCGTTATTGTAGTTATCTTGTTGCACGCTGCCATCATTGACGCTGTAGTAATGTGTCTTGTTAGCCACAACCGTAGTGCTTAAATCCTTAACAGACTCATTGGTTGCATGCAACTGGCTACCATTAATCGCATCGGTACTGGCGGCACTCACCTCACCACTAGCGACATGCTTAATTTGACGCTCACGTCCCGATGAACCAACAGAGACCTGTGCCCCTTTATCATTCGTTGCACCAGCGTAGAAATAGTCCTTATTGCCAATAGTAAGCTTGTCTTGGTAAGTCGCATCAGTGAGTGTAGTTGACCCTGCACCTAGTGCCACTGAGCCCTTCTTACTTGCTGAAGAACCCATACCAAAGGCAGAAGAAGCATCACCTAATGAGCTTGAACGGACGCCGACAGCGGTAGAGAGATTGCCTTCAGAATGCGCTTTGACACCAATGGCAACAGAGGCAGCACCATCTGATTTGGTGTGTCCACTATAATCACCGACTGTCACAAGACCACCTGTGCCGCCTGTATAAGTGTCGAATAATGCATTCACTCCACCAACTTTTGAGGCGTCATCTAAATCATCACCGCCAATGGCGATAGATGAGTGACCACTTGATTGAACGTTTGCACCAATGGCGATAGATTGCTCACCACTTGCTGTGGTGTTCTGACCACTCTCTCCGCTACCAATGGCGATGGCTTGTCCACCAGTCGCTGATGCATTGCCACCCATAGCCATGGCGTTTGGTTTGGTTGCACCCAAGTTATCAGCATTACCAACCGCACCTGAATTCACACTGTAGTATTTGGTTTTGTTAGCGGTAACTGTATTTGATACACTTTTCAGTTGCGCCACGTTCACCGCATCACTGTCATTGGTACCAGCTGCTAGATTGACGATCTGACGGGTGCCGTCTTTAGCATTGCCAAGAGAGACAGCACCAAGGCTTGTGCTGTTAGTCGCTGTGATAGCATCTTTGTCTGTGGCACTGGCACTTGTCGGCGCAAAGCCTAGTGCACCCCCTCCAACGTTAGCCACTGACCTTGAACCTAGAGCCACGCCATCATCTATGATGGACTGAGCACCAGCACCCAATGCGAGTGCGCCTTTTGCTGCTGCGGATGAACCCACACCAAACGCTGATGAAGCTATACCGGATGCGCTCGAATGTATGCCAATCGCTGTTGCTAGATTACCAGCAGACCGGGCTTTGGCACCCATAGCAATAGAGGCAGCTCCACTCGCTTCAGTATGTCCGCCATATGCATCCCATGACTCTAACAAGTCACGACCAGCATATTCATGAAAAGTCGTATTGATTTGACCACTATTTAAAGCACCTGTAGATATGCTGCCATCGTAGTTGGTTTTAGAGGCGGCATCTAAGTCATCACCGCCAATGGCGATAGAAGATGCTCCTGATGAGACAACGTTTGCACCAATGGCAATAGACTGCTCTCCACTAGCAGTGGTGTTTTGACCACTTGAACCGCCACCAATGGCTATGGCCTGACTACCTAAAACTGTGGCATTCTTACCTATAGCGATGCCATGAAGACCTCCTGTTGTAGCATTAATTCCGCATTTTATCTCTGTACTAGCGTCGCAAGGTACAGCAATCGCCTGCATACTAAATCCAGCCGCCATTAACCCCAGCCCTATAGCGGTGAGTCGAAAAGCATTTGTAGATGAAAGATTGGATGTGGTATTGATAGTAGCGTTTGCGCTCACGCTAGATTTTGACGACTTACCACGCGCTTTGGCGTACTCAGAAACTGCCATAAAGCAGTTTAAAGACGCATTCCATATCACTTTATAATTCCGATTCATGGTATGTACTCCCTTACAGACTTATTAGATTTGAGAAATCAAAGTTAAAATCCATTTTTAGAGAGTTGATATGACAAAATAAAACGGGTTATATATTCATAGGATGAAAGCTATATTTGGGGGATTGTTACTCGTGTCAACACTTAACAAACAGTACGTCTTGTTTTGTAAAATCATTATTACTCTCTGTATATTATTATTAACGAATATACAGAGAGTAACAATGCCGCTCATCGGGGATTTAATACCGCTTATCCTTTATATTCGTAAAAGTGAATATATGTTAAGTAAATACGTTATTATTTAGTTTTTTTATTTCGCAGGCAGCGTTATTTTTATTACTAACCCCATTTTGCCGTCTTGACGATTATAAGCCGTGATTTGACCTTTATGGGCGATGACGACCGCATGAACGATGGCCAAGCCCAATCCGTAGCCGCCCGTTTCCCTGTGGCGCGCACTATCAAGGCGTACAAAAGGCTGAAAAATACGTTCTACATCTTTTTCCGCTACCCCGCCACCCTCATCTGTGATGCTAATTTGAATAGCATCTCTTTTATTATCTAACGGTGTTTTTGCGACTTCAGCCGTGACAGTTGAACCTGCAGGAGTGTGCATAAAAGCATTACGAATGATGTTTTCAAGGGCGCTATGCAACTGTTCTTGATTGCCAAGCACGGTCAAAAACGCATCAGATGATGACGATAATAAAACATCGGGCGGCGTCCATTGCCAGCGCACGTTTTTATGCTGAAACTCAAAACAAACGTCTTTGCCAATTTCAGTGATGATTTCAACTATATCTACGGCATCATTTTCCAAATTATCGATGGTATATTGCTGCATTTGCAGGGATTGAATATGAATGATTTGCTCAATCAGCTCATTCATGCGTGCCGATTCCTTATCTATACGGTCAAGGTAACGGCTGGCAGCGGGCGCAAAGTCACGCGTCAGCTCAGTAGCCACATCAAGGCGCGCCAGTGGCGAACGCAGCTCATGCGAGATATCACTTAACATCTGCTTGCGCGCAAGCTCACTCTCCGCCAATCGGGTTGATAATTGGGCCACATCTTTTGCCAATAGTCCTAGCTCATCAGAGCCTAATTCTGATAAATGGGGATTGACTTGATAATCACCATCAATCATACGGTGCACGGTATGTTGCACCTGACCGATGCGCCGAGTCAGCGTACGACTGAGCCAAAAGCAGACCAAAGTACTAAAGAGGATAATCAGCAGTAAACGCACGGTAAAATTACCGCGTTGCAGCGCCAAGACATCAGCAAAACGCAAATGCGGGCGCAATTGTATAATGGCCGTTTGCCCGTCCGGCAAATCTACGGTTAAATCTGCCAGTTCTGGGCGATTATTAGGGTCAAAAATCACTTCTCTATTGGGCATCGCTGGATGCAGGATTTCATTAATGAAAGAAGGCTTTTCATAGGTGCTGTCATTTTTATCATTATGCGCTCTACGATTGTCAGCCATAGCATGCGATGGCAAGTCACGCTCTACTTCCTGCCCGTTTGTTTGACGCTCTTCTCTATAACGATAACGCGGAAAAATAATAGCGCCCTGCTCATCATAGATTCTGATTTGACTCATCAGCCGTCGGTCTTGCCGGTACAGCTGCCTGACGGCCAATAAATCACCCGCTTGTAGCGCCGCAACCACTTCTTGCCGCTTGAGTAAAAGACTGTCAATTTGCACATCCATCCGAGCGCTGAGCTCTTTACCATTGAGCCAGCGTTCTACCATGACAGAGATGATAGAGGTGATAAGCACTGTCAATAACAGGCTGAGAAATAGTCGCCAAAATAGCGTAATTCGCGGCTTAAAAGTAGAGGTAGGCATCGATGAGTCCGTCATTACAGCACCAGCTGATAACCTTTACCACGAATTGCCTTGATAGACTCATCGTGAAAAGGTTGAAGTTTTTTACGCAGGCGTGATACATGCACATCAAGGCTGCGATCAAACGGCTGCAGTTCACGCTGTAAGACATTTTGTGATAACCATGCTTTGCTCACCACTTCGCCTTTTTGTTTAAGGAGCGCCAATAATAAATCAAACTCTGTACCAGTGACTTGTAGCTCAATGCCATCTATTTGACAGATACGCTGATTTTGGTCCAAATGTAAACGACTCTCTGGCAAAGGGGTATGTTCTGAGGTGGCTGCACCCGATGCGGTAATACGGCTACGTTTAATCACCGCATTAATACGTGCCAGCAGCTCACGTGGGTTACAAGGCTTAGTAATATAGTCATCCGCGCCAAGCTCCAGCCCAATAATACGATCAATCTCCTCACCTTTTGCCGTCAACATAATGACGGGAATATCGCTAATCGCTGGCAGCTGACGCAGGACACTGAGCCCATCTATCTTTGGCATCATAATATCGAGCACCAATAAATCATAAGGCGCACTATCATGCATGGCTGATTTTAAGCGTTCGATGACCGCCTCGCCATCATGAACACAGTCACAGCGAATACCATGATTATGCAAATACTCTTGCAGCAGTTGGGTCAACTCTTCATCATCGTCACCCAATAAAATGTTTGGCATCGTTATCCTCCACTCTTATCTACCTTCTCGCCGCTCAGTCAAATGATTCTAAGCATGCCATAGTATGGCTGATATTATCAGGCAAGCGCCCATCAATGCGCCACAAACGTTACCTTTCTTAATATTTCATAAATGTTCGCAACTTCTAGCTGTCGTATGATAGTCGCTATCAGCAACAAACACTGATGGCAAATAATGATTCATAGTGGCTATCCGGGACACTTGATACTCATTACTTATCAGATAAAAAAACTCTTTTCGTAATAATTAACGTTTGCACCATAATTTAAGGTAATGATAATGAAAAAATTATTGATAGGCTCAGTACTCGCGATATCTAGCGTCTTAACGGTTACGGGCTGTACCAGTGTCAACGCAACCACCGATACGACGTCAGCAACACCAACAACGACTAGCATGCAAAAGCAGCATAGAGCTGGCATGAAAGACGGCATGCATAAAGGTGGCATGAGAGGCCCTATGTCGCAGTTGGATTTGACAGCGACGCAGCAGGCGCAAATCAAAGCTATTATGCAAGAAAAATATAGTGGCAACAAAAACGACCGTAGCAAATATCAAGCAGAACGCGCACAAATGCAACAACAAATGCAAGCGTTGACCAATGCCAAAACCTTAGACACGGCAGCTGTCAACCGCCTAGCCGATCAACAAGCAGCAAAGACCAAGCAGCGCTTTATTGAGCGCGTGCAAACCGAGCATGCTATCTCGCAAGTACTAACGTCTGAACAACGTCAAAAAATGGCGCAATTAAAATCAGAAAGAAAAGCAAAAGGTCATCATGGTTCAAAAAACCGTCAGATGCATGGTAAGCAGCATCAACAAGGCATGTAATTGACCACTACTCTTTAATGAGAATATGAGTATTTAAAAAAGTAGATTATAAAAAAGCGCATCGGTTAGCCGGTGCGCTTTTTTATTGTTTCTTTTTTTATTGTTTCTATAAGTACTTCACTCATTTAAATGGACTATAAACCTAAAATTTAGCGCCCGACACTTATTCTACCGAACCAAAACGCTGTTGATACATTGGTAGCATGTTAAAGAGCATTTTGCCCATTGCGGTACCATTACCTTGACGATAATACTCGCCAAGCTCAGCGCTATATTCTTTTAAATCAATGCTGTTATTGGCGGTTGGTATCTGACTGTTACTCGGTAAGTTGGGAAACGCCTTATCTTGAGCACGGATAGGCATATATTGCGTAAGGGCATCGACAATGAGACTGCTCTTTTTTGTGGTTTCCATACTCAACTCACCATTTGACTCACCACTTGTTTCATCACTGGCATCGGTTGATAGGTAATGGCGACTGTGCTGCCATTGCAATTGACCGCCTTTACTAAAACCGTATAATTTTTGCACAGGCAGATTTGCAGCTGCAGATAAAGTCGGTGAGTGTGTTTCGAGTAAACCTGCTTCTTGTGTTCTCAGCATTTTATCATCAGCAAAATCTTTCATTTTTACTAAAACTTGTTTGACCATCGATTTACTGGTGATTTTACTGTCCGTAGGATAAAGGTCATCTTGCGTATCAGAAACATTTTGGGTTATCAGCTCAGGATATTGCTGAGTGACGAGTTTATAGAAGGTGCCCATATAGTCTTTATATGCCTGTTCATCATATGCCTGTTCATCGCTCGCACTACTTTGGACACGGCGAATGATTTTGGCACTATTGAGCATGGGTGCTAGCTGCTTTTCAGGTAATTTGGGTGATAGCGACGTCAAAATATTTGGGGCAATAAAATCAAACTGGCTCACATCAGCTTTGGCATAGATGCTGTCTTCTGCTTGAATGTGGCTTTTTATTACGGCACGACCAAAATCTTTCGGTAACGTACCATCATCAAGGGCTATTTTTAGCCATTTATTTTGCCATTTGGTGCCCAACTTATCATCGGCCAGCTTTGATGTCAGCAAAGCAAAATTGTCCGCCCACAGATAGAGGCTACCAGTTTTAAAATCGATATAAATAGGTTGATTGATACTACTATGATGGTTACGCGCCGAATACTGCGCACTACCCAGCATGGTAAACTTGCCTGCCAGCGGCTGATAAACACCCTGCGCATTCATAGATAATGGCTTTAGCAGATAAGCATCCAGTAATTGCGATTTTTTGATATCTAGTGTAGATTTTTTGCTGTCATATTCATTAAATAGCTTTTGGTAATAAGGTGAGATGGTAGCGGCGCTAGCAGAATCTATAGCAGATGATGCTGACACCGCGACCTCGGCCGCCGCGTCTACCACGTCCTCCGCTGCTTCCTCAACGCTATAAGCCGTACTATCATAGTGGACCTCAGCCCATGCTTCATAGGCTGCTGAGCAGGCTAGGTACGATTGCTTAAGTGCCTCACGCTGGGGCGCGTAATCGATCGACGCAACCTCTTTTTTCTGTGCTTCTGCCTTTGTTAATAAGGCTGCATAAGCTTGATCGTGATTATCTTCGCAATAGCTATCAACATCGTCTGATGCCACCAGTTTTGTGCTATCGATAGCTGTAAATTGATGCTCATTACTAATCTCAATATTACTATGATAAGCAAAAGACTGGCGGCGCTGCTGTTGTAATGCGCTGGCCAATGCGTTTTTTGCAACGCTTGGCGCATTATCTGCCTGTAAATTTTTTGATTGACCAAGATTGTTAGATACATTGGTAGACTGGCAAGCCGTTATCAATAATGTACTGGCAACTAATGTACTAGAAACCAATGCACTAGAAAATAAAGAGCTTATCGTCATCATTGATTTAGAGCACAAGGGATTTATCTGCTTTGCTGTATTAATGGATAAGGCCACATTTAATTTTTTCATTTTCTCTATCCTTGAAAGGCGTTATATTTTGCTAACCGTTATATGTTGCTAAGCGTTGGGCGACGATGATGGATACTGAAAATATATCAGCGTATCAGCGCCTATCATCAAACGAGGGGCTTAAAACAAGGTGTCTTCTGCTGTGTCTGTGGCATCATCATCAGCATAATCCACACTTTCCTCAGTTACTCCTGCCTCAGTTGCTTCCACATAATCATAACGCGCATAACGTGCTTTCTCTAACCTCTCTTTTTGCTGACGCTGTGCTGCAAGCCAAGCATTGCCATCGATAGCGACCGGTGCCTCTGCGCCAAAAGACTGTGCCAACAATGTCGCTAATGGGTGTTTATTAAAGCTGGCATTATCATAGCGCGTCTGATTCAAGACCGTGTTTTGTGAACCAAAAAAGTCACTGCCGATATTGGTTCGTTGCTGTTTTGCCAATAAATGGTCTGAGCCATCTAAATAATAGTAATTAATATGATTAAAAGAAATAGGACTCACCGCTTCTATCAGCTGTAGCAATCCGCCAACATCTGCACTTTGATAGCCTTTGTTATATAATTCCATCTTAGCAATCGCAGCTTTCAACACATGATCATCAGGATAGTTTTGTGGGTTTTGGTCAATATGCTTTTGCAGCGAGCGTGAGATGTTTTTAAATATTTTGCCTATCATCTCGCCGCTTTGACGACTGCCAAAATAGACTTTAACCGCCCTATCAGCGCCTACCTCTTTAGCAAACTCATCATCCCGTATATCTACAGCACTGAAATATTCTGGCTCTAATTCCGCCATACTGTTTTGTACGGCGTTAATGACCGCATCATAAATAACGCTTGGCGGTATTTGAGCAATAGAAGTAACCGCTTCAGGTAAACCAAAATTCACCGTATGGGTAGTCATTTGCTCGGGTAACGGCGTATGCTCAGGATTGGCTAGCGCCAAGATAGGCATCAATGCCGATGGATCGATCGTCGCTGCCGCTTTGTTAAAATCAAGAGCAAGCGGTAGTTGAATCGATGAATGGATGGTCGGCGCAACATAGTCGTAGCTGTAGACACTCTGTAGCTGCTTTTGTTTGGGCTTATAATGACTCACGCTATTGAGAGTCAGGTATTGATAATGGTAGGCATTCATTGCCTGAACTTGTTCAGGGGTACGGATAAACATATTGATAAGATTGGTCATCAAACTCGGATAAGCACGAACAGCGTTTTCATCTTGAATACCCTTTGCCGTTTTACTGGCTTGCATGTCTTCATAGTTACGTAACCAATCTTTTGATTTGACGCGACTTAAATTAGATAACAAACCACCAGCGTCGCTTTCGTATGGACTATCATCTCTCTGATTGCCGTATTCATTGTAGCCATTCTCGTCATAGCCCTCTGTATCGTAACCATACTTATCGTGACCATATTCATCATAACCTTCACTATCATAGCCATATTCGTCGTAGCCGTTTTGATCATAACCTTCCTCATCATAGCCATTTTGATCATAGCCATACTCATCGTAATGACGCTCTTCTTCGGCAGTGCGCGCAGCGACGGCGGCAGCCACCGCTTCAAAGGCAGAATCGCCACTATAAACCTGATCGTTATCCTCAATATCATTATAGCCGTCAATGTCTTCTTCGACCGCCGCCTCATCTGCTTCTGCTAGATTTTCATACTCATTAATATCTTCATCAGTAGCACTGTTATAAAGATACAGCTCGAGCAATGTTCTAAAAAAACTGCTTGAGCCAGCGTCAATACTATCGGCTTTAATATAGGGAGTTGAATGATAATTAGCCTGTGATACTGACACGTGCTCCGTCGCTAAATGCTGACGAATAGCGCTCAGTAGACGTGCCTTAGCTTGCACTTCTGGGTTTGGGCTTTTAGTTTGGTCAAATAAACGCTGATAACGTTCAGCATTCTTATCCAATTTGTTATTAAACATTTTGCCCTGAGTTTGGTTTTGCTGAGTATCAGCAATACTAAAATCTATGCCTGTCATGGATAAATTGGACTGTGATGATAAGCCTGTCGTCGTTTGACAACCCATTAACGTCACGGTGGCACTTGCAGCAGTAAGCGTATAAAGCACACAGACAGCAAACTTAGTAGAAGACCTTTTATAATTTGTGAATGATTGAGCTACCAAGCTTTGAAAATGAGGCGGCAAGGTGCGTTTAGAAGAGCTAAGCGGTGACATAAAAATCCCTTTATCCAAGCTGATAAACAATTGTGAAGGCAGTATTAAGGCTGCTATTTATAACACAATATATTACAGATTAGTAACGCAAAGGAATTATTTTCAGCAAAAATGATAAGCTGCTTAGATAAATATTGAAGCGCTCTCAATTCTCTAAAAGCTAATGCATTGTTGTTATTGTAAAAATTAAAAAATCGCCATCAAATATGCTCTTTCTGTATAAAAGGGTCTTTACCACAAGCAAATATGCGCTTTATAGTTTTCATTAATAATGTCTAAGCCTTTGGTACAATCTAAAATTTGACGATTGGTTTACTCATAATAACCTCTAGAGATTTTGCTAAAGTAAAGCTCATAACAAATTTTCGTTGTCATACAATGATGAATATTTGCATTATTTTTAGTTGAAGCAATTTGTGTATTTCATGAATAGCAAGCACAATAAGACCTTATCTTCTTATCTACGTAAAAAGGAATTTACGATGCGCCAATCACTCTCAAAAATCCATCAAAACGTTCACGGTGATACTTCTCGTTATAAAACAAAAATCAAAACTGCTATCTTATTGATAAGCAGCACTCTATTAATTTCTGTCTCTGCTTATGCCGCAGAAACCAAACCTACGACCGCAAAAACCACTATTAATCCAACCTCGATTAATACCAGTGCGATTAATTTAGCGATTATGTCTGATAATCCGACTGTATTGTCCGAGACTCAGCGCATTACAAAATCGAAATCCTCTACTCTAGCGCCCACTACCGCCACAGGCACAGCCGTCGTTAGTGGCAAGACAGCCAAAACCGACCAAGCTATCTACTCAGCTGACGCCATTCATCACCCTGTTTGGGCAAAAAACGGCATGGTCGCCACCCAAGAAGCGCTTGCCTCTGATATCGGCTTAAAGATTTTAAAAGATGGCGGTAATGCTGTTGATGCCGCTGTCGCCGTTGGCTTTGCGTTAGCGGTTACGTTGCCGCGTGCGGGCAACATCGGCGGTGGTGGATTTATGATGATTTATGACGCTAAGCAAGGCAAAACGGTTGCACTCGACTATCGCGAAAAAGCGCCGAGTAGCGCCTCGCGTGATATGTATCTCGATAAAGACGGCAATGCGGTCAGTGATTTATCCCGCTATCATGGTTTAGCCGTTGGCGTGCCGGGCACCGTAGCAGGCTTACTTAAAGCATTGGAAGATCACGGCACCATGAGTCGCGGACAAGTCATGGCTTCAGCGATTGCATTAGCAGAAAACGGTATTGAAGTCACCGCTGGCTTATCCGAATCATTAGAAGCGTTGAGTGAGCGTCTACAAAAATGGCCAAGTACCAAAAAAATATTTTTTAAACCAGATGGCAGCGCCTATCAGCCGGGTGAGCTACTACGTCAACCTGAGCTGGCAAAGTCACTTAAACTGATTGCCGCAAAAGGGTCTGATGGTTTTTATAAAGGCGAAACCGCGCGTAAATTGGTCAAAGCCGTCAATGAAGCAGGCGGCAACATGAGCTTGCAAGACTTAGCCAATTACAGGGCGATTGCTCGCGTGCCCGTTAAAGGCGATTATCGTGGCTATGAGATTGTATCCATGCCGCCGCCGTCCTCTGGTGGTATCCATATCGTGCAGATTTTAAATATCTTAGAAGGCTATCCATTAAAAGACTACGGTCAAAACAGCGCACAAACCATTCATTTAATGAGCGAGGCGATGCAATTAGCTTACGCCGATCGCGCAGAATATTTAGGAGATACTGACTTTATTGACGTGCCTGCCAGCGGTTTAACCTCACAAGCTTATGCCGACAAACTACGTAGCTTAATTAATCCTAATAAAGCCACACCCGCAGCAACGATTAAAGCGAATAATCCCTTACCATACGAGAGCGATCAAACCACGCATTTTTCTATCGTTGATAAAGACGGCAATGCTGTAGCCAATACTTATACGCTGAATTTTTCTTATGGCACAGGGCTTGTCGCTGAAGGGACAGGGATTTTGTTAAATAATGAGATGGATGATTTTTCTGCCAAACCCGGCGTGCCCAATGGTTATGGTTTAATCGGCGGCGATGCCAATGCGGTCGAGGCCAATAAACGTCCGTTGTCTTCGATGAGCCCAACGCTGGTATTTAAAGACAGCAAACCTTATATCGTTACCGGCAGCCCGGGTGGTAGCCGCATTATCACTACCGTCACGCAAGTCATCTCAAACGTCATTGACCACGATATGAATATCGCTGAAGCCACACACGCGCCGCGCATTCATGACCAATGGCTACCCGATGAGATTCGTATCGAAAAAGCGCTAAATATCGATACGATTAAAAAGCTCGAGTCAATGGGACATAAGGTCAATCCACAAGCAGCCATGGGCTCAACCCAGTCGATTATGATTACGCCAAACGGTGTTTACGGCTCATCCGACCCACGTATCGTCGATGCTGCAGTGGTGGGGTATTGATTTAGCTTTGCAATACTAAATGCTATTTGGCAAAAAGGCTAAATGCGTTTGGCGAAACTGAATAAGTATCATCTTTATAAAATGAGTACCATCTTTATAAATTACTTGAACTGTTAGCTGACGGCACTATGCTAGCCATAGCCGCCGTTCGGCGCTGTTTCAATAACAGTCATCTCAGTCGAGAGATTCATCGAGAACCTTTATGAGCACCCCAAATTTCGACTTACATATTATTGGCGGCGGTATTATTGGACTGGTAACGGCTGTGACCTTGCAAGCACGAGGGGCAAAGGTCGCCCTACTAGAGGCCAATGAAGTTGGACAAGGCGCGTCATTTGGTAACGCAGGACATATCGCCCCAGAGCATGTGTTTCCGATTGCCGATGCCAGTATGCTGCGTCATATTCCAGCCATGTTATTGAATCCAACAGGTCCACTGCGCATAGATTGGCGCTATCTGCCACGCTTGACGCCTTGGGCCATTCAGCTGCTGATGAATATGCGCCCTGAGCCATTTGCCCGTATTCATCAAGCGCTATTAAGCTTAAATAATAATTGCCTACCAGCATGGTTAGACTTTGCCCATCAGTGGCAGTTAGATGATTGGATACAAGTGAAAGGCGCGTTATTAACAGTCGAAAAAGTCAGTAGCTTAGACTCTCTAAAGACCCATGGTAAACGCCTTAATGATGTCGGCGTAGCTAATGAGTTATTGACAAAAGAGCGCCTTTTAGAATATGAACCCGCTTTACAAGATAACCAATTAGCGGCGTTATTTTTCCCCAATACAGGCCATATCACCAACTTAACAGCGGTCATCGACCAGCTTAGTAGCACCTTTAGAAAATTAGGCGGTCACATTATCGAGCATTGCCGCGTCCTTGAAACGAAGACCAATATCGATGGTATTCATTTAACGACCAATCAAGGTGATATCGTAGCTTCCAAAGTGATGTTAGCAGCAGGCGCGCATTCTAAAACCTTGGCCAAACAGTTAACAGGCGTCACGGTTCCGCTAGATACTGAGCGCGGTTATCACTTAATGTTACCTCATGAAAGCGCACGCTTACAGATGCCCGTAACCAGTCTAGATCGGCGCTTTGTGATGACACCGATGCAAGAAGGCTTGCGCTTGGCGGGTACAGTGGAATATGCGGGACTTGATGCCCCTGCTAATATGCAGCGGGCGCACATACTCTTACAACACGCACAGCCCATGTTAAAAACGCCATTAAATTCGGCTGATAGTGTGCCATGGATGGGCTTTCGACCATCGACATCAGATTCCTTACCAGTTATCGATAATATTGAGCGGGTGTTTTTAAACTTTGGTCATCAGCATTTAGGCTTGACGCAAGCGGTCGTTAGCGCACAAATAATCGCAGCATACTATTTTGATGAAGCGCACGCTATCGACCCAAAACCCTATCAACTTGCCCGCTTTACATAGACAGCTTATGAAAGGCTTATCGATTAAGAAAAACCTACCGACATATCTTTAAGCATAATAGTTTTGAGCACAATAGTTTATTGCTAAGCAGACCTATTCTCAATGTCGGTCACCTGGCTGTTAGGCGTTGAATCAGTGGCTGTTATGGGTAAAGAATGCTATTATTATCCGTTAAGATTAGAAGACTTAAACCAAGCGATTAATCGCTTGTCGCCGCATCAATACTGCTAAAGCTTTGTAAATGAGCTTGCAATGTGCCATGTCTTCTAACCTTTTCTCTTAGCACCACACCCTTTTTGATCGCATCCGTAAGAGTCCTCTATGGCATTTGTACACCTTGGCATCCACAGCGAATATTCAATCACCGATTCTATCGTGCGCATAAAGCCGCTTATCAAAGCAGCGGCGGCAGACGACCAACGTGCGCTGGCATTGACCGATTTATCCAACCTTTATGCCACGGTGAAGTTTTATCGTGCCTGCTTAGGTGCAGGTATTAAGCCAATCATCGGCAGTGAAATCATTATGGATAATGAAGACACGCGCTTGGTTTTGCTGGCGATGGACAATGAGGGCTATCAAAACATCACCCGCATCGTATCGCTTGGCTTTACCGAAGGGCGCGCCGATGCTGCCAATCATGGGGTGCCCGTCGTTGAGCGTCGCCATGTTTTAGAGCACGCGGCTGGTGTCATTGTTTTATTTACTGAAAAATCTGATGTCGGGCAAGCACTGGTCAGCTCCATGCCAGAAAAAGCTGACGAGCTGCTGACCGAATGGCAAGCGCAGTTCGATGATCGCTTATATTTTGCTATCAAGCGCACCAACCGCTCAGGTGAAGACGCTTTTATTAAAGCGGCTATTCACTCAGGTGCCAAGCATCGTATTCCTATTATTGCCCATAATGATGTGCGCTTTTTAGAACAAGATGATTTTGATGCTCATGAGGCGCGCGTCTGTATTGCAGGCTCGTATGTACTTGCTGACCCCAATCGTCCACGACTGTATTCAGATGAGCAATATCTTAAAACCCAAGCACAAATGGCACAACTATTTGCCGATATTCCGCAGGTAATTGACAATACTTTGCGCTTAGCAACCCGCTGTAACGTGACTTTGACACTCGGCATTAACGTCCTACCTGAATTCCCCGTACCTGAAGGCGAGACGATTGAATCATTTTTCCGCGCCGAATCAATACGCGGTCTTAATCATCGACTGGACAAGCTATTTCCGATTGAATCGCGTACTGACAACTGGAGCGACTTTCGCCAAAAATACGATGAGCGCTTAGAATACGAGCTCGAAGTTATCTTATCCATGGGCTTCCCCGGTTACTTCTTAATCGTGATGGACTTTATCCGCTGGGCAAAAGCCAATGGCGTGCCGGTTGGCCCGGGTCGTGGTTCTGGTGCTGGCTCGCTCGTCGCTTATGCGCTAAATATTACCGACCTCGACCCCATTCATTACGACTTACTCTTTGAGCGCTTCTTAAACCCTGAGCGTGTCTCAATGCCCGATTTCGATATTGACTTTTGTATTGAAGGTCGCGACCGCGTCATTGATTATGTGGCGCAAACTTATGGCCGTGAAGCGGTGTCGCAGATTATTACCTTTGGTACCATGGCAGCAAAAGCGGTGGTACGAGATGTGGCGCGGGTACAAAGTAAATCGTACTTCCTTGCCAGCAAATTATCCAAATTGATTCCAAAAACACCTGGTATCACGCTCAGTCAGGCGCTTGAGCAAGAGCCGCAGCTTAAAGACTTAATCTCCAATCCTGACAATATGGATTATGAAGATGCCATTGAGATTTGGGAGATGGCGATTAAGCTGGAAGGTGTGTGTCGAAACGTCGGTAAACATGCCGGTGGCGTACTAATCGCCCCGCATAAAATCACCGATTTTAGCGCCATCTATTGTGATGACGATGGCCACCGTGTCAGCCAGTTTGATAAAGATGATGTCGAAGCCGTTGGGCTGGTAAAGTTTGACTTTTTGGGTCTGCGTAACTTAACGGTCATTAACGCTGCTGTTGAAAACATCAACCTACGCCGCGCCAAAGAAGGCAAAGACCCGCTTGTATTAGAAGATTTGCCGTTAGATGATAAAAAAGCCTATAAGCTCTTGCAAGATGCTAAGACCACTGCCGTCTTTCAGCTAGAAAGTATGGGTATGAAAAAGTATCTGGCAAAATTACAACCGACCAATATTGAAGACGTCATCGCCATGTGCGCGCTATATCGTCCGGGTCCGCTCGATGCAGGCATGGTAGAGATGTATATCGACCGTAAACATGGTCGCGAGGAAGTCATTTATGACCATCCAAACCTTGAGCCGATTTTAGAAAATACCAACGGCGTTATTGTCTATCAAGAACAGGTGATGCAAATCTCGCAGGTTATGGCAGGTTATAGCTTGGGCGGCGCTGATATGCTACGCCGCGCCATGGGTAAAAAGAAACCTGAAGAAATGGCTAAGCAGCGCGATATTTTTGTCACAGGTGCTACGGCGCAAGGTATTGATGAAGCGACGTCAGGCGGCGTGTTTGACTTGATGGAAAAGTTTGCCGGTTACGGTTTTAACCGCTCGCATTCTGCCGCTTATGGCGTGCTTGCTTATCAGACCGCTTATTTAAAGCAATACTACCCTGCCGAATTTATGGCAGCCGTCCTAACGTCCGATATGAACAACACCGATAACGTGGTGTTCTTTATCAATGACTGCCGTGAAAACTTTGAGTTAACCGTCGTCAATCCATCGGTAAATCGTAGTGAATGGCATTTCGTTGCTGATACGCCGACCAATATTATTTATGGCTTGGGTGCAATTAAAGGCGTTGGTGAAGGTGCCGTCGAGTCTATCGTCGCTGCACGCCGCACGGATGGCCCGTTTAAAGACTTATACGACTTTTGCCGCCGCGTTGATATTAAAAAGGTTAACAAACGCACGCTTGAAGCCTTGGTCAGTGCTGGCTGTTTTGATGACTTTGCGGCAACCTTACGTCCAGACTTGCCAGCCGATGAAGCATACGAGATTCGCGGCGCGCTAATGAGTCAGTTGCCAAGCGCCGTACAAGCGGCGGAACAAGATCGTCAAAACCGTGAAATCGGTATGATGGACTTATTTGGTGAAATGGATGGTGTCGTTGCTGCGCCGCCACTCGTTATGACGCAGGAGCTGATTTGGGGTGATAAGCACCGCCTAAAAGCGGAAAAAAACACCTTAGGTCTCTATTTAACGGGACATCCTATCGATGAATATCGTGAGGAGCTGAAACGTTATACCTCAGGCGCCCGTCTTGATAAGCTGACAGATACCGGCTATAACGGCAGCTGCTACTTTGCCGGTTTGATTATTGATATTGCCAATTTTGGTACGCGTAACGTCATTACCTTAGACGATGGCACGTCACGCTTAGAGGTCAGCTGTTATGCCGAGCGCTTTAACCGTGTCAAAGAGCAATTAAAAATTGATGAAGTGGTCATCATTAAAGGCAGTATTCGTGAGCGTGACGGACGCCTGTTTGCTCGTCTTGATAATGCCATGAGCATGGTTGATGCACGCTTGCGTTGGCTGAAAAAAATCAGCATCAAAGTCCATGGCAGTGATATTAATCTGCTGACACGTATGCAGCCGCTGCTCAAATCCGCCCAAGCAGACATCATACCAGCGCCGCGCTTGTCTTATAACGATGAGCAGGACGAGCAAGGTAATAATGGTGGCGGTAACGGTGCTTATGACCCATCGATGGGTGGCAGCCTATATGATGAAGATGGCAATGATTTATTAGCGCTAGAAAATGACATGCATCAAGATGCACTACATCAAAATGGCAATGGCTATGCCAATAATGCCCTTAGCAATACCGATGCCTCTATTAATGATAATTGCCTACCGCTTGGGTTGAGCATTTATGAAGAATACGGCATTGCCAATGTAGGACTATCTGAGCATTGGCGCGTCTATCCTAACGATGATAACTTACAGCAATTAAAGAGCATGGTTAGCGAAGACAATTTGCACTTTCATTATAGTTAACCTGATTGTTAGTTAACTTAATTGCTGTAACTTTTACTTTATTGGACACATGATCATGACTGAAAACCCTAATAATAATATGAATGCTCAACTTAATGAAATTATCAATGACGAGCAGTTTGATGACATGCGTGACTTGTTGGAAGAAGAATTTGTTGACTTGATACAAGTGTATTTTACCGACAGTCAGCAGCGCATTGCCGACTTAAGAAGCGCGCAGCAAAAAGATGACAACGCCAATGGCTATGAAATTGCTCATGCGCTAAAAGGCGCCAGTGCCAATTTGGGCGCAACCCAATTGATGCATCTTAGTGGGCAGTTACAAGAGGCTTGCCGCGAGCGTCTTATCAGCGACAAAGCGGAACTTATTGAAGCGGTTGCAGTAGCGTTGCAACGTGTTGAGCAAGAAATAAACCAAAGACTGGGGTTGTAATGAATCACGATTCTTCCTCAATCTTAGCAGCCGCAACCGTCAATCATACGGTAAGCGACTATTTGTCTTGTGTGCAAATCGTCATGGTCAATACCACGTTGCCTGCCAATATAGGCTCAGCAGCACGCGCCATGCACACTATGGGTTTATCGCGTTTGACTGTCATTGACCCTAAGCTGCCCATTGATGAGACCAGTGTCTCTCATGCGGCGGGTGGTAGCGATTTGTTATCATCAGCGACTATAGCGCCGACGTTAGAATCAGCAATAGCGGATTGCCAGTTGGTATTTGCGGCCAGCAGTCGTAGCCGTCATTTACCGCGCCCTGTGGTGACGCCAACGCAAGCTGCCAAAATCATGTTTGACTTTATCGATAAGCAAACCGCTCTCGATGTAGCCGATAATAATAAAAATACTAAATTGAGTGAAAATGCTCAATCTACAAATAAGCCAAATATTGCTATCTTATTTGGGCGTGAAGACCGCGGATTGACCAATGAAGAATTGGCTTACGCTGATTATCATATTCAAATTGATGCCAATCCTGCATATCCAGTGCTTAACGTAGCTTCAGCCGTGCAAGTGATTGCCAGCTTTATCTTTGCTTATGCGCAGACCCATAATCAAGCGACTACCAACAGCCTAGATAATGATAAAAATGCAGCGGTTCAGCCAACATTAGATGTTCATCTACGGCAACAATGGGATGAACCCGCCATTAGCCAGCAGCAATTACAGCAGCTGACTCAGCGCACGACTGAATTGATGGTTCAACGCGGACTGGCCGATAGTGAAAACCTAAAGTCTTTACCGTCGCGCCTATCACGACTGGGCTCACGCTTACAGCTTGATCAAAAAGAATATCAGCTATTAAGCGCTTTAATTGCTAAGCTTGCAAAAGATTAAAGCGTCTTATCCACAGTTTTTAGGGCGTTGATCTTTTGGCATTGCCAACAGTAGGCTTACTGTTTTGCAAGTTCTACTGTTTTGCAAGTTCTACTGTTTTGCAAGTTCTACTGTTTTGTAAGTACTGCTGTTTTGTAAGTGCTATGATTTAATAGTGAATTTAATAATAAAAAGGAGTGAACAGTGAATTGGACGGTTTATTTATCTGGAGAAATACACAGCGACTGGCGACAAAAAATTATGCAAGGCGCGAAAGAGCATGGTCTTGCTATTACCTTTACCTCAGCTGTTACTGACCATGAAGCCAGCGACGCGGCTGGTGATGTGTTGGGTGAAAATGACAATGGATTCTGGCGTGACCATCAGTCATCAAAGGTGAATGCAATTCGTACCAAAAATATGATGCAAAAATGTGATATCGCTATCATTCGCTTTGGCGATAAATACAAACAATGGAACGCCGCATTTGATGCCGGCTACTGCGCCGCTTTGGGCAAGCCTTATATTACCTTGCATGCTGAAGATATTATTCATCCGCTAAAAGAAGTTGATGCGGCAGCCATGGCATGGGCGCAAACGCCTGAACAGGTTGTCGAGCTGTTAAAATATGTGACGAGTGATAATTAATTAGCATATATAGTCACATAGGATTGTTTGTAGACAAATCACCACTGACTGGCGTTTTATCTATGCATATTCTGTTTTAATTTATCACTCATCCCTATATTTTGTACTGTTAAACTGCTATAACTAAAAAGATTGTTATCAAAAATACGATAGGACGCCTTATGTCATTGCCAGCCAAATTGTTCAAATCGCTTGCCAGCATCAAAAAAGACCTAAAAGAAGATATCGATGCGGTATTCAACCGTGACCCAGCGGCACGGAATAGTCTGGAAGTCATCCTGACCTATCCTGGCATCCATGCGCTTGTCTTACATCGTGGCGCCCATTACCTTTGGAATCATGAACAAAAACTGGCGGCGCGCGCGATCTCCTATGGCTCACGCATCGTCACTGGTATCGAGATTCATCCTGCTGCCAAAATCGGTAGGCGCTTCTTTATTGACCACGGTGTCGGGGTTGTGATTGGCGAAACGGCAGAGATTGGTAATGATGTCACTCTATATCACGGCGTTACCCTTGGCGGTGTTTCGTGGAATAATGGCAAACGCCATCCAACGCTAGAAGATGGCGTGACAGTTGGTGCGGGCGCCAAAGTATTAGGACCATTTACCGTCGGTAAAAACGCTAAAATCGGCTCAAATGCGGTGGTGGTAAAACCTGTACCAGCAGGTGCGACGATGGTCGGTAGCGCGGCACGTATGATCTCAGACAATCACGATGAAAAAGGCAATCCCATCGCGACCAAAGTCCAAGATGCCAAACAGCAAGAAAAAGTCGCGCAAGCTGGCAGTACTGACAAAGACAAAGTATCGAATACCAAACGAACCACAACCTTTCAGGCTTACGGTATTGACCCTTTCTCTCAAGACCCTGTCGCAGAAGCCTTTGCTAAAATGCTTGAACATATCCAGCAATCAGAAAATCGATTAGATCAGTTGCAAAGCGCGATGTGCAAAATCGATCCTGACTTTTGCCGAAAGGAATACGACAAGCTGTGCTTAGAGGATTTAGATGTAATTGGTCGTGTTGATATGGATGCAGCAGGCGCTGAGCAGAAGTAAGCTGCTAGCTATCTTAGATACTAAATAATTAGATACTAAATAAAAAGAGGCCAAACAGCCTCTTTTTTTATGTTAACCAATTGATAAATAGTGTTTTATCTATTAGCTATTAAATAGATAATATCTATAAGAATGACGAGTCAGGCTGCGTCAAAAACTCTATTTCTTCGCCACTCGAAACCCGTCCTAAAATATCATTGCGATGCGGATAACGACCAAATCGATCGATAATGACTTTATGTTTCATCTCAGCCTCTACGGTATCGGCATTGGTATATTGCTCAAACAGGGTGACTGCTCGTTGATGAATCAGTTTTGACTCACTGTGCATATACGGCATAAGTACAAACTTACGCGCCTCTACAGTTTCAAGTATTTCTAATGTGCCAGCAGTAACCGCTTCTTGAGCGAGCGCCAATGCCATACTATCTTGAGCAAAGGCCGCTGGCGTATCACGATAAATATTTCGCGAGAACTGGTCTAATACAATAATTTCAGCCAACCTACCCTCAATACTACATCGCCATTCATATAACTCTGACGCCGCTGCTTGCTCGAGCAATTCACTGTATCGCTCGATTAATAACTTATCAAAATCTGCGTCTTTTTCAAAAAACTGTTGGCTACCGACCTCTTTAAAACAAAAATCTAATATCACTTTATACATCATTTTCTCAAACTCATTATCTGAAAGTATTATTTACAGGCTAAATTTAAAATTATTGTCTAAAAATATCGCATATCCGCTTATGGTTTCATATCCACTAATGAATATTCAGCCATCATGACTTATACTTTTCATTATCCATAAATAAAAATAGGAAATATCATGGCTCGTTTACAAGACAAAGTTATCATTATCACAGGCGCGGCTCAAGGGATGGGCGAAACTCATGCGCGTTTATGTATGGAAGAAGGTGCTAAAGTGGTATTCACCGACATCAATAGTGAAAAAGGCGATGCATTGGCAAAAGAGCTTGGTGATAACGCCCTCTTTATCAAGCATGATGTCACCAATGAAGACGATTGGGCACAAGTCGTTAAAGCAACCCAAGAAAAATTTGGTCAAATCGATGTCTTAGTCAATAATGCAGGTATCACGACGCACAAATCTATCTTAGACACCTTGGTAGCAGACTACCGCAAGATTCTAGAGATTAACCAAGTGTCGGTATTTTTAGGCATGAAAGCGGTTATTCCAACGATGAAAGCAGCCAAACAAGGCTCTATCATCAATATCTCATCTATTAATGGCTTAGTTGGCGGCGCTATCGGTTATACCGATTCTAAATTTGCGGTACGCGGTATGACCAAAGCCGCAGCATTGGAGTGCGCCCCTCATGGCATTCGCGTGAACTCCATTCATCCAGGCGTCATCGCTACTCCAATGATTATGCAAGGCGATACCAAAGATGCGGTTGAAGCTTTTGCCAAAACCATTCCAATGAGACGTGTGGCGCAGCCCGAAGAAGTCAGCGGCATGGTGCTATTCTTAGCGTCAGATGATTCAAGCTACTCAACCGGTTCAGAGTTTATCGTTGATGGTGGTTTAACGGCGCAATAAGACTCTTTGCGCTGAACCATGTAAATTTGATAAAAGCTGGGCAAAATGCCCAGCTTTTATTTTGAGGCACTTGAAGAAAGACATTATCCTTTAATAAACCCTTCTTAACCTTTTGAATAACTATTTAAAACTAACTCTTCAATCCCTGCTCTTTCATGGGCCTTAAATGGATATCTATCCGCCATTATTATCCATTCTTTGCTTAGGCTATTTTGTTTATCATCTAATTTTATTAGTAAAATATCGATATCCATGGTGACTATTTTTATAGGATTTTTTATTGACTCAGAGGAACGCTGTCTACCGCAATCACTTTCAAACTGCTTAAAGGTCTGCTGCAACTGCTGCAAGGTCATGGCAGATGTAAGGGTTAGATAAACACACTGATTGGTATAATCAGGTTTTGGCAGCTCAGGTGTCGCCGTAAAATCAGGGTTTTGAAACGCTGTTGATAGCTGTATCTCGCCTAAATCGGCTAATTTCTCTCGAATGAGCGATAAGTATTTTTCTGCTTGATAGTTACTACCCAAAGCCAATACCACCGCCGTCACAGAATGCGTTTGCAGCTGTTCAGGCGCACACTTTTTTAAGTCCTCAAGATTTAAATCGGCCAGATTTTTATGCATCTTACGCATCATCGCCTTTACTTGCAGTTGGCTTGTCAGCACCAGCTTTGGCATAACGGGTGATTTGCACCCCAACCGCATCAGCCTGCTGAATAGCAGTCGGCTTGGCAACGCTTAACGTAATTTTATGGCAGGTGTATTTTTCGAGCAGCTTATCAGCAATTTGCCCAGCCAAATGCTCTAGCAACTGTGCCTTAATTGCTTGGCACCATTCGCTCACATCATCACAGACCGCTTTGTAATTGAGCGCATCATGGACATCGTCTGAAACAGCAGCTTTACTAATATCTGTTTCAAGCGCTATATCAATTAGGAGCGGCTGCGTAATAGCGCGCTCCCACGCGTAAACACCAATGACTGCTTCTACTGTTAAGCCTTTGACAAACACCACATCAGATTCGGTATGAAACATGCGCTCATCCTTATTTATTAATTTTTTAACTGAGCTTTTTAATTTAAGTCTTTAGCCCAAAATTTTATTTACTTTGTTTTTTTACTTACTTTGCTGCAACGCTTCTTCGCGCAAGCGCTCGGCTTTTAACGCTTTACTAGGGCGATGACGCCACAAGTCAATGCTGAATAATAACAGCCCGAGCCAAATCAAACCAAAGACGGCTAAACGGTTTAAGTCAAAAGGCTCTTTATAATAAAATACCGCCAAGAAGAAAATAAAGGTCGGCGTCAGATAATTCATAAAGCTTAAAATACTATAAGCAACCAGTTTAGTCGATCTATTAAATAACAGTAACGGTATGAGCGTAATCGGACCTGCCAGCATCAATAACCAGATGTTTGGCGTAAACCAAAAGCTCAGCTGGCTACTAACCACATCCGCTTGCCAAAACCACCAAATGAAGATGGGTACCAGCATGGTAGTTTCAACAAACATCGCATCGACCGCAGTCAATGGCGTTTGGCGCTGAATGGTGCCATAAGTACTGAAGCTAAAGGCAAGAATGAGCGATAACCATGGCAGACTACCCAGCATGACCACTTGAATGACCACAGACAATAGCGCAAACCCAATCGCGACCCATTGCAGGGTACGCAGACGCTCTTTGAATAAAATCATCGATAGCGCCACCCCAACTAATGGCCCGATAAAATATCCTAAGCTCGCCTCAAGGATTTGATCGTGGTTGACCGCCCATACGTAAGTGAGCCAGTTGGTGGCGATAATAATACCTGACAAAAATGTCAACGCTATCCACTTTGGATTTTGCTTTAAAGTATCTATCCACTGCCAGCGCTTGGTCACGACCACGACGATGAGCAAACAGGCAAACGTCCAAACAATACGATGACCGATGATTTCTGTCGCGTTATAAGCGGCTAATTGTTTAAAATATAAAGGAAATGCGCCCCATATACAAAAAGCAATCAGCGCAGTGACGATACCACTTCGTGTGGTTTTAATGGGAACGACTGGTTTTTTGACAACATTTTGAGTAGTCATAAGGCAAGACAACTTAAATTAGAGCAAAGCGCGACCTCACCTAATGTTTATCAACAATGAAAACTTAGCGGTAAGAGCGCAGGGTTACTACATATAGGGTAGAAAGTAAAAAGCAATGCGTTAATACTATTTAAGTATCAACACATTGCTCACGACAACAACGTTAAAAAATATCTTTAAAACGACTTTTACATTAAGGTTTACAACTAACCTTTTAGATTTTATTGAATCCTGAAAGACAGCACTTTAAGATTCAATACTTCAAAAACCAAAATTCAAAAACCTATACTTTAAAAGCAAATAATAAGGCTTATCATATTAACATGGCATTAAGCTGCACCATTATCCACTTTAATAGACATACCAATTTGATTGGCAAGCTCAGCAAATCCTGGGAAACTGGTATTGACGGTTTCAACACCTTCGATGGTAATTTGCTTAGAAGCACGTAAGCTGGCAACCGCAAAGCTCATGGCAATACGATGATCATGATGCGAGATGATATGTCCGCCGCCAAAGACTGGCTGGCTGTTATTCACTTCATTAACATCAGCATTACTGCCATTACCTTCGATGCCCTTACCTTCAATAATCAGCCCGTCTTCAGTCACCATACAATCAATGCCTAGCGTTTGTAGACCATCTGCCATGACAGCAATACGATCCGACTCTTTCACGCGCAATTCTTTCGCACCGGTTAACACCGTGCGACCTTGGGCACAGCTAGCAGCAATAAATAACACTGGGAATTCATCAATCGCTAAAGGTACTAAATATTCTGGGATATCAATACCGACTAAGTTTGAACTACGAATAGTGATATCAGCGACTGGTTCGCCGCCGACATGGGTCTCATTACTTAAGCTGATATCAGCTTGCATCAGTTTTAAGATATCGATGATACCGGTACGCGTCGGATTGATACCGACTTGCGTTAGCGTCAACTCGCTACCCTGACTGATAGCCGCAGCGACCATAAAGAATGCCGCTGAAGAGATATCAGCAGGCACAGCAATATCACCACCTGTGAGCGTGCCGCCACCTTCGACGCTGACGCGATTGCCGTCAACCGTCACAGGATAACCAAAGGCTGATAGCATACGCTCGGTATGGTCACGGCTAACTTCCGGTTGAATGACAGTCGTGGTGCCTTTTGCCCAAAGCCCAGCCAGCAATAAGCAAGACTTGACCTGTGCAGACGCGACCGGCATATCATATTCCATACCTTGGAGAGGCTCACCAACATTCGCACGACCCGTAATACTCAGTGGCGCAGTACCATTATGACCGGTACTTTGAATTACTGCACCCATCTCACGTAACGGCGCGGCCACACGTTCCATCGGGCGCTTGTTTAGACTGGTATCACCGGTCAATACACTATCAAATGACTGCGCCGCTAAGATACCGGCTAGCAGACGCATACTGGTGCCTGAGTTACCCATATACAGCGGTGTCTTGCTTGGCTTTAAACCATTCATACCAACGCCATGGATGGTCAATTTTCCTTTATCAGGGCCTTCAATGCTCACACCCATATCACGAAACGCTTGCAAAGTGGCAAGCGCATCTTCACCTTCCAAAAATCCAGTGACGTTGGTGACACCTGTCGCAAGGCTACCAAGCATGATACTGCGATGCGAGATCGACTTATCACCAGGAATGGTAATGGTGCCAGAAACGGTGTTGCTAGGGGTAATATTATAAGAAGCTGACATGGCAGAAGTATCCGTATAAGGGGTGCTGGCTAACATATGGCCAAAATGTCGCCGTGCGGCTTGCGCGCGGCCCAAAAGTCCCATCAGGGCGGTTGAATCTTTATCAATAATAAGCTGGCGCATGGTCTGTAGATAAACGCCATACTCATCAAGGGCGCTCACAATGGCGCTTTGATTGGCAAAAAATATATCATGCCACATTTTAGGGTCGCTGGCAGCAATACGGCTGAAATCTCGAAAACCACCTGCGGCATAGCGAAACATATCTAAATTATCATCGTGACTTGCCAGCTGCTCAACCAAATTAAACGCCAGCAAATGCGGTAAATGACTGGTATGCGCCAATATCGCATCATGATGATCAGCCGCCATCGGCATGACAGTCGCACCTACCGCTTCCCATAACTGCCGTAGCTTAGCAATGGCGCTATCATTGGTCGTTGGTAGCTCGCAGATAATAACGCTATGATTGACGAATAGAGTGGCGCGCCTGGCATGATACCCTGAATTTTCAGCACCAGCAATCGGATGCGCGGGTACAAAGCCCGTTGGTAATGAGGTAAAGACCGCTTTTGCCGCCTCAATGATATTAACCTTGGTACTACAGACGTCGGTTATCATGCAATCAGTAGCAAGCTGTCCGTTATCCATCGCGGTTTTGATATCAACAAACACGGCCTCTACCGCTTGCACTGGCACGGCGATGACAATTAGGTCACTGCCTGATACCACTTCACTTAAGACGGCACTACCCGCATCTAGCAAACCTTGCTGAATGGCTTCGTCGATGCTCGGTGCATGTCTATCAACCGCCACCAAGCGCTCACTTAAACCATTGTCTTTGATGGCTTGGGCAAGACTTGCACCAATAAGCCCGAGACCAATGACACAAACTTGCTTAAATAACGGCGGCTGACTATGGATATTGCTAATATTATTTTTCTGGCGACTCACGGCGTTTCTCTTTCAACAAACCAACATCAGTAAGCGTAAAGCAAGCTGATATTAGCGTCATAAAATTGAATAATTAATTGAATCAGTTGCTTATTAAACGAAAGATAGCTGAGTTTTTATCAGTCATCAGTCAAGATTGAACGTAGGGTATCAATCAGGCGCATATTATCTTCTGCAACCCCTACCGTGATACGTAGCCAGTTAGGCAAGCCATAACTCTCTAGTGGACGGACTATCACGCCCTGCTCTAGCAATGCTTGATGAATAGAAGCAGCGGTTATGTCCTCCATCTCAACTTCTATTTCAACCATAATAAAGTTGGCATGCGACTTGATAAACCCTAACCCTAGTGCGTCAAACTGTTTTTCTAACCAGCGCATTTGCTCTTGGTTATTGAGCCTCGATTTTTCAATAAAATCTTGGTCAGCAAGCGCCGCGGCGGCAGCGGCGAGTGCCACCCTACTGACATTAAATGGCTGACGAATGCGATTGAGTAAATCTGCGACCGGCACTGAGCTAAGCGCATAACCAACACGTAAACCCGCCAATCCGTAGGCTTTTGAAAAAGTACGTACAATAATCACGTTATCAAATTCATCGAGCAGCGCCCTATTGTTACTCTCAGGGCTATATTCGATATAAGCTTCATCTAACACGACCAATACCGAGCTTGGCACACTAGCGACAAACGCACGTAGCTCTTCATGCGCAAGCTGGGTGCCGGTTGGATTATTAGGATTGGCGATAAACACCATCTTGGTATTAGGATTGTCCGCTACCGCCTGACTCATCGCCTTTAAATCATGACCAAAGCGACTGGCAGGTACTTCTATGCCTGTCGCTCCTTGCATTTTGGCCAGCATCGGATAAATGATAAAGGCGTATTGGCTATAAATGATGGCATCATCACTACCGGCAAAACTACTCGCTAGAATATATAATAAATCGCTAGAACCATTACCCAAGGTAATTTGCTCGACACTGACATCATTGACATCAGCAAGCGCTTGCTTGAGATAATAACCATCGCCATCAGGATAACGTGCCAACTCACCCAATTGCTCGGTAATCGCGAGCGTAACGTGCGGTGAGCAGCCCAGTGGATTCTCATTGCTGGCAAGCTTTACCACGTCTGAGACGCCATATTCACGCGTCAACTCCTCAACCGGCTTTCCCGTTTGATAAGGCGCCAGCTCTAAAATACTGTCATAAGCAGGCATTAGCGGTGATAAATTTGACTCTGTCGAATGAGATGACTGCATGATTTATCCTTAAAGGTGATAACGCATTTACTGCTGGTTAATACCTGTTTAGTAATATCTACTTGTTAATATCTGCTTATTAAGCATTGCTAGCGGTTTGATAAATACTTTAACTAAGCCAGCTTTATAGCACGGCTTTTGGATAAGAACCTAGAATACGCAAATCTTTGACCAATGGTCGGATATCAGCAATCGCTGCACTCACATTTGCGTCTTCAATGTGTCCATCCATATCGATAAAGAACACGTAAGCCCATTTATTCGGACGTTCAGGGCGGGTCTCGATACTGGTCATCGACACGCCATGATAAGACAAAGGCTTTAAGATTTCGATCAGGGCGCCCGCTTTATCATGCGCTGAAACCATAATTGAGGTTTTATCGTGTCCTGATGGCGCAATGGCTTCATGACCGATAATTAGGAAACGCGTGGTATTGCTTGGATTGTCTTCGATGTTTGAGTAAAGCTTATGTAAATCGTACTCTGCAGCAGCCACATCACCGGCAATCGCCGCTGAATGCCACTCGTTTTTGAGGCGACGGGCTGCTTCGCCATTACTTGATACTGCCACGCGCTCGACATTTGGATAATTAACATCAAGCCAATGACGGCACTGCGCCAATGATTGCTGATGCGAGTAGATACGGCTTAAGCCATCTATCTTGGTATGTTCAGCAACCAAGAAATTCTGGTGAATAGGCAACTCAACTTCACCGATTATCTTTAACGTAGAAGATAAGAAACCATCTAAGGTATGGTTAACCACGCCCTCTGATGAGTTTTCAACTGGTACCACACCATACATCGCCGTGCCCGCTTCGACTTCGCGAAAGACGTCAGTAATGGTATTTAGTGGCACAGTATCAGCAGCTTTACCAAAGTGCTTTAACGCTGCAGCATGGGTAAAAGTACCAACAGGACCTAAGAAAGCAATACGTTGCGGCGCTTCTAAGTCGAGGCAGACCGACATGATTTCACGGAATAAGCGTGCCATTTTTTCATCGGCAATAGGTCCAGTATTACGCTCCATTACCGCTTTTAAGACTTGCGCTTCACGCTCAGGACGATAAAAAATAGGATTGGTCTTTTCAGCATCAGGACTATTGGCAACGTGGTTTTTCTTCACGGTTGCCACTTGCTGAGCCAGTTTGGCACGATTGTTAATCAGCGTCTGAATTTCGCAGTCTACCGCATCAATACTTTGGCGCAATGTGTTTAAAAACTCTTTATCAGTTGCAGCCTCGCTGACGCTTGCAGGGGTTTGGTTTATCTTGTCTACATTTTGCTCTGGTGACTGCTCACTCATTACCGCCCATCCTTTTTCTAATGTTGTTACTAAAGTTTATAACTGTTAGCTATGACTGTCTGTGCAATATGCTTGTTTTAATAATAAATGCTTACTTACTTTTGATGTTTCGCGCGCGCCAAACAGCTGATCGGCTCTACTATAGCAAAAACTATCGACAGTGCCCATTCGTAAATGCGCGTAAACGGTCAATTTTCTATAAATCTTAGCACAGTTATACCCTATAACGACTAAGCTCTGTGAAACTATCAGGCTACAGACGCTTAAATCTATGATACAGTTTAAAGGCTCTTATTAAAGGCGCATAGTTTTAACAGCGTATAAGCTTAATAGGTTTAAGTTCAAAAAACCGCTAAGACGCTATTGCTAAGCAAAATCCCAAGCAAGACCACCATGATAAACCGCTGTATGAATAAAAAAACATCATGGACAACAAATTTAAATAACACCGCTAAATAAGAACATAACAACGTTAATTGACCATACCAAGGATATCTGATGAGCGCATTACAACAGCTTCGCACCATGACCACTATTGTCGCTGATACGGGCGACCTTGCCGCCATTGCGCGCCTAAAACCCATCGATGCCACTACCAATCCCAGCCTCATTACCAAAGTGCTCATTCATCCGGATAATGAAGCCATGCTGTCAGAAACCATGAGTCGCCATCGCGGTGATATCGATGCGGTGATTGATGAGCTGACCATTCAAATTGGCTGTAATATTCTGGCATTGATTGAAGGTCGCGTTTCAACCGAAGTCGATGCACGCTTGTCTTATGATACCCAAGCGACCATTGATAAAGCCTTAAGCTTTATGGAAGCCTATCAAAAAGCAGGTATCGACTCAGAGCGCGTCTTGATTAAGATGGCAGCAACGTGGCAAGGGATTGAGGCCGCACGTTATCTTGAAACTCAGGGTATTCACTGTAACTTAACCTTATTATTCGGTCAGCATCAAGCGATTGCCTGTGCCGATGCTGGTGTGACGCTGATATCCCCATTTGTAGGGCGTATTTTAGATTGGCAAAAACGCCAGCAAAACCGCCAAAACGTCCCCGCTTCAGACGATATGGGCGTGCAATCGGTCAAGCTTATTTATCAATACTACAAGCAGCATGGCTATAAAACGCAAGTGATGGGAGCCAGTTTCCGCTCGACTGAGCAAATATTGGCATTGGCGGGTTGTGACCTGTTAACCATCGCGCCCAATCTTATCGATGAGCTGGCAGCGATGGATGTTGAAGTGATACGCCAGCTATCACCAAGCATGTCAATGGATTTGGCCGACATGACCAAAGTCAGCTTAACGCACGACGAATTCAGTGCCGCTTATCAGCAAGATACGGTCACACAAGACTTATTACCTAAGGGTATCGATGGCTTTATCGGTGCGCGTGATGAGCTTGCGAAAATGCTAGCAGACATGCGTGATTAACAACCAAACTTACTATATGTCCGAGATCTCTGCCTGCTAATCACGAGTGCTAAGATTGCCACAGCGTGAACCGCTTGTCATAAAAGAAATTTGCCTGCCCCTATTAAGTTGGCTATGATGAGCGACTTTATATAACAAAAAGCAAGGCTCGATTATGAAACGGCTAGCAGTGATATTAGCAGGTAGTACGCTTGCAATGAGTGGCTATGCGGCAAACTGGTTAGAGGTATCAAAAAGTCAGACTGGCTCTATTTTTAGCTTAGATTTGGATTCTATCGAACGCTCAGACATTCATATTATTGACGAAAAAGCAGTCGAAAATATTACCGTCTCGATTCGTAGAACCTATCCCGCGCCAAAAACCGTGGTGACAAAGGATAGTAAAGAAAAAGACAGCAAGGAAGGTAAGGACAAACAGACTAAAGAAACCGACATCCATCATAGCGACCAGCAATTACTCATCTCTTGTAAGGATTCTAGCTACTATCGGCGCGCTTACGTCAACTACGCTGCTGACGATAAAGTGTTAAAATCTTGGCAATCAGAAAAGCCGATATTGACGACCAAAGACTTTAAGGTGACCAAGCCAAAAACAATTAGTCGCATGCTAGTAGAGCAGGCCTGTAAAAGTTACCAGCAAGATAAGTAACGCAGGTCAAGACGAATCAACAAAGTACATGCCATTAAAAAGCGCGCTGAACTATTCAGCGCGCTTTTTATTATGCTAAAAAACTCTTCTCTAAGCTTTTAAAACCGTATAAACCGGCACAGGGAATTCGCCGTGTAAATCAACAAGGTCTAACAATACCAAGGCACCAACTACCGTGTGCTTAGCAGACTTGCACAGCTCATAAGCAGTCATCAGCGTGCCGCCAGTAGCCAAAATATCATCGACCAACAGCACGCGCTCAGGTGGCAAATTATTTTGCATCTCAAGCATGTCTTTACCATATTCTAAGGCATAAGCTTTATTGGCAACCGGTGGTGGCAATTTGCCAGGTTTACGCAGCAAAATCATACCTTTACCCAAGCGACCTGCGAGCAAACTGGCAAATACAAATCCGCGCGCTTCCACTGCACCCAAGCAATCGACGTCATCAAGCAGACCCACAGGCAGTACAGCTAGCATCTCATCAATCACAGCATTAATATGACTGCGCAGTAACGGGGTAATATCATAAAAATCAATGCCAACTTTTGGGAAGTCTGGTACTGTGCGAATGATTTGCCAAAATGGATGATCGGTATTGAGTGTCGGCGAGGATTTGGTTGTGGTATTAGCTGATGAAACGTCGGCAGTAGCGCTCATGATAACCCTTTGCGTATAGCACTGGAAGAGGATATGACAGTGATGGTCGATATCTCAATTGGTAAAATTGGTAGTGAGAATTATAGCATAATCGACTTTATGGCGGAGATAAAACTGGCGAAGTTAGCACTACTAAAACCATTAAGTGGGTACTCTACGACTTGATAAAAGCTGGTTAATCTCAATATACAAGTGTAAACTTAACTATGAAAATTACGGTTATATGATAAACTACGTGCGTTTTTACGGTCTAAATATTGACTATAGTAGTGAATATAAGCCTTAAAAAAACACCTAGTAACACTGGTTTTAATAACAGTGACAATAATCGATAGGACTATTTATGAAACGTTATGAATGTATTGTCTGCGGCTGGATATATGACGAAGAGCTCGGCTGTCCTGAAGAAGGCATCGCGCCTGGCACTAAATGGGAAGATATCCCTGATGATTGGATTTGCCCAGAATGCGGCGTTGGCAAGCTTGATTTTGAGATGCTCGAACTTTAAGCCAATGACCGTTTAAATAGGATACTTCATGACACAATCAAACCCCATCAATAGTGCGCCTAGGATTTTAGAAGCGCCTGAGATTTCAGAGGAAAATGGCAATTATCCAACCCCTGAATGGCAGCAATTTGGCGACCATAATTGGCGTGCATCCGACTTAAGCGAGCATCTTTATCAATCGATGATCGATATCGGCGATGGCATTGAGCTGTGTGTTGAGGCAGGTGGTGATCCCAAGAATCCGCCGTTACTTATGATTATGGGGCTTGGCTCACAAATGGTGTTTTGGCCCAATAGTTTCATCAAGCGCTTTATCGATGCCGGTTTTTTTGTAATTCGTTTTGACAATCGTGATATCGGCTTGTCGTCCAAAGTACAGATTGATGGTTTGCCGCGTATCAGCCAATTAAAAATGATGATGCGTCTGCAAACGGGACTGTCGAATAAAGGCGCGCCGGTTGCTTATAATTTAACCGACATGGCAGAAGATACGGCGCGTTTAATCAAAGCCTTAAAGCTTGGTAAAACGCATCTGCTTGGCGCTTCTATGGGCGGGATGATTGCTCAAATCGTTGCCGCGCGTTATCCAAGTTTGGTACAGCGCATGGCCTTGATGTTTACCACCACCAATCGTGCTTTTTTAAAGCCGCCCAAACCCAAGCAGTTATATACCCTGATCAACCGCCCTGAGAGCCACTCTGAGCGCGATATCGTGCGGCATAGCGTCTGGTTTATGAAAACCGTTGGCACACCAGGGCACGTCAATGTGCGCATGGTACGTGACATCGCCAAGATACGTTATCAGCGTAATTTTCATCCGCTTGGTACGGTACAACAGCTCAATGCTATCTTAGCTTCTGGCTCGATTAGCAAATATAGCAAACAAGTTAAAGCACCGACGATTGTGCTGCATGGTAGCGCTGATGGTCTGTTACCCGCCTCACAAGGTCGAGTGGTTGCAAAGACCATTCCTAATGCAAGCTTTCATTTAATCGAAGGTATGGCACACGATATTCCCGAATACTATCAGCCCTATATGGTCGATTTAATTAGCAAGCACTTGCTAGAAAAATGACCGTTTACGTCTAAGGCTAGTCCGCCTCAAGCAAAAAAAGAGTGTCAGAGCGATGAATAACCTATCGCTCTGACACTCTTTTTTTGCCGGCAAATTTAAGCGTGATATTAAATGATAAGTCTTAAGTATCAATCACATCCAATACTATCACCCTCTTTATCAATACACATTTTATTGCCATTTTCTAAATTGCCAATCCAAGCTTTGCCATTCGTAAATACAAATGCAGGTTGGTCTTTATAATGATCGCTCGCATTCACACCGTTATTATCAAAGCGAAAAGGAATCACTAACTCACCGCCTAAATTGACAAAGCCCCATTCATTATCGATACGCACGCCCGCCAAACCTTCAGAAAATGGTCGCACGTCATCGAAAGAATAGGTAATCATAGACACATTATTATCGTCAACAAAGCCCCATTTGCCGTCTTGTTGCCGTGGCTGCAAGGTGGTAAAACTACGGGACGGTGGCAACTTTTGCGCAGCTTCATTGCTACTAACAAGTGTACTTTTCGAATTTTGACTAGCAGCCTTGCTATTTAGGTCAGAGGTAGGTTTGCCGTTTTTATCCAACCAGCTGATAGCTTGATTTTTACGTACGCGCGTCATGCCGCTACGATAATCGTCAATATCATTAATTGCAGCGGAAAATGGTATGACTGTCTTGTTGGCAGTATCTACAACCCCATAATGACCGTTTTGCTTGACCACAATGCGACCTTCAGAGACGGGACGCGCCCAACTTTGTCCTTCTTTGAGCATATCGTACATCGCAGGAATAACCTCGCGACCTTGCATATTGACGTAGCCCACCCGACCATTACGCAGCACTGGTAGCAAGCCGCCCGATATTTTGTCAGCATCTACTCTTTGATAGCGGGTTAAATCAAGCACGCTTTTGCCTTGCTTATCAATCAAGGCAACTGGTGCACCGTAATCTTTTATGGCTAAAAAATAGCCGCTACTAGAGGTACAAGAGACATTTTTATAATAGCTTTTGGGTATTTTGCAGCTAGCGGCTTGCGCATTTAACGTCAAAAAAAACGTAGCAGCTATGATGCTTATGACAGACAGGCGCCCGACAAAGATTGCACGCGATAGTTGTCGCGGCAGTGTCAATAAGAAATCTATTTTTCGTTTCGATATAGAACGTTGCAGCATAAGCAAACCTAGACTAAAAATAATAGAAGCTCTGTAAATATAGAGTGAGTTCATTATAAAAACCATATAGCGGGACTGTCATAGATTTTTTGAAGCCTCTGGAGTGCAAAGCGCACAGCAAGCGAGGAAAACTTACGACAGTTTCGCGTAAAAATATCATGTCTCTATTTTATATAGAATTGACTATATTAAGTTAAGTATTTGAAGAGTATCGCTATTTTAAACATGACGCACTTTAAACTACAAATGAATGTTAGAGTAACAAATGGCAGCACGTGCGCCAATATTATTGCTGTGAGAAGGTGACCGCTTTATTTATCTAAGGTGGATGATACGTCATTATAAAATAAATCGCGCCAAAGCATTCCAATTTAAGAGTAAAACACTGACAATATGGCCTGTCTATATAAACCAGCTCTTGATAAACCAGCTCTTGATAAACCAGCTCTTGATAAACCAGCTCTTTAGCAAACAACACTTAGAAAGTATTTTAAAAAAGTATCATAGTAATGAGATAAGGATATTGCATGGCTATCGCCTCTTCACGCTCCGCCGCTACTGGCTTGGTCATTGGTTGCGTCATTTTTGGTTTGGGCAGCTTAATTGTCGCTCATGTCGATATCGGCGGCTGGGCAATGTCATTTTGGCGACTGGCTATTTCAGGCGTGGTCTTTGCTATATTGGCTAAAATGACAGGACAACGACTTCCACGCTCAAAGCGGGCTGTTTTTTACGGTCTATTATCAGGCGCGTTTTTAGGACTCGATTTAGCGCTATGGCATGAGAGTATTTATGCGGTCGGTCCCGGTATCTCAACCTTATTAAACAGCTTACAGATTTTCTTTTTAGCGGCCATTGGTTTTTTATATTTTAATGAGCGCCAATCTATCGTGCAGCTTATCAGTTTATTTTTAGCCATGCTAGGCGTGGCAATGATAGGTAGTCCTGAATTTGCGCAAAACACCGCGGCGACTTGGGGGTTTGTCACGGGTATCGTTTCAGGCGCTATGCTTGCCGCGTCGATGACCTTTATCCGTAAGACCCACGATACTGAGCCAACGCCGATATTTATGCTCATGCAACTGATTAGCATCGGCGGCGTAGTGGCAATGATTGTCCCGATGTTTGTGTTCGATATGGGCAATATCTTGCCCAATACGTGGTCTGAGATTGGTTGGGTATTGATTTATGGCACCGTGATGCAATGCTTGGCTTGGGGGCTTATCGCCTACTCTATTCCTAAGTTGTCCTTGGCATTGACAGGGCTGCTGTTATTGACCGAGCCCATTGCCGCCTTGGTGATTGATTATAGCTGGCTTGATAAACCGATTAATACTTTACAATGGAGCGGCGCATTGCTGACCATGTTTGCCATTTATTTAGGTTCATTAAAACCTAAACCACGCGCGCTACGACGTTATCGGTTTTTTTCACGATTTTATAAACGTGACTATAAATAAAGAACGCAGCAAATAACAATGTTTATAAATAAGCGTCATAATAAATAAAAGCCACAATAATTATTGTGGCTTTTGCTTATCAATATATTAAACTCTTTAATTTTATGAGTAAAACATCACTCTTTTTAACAGTGAGCCTTTTTGACGATTAATCTTTTTGTCTATTAAATAAGGCATTAAGCACAATCGCGGCTAAGGTAGCCGTACCAATACCACCCAAATCAAAGCCGCCTAGATGCAAGCTAAAATTACCCGTACCCATAATAACGGTGACCGCAGCAATGATTAAATTGCTGTTTTTGCTAAAGTCGATATGATTGTCTATCCAAATTTTTGCCCCTGCAATCGCAATCAAACCAAATACCACAATAGATGCGCCGCCCAATAAAGCCGCCGGTATCGTTTGAATAATTGCGCCAAACTTTGGTGATAATCCAAGCAAGATAGCCACCAGACCTGCTACCACAAAAATCGTCGTGCTATATACTTTGGTCACAGCCATGACACCGATGTTTTCTGCATAAGTGGTCACACCTGTACCACCAAAACCTGCCGAAAACGTTGTCGCCAAGCCATCAGCAAAAAATGCCCGACCCATATAAGGCGTTACTCGCGCTTTAGTCATACCTTCGACTGCTTTAAAGTGCCCTAAGTTTTCGGCCACTAAAATAAAGGCAACAGGCGCAATTAATATAATCGCACTCATCTCAAAACGCGGTGAATGAATACTTGGCAGACCAAACCATGACGCTGCTGATACACTAGTAAAGTCAATCGGAACGCCATAGCCAAGCACATTGGTCATAAAGAAATAAGCGATATAAGACAATATCAAGCCAACCAACAGCAGCAAACGGCGCAGCATACCGCGGGTAAATACCGCCACCCCACTGATAAGCAATACCGTCAGCGTGGCCATCCATGCATCAAACTGGTTGGCAGACACCCCTTGAATGGTCACTGGTGCTAAATTCAAACCAATAATCATCACAATTGCACCGGTAACAATAGGCGGCATCAAACGCTCAATCCAGCCTGTACCCGTCTTCATGACCAATAGACCTATCAACGCATAAATGATGCCGCATGCCATGATACCGCCCAAGGCGACATTCAAATTGTCATTAAATCCCACGCCTGCATAAGCCGTCACCGCAATAACCGGGCCAATAAAGGCAAAGCTTGAGCCCAAATAACTAGGCATGCGCCCACCGGTAATCATAAAAAACATCACCGTACAAATACCAGACATCAAAATGGCCAAATTGGGGTCAAAGCCCATTAATAATGGCGCCAGCACCGTTGCCCCAAACATCGCAAAAGTATGCTGCACACCTAATAAAACGCTCTTTGCGGGCGGCAAATACTCATTGATACCGACCGGATCACGATCCAAATCACCGCCATACGGACGCCACGTTGGAAACCAACGACCATTATCAAAGTCTGGATTGTGCGGATAACTCATCGCAGCTGCATCAATACCAGCCGCTTCTAATGCATTGTGCGAAGCAGATTCTTGGGTGCTATTTTCGGGGTTTGGAGAATGAGGTTCGGGAGTTGTCATGCGCTGTCCTATTTGAGCTGAGAGAATACGAGTCAGCTAAAAAACTGTGGGAAATACAACTATGAAAAATACAACTATGAGAATACAGATATGAATTCAGTCAAAACGATAACAGCTAAGTCATGCCAATCATCAACAACTATAGAGGAATTAAAAAACGATAACAGCAGGAAAGTCATTTACTTTGACCAAATATAGACCGTCAAATAGGTTCTATTAAAAGTAGTTTAAGGATTTCTGCGACGTTGTTCACTATATAGTGTTAGCAAGATTACAGGATGTTACACAGGTAATGGCTGCGAGCATGATAACGGAGTTCTATGATAAATAAAAGTTATTATTCAGCAGGTCTCTGTACGCCTATACTGAGAGACATTTATAGATAATATCCCATGTTTTTTAAATACTCACATTTATTAAAGTGTGCATTTAAATAAATGCCTGCCCTTGTCATTGTGCTGTATTTATCAAGGCTTTTGGAGCCGTTATCTATTATCTTTTTTCACACCAGTACTTAAGCCTATTTATCACATACGCTGATGCACTGACAATTTATTGGTATTTATATGATTAGTGTTTTCGACTTATTTAAAATTGGTATTGGACCGTCGAGCTCTCATACGGTCGGGCCCATGGTGGCGGCCAACTTATTTTTGACGTCATTACTTAAGCAAAGCCCATTAACGACGATTAAAAATATTGAAATCGAGCTTTATGGCTCGTTGGCCGCTACTGGTAAAGGGCATGCAACCGATACGGCGATATATTTGGGTTTACTGGGACATACGCCGAGTACCATTGATACCCGCTTGACTGGCGAATATCTAGCGCCTATTTTTGCTGATAAACAGCTTAATTTATCAGGTAAACATATTATCGACTTCGATAGCGAGCGCGATATGTATTGGTACGATGATACGGTATTGCCTTATCATCCTAATGCCTTAACCATCCGCGCGTTATTGGCCGATGGTAGCAAGTACCAGCAAACCTATTATTCGGTTGGTGGCGGTTTCGTTATCAACGAAGATGATGCAAACAATCCCGATGAGGACCATGCCAGTCCAACGATTGATATCGTTCCCTACCCGTTTAATACTGCCGCAGAGTTGCTTGAACAATGCCGTGAGCATGGGTTAAGTATCAGTGAGCTGGTACTCGCTAACGAGTGTCACTATCGCAATCAAGCGGATATCTTTAGCTATTTAGATACGATTTGGGAGGTGATGCAGGACTGTGTGACCCAAGGTTGTAAAAACAGTGGTATTTTACCGGGCGGACTTGATGTTAAACGCCGCGCTCACGATTTACATAATCAACTATGCGCTGAAAAAGACTTGCCTATTGCCAAAACCGATAAGCTCGCAGCGATGGATTGGGTTGATTTGTATGCACTTGCCGTCAATGAAGAAAATGCCAATGGCGGTAAAGTTGTCACAGCACCGACCAATGGTGCGGCGGGTATTATTCCTGCGGTCTTGCACTATTATCGTGATTTTTTACCCAATTATAACCAAGATGGCGTCCGTAAGTTTTTATTAAATGCCACCGCCATTGGCAGCTTAATTAAACAAAACGCTTCTATCTCTGGGGCTGAAGTGGGCTGTCAAGGCGAAGTCGGTTCAGCCTGTGCCATGGCAGGTTCGGCATTGGCAGAGATTATGGGCGGCTCGCCAGCGCAATGTTTGAATGCTGCTGAGATTGGTATCGAGCATAATTTAGGTCTGACTTGTGACCCGATTGGCGGCTTGGTGCAAGTTCCCTGTATCGAGCGTAATGCGATGGGCGCGGTAAAAGCCATTAACGCCGCTCGTCTTGCCTGCCGCGGCAATGGTCAGCACTTTGTCTCATTGGATAAAGCCATTGAAACCATGAAGCAGACAGGCGCGGATATGTCTGATAAATATAAAGAAACCGCACGCGGCGGTCTTGCCATTTATGCTGATAACCGCATCCCCACGGCTACCCGCGGCGTTAGTGTGAATTACAGTCAATGTTAATGCAAATAATGACTGTCATTTTTTAAAATTAAAACCAAAAAAAGCCTCTAATGATTAGAGGCTTTTTCTATAATAATCTACAACTAAAATTATTCAGCTGTTTTTGAAACCACTTCGTTTAGAATCCAAACTGGCTTAACCACCTGAGTCGCTTCATTCATAACCGCTTCTTGGCGCACATCTAAAATATAGCGATAATTTGGCTCATAAGTGAAGCCTTGAATATTACCGTTTAAAGGGGTGTAGTTTTTCTGATAAGTCTGACGATATTGTAGGCATTCTGACTCAATTTTATTGCCATTAGCATCTGGCAGCTCACAAACTGCTTTTAGAGGTGCTATTTCTATTTTAAAGCTTGGAATGTTAACCACTTTGACATTCATCGCTTCGCCTTCAACCACCATAGTACGCTCATCATTCATACCCATGGTAGAACAGCCTGATAAAACAAAAGTCGTCATCAATGCAGCAATTGCTAATTTTTTCATTATTAAATCCTCAGTTTATTAGTATTAATCATTACCTTTTGAACCCATTTTAATCAATTGTCATTATTCAAAAGGTAGTAGGCATTTATGAAGATACTGTGAATGAAAGGTTCGGTTTTGAATCTACTATAACTATAAAGTCAAAGCTATAAAATCGAGATAGAGTCAATTTAGGTCAAATTACCCAACCTCCATCTGTACCGTCTATTGTTTACTGCAGCTAGTATAGGTCGTCGAACCCCTTAGCCTCTATAACTGCTTTGTAACGTAACGTCAGCTTTTGCAACTGATGTTAATAAACGGTTTTTATTCATGGTTTTTTATTACCGGTCTTTTATTAACAGTGATTTATTAATGAGAGAAATCACAGTATTGAATAATTCGGCATTGGATTATTTAGTATTGAATTATTTAGTATTAGACATAAAAAAACGCTCAAAACCATTTCAGCTTTGAGCGTTTGTATAAAAATATAAATGATTTTTAGCTACGATAATCCGCGTTTATTTTGACGTAATCGTAAGATAAATCGCAGGTATAAACGGTATCGTGAGCATCGCCACGTGCCAAATCAATATGAATGGTAATCTCAGGACGACTCATAACCTCTTTGCCAGCCGCTTCCGTATAAGTCGGAGCCACACCACCATTTTGACAAATCATCACTTCATCTAGATAAACATCGACTTGCTCGGTATCAAGGTCGTCGATACCAGCATAACCAACCGCTGCTAAGATACGACCCCAGTTGGCATCACTGGCAAAAAACGCCGTTTTGACCAGTGGTGAATGGGCGACCGCATACGCCACATCGCAGCATTCTTGCGTGGTATTGCCACCCGTGACTTTTACCGTCATAAACTTGGTGGCACCTTCCCCATCTCGTACAATCAATTGTGCCAAGCGCACAAACACTGCCGTTAAGGCGTCAAATATCGGCTGATAATGCGGATGCTCTGGGCTATCAATAATCTCCGAGCTCGCTGTTCCGGTTGCAATCAAAACGCAGCAATCATTGGTTGAGGTATCACCATCGACAGTAATGCGGTTAAAGGATTGCTCATTAATTTTGCTCAGCATTTCTTGCAATAAATCAGCGGCGATATTAGCATCAGTGGCCACATAGCCAAGCATAGTCGCCATATTGGGGCGTATCATTCCCGAGCCTTTTGACATACCTGTAATATGATAGCTGATAGCATCGACGTCAACCTTTTCACTGGCAAGCTTTGGAATCGTATCCGTCGTACGAATACCATTGGCCGCGGCCAGCCAATTATCGGCGGCCAGATTGGCTAAGGCATTGTCTAAGCCTGCGATGACAGCATCACTATTTAGTGGCTCGCCTATCACGCCTGTCGAAAATGGCAAAACAGTACTGACATCCACGCCAGCTTTAGCAGCTAGAGCGCTACAGATATCAACCGCGCGGCGTTTACCATCAGCGCCCGTACCGGCATTGGCGTTGCCGGTATTGGTGATTAAATAACGCGGGCTGGCTTTAGCAAAGTGTTCACGTAAAACACGTACCGGTGCGGCACAAAAGGTATTTTTTGTGGTCACAACCGCAGTGTTGGCGCTATCAGCAATCTCTATCACCACCAAATCATCGCGGTCTTTGTAGCGTACGCCTGCAGCGGTGGCGCTTAGTTTAATCCCATCAATAGGATAAATCGTATTCGGTATTGCAACGTTGCCGACAGCCATCATTCAATCCTTATTCATCAATGCTGATGCATTATTTATTGGTTATAAGTTATCTTTATAAAATCTTAGTTATACGCTCTTAGTTTTACAGTCTTAGATATAAAACTTGGTGATTAAAACCTGCTGTTTTTAATCAAGCTATTATACTTTATTTAAGTCAAACGCTGCCCAAATTGGCGCATGATCAGAGGGTTTTTCCATGCCGCGTAGCTCATAGCTAATACCCGCATCAACGCAGTGCTCTATTAAATCCGCTGTACATAAAATGTGGTCGATACGCAGACCACGTTTCGGCTCATCATTAAAACCGCGACTGCGATAATCAAACCAGCTATATAATTCGGTACTCTCTGGATAATGCAGACGATAAGTATCGGTCAGCTCGCGTGACATCAAGTCACTATACCATTCACGCTCTTCAGGTAAAAAAGAGGTTTTTCTATTTTTCAGCCAACGCTTGGCATTGACCTCGCCGATACCAATATCGACATCTTCTGGGGCAATATTCATATCACCCATGATAATTAGCGAGCGCCCTTCTGCTTTTAGCGTATCGATATAGGTCATCAAATCTGCATAATAGGCACGCTTCATAGGGAATTTGGTCGGATGGTCTTGACTCTCACCTTGCGGGAAATAACCGTTAAGCACATCCACTTCACGGCCATCGAACACATAGCGCGCATGGATAAAGCGTTTTTGCGCTTCTGCATCTTCACCAGGGAAGCCTTTTTGTACAAAAATAGGCGCAACTTTCGATAATAACGCCACGCCATAATGCGCTTTTTGACCAAAGTACTCGACGTGATAACCCAAGCTCTCGACATTTTCGAGCGGAAACTGCTCATCATGCACCTTGGTCTCTTGTAGACCCATCACATCAGGGTCGATTACCTCTCGCACCGCCTCTAACTGATGTTGACGAGCGCGGATACCATTGATATTAAAACTGACAAAACGGGTCATAAACTGTCCTATACTAATGAATTAAAACAAAATACTGCTATAAACGAGTATTGCTATTTAAACGATCCACACTTTAAAAGTGCGACCATTAAATAGTGCGGCTATAAAATAAAGCAGAGCGGCAATATATAGTGGATTCACTTTAAAACAGAGACAGTGCGACTGGAATGAATTTTTCGTAGCCTCTGTGATAGCTGCAAGCAAGGAAAATTTATCCCAGTCGCACCTAAAGATTAATATATCGATTTTATTCTGAACTGACTATATAAAGGTTTATGATAACAGACATCGGCAAGGCTATCTGTTGCGCGCCCTTATCTCTTACGATAGAGTAGCTGTTAAAAGCAGCCACAGATGCGTTACCGATTTTTTCTTATTTTTATAACCATATCTATGAATGTTTAAACCCTAAAAATAAATTATTAAGTAAATTTACTGAGCAACATTATGACAATTATGAATAAAAACACTCATACAACACCTATTAGCGCAAGCACACCGCTATTTGCCACTGATTATAATGTATATATTAACCATACTGATGCGGGCGGCATAGTTTACCATGCCAATCATTTAGTATTCTTTGAAAACTGTCGCCGTGACTGGTTTACCAAGCTTGGTTTAAATGGCTATTTTTTGCAGACCGATGATGGTGAGATTCAGCATTTTGTCGTCAGCCAAGCAGACCTGCAATACAAAAAAGCCATTCTATTAGATGAAGTCATTAATGTACGTATCGATAAGGTCGAATTAAAACCTGCCAGTATTGTATTTTATCAAAGCATTCATCGCCTAATGCCAACTGTAGATGCAAATGATGATACTCAAGCAAACACTGCTTTTTTAAACAGCAATTATTCCAACAATACCTTGTTAAGCAGCACTAAAATCGTTATCGCTTGCGTGCAAAATCAAATCACGCCAGCTTCTATATCTGATTCTGGTTCTGATGCGACTGCCAACCATAGTGCACCTATGCGTCCTATTCGCGTACCGCAAAAATTACGCGAGACCATTGAGCAAGCGCTCATACAACACGCTGGCAAGTAAAACGATTGAACGACTAGGCTATGAGCGCCAATAAGACGGATAATAAGGCTTTTATGCTAGCATTTGAAGATATTTGGGTCCATAGCAAGCGCGCGACTCCGCTCCCTACTTACCGCCGATGGTTCACAAAAAGACAGAAGAGTTCAGCTTCCGACGATGCTTTATCCATTAATAACCGTGCATTGATAAGTGGTGCCAGTGGTATATTACTGGCTGGGCAAGTGACGGTTTTGACTGGCGCTTCTGGCAGTGGCAAGTCTGTCTTATTGCGCATACTAGCAGGGCTGCTGCCTATGACGACCGGCGACGTTTGGCTACAAAGCGATGCGCAAAAGAGTGATACTCGTGATAGCATTCATGAAATAGCACCCATGCATTGGCGCTCGCAGGTTGCCCTTCTCGCGCAGCAGCCACAATTGCTAGAAGGCAGCGTTATTGATAACTTGCAATTGCCCTACCGCTTGGCAAACCATCAACAAAAGCACTTTAATATCGACTGGCACATCGAGCAGCTTGAGCATTTAGAGCGTACCTCTGACTTCTTACAACAAGACGCCAACACTCTGTCGGGTGGCGAGCGGCAACTGGTCAATACACTGCGTTTATTGCAATTAAACCCGCAAGTATTGTTATTGGATGAACCTACTGCAGCCTTAGACGTCGATACGTCAGCGAAACTCGTGCATTTGCTTATCAACTGGTTACGTCGTGAGCCGACGCGCACATTATTGTGGGTAACTCATGACACGCAGGATATTATGCCATTAGCAGATAAACATTGGCATATGGATGCCGGCGTTTTAACCAAAGTAGATTAACCTTGCCTTTATAACGAGCTCTCGTGATGAGTACAGATAACATGCAAATCGTACTGACTTATGCTGATATTGCGCTTGCCAGCAGCTTGATTATTATCGTGCTGGTCGTGTCATGGTTTTTACGTCTAAGATTGACCAAAACACTTGTCATTGCTGCTGTCCGTACGGTGATACAGCTTAGCTTTATCGGCCTGATATTGGCATGGATTTTCGCTCGGGAACAATGGTACGAAGTCCTTATTATTCTGACCATCATGACTTTGATTGCCGGTAGCGCTGCCAAAAATCGAGTCAAACGCACGTATAAGGGCTTGTTAGTTGATACGTTAATCGCTGTCAGTACATCAGCAGTATTGGTTACGGTCATCGCTATTAGTCTGATTTTGCAAGTGCAACCTTGGTATACGCCGCAATTTATCATTCCTATACTGGGCTTAATACTCGGCAATTCTTTAACCGCTATCTCCCTGACCAGCAATCAGCTTATCGAAAATCTCCATGGGCAACAAGGGCGTATCGAGATGATGTTAAGCCTTTCTGCCAAACCATTTGAAGCGGTACACGAACAGATACGAGCGGCTATCATCAATGGCATGACGCCCACCCTAAACTCGATGCTGGTTGTCGGTATTGTCAGCTTACCGGGTATGATGACTGGGCAAATACTTGCCGGTGCCGACCCCACCCAAGCTGTACGTTATCAGATTGTAACTATGTTTTTAATCTGCGTCAGTAGCACCCTTGGCTGTACGATAAGCGCTTTACTTATTTATCGGCGATTTTTTAATAAAAAACAGCAGTTCATCCTACCATAACGACCGTTGGTCATCTTTTGATTGCATAATTAATAAATTTATTTATCCGCATTTTATATGTACTGGCCAGTACGCTCATGCTAATATTACCTTTACTTAGATTCATGCTAATGTATTGCTTAAATGTATCATTATATGGACGATACATTATTTTTTAGTTGCGAATAATTGGTAAAAACGCTTTAAAATTGAGTGTCACTTTTTAAGATGATCATATTTATTTAAGACCAATGCTTTTATCATTCATCAAAACTGAACAACAGTAACAGAAATTGGTAGTCCGTCAATAGATAAGGATATTATCGAACTCAGCGGCAATTGTTTTAAGTCAGCGCTGATTTTTTTATTGACACGGATATGACTGCTTAACGATAGAAACCTAATTGAACTTCCAGGACGCTGACTATGACGTTGAATAAACCTTGGCTTGCCCAATATCCTAAGAGTGTGCCTAAAACTATCGATCCAGATAGATATGGCAGCATCATGGAGCTCTATGAAGAGTGCTTTGACCGCTTTCGTCTGCATCCAATGAGTATCTGTATGGGTGTGACCCATACTTATGATGACATTGATAAAGCATCGCTTGCGGTTGCCGCTTGGCTACAGGCGCAAGGACTTCCTCAAGGGAGTGTGGTTGCACTGATGATGCCAAACGTGCCGCAATATCTGCCAACGATGATTGGTATTTTGCGCGCAGGTTATGTCTGTACGCCAGTCAACCCTCTCTATACCGGGCGCGAGCTCCGTCATCAGCTAAATGATTCCGGTGCGAAAGCTATCTTTGTCGTCGATAATTTTGCGCAAGCACTCGAGCAAGTCATTGATGAGACCAATATCAAACATATTGTCTTATCGAAAATGGGCGATATGATGGGTCTAAAAGGTATTTTAGTAAATACCATTATCCGTCAGGTCAAACGCTTGGTGCCCAAATACAAGCTCAATGACCCTAAGCATGCAGTGACCAAGTTTCCTGATGTGCTAAAGAAAGGCCGAAACCTGCCCTTCCAAAAGCCAAAGATGTCATTGGATCAAAAAGCCTTTTTGCAATATACCGGTGGTACGACGGGCTTATCTAAGGGTGCCATTTTATCTCAGCGTAATATCGTCGCAGGGGCCATGCAGTCAGAAGCTTGGACGCGTCCTATTACCTCAGAGATTAATGAGGTTTATATTAATATGGTGATGGCACTACCGCTCTATCATATTTTTGCCTTTATGCTGAGCTCGCTCGGTATGCGTGCAGGTTATACCTTTATCCTAGTACCCAATCCACGTGATATCCCCGGATTTATCAAAACCTTATCAAAACAGCCGTTCCATATCTTCCCTGCGGTTAATACCTTGTTTAAAGGATTACTGGATCATCCAAATTTTAAAGACCTTGATTTTAGCTCACTGCGTATCTCGCAAGCAGGTGGTATGGCGGCGACCGAACAAACAGCATCACGCTGGTTAGAGGTGACTGGCTGCCCCATGATTGAAGGTTGGGGTATGACTGAAGGCGTGGCCGTTGGTACTGCAAACGTCGTTACTGACCGTAAGTTTAATGGCACGATTGGCGTTCCTGTCCCGAGTGTTGATGTTATCATTATCGATGATGAAGGCAATCGTGTTGGCGTCAATCAAGCTGGTGAGATGTGCGTTAAAGGTCCTAATGTCACCTCAGGCTATCTGAATAGAGATAGTAATGATGACTTTACGAAAGATGGCTATTTCCGTACCGGCGATATCGTCAGCATGGATGAAAAAGGCTACTTTAGACTATTAGACCGTAAAAAAGACATGATTTTGGTCTCAGGATTTAATGTTTTCCCTAACGAGATTGAATCCGTCATGCTGGACTGTGAAGGGATTATTGATTGCGCTGTGATTGGTATTCCTGATGAGCGTCAAGGCGAGGCAGTCAAAATCTATGTCATTCCTGCTGATAACAATGTCACTAAAAACTCGATCAAAGAGTTTGCTTTAGATAATTTGACCGGTTATAAATGCCCGCGTCATATCGAATTTGTGACTGAATTGCCAAAAAGTAATGTGGGTAAAGTACTGCGTCAAAAGCTGCGTGAGAAACATATCGCTGATAATCCACAGCACTAATTAAGGTAAAAGTTCAATATCTTAGTCATAAAAAAGTCATAAAAAAAGCGCCCTATCTTCACTATAGAGCGCTTTTTTTATGCTTTAATTATTCTTCTTTACTACTAAAACTTTACGCTTTGTAACTGTTCAGTTAGCTAAACTAAGATGACATTAAGAATGTTTTTAGGACGTTTTTAGTAAAATTAATGACTTATATTTGTAGTGCTATGTATTATATGATTTGGCTGCCCTTTCATCTTATATTAACAACCACTTGTCTATTTTAGCTTGCAACACAGTTTTTTTATTTTATCAAACTGAATTATAAACTAACAAGTTCTTGTATAGGAATAACAGACTCAATTGCAGTTATGTTAATGTATTGCGAAAATATGTTACGCTATTATTTATTGAATGATATTAGATATTGATAGTCTCTTCAATTGAGGTTAATCGACCAACCTTGTCTGGATGTGATATTTTTTCAGTACTACCTTTTTCAGTACTACCTTTTTCAGTACTACTTTTTTCAGTACTACTTTTTTCAGTACTACCTTTAGTATCAACAGCACTCACTAGCCATTTAATCTACTTAAGAGCTAATGCTTGGTAGTTAAATATTTTTTAATTAAATAATCTTGTAATCCATGATATTTGTATAAAGGCCACCGTATTTTAGCAGTCTGTGAATAAATAGGATAACACTCGGCAATCCATCGATGCTAGGGCGATGATGGTATTGTTGACAGGGACGTGACTACTTTTTTATAGAACCTTAACTTATCGCACATTTAAGGACGCTAAGTATGACCACTGATAAGCCTTGGCTTGCTCAATATCCAGAAAACGTACCAAATACCATCAATCCTGATCAATACGAAAGTCTTATAGAGCTTTATGAAGAGTGCTTTAATCGCTTTCGTATGCACCCTATGACGATCTGTATGGGTGTGACCCACACGTATGGCGATGTTGATCACGCCTCGCTTGCCGTTGCCTCATGGTTACAAGCGCAAGGTATTCCTAAAGGCAGTGTCGTGGCACTTATGATGCCAAACGTACCGCAATATCTGCCGACGATGATTGGTATTTTGCGTGCAGGCTACGTTTGTACGCCTATTAACCCTCTCTATACCGGTCGTGAGCTGCGCCATCAATTAAATGATTCTGGCGCTCAGGTTATCTTTGTGGTTGATAACTTTGCGCAAGCGCTTGAGCAAGTCATTGAAGAGACAGCTATCAAGCGTATTGTCCTATCAAAAATGGGCGATATGATGGGTTTAAAAGGTATTTTGGTGAATACCGTTATCCGTCAGGTCAAACGCTTGGTGCCGAAGTACAATCTTAACGATCCTAAATACAACGTCACCAAATTCCCTGATGTGCTAAAAAAAGGCAAAAACTTACCTTTCCAAGCGCCAAAAACGGCTTTGCAACACAAAGCTATTTTGCAATATACCGGCGGTACGACAGGCTTGTCTAAAGGTGCTGTACTCACTCAGCGCAACGTCGTTGCCGCTGCAATGCAGTCGGAAGCTTGGTATCGCCCGATTACCTCAGATATTAACGAGGCTTATATCAATATGGTGATGGCGTTACCGCTATATCATATTTTTGCCTTTATGCTGAGCCTGCTCGGTATGCGTTCAGGTTATACTTTTATATTGATACCCAATCCACGTGATATGCCTGGATTTATCAAGACCTTATCAAAACAACCGTTCCATATTTTCCCTGCGGTTAATACCTTGTTTAAAGGGTTGCTTGATCAGCCGAACTTTAAAGACTTAGATTTTAGCTCGCTACGTATCTCGCAGGCAGGCGGCATGGCAGCGACCGAACAAACAGCGGCACGCTGGTTAGAGGTGACTGGCTGTCCAATGGTTGAAGGTTGGGGTATGACCGAAGGCGTTGCTGCCGGTACAGCCAACGTCATCACAGATCGGAAATTTAACGGTACTATTGGTATTCCTGTCCCAAGTGTCGATATTATCGTGGTCGATGATAACGGCGAAACCGTTGGCTACAATCAGGCGGGTGAGATGTGCATCAAAGGGCCAAATATTACTTCAGGCTACTTTAATAAAGACAACACCAACGACTTTACTAAAGATGGTTACTTCCGTACGGGCGATATTATCAGTATGGATGAAAAGGGTTATATCACCCTACTTGATCGCAAAAAAGACATGATTTTGGTCTCAGGCTTTAACGTTTTCCCTAATGAAATCGAGTCAGTTATGCTTGATTGTAAAGGAATTGTTGAATGTGCTGTCATCGGCATTCCTGATGACCATCAAGGTGAGGCTGTCAAAATCTATATCGTCCCTGCTGATAACAATGTCACCAAAAGTGACATCAAAGAGTTCGCTATTGACAATTTAACGGGCTACAAATGCCCACGCCATATCGAATTTGTCAGCGAGCTACCAAAGAGCAATGTTGGCAAAATACTACGCCAAAAACTGCGTGAAAAACATATGCTAGACAATCCGCAAACCTTGTAGTATTGAAGACTTAAAAGTTTCAACAGTAATAAAAGCCCACTATATAAAATGTAGCGGGCTTTTTGTTATTTTAATTCTGTCTGAACTGTTTCTGGCATAACTAGCAAAACAACTGATATCAGCTGACCTTATTAACCACTTGTAACGGCAAATGCTTCATGGCTTGACCGACAATCGACCACGGTAAACTTGGTACACAAGCTTCGTTTACTCTTGCCTCAATCGCGGCAACGATTGATGTCGTGCCTGTCTCTGCATCGACTTCAAACGGTAAAGGTTTGGCATTTTCATTGATTTCGGTGCGCACATAGCCTGGATAAATGGTGGACACTTGAATCGGCAGCTTGGTTAAGAGCATATCAGCCCGGATACCCTCTGCTAAATGCGCCAAGCCCGCCTTACTTGCGCCATAAGCGGTCAAATGCTTAGGCAAGCCGCGCATCGCTGACATACTTGATATCGCCACTAAATGACCGCTATTTTGTGCACGGAAGATATTCATCGCTGCTTCACATTGAGCGAGCGCAGAGACAAAGTTAATCTCAACGGTACGGCGGTTGGTATCAAAGCGCCCTTTACCAATACGGCGACTATCACCGATACCGGCATTCACCACCACGCGATCGATATGACCAAAATCCGCTGCAAAGGCATCAAACACTGTAAAAATCGCATCGTAATCGCTGACATCTAAGATTCGATATTCGACACGAATATCAGGATATTGAGCCAATAATTCTGCTTTTAAATTTTCTAAACGCTCGGTACGGCGGGCACAAATCGCAAGGTTATAACCGAGTTTAGCAAACAATCTTGCCATGCCCTCGCCCAATCCTGAGCTGGCACCGGTGATTAAAATCGTTTTACCACGTCCAACTTGCTGCTCGTTCAAGCCTTTTAAGTAACGAGCTGGTTGAATCGCACTAAATAGCTGATTTTTACTTTGTTTGGCGCTGTTGGTGACCAAATTTATCAAGGTATTTTTCATGGACTATCCTATCCTGTTGGTATCAATACAAAATGACGTCAATTGTCTATCATAGCGTAAATTTATATAATAAGTTTAGCACTTATAGCGTAAACCAAACACGCAATCAATTTACAGCGCCATAAAACTAAAGCATTTTAACGATGCTACTTAATGATTTTAAATCCATAAAAAGCGACTACCTATTTAAAGTAACCGCTTTATGATGTTTTTAATTGGCTTTTTAATGATGGCTTTAATATTTTACCCATTTCTTTTTTATCGCCACGTCACAAAGCGCTTGCCTTCAGAAAACAGATGACTATATTCATTGACAGACAATAAGCGCGTACGCTCATTTTTTATTGTAAGAGACGTCACGCCAGTATTGACCAAGCTTTTATTGATTTGATAAGCGGTTGAACTGCCTTGTTGCAATAACTGCGCGGTGATAGCAGCAATGATACCGCCCGAGGTAAAGACCAGCACTGTATCATCACGACCCAACTGTAAGTTAGCAACTTGCAGACGCACTTGCTCAAGCGCTTGCTTTGCCCGCTCACTAAACTGCACCCAACTCTCGATATAGTCACTATCGTTATCACCTGCATGCCAGCGCTGCATCGCCGCATCAAACAGCTCAGCTAATCGCGTAGAGGGCACTTCTGCTTGCGCAATCTCAGCCGCGATTGCCGCGCGATTGCCAAAAGCCGGATTGGATTTTATTAACACATCTTTATGATTAAATTCATCAAATTGTGGCAGTACATAGCTATCAGGCTGATTGATATCGATTGCAGGCGTGTAAGGCTTTTCAGTATCAGCCACAGATGACTGATAACGCTCCCAAAAATGCCGTGCTGAGTCTTGTTGCCTAACCAAGCTACCAGTAAAAATCGCATCGATGCGGCGCTGCGTACTTGCATAGTGTTGACCGAGCATTTGCGCTTGCATACCGCCAAGCTTTGAGAGCTGATCGTAATTTTCTTGTCCAAAGGACGCCTGACCATGACGGGCCAGAAGGATGGTTGTCATAAAACACTACCTTTTATCATAATTTTTACATGCCGTTTTAACCTGCCGTTTTCTACAGATTCTCTACAGTTTATTTATAAAGAATAAACTGTTATTCATCTGATGATTGCGGCGCTTTAGTAAAATAGCCTTTTGGTAAAATGCCTTTGACCACTTTTTGTACTGGAGCTGGCAATTGCTCAATCGTAGCAGCGTCGATACCAATCTCTTTTAATTGTGGTTGCACATAAGTATTGAATAACGCCTCACCTTCGTACTGCGCAATCAGCTTGAGACATTTGGCATGTAGCACATGGACGATGAGCCAAAAGTTCTTAAACGCTGGATTGGTGGTTTGTTTATGATAATAACGATAATAAATTTGCTGCACGATACCCGCTAGACGGAACAGACCGAACACTTCATAAAACGTCCAATTGTCTATCTTAAGACCCGATTGCTTCAGGTAGTAGTCAACCACTTCATCACGGGTCATCATACCTTCTAAGTGCGTTGGCTGACGGCGTGACTGCTGCATGATGATATTGTCATCTTCTTCGACCCAATAAGCCAATGCACTACCCAAATCCATCAAAGGATCGCCCAAAGTCGCCATTTCCCAATCGAGTACACCAATGACCTTGGTCGGATCAGCAGCATCCAAAATCACATTATCAAAGCGCCAGTCATTATGAATGAGGCAAGTCTTACTGTCAGCAGGCGTGTGCTTACTTAGCCATTGACGAACTAAGCCAAAGCTTGGCACGTTTGGCGTTTTGGCCTTGACATAACGCTTATCCCAACCAGTTCCTTGGCGCTCGCAGTAACCTTCACCGCGTCCAAGGTTGACCAAGTCAGGATGCTCTTTATAATCGACTTGATGTAAGTCAACCAACGCATCAATGACATTGGTACATAAAGCACGCGTCTGCTCTACATCTAAAACGATGCCTTTTGGCAAATTGGCACGAGGAATGATGCCTTCCATGCGCTCCATGACATAAAAGTCCGCACCGATGACGGACTCATCAGTACATAGCGCGACCATTTTTGGCACATAAGGATAGGCATCTTTTAAGGCTTTTTGCACGGTATATTCACGTACCATATCGTGCGCTGATTTGGCCTTAGTGCCTTTTGGCGGACGGCGTAAAATTAAATCTTGGTCTGTGCCCTCGCCTTCATATTGCAGCCGGTAAGTCCAGTTTGAAGCACCGCCAGAGAATTGAGTAACCGTTGGCTCGCCTTCTATATCAACCCCTTGCTCGCGTAGCCAATTGCTGACTGCTTGTGCATCAAGCTCCTCGCCTTCGCGCACTTCGCCGCCTTTATCCAAGACTTTATTAAGTGTTTGATCGTCATTGTCAGTGTTGTTGGCATGATTGTCAGTTGCCATAAGATGTTCCTTATCGTGTGGTCAGTTATTTTTATCAATAATTACAGTGATGAAAAATTCACTATTAACTGATTAATAGTGAATTTTTAGAGATGGTATTTTAACGCTATATTACGATTTAGCAGGTTTCGACGAACGACTAAAACCTTGACGCTTAAGCTCTAGTTTCGCAATCATGGTTTTATGTACTTCATCAGGACCATCGGCTAGACGTAGCGCTCGAGCTTGAGCATAAAAGGACGGCAACATGGTATCTTGGCAAACGCCCATACCACCATGGATTTGAATCGCCATATCGACCACTTCTTGTAATACAGTCGGTGCAACGACTTTAATCGCAGAGATTTCTGTGAGTGCTGCTTTGGTACCTTGGGCGTCCATTTTCTGCGCCGCGTATAGTGTCAATAAGCGTGCTTGATCAATCTTAATACGCGCCTCAGCGATACGCTCAAAGTTACCGCCCAATTGTAGCAGTGGCTTACCAAAAGCTGTACGCTCCATGCCGCGTTTGACGGCCAGCTCTAATGACTTTTCAGCGGCGCCGATACAACGCATACAGTGATGAATACGACCTGGCCCTAAGCGACCTTGCGCAATCTCAAAGCCCATACCTGGTCCACCGATAAAGTGGCTGACAGGCACACGTACATCATTGAAGCTGACTTCGCCATGGCCGTGCGGCGCATCATAATCGCCAAATACTTTTAGCATACGCTCAATATTGACGCCTGCCGTTTTTGCTGGCACTAAAACCATCGAGTGCTGATGATGACGGTCTTTAGTGTCATCAGGGGTATAGGCCATGACAATCAAGACATCAACCGCAGGGTCACCCAGACCTGATGACCACCACTTGCTACCATTAATGATAATCTCGTCACCATCGACGACAGCAGTCGCTTGCATATTGGTCGCATCACTTGAGGCAACATCAGGCTCAGTCATACAAAATACTGAACGCGTTTTACCTTCTAATATCGGCGTGAGCCACTTGTCTTGCTGCTCCTGTGTGCCATAACGCCATAGCAATTCCATATTGCCGCTATCAGGCGCATTACAGTTGAATACGTAAGGGGCAAGTAAGCTGCGGCCAGTCAGCTCAGCAATCGGTGCATAATCGGTAACTGATAGCCCAGCGCCTAGCGTGTCATCAGGCAAGAATAAATTCCAAAGACCCGCTTCACGTGCTTGCTTGCGCAAGCTCTCGTATTTTTCTGGCCAGTGCCATTTGGTCCAATCGCCGTCAGGATTTTGCCCATGACAATCAGCCCAAAACTGCGCTTCGATTGGCTCGATATAGGTTTCGATAAAGGCTTGAACTTTGGCATGCATGGCTTGACCATGTTCGGTGGCGGTAAACATTAATGTATCGGTAGACATAGCTGACATCCTTTTCTTTGCTGCTGGTTAATTATTTTCATCACGCTCATATAAAGCTTTTATAAAAAACGCAATGAAATTCTTATAGTGTACGTGCGTATACTCTGTTCTGTATGCCACATTTATAACACAGCGTTTATCAATAAACAGCAAAAAGGCGCGACCCACTAGGACACGCCTTTTACAAAATACAAACAATGCACGATTAAAAAATGCAACGCTAAAACATCATCGACTAGATATCATGATGATATTCAAGATTATTTTAGAATATTCAAGCGACTGTTTAAATCGAAACGTGCCAAGGCATCTGGCAATTTATCAATCGCTATGCTGAGTGTCGCCTCTGCTGCTTGTGACAGCCCTAACTTTTCTGCAAGGGTTGGTTTTTGGCGTGAATGCAGCGCATACACTTCATTATTTTCCATACGCTCTAAAATATAGCTGTCTGAGGTTTGCAGGCTATCAATTAAATTAAGTTTCAGCGCATCTTCACCATACCAATGCTCGCCAGTTGCGACTTTTGCAACATCCAATGTTGGGCGATAAGTATTAACGAAGTGCTTAAATAACTCGTGTGTTTGCTCAAGCTCTTCTTGGTATTTGGCGCGGTCTTCAGCGTCATTTTCACCAAATACGGTCACAGTACGCTTATAGTCGCCAGCGGTAAACATCTCATAATCGACATCATGGTTTTTCAGCCATTTATGGAAGTTTGGTAATTGCGATACCACACCGATAGAGCCAATCACAGCAAAGGGTGCAGCGACGATATTGTCGGCGACGCAAGCCATCATATAGCCGCCGCTTGCCGCGACTTTATCGACACAGACGGTGAGTTTTAGACCCGCGTCTTTTAAACGGGCTAATTGTGCAGCGGCCAATCCATAGCCATGCACCAAGCCGCCACCTGACTCTAGGCGCACCACTACTTCATCGCCTTTATTAGCAGTACTGATGAGCGTGCTGATTTCTTCGCGTAAATGCTTCACCGCCGTGGCTTTGATATCGCCATCAAAATCAAGCACAAAAACTTGTTGCTTATCATCGCTATTATTTTTTTTATTTTTGCTTTTACTTTTTACTTTTAATGCTTGTTTGGCCTTTTTAGCCATGGTTTTTTTCAGTTGTTTAAGCGCCGCTTTACCTTGCGTCGCCTCCATCAGGTCTTCACGACGTTGCTCTTGGCTTTTATTCAGGTGGATAACTCTTAGCTCAACAGGGTTTTTAGAAGGATGAAAAAGCATGAGCGGAATTCCTTGTTAGTTAAAATAGATAATCGAAATTGTTTTAATAAGGTTTTATAAGTTAGCCTGATATGTGCACAGTGGCTAGTATTTTCAAGCAAAATGACAATATTTAACTGACGCTCAATGTTATGGCATGAATACCATAAATAATGATGAACACCTTATAAACACCACATGCACACACCACGAATCAGTAAGATGCCATATTTGCTGAGCATTGCTTACTCTCAGCGCTTTGTATCGCAACCGCTGGTTGTATAACAAAGGCAGATTAGGCATAATATGTGTTTACACCAAATTTTCTGCAGCCAACGTGATGACCATTTGTCTTATATCGCGTTATTTGTGCTTTTTTAGCTAAAGGCTTGAATTGCACGGCGCTTGTATCACACGCTAGCGGCTGTATTATTGTATTTCGAATTGGGCTGACAACTGGATAATTATATTATGACGCAAAGCACTATGACGCATAGCGAATACCGAGACGAATATTGCGGCGCTGTAACCGAAAGCTTACTTGAGCAAACCATTAGTATCGTAGGCTGGGTACATCGTCGTCGCGATCACGGTGGCGTGATTTTCTTAGACATGCGTGACCGCGCAGGTATCTTGCAGGTCGTCGTTGACCCTGATACGCCAGAAGCGTTCGCTCTTGCTGATGCGGTACGTCCTGAATACGTGCTAAAAATTACCGGTCGCGTACGCCGCCGTTATGAAGGCACTGAAAACGCCAATATGACCAGTGGTCAAATTGAGCTATTGGGCAAAGAGATTGAAGTATTGGCGAAATCTGAAACACCGCCTTTCCCATTGAATGATGAGAAAACCACGGTATCAGAAGACTTGCGTTTAAAATATCGCTACCTTGATATGCGTCGTCCGCAGATGCAAGAGCGTATGGTTTTCCGTGCTAAAGCCACTTCAACGATTCGTCGCTATTTAGATGACCATGGTTTCTTAGACGTTGAAACTCCTATCTTGACTCGTGCGACGCCAGAAGGCGCGCGTGATTATCTCGTGCCTTCACGTACACGTCCGGGTAACTTCTTTGCTTTACCGCAGTCACCGCAGCTGTTTAAACAGTTATTAATGGTGTCAGGATTTGATCGTTATTATCAAATCGCTAAATGCTTCCGTGACGAAGACTTACGTGCTGACCGTCAGCCTGAATTTACCCAAGTCGATATTGAAACTTCTTTCTTAAATGAAGAAGAAATCATGAATATCAACGAAGGTCTTATCAAGCATCTATTTAAGACTATGATGGATGTTGAATTTGAGCAATTCCCACGTATGACTTATGCTGAAGCAATGCGTGACTATGCCTCAGACAAGCCTGACTTACGTATCCCATTAAAATTGGTCGACGTAGCCGATTTAATGAAAGACGTTGATTTTAAAGTGTTTGCCGGTCCTGCAAACGACCCTAAAGGTCGCGTTGCTGCCCTACGCATCCCTGGCGGCGCTTCATTAAGCCGTAAACAAATCGATGCTTATACCAAGTTTGTCAGCATTTATGGTGCACGTGGTTTGGCTTATATCAAAGTCAATGACGCCAGCAACATTAATAACGGCGTCGACAAAGAATCTGGCTTACAGTCTCCTATCATCAAGAACATGACTGATGACGTATTGGTCAGCTTGATTGAACGTACTGGTGCCCAAAGCAACGACATTATCTTCTTTGGTGCGGATAAAGCCAGTATCGTCAATGACGCAATCGGCGCACTACGCCAAAAGATTGGTCTAGATTTAGAAATGACCACTTGTGAATGGGCGCCACTTTGGGTCACTGACTTCCCAATGTTTGAAGAAACTGACGATGGGAAATGGACGTCAATGCACCATCCGTTCACGAAGCCAAAAGGTTCTGTTGAAGAATTAAAAACCAATCCTGAAGCGGCACTTTCTATCGCTTATGATATGGTACTAAATGGCACAGAAGTTGGCGGTGGTAGCTTACGTATCAATACCTATGATATGCAGCAAGCCGTACTCGAAGCGCTTGGTATCGGAGAGCAAGAGGCTCAAGATAAGTTTGGCTTCTTACTTGACGCCTTAAAATTCGGTGCGCCTCCGCATGGTGGCTTGGCCTTTGGTTTAGATCGCTTAATTATGCTCATGGTAGGCGCAGACTCTATTCGTGATGTCATCGCCTTCCCAAAAACTAAAACTGCTGAGTGCCCACTAACCCAAGCACCTGCTGAAGTTGATAGCAAGCAGCTACGTGACCTTGGTATCCGTGTGCGCGAAAAAGCACAGGCTGACACCAACAAACCTGCGCAATAAATAGTCAGATAATGCTTAGTTACTTATTATCTGACTGGTTACGTGATTCATCACCGTGTGAACGGTCATGAATCCGTATCATATTTTCAAATTCGTGCCACTGTCTGTCTTGCAGATGCTGGCACGTTTTGTTGCTTGGGTAATATTGCGCCTACCAAATGCTAGCATTATGCGTACTGTCAGTATCAATATGGCACTGATTGCGCCGTCGTTATCTGAGCGACAAAAACAAGCCTTAACCAAAGACATTATTTATCATCAATGTTTAACCAGTATTGAGTCTATCAAGAGTTGGGCGATGCCACCTGAATGGAGCATCGCTCAAATTCGCGACGTTTATAATAAAGATATTTTATTAGAGGGGCTTGCCAATCTTAACGGCATGCTGGCGATTGTCCCGCATCTTGGTACGTGGGAGATGATGAACGCTTGGCTCAATCAGTTTGGTTCGCCAACGATTATGTATAAGCCTGTTAAAGGCGATATTACCAATGACTTTGTCCTACAAGGTCGCTCGCGGCTGAATGCGACCCTAGTACCGACCGATGGTAGCGGCGTCAAAGCGGTCTTTAAAACCTTAAAACAAGGCGGTTTTAGTATTGTGTTGCCTGATCACGTTCCTGACCCATCAGGCGGTGTGGTCGTGCCTTTCTTTGGTGTTGAGACACTGACCAGTACATTGGCATCCAAACTCGCTAGCAAAACCAAATGTGCGTTGGTCGGCTTATCGTGCATTCGCCGTGATGACGGACGTGGTTTTGATATTTATTGTTATAAATTAGACGATCCCGCCCTATATGATCGCAATTCTGAAACCGCTGCTTATGCGCTTAATCTGGCCATGCAACAGATGATTGAAGATAAATGCAGTCATTATATGTGGGGTTATCGCCGTTTTAAGCACATACCCGTTTTAGACAACCCTTATATCGCTGATAAAGAAGCATTAGCAGCGTTTATTCGTAATCAAAACTCTAAGCATACAAAATCTTAAGCTATGAATAATCAATAGCTGATAATAAGTAGAACAATACTAACATCTAATACCTAACACTTAAGAAATAATGTGAATAATAGGTGTGTTAATATCAGTCAACGTTCGTATTATTTACATCCTTTTTAAGCCCTAATTTTTTTAACATTCGTTCTTCATTTATATCAATATGAGTGCATGATGGCAACTGACGTAAAGCAAAACTTATCAATAGACTCAGCCCAAGCAGACGGCAAAGACTATGCGCAACGTTATATTATTTGTATGAAATGGGGCGATAAATACGGTGCAGAATATGTCAACCGTCTTTTTAATATGGTTAGTCGGCACCTGACCTTAGATTTCCAGATGGTCTGTCTCACCGATGATAGCACCGGCATCGATCCTGCCGTTCAATGTTATCCGATTCCCGAGCTGGATTTACCAGCGGGCCCTGAACGTGGTTGGAAAAAACTCACCACTTTTAAGCCAGAATTATATGACCTAAAAGGCGTCGCCTTATTCTTAGACATCGATATCGTGATCGTCGATAATATCGATGGTTTTTTCACGTATAAAGCTGAGCATGAAGACAGTGTCGTCATCATTCGTGACTGGAAAAAGCCATGGCGCATGATTGGTAATAGCTCGGTTTATCGCTTTAACGTTGGTATGGGTACGTATCCTGATTTGCTCGCAAATTTTGAGCGCAACTTCGACAGCATTCGTCAGCAAGTCCGCCACGAGCAAGCTTATCTCTCTAATTATCTGCGTGAGCATCATCACTTAGAATACTGGGATAAGGACTGGTGTGTCAGTTTTAAATATCAGTGTATTGCCCCTATCCCATTTAACTTAGTGCGCGCACCGACGTTGCCTGAGGGCGCAAAAATTGTTATTTTCCATGGCGAGATTAATCCACCAGATGCCATTAAAGGCGGCGGCGGTAAGTGGTATCGTCATGTAAAACCAAGCCCTTGGTTGAAGGAGCATTGGCATTGACATTTTCGAATTTTTACATAACATTTCAGGCTAAAAAACTGCAGATAGAAACCTTATCAATACTAGAGATAAAAAAGCATGAAAGTACAGACTTACCTAATTAATCTTGATGGTAGTGATGAACGCCTAAAAAGTGCCAAGCAACAGCTTAATAGCATAGGTTGGGATTTTGAAAAATTTTCGGCATTTGATGGACGAGGAAAAGCACTATCTAGTTTTGAGAACTATGACGATCAGCAAGCGAAAAAGCTCTTAGGACGTAGTTTATTAAACTCTGAGATTGGCTGCTACTTAAGTCACTATAATTGTGCCCTGAAATTTTTAGAGAGTGATGCAGATTACTTAATCGTTTTAGAAGATGATATGCAGTTATCTGCTGATTTTAAACAAGTTATATCTCCACTATTAGATTACTTATTCTCTAACACACGCCCAGAGTGGTATCTGATAAATATTGCAGCAAATAAGAAGAAACTTGCTAAAGATATTACGGAGATAAATGGTCATACCTTATGGCATGCTTATTACTTCCCAGTGCTAGGATTAGGTTTGATATGGTCAAGAAAAGGAGCAGAAGCGTTCATTGAAAAAGGCAAGACTATTACAATGCCAGTGGATGTTTTTTTTCAGCGATGGTTGAGCGATAGTGGTAGAGGTTTAGGAGTTTGGCCGCCTTTGGTCACGCCTATGGGTTTGGATAGCGACATTTTGGGTACCGTAGCCTCCCAAAATATAAAGCGTAAAGATAAAGAAAATAGAGATTCTACTTACTTTATTAAAAAGCAAAAAAGAATGTTGCAAGATAAAGTATCTGCCATCAAAAACTTACTTACCATTAAATAGACCTTGGTTATCTAAATTATGAAAAACTTTGTCATCAGCTTACAGTCGGCTAAAGAGCGCAGAGAGCATATCAATAATGAGTTTGATGAGCATAATGTCAATTTCGAATTTTTTGACGCTTTAACGCCAGACAGTGCTAAAGACTATGCTAAGAGCTTGGGTTTAAGTATAGACGATGCTAGCCTAACACCAAGAGAGCTAGCTTGTATGATGAGCCATGTCGCAATATGGAAGAAGGCCATTGATGAAAATATTCATTACATCACTATTTTTGAAGATGATATCTATTTAGGTGAAGATGCCGAAAGCTTATTAAATAGCTCTGAATGGATAAAGCCTGATTGGAACATCATAAAGATAGAAGCTTTTTCAAAAAAAGTTTTTCTCTCTACTACTAGATACAACGTTTTATCAAATAAACGTCAAATCGTAGAACTCAGAGGAAAAAACTTAGGTGCAGCTGGTTATACTATTTCTTTGAAAGGCGCAAAATCATTTTTAGATTATATTGTGACTCATAAGATTCAACCAATTGATGAGATTATATTTGATATCTTTGTTAATAAAAAAATTGAACCGGTATATCAGATGATACCTGCACTGTGTGTACAAGAAATGATTCTTAAAGAACGCCAGAATGTATTTTCTTTACCTAGTTCACTAGAATGTGAACGTAGGGATCGCATGAAGCTAGATAAGAAGAGAGGCTTATCTAAAGTAAAGAGAGAGGCGAATCGACTCATCTTACAAACAAAGGCAGCTCTATTTGCTAAAGAAGTATTCTTCAAATAAACATAGAAAAGCCAAGTTAAATATAAACTGATTTCAATTATAAAGGCTAAATAGCATGGTTTTAGTTGAGAAGCTTAAGTTTTTAGGTCAAGGGACTCAAAAACTCGTCTATGAGCATCCCGACGACCCTCAAAAAGTCATCAAAATAATGAAACCTGAGAACGCTACAATTGATGGTGGTAGAGCCAATCAACATCATTTACGCTCGCATCGCTCTCAAGGTATTTATAGACATTTCCGTCGGGAATTACTTCAGTATTTACAGCTATGTAAAAACGACTATAAAGACAATAATTTTACTTTCCCTATCGAAACGGTGCATGGCTTTATTGCTACCAATAAAGGCTTAGGATTGGTTACTGAAAAGATAACGAGCCCAAATGGAAATTCACTAACCTTAGAACACCTTCTCATTAATGGCGATTTCAGTACAAAGCAAAAAGAGGCACTTAATACTTTCTTTAATGAGTGCTGTAGATACCATGTAGTTTTTGGGGAAGTGAATATTGGCGGTATTATGTATACTGAACATCGTCAGGGACGTCCAGAATTCGTATTGGTTGATGGTATTGGTGAAAAACTCATTATACCTTTTAGATCTATGAGTAAAAGAATCAACACTCATAATGTTAGAAAAGTTGAGAAGAAAATAAAAAGTCTAATAGATTTCTAATATACAAAGTCTTTTTTTATGATCAATAGAATATATCTGTTATGGTACTTCTGGTATGAGAGTAGAGTAAAAAAAGCAATGATAATAAAAATACTTGTTAATATAGACAGTTAGCTGAGCTATCAATAGTTTCTCTAATTATATCTAACATTACCTGATTTTTTAGGACTTTATGTTTATATTTTTTAGAAAAAATACCTAGAGCTATATAGCGTATTTTTTTAATCTTTAAACTCCTTTCCAGACTTTTAATGAAACTATCAAACTGATTGGCATTATAGTGCTTATGCATAAATAATATTTTTGACTTATACCAACGATGATAAAAAGCATAGTCCTTATTAGGCTCGCTTGATCCACCTTTATGATATACGCTTAAGTCACTATTCTTTATTAAAGGAAAACCCTGTTTTCTTATTCGATAACAAAGATCTACATCCTCACAGTACATAAAAAAATCATTATCAAAACCTTCTAGCTTTTCAAACAACTCTTTTGTTATAAAAATTAATGACCCTTCAAACCAACAAATCTCATTATTATAGCCAAAATCTTCTGAAAATTCGTAACTATAGTATTCACAGCCATCATGATGATTGTCATTTAATATTTTACTACTAATTGCTCCATAATTAAGATTACTCAGAATAAAGCTATACATCGAATCTAGATATTTTTTATCGGTCATCAAGATATCTGGATTAATGATTAATAGATGCTTTGCTATAGAAATCTCAGCTGCAGCATTCGTAGCACGCCCAAACCCAATATTATCATGTATTTGCACCATTTTTATATTGAAGACGTCACGAAAGTTATTACTTTCTATCATTTCTTCAAGTTTATCATTTTGCACGTTGTTACTGATAATTATTTCAAAATCAGATTTAGACATTGTTTGATCTAGCAGACTATCTAAAAGAGCTTTGATATAGTTTTCTGTATTATAATTCACAATTAATAAAGAAAATTTCATATGAAATCCATAAATAATGACTTTAGGTTTTTATAAAAACTTAGAATAGCTTATAATGAAAGATTGTAATTATACTTAATATTTACCACAACAAAGTATAATAAACACATAATTTCTATTAAATCTTTTACAGCAACATCTTGAGATTACGATATGCATCTACATCTTTACCAAATCTGGTACGATGAAAGCTCAAAACCAGCTCAAAACTCTGGTATGGAAGCGTTTGACTGTAGGAATAATCCTGAATTTCTTAAGCGTGAGATCGCTCACCTTATTAGGTTTTATGACGAAATAGTATCTAATTCAGATGATGATAGCTACTTTGCATTACTATCTCCACGCTTTGGTGAAAAAACCGGATTAACAGTTAGCGAAATAAAGGATTTTGTGTCAAGCAATCCTAATCATGACATATACTTATTTAACCCTTTTCCTACTCATACTTATGTAGATATAAATGTGTGGGAAAACGGTGAATCAAGACATCCAGGACTTAAGCAACTAACTCAACACTTACTTGATACTACAGGTATTGATTTCGATATTTACGCTCCGCATAGGAATAACATCTTAAATACTGTTTATTGTAATTACTGGGTAGCGTCTAAGCCTTTTTTAGACGACTTTATTAGTTTAATAAAAAATATTGACGCTACTATAAATACAATGCCTAAACATGAAAGAGATAGATACTTCTCTACTGCTCGGTATAATACCGAAGCAAGTTACTATCCATTTATTTTCGAAAGATTGATTTGCACCTTTCTTTTAATGAATCCAAATTATTCATCGAAACCATACATTTACACTTATCCATTCTTAGGATGTCATAAGTTAAAGCCATTAGAAAGCAAGTTTTATTTTTCCAGTCATAGACCTTATTTCGATGAATGGGAAACCAATCCTAATAATGTTAATATTATAAACCAAGGGTTTAGTATAGTTCAAAATAGGTTACGACCAGATGTTAGAATTAGTAGTAATAAGGTAGTTAATCGTCTATCTAATTCGCTCCTAAAAAAATTATATAACATAATTCCAATTCATATTAAAAAAGATATAGAAACTATTACATAGATCGATCTCAATACTTTCCCGAGACTATTAACTTAGCTAAAAATTCTTATATGTTCAAAAAGATATAATTCTAGAAAGTTTTTCGTTATAATAGAAGTATTCCATAGTATTATGTATTAAAGAAATATATAGTAAATTCATTTTAAAGTCGATACAGTGCGACTGATATAGATGTTCATTGCTTACTATTATCACAGCAGCTACAAAAAATCTATCCCTGTCGTACATCGATATTAACGCATTGCTTCTAATTCGCATATGACTATACAGATCTAACACATTATAAATTATATAGAAAACATACCAATGAATACTAAAAAATCTATAATTTTAGCCTTGCCTGAAGATGTTGGTCTTAGTGAGTTAATAGTCAAAAATTTTGAATATCATGGTTTCGATGTAATCTCCTATCGTAGTCAACCATACCAATATAAAAGCTTCGGTGAAAGACTGACTAACTTCTTTAGAAAAAACTTTCTTAGTGATAAAAGCTATAAAAAGAAACAGCAAGATAAAGAAGCTTTAGAGAACTTGCAGCGCGAGATTTTAGAACGAACGACAAAAATAGATTATGCTTTATTTATTAGACCTGACATATTCCCTATTGATTTTATTAAAAAAATTAAAAGTTATGCTAATAAGACTATTGGTTATCAATGGGATGGATTAAGTAGGTTTCCAGAAGTTTTTGACAGGATAGAAAATTTCACTGAATTCTATGTTTTTGATTCCAAAGATATTTTTAACTATCCAGAATACAATTTGAAACTTGCGACTAATTTTTATTTTGACATGGATGAAAATCCGGTTTTACTGAACAATCGAGACCAGAAAACAATGTATTTCATAGGCTCACATCTACCTCAAAGGGTCGCGGTAATAAATCAATTTATTAAATTAGCTAATAATTTAAATCTTCGAATTAATTTTATAATTGGATTAGATAAAAAAAACATACAAAATAAAAACCTTTATGATAGCGAGTGTATAAGCTTTATTAGCAATGGAATTAAATACCAAGAAAACCTAAATAATGTAAAAAAATCTGACGTATTGATTGATTTTGTTAACAACATTCATTCTGGTTTATCATTCAGAATATTTGAGTCTATTTTTTATCAAAAGAAGCTAATTACCAATAATGCTGAAATAACCAATTATGATATATATCATGAAGATAATATCTTTATATGGGATGGAAAAAATATTGATTTTGAGTCTTTGAAGAGCTTTTTAGAAAAACCATATCATATCCTTCCATCTGATATAGCAAACAAATACTCTTTCAAAAATTGGTATAGTTTGATATTAGGTATTGATAAATATCAATAATAAATTACCACTTGACGAAAAAAATAAAGATGCAAATTAAACATTTGATTATATCCACTTGTTACAACAAGTTTATATAATTATCAAAGAAACGGGTTTCAATATGAACATATTAATCACAGGCGGAGCAGGGTTTATCGGCTCAGCTGTTATCCGCCATATTATAGCCAATACCACCGATAACGTTTTAAATATAGATAAGCTTACTTATGCTGGTAATCTTGAGTCGTTGTCTAACGTATCAAACAACACGCGCTATCAGTTTTCTCAAACCGATATTTGCGATCAACACGCTATTCAAACGCACTTTGCTGATTTTCAGCCAGATATCGTGATGCATTTAGCAGCAGAATCGCACGTTGACCGTTCTATCACTGGTTCAGCTGCCTTTATGCAAACCAATATTATTGGCACGCATACCCTATTAGAAGTGGCTAGACATTATTACGAAACTCTAAGTGGCGATAAAAAAAGCAACTTCCGTTTTCATCATATCTCTACTGATGAAGTCTATGGTGATTTAGAAAACGATGACGGTTTGTTTACTGAGACTACATCTTATGCGCCAAGCTCTCCCTACTCAGCCAGTAAAGCCAGCTCAGACCATCTCGTACGTGCTTGGAATCGGACTTATGGCCTGCCAGTTGTAATTACCAACTGCTCTAACAACTACGGTCCTTATCATTTCCCAGAAAAACTAATACCGTTAGTAATTCTAAACGCATTAGCCGGTAAATCTTTACCTATATATGGCAATGGGCAACAGATTCGAGATTGGTTGTACGTTGAAGATCATGCCCGCGCCTTATACTTAGTCGCTACTGAAGGTGAAACAGGTGAAACTTATAATATTGGTGGGCATAACGAGCATACTAATATTGAGGTCGTGCAAACGATATGTGAGTTATTAGAAGAACTAGCACCAAATAAACCTCATGGTATTATACGTTATGCTGATCTCATTACGTATGTCAAAGATCGCCCTGGACATGACTTGCGTTATGCCATTGACGCTAGCAAAATTCAGCAATCATTGGGATGGACACCACAAGAAACATTCAGCTCAGGTTTACGCAAAACCGTACTCTGGTATCTGAATAATTCAGAATGGGTTGAACATGTACAAAGTGGCGAATATCAACACTGGGTAAATCATCAGTACCAATAATAGATAAAGCCAATAATAAAACCAACAAAAAGACTGAAAAATCAATTATGAATATTATTTTACTTGGTAAGAATGGCCAAGTGGGCTGGGAGTTACAACGTGCCTTGCAGCCATTAGGAAACATTATTTCTTTAGATCGTCACATAAATACTAATGGATTATGTGGTGATATAACTAACTTTACGGCTATAGAACAGCTCTATGCTGCGATAAAACCTGATGTAGTCATCAACGCAGCCGCTTATACTGCGGTAGATAAAGCTGAAAGTAACTATGAAGAGGCTGATTTAATCAATCACTTAGCAGTTATGCATTTAGCTAATACATCTAAGCACTATAATAGCCTACTCATTAATTACTCTAGTGATTATGTGTTTGATGGTACGCTAGATGCGCCGTGGTCAGAAACAGATAGTAGAATGCCCATAAATAGCTATGGCAAGACTAAGTATGATGGAGAAATTGCTTTAGAACAAAGTGGTGCAAGATTTATTAACTTTCGCACCAGTTGGGTATATGGTACCTATGGTAATAACTTTATCAAAACCATGCTAAAACTTGCTCAAAGTAAAGAAGAGCTTAATATTATTGCTGATCAAATCGGTGCACCAACCGGGGCAGCTTTGATTGCTGATATTACTGCACAAGCATTACGTTATTACTTAATACATGAATATCCTGATAGTCTTCATGGACACTATAACTTAGCAGCAAAAGGTGAGTGTTCGTGGTTTGATTATGCTGAATTTATCTTCGCGACCGTGCAAAAAGAAATCGGTACAAAATTACTCATAAAACAGCTGAACCCTATTCCAACATCAGAATATCCTACCCCTGCAAAACGTCCGCTCAACTCGCGTTTAAATACTAAAAAACTACAAACCCAATTTCAATTGCATTTGCCGCATTGGCAACAAGGTGTTGCTCAAGTATTAGGAGAGTTATTGTTATGATTCAAACTAACCGTAAAGGTATTATTCTTGCTGGGGGCTCTGGTTCACGCTTGCATCCTATCACGCTGGGCACATCCAAACAGCTTCTTCCGATCTATGATAAACCAATGATTTACTATCCCTTGTCAGTTTTGATGCTTGCAGGTATTCGAGAGATTTTAATCATATCCACTCCTGAAGACTTACCAAATTTTAAAAAACTACTTGGTAATGGTGATGATTTAGGGATTGAACTATCCTATAAAGTCCAGCCATCACCTGACGGCCTAGCTCAAGCATTCATCTTAGGTGAAGAGTTTATTGGCGATGATAATGTTTGTTTAGTATTAGGAGATAACATTTTCTACGGGCAAAGCTTTAGCCAACAATTAAGTCGAGCGACCGAACAAGAAGTAGGAGCCACAGTATTTGGTTATTATGTGAGTGATCCTGAGCGCTTTGGTGTAGTAGAGTTCGATCAAGATGGCAAAGCACTCAGTATTGAAGAAAAACCAAATCATCCTAAGTCGAGTTACGCAGTGACTGGTTTATATTTTTATGACAACCAAGTTGTCGACATTGCTAAAAATGTGCAACCATCTCATCGCGGTGAGTTAGAGATTACTGACATTAACAATGCTTATTTAGAACGACAGCAACTTAATGTCGAACTACTAGGACGTGGCTTTGCATGGTTGGACACGGGAACTCACGATTCATTACTAGAGGCTGGTCAATTTGTACAAACTATTGAGCATCGTCAAGGCCTTAAAGTAGCCTGTCTTGAAGAAATCTCTTATCACAACGGTTGGCTTAACGATGCACAATTGTTAGAACGTGCCAATTTTTTTAAAAAAACAGGTTACGGGCAGTATTTATTAAAATTACACGAAGAGCATCAACACTAAATTCATAACCACATTAGTATATTCATTATGAACATAATTGATACCAAGATACCAGAGCTATTAATCCTTGAGCCTCGCGTTTTTGAAGATGACCGCGGCTGGTTTATGGAAAGCTTTAATCAAAAAAATTTTACCACTCTTTTAAAGGAACGTGGGTTCGAAGCACCAAACTTTGTCCAAGATAATCATTCCAGCTCTCAAAAGGGAGCACTGCGCGGCCTACATTATCAGCTAAACCCTTTTGCTCAAGCTAAGCTGGTGCGGGTGGTACAAGGAAGAGCTTGGGATGTAGCAGTAGATATTCGTCAGCGCTCACCTACTTTTGGACAATGGGTAGGTGTAGAATTGACCGGATCTAATCATCGTCAGTTTTGGATACCTGCAGGATTCGCGCATGGGTTTGTAGCACTCGAAGACAATACTCAGTTTCTATATAAAACCACCAGTTATTATAATAAAGAGAGTGAAAGAACTATTCTATGGAATGATAAGGATTTAGAAATTAACTGGCCAGTTGAAGGTTTGGAGCTCAAATTAACTGAGAAAGATCGTGAAGGAGCTACCTTCAAACAAACTATAGAAAGTGCCGATAATTTTTAACTAGAAGCAGCATCTATGTCTTTCATTTTCTAAATCATTCTTTTCATTACCAGTTTATTAACTTAATAGTTAATAAACTGGTAATGAAAATGAGTAACTTTTTAAATCTATATCTAGCAACACTCAAATTGACAAACAATTGTGGAAGGTAAGTTTACTAAGCTTGCCGATAATATTAAATTAAATACAATTACACGTCTTAAGAAGTATTCATACTACATTTAAGAGCTTATCCATGCCCGCTTCTACTGAACCACAAAATCTTTTAAAAAAATGGCAACCATTTTTTGTATTTCTATGCTTGTATTTTATATCTTGGAGTGTATTGCCTGCATTTATTTCTAGCAGCGTACCTTTAGATGTGAGTGAAGGTATCAGCTGGGGCAGCGAATGGCAATGGGGCTATTATAAGCACCCCCCACTATCGTCATGGGTATTATACAGCTTTTACCAGCTATTTGGACATGTAGGCCCCTATTTACTCAGCCAAATATATGTCTTACTTACCTTAGTCATAATTTATCAGTTGGGTAAAAAAATCTGGTCACCGACCACTGCTTTGATAGGCAGCGCATTAACCTTAGCGATTCTTTATTACACCTATCCTAGTCTTGAGTTCAATCATAACGTTGCTCAATTCCCTATCTGGGCAGGACTGTATTTAGCGTTTTATCAATCCATGACTCAAAATCGTCTCAGAGATTGGATATTACTGGGTGTACTCGGTGGACTGGGTATGCTAACCAAGTACACCGTGATATTTTTACTGATACCGATGGCATTATATTTAGTGTTGCCGAGACAATGGCCATTATTAAAACAACCAAAACCGTGGATAGCAGCTTTTGTCATGCTGGCAATTTTTGCACCACATTTGTATTGGCTAATAACCCATGATTGGTTGCCGCTGAGTTACGCAAGTGAACGCTCACAAGCAGTTGATGCAGGCACATACAACATCAAACGACACTTTAGTTGGATAGGATTTATAACTGCGCAACTTGTCGCTCACATTCCACTATTCATCATGTTTGTTTTCAATCGCAAACATTTAACCAGTATCCACAGCTATAAGCACAGTTTGCCAAATCATGCAGCCCTACTGTGGTATATGTGGCTATCGCCAATCGCTGTACTGGTCACTTTAAGCTTAGTATTTGGCGTGGGTTTACGTGATATGTGGGGTATGCCAATGTGGGCATTGTCGGGGTTACTCGCTGCCTCTTTAATAGCCCCTACTACTCAAGTATTGACCGCAACTAAGCTACGTAAAGCACTTATTATTTGGTTATCTCTTGTGACTATACTAATGATAGTATATGTGGGTTTTGGCGATAAGATTCGTCATAAACCTTCTCGTATGCAATGGCCAGAACAGGCTTTAACCACTCAAGCACAAGATACTTGGCAAACCGTGAGTAGTTGTAATCTTGATAGCGTTTCAGGCGATCGTTGGCTTGGGTCATTGGTGGCAATGAATAGCGGCTTTCCATCACAAATGATCTCAGGACCTTCAAGCCATTCACCTTGGATGAGTATTGAGCGCCTTCAAGAGCATGGTACTTTAGTGATGTGGCAAGAGGGTGAAGAAGATATTGTACTGCCTTTGCTTGATGATGTCAGTGTCATTACAGCCACTGAACTAACTAGCAATCACGCCAATAAAAATACATTGGTCAAACAACAAGGGCAATGGCAGATTGAGTGGCGTGACGACAAGATAGAGAAGCCGTTGTTAATAAACTGGATAGCTTATGTTCCAAACCATTGTTTCCAGCACTCCAAATAATTCATGATCTATAAATGGTTATTTAACGATCGTTGTTATCGAATAAAATAATTGAGTTTCTTATGTCACATCATCCATCGCCACCTTGCCCTTATCTATCTATTATCATACCTACGTATAATGATGCTGATGCTTTACAGGCCTTTTTACCAGAGGTTTTTGCATTTACGCAAACACTACGTGCTCCTGTAGTAGATACCTCATCGACAGAACAAAACAGTGAAATGATAATAGCAACTTGTGAGATTATTATTGTCGATGATGGCAGTCGCGATCACTCCATTGATGTGGTTACACGTTTGATGATCAATCGTCCCTCAAATACAGAGTTAACAATCATACGTTTATCACGTAATTTTGGTAAGGAGCCTGCACTCAGTGCTGGGCTAGCAGCGGCAAGAGGGAGTATGGTCGCTATGATCGATGCTGATGGACAGCACCCTTTACCTGTACTGGCGCAAATGCTAGCGATGATTGAACAATCCGACATCGACATGGTCGCAGGTATTCAGGCCAATCGTCCGCATGAAAGCCGACTGGCAAAAATGTTAAAGAGCAGCTTCTATCATTTTATCCAAGACAGCCAGCGCTACGAGATACGACCTAATGCTGGCGATTTTCGAGTGATGAACCGCAAGGTACTAAATGCTTTACGCTCACTACCAGAGCGTCAGCGCTTTATGAAAGGTTTGTACGCTTGGGTTGGTTTTAATACTGTTTACTTGCCTTTTACCGCTGCCAACCGTGACACTGGCGAAAGTAAATTTAACTACGGCAGCCTTTTTGAATTGGCACTCGTGGGCATTACCTCATTTTCCCAACGACCATTAAGATTAATATCACGTATGGGTTTTGTCGTCTCTGCATTGGCTTTTTTATACGGCTTATATATCGTAATAGATACGTTGATATTTGGTAGTGATGTCGCAGGTTGGGCAACTGTCGCCGCAGGGATTATGTTCTCCACTGGCATTCAACTGGTTTGTATTGGCGTGATTGGTGAGTATGTCGGTAGGCTATATGAAGAAGTCAAACAGCGCCCACTATATTTAATCGATGAAGTCATTGAGAGTAAACCTTCTAGTATGCATCCTCAATACGCTAATGATGACTCACAAGCTACTATCGATACTACGATAGATAAACATAATGGATAAACAAGCTGATGAATAATGCAGCAGAGACAAAGCCAAGCTCTATGCAAGCACTTTGGTTTTTGGCAGTCGGTGCCAGCGCAGCTTTGGTGCATTTTTTGGTACTGGTGAGTATTGTCAACTTCACCACCATAACGCCAGCGTGGGCAAACGTGGGAGCTTTTTTAATCGCTTTTGTCGTGAGCTTTTTTGGACACTTTTATCTTACCTTTAAGCCATCACATACCTCAAATAACAGTAGCTATAATAGCTCTACTTTCAAAAACAACAGTATTAAAAATAAAAGTAAGTATCTATCTGCACTAATCAAATGGTTTAGTAGTTCAGCAGCCGGCTTTATTGCCAATCAGAGCTTATTTGTACTGGGTTTACGTTGGTTTGGCGAGCAGTATTATATGCTGATATGGTTACTAATCACTGGCGTTATTACGGTGATGACCTTTGCTTTGGGCAAGTTTTGGGCGTTTAAACCATGAGCCATCCTAATTATCAAAAACAAGCATCGTCGCCAACCGATGATGCACGCCCTATTATTATCAATGTTGATGATTTAGGGTTGTCTACTGCAGTAAATGACTCAGTCCTTCACCTTGCCGAGCTTGGTCGCATTGGCGCTAGTAGTTATATGGTCGGCGGTACGATTACAGATAACGATATAAGTCACTTAAAAAACTTCAAAGTTGATATTGGCTTGCATTTAGATTTGACGGGCATATTTCCCTCTCTCCTACGTGGTTCATTAAAATCTATCATCGTTGCAAGCTACTTACGTCGCTTTAATCATATGCAAGTAACCGATATTATTAAACAACAATTGAATGGGTTTGAAGATCGCTTTGGACAGGCACCCGTGTTTATTGATGGGCATCAACATATCCATCAGTTTCCGATTATTCGTCACTGTCTAATTAAAGAGTTGACCAACCGTTATAGTAATGAGATATCAAAAGGTGCACTGAGTGCACGGGTGACAACGCCACTTATTAACGATGTAAAATCCTGGATAATCTATGCATTGGGCGGCTATGCGTGGCGTCATTCTTGTGAACACAATCACATTAAAACGAATAATAAATTCGGTGGGGTGTATGGTTTCGATGTTGACAGTCAGCAATTAGCTAGCTTATGGGAGCAATGGCTACAAAGTGCACCGCGCAATGCAGAATTATCTTCAGGGCCACTCACGCCAAAAGCCAAACTACCAATAACACCTGTTAACGTATCACCCACTTTGATTATGTGTCATCCTGCTGTACCTGAAAATGGTCACAATGGCTGGGAAGATGAAATCAAAGCTGCTCGAGAGATTGAGTATAAGTGGTTAATAAGTGATGAGTTTGGATATTTATTGCATAAGTATAATGTGAGATTACTACGATGGTCAGATATGACCTCGGCTTATTGAGCTTTCGATGATTGTCTAACCTATAATAAGAACAGTTAAATACCAAATAACAGAGATAAAAAAAGCTAAGACTTAAAACAGTCTTAGCTTTTTACTTCATACAATGTAGTTTTTAAAATTAATCAATAAAGCTTAACCAATCCATATACTGCTCATTGCGGCCATGTACCACATCGAAATATAAGGTTTGCAATTTCTCAGTCAGCTCACCACGGCCACCATTACCGATAACACGATCATCATATTCACGAATAGGCGTGACTTCAGCTGCGGTACCTGTCATAAATATTTCATCCGCCAAGTAGAACTCATCACGAGTGATACGGCGCTCAACGACTTTGATGCCCAAATCTTCAGCAAACTGAATGATAGTACGACGCGTGATACCATCAAGCGCACCACCACCCAAGTCTGGTGTATGCAGCACACCGTCTTTGACTAAAAATAAGTTCTCGCCGGCGCCTTGGCAAACATAGCCTTGTGGATCCATCAAGATGGCTTCATCATAGCCATTACGTGTAACTTCTTGGTTGGCCATGATAGATACTGGATAGTTGCTAGATGCTTTGGCTTTACACATGGTCACATTGGTCATGTGATGCGTAAATGACGAGGTTTTTACACGGATGCCGTTTTTGATACCGTCTTCACCAAGATATGCGCCCCAGTGCCAAGCAGCGACCATTGCATTGATGCTATTGTCACGTGATGACAAACCGAGTTTTTCAGCGCCAACCCAAATAAGCGGACGAATATAGGCTTCTGCCAAGTTGTTTTGCTTGACCACATCTTTTTGCGCTTGCTCAAGTGCCGCTGCATCAAATGGTACATTCATTTGAAAGATTTTTGCAGAACCCAATAGGCGATCGGTATGGTCTTTTAAGCGAAAAATCGCCGTACGATTGTCAGCAGTTTGGTAAGCACGTACGCCTTCAAATACCGCCATGCCATAATGCAGGCTATGCGTAAGCACATGAACCTTGGCATCTGGCTGTTCAATCATCGTGCCATTCATCCAAAGCTTACCTTCTTGTGTTGCCATATTCATTTAATAGTCCTTATGCTAGCGCTGACGTCTAACTTTTTTTGTTGAGTGTTAATGGTTAAATAAATGTTTTAATTAAAATTGCCTGCTGACACTGAGTGCCTATTTTTAGATGCAATTTCAGATGCAATTTTTCTAGGTACAAATTTAAGGTGCCAGTGATTATAGCACCGGCACGAGAGGCAAATACAATATTTTAGTTTATCACTGCATGGCTTTTATTCATATACCCTTGAGCACAAGGGCTATCAAAGCGCTATGCTTATCGTCATATCATCTGGCCGCATCATTATATGCAGCAACTTTACTCTGCGGATTCTACGCCCATCAGATGCTGCCACTGCGCTTGTACCAGTGCTCGCGTTTCTGTCCATAATGACTCATCAACCAATAACGACTGTTCGGATAATGCCAGTTGGTGCGTCGCTGCGCGGATGCGTAAGTAAGCGTCGGTCAAATCCTGACAAACCTGTGCCTCCCAAATACCCAAAGTCGCCATCTCTTCAAAAATACGGACGTTGTCACTCCATTTGGTCAAGCTTGGATGCTCATGTGAATAAGCTAATACCGCAAACTGCGCGAGAAACTCAATATCTACAATACCGCCAGCATCCTGCTTAAGATGGAACTTGCCCGCTTGCTGCTGGTGCTGACTGGTACCCAAATGCTTTTGCATTTTAATACGCATGCTGGTGACTTCAATACGAACTTGCTCAATCGTACGCGGTAATGCCAAAACAGTACGACGAATATCACAAAAACGGGCGGTCACGCGTTTGTCACCGCAGATTGCCCGCGCCCGTACCAACGCTTGATGCTCCCAAGACCACGCTTTCTCAAGCTGATAAGTCTCAAACGCATGACAAGAAACCACCATCATGCCAGCGTTACCCGACGGTCGCAGCCGCATATCGACTTCATAAGCGCGGCCATCACGGGTTTGGGTATTAAGATAAGTCATGAGCTTTTGCGCCAAGCGAGCCGCAAACTTCATACCGCTGACTGATTTTTCGCCCGTGGTCATGCCTTGCTCTTTTATTTTATGCAAAAATACTAAGTCTAAATCTGATGAATACGACAGCTCCAACCCGCCAAGCTTGCCATAGCCAATGATGGCAAAGCCGCAATCTGCTTCCGTGACCGGATCGCCATCTTGACCAATCGGATAGCCATAGCGTTTGACGATTTCGGCAAAGGCACGTTCAAGCGCGGCCTCGAGTACCACAGCGGCAATATAAGTCAGTGAGTCTGACACTTTCATGATTGGGCGTTCTGCCAACACATCACTGGCAGCCACTGCCAACACTTGGTTCTTTTTAAATAAACGCAGTACGCTGAGTAGCTCCTCTTCATCGTTAGGCTCTACGCGCAATAACTGTTGACGCAAAATGTCCCGCAGCTCACGCTTGTCTGGCAAATGCCGATAACGCTGCTGTAAGAAGGTATCTAATAACACCGGATACTGCGCCAATTCTTTAGCAATCCACGGGCTCGCTGATAACATCGGAATCAGCTCAACGGTGGCATTGGGGTTTTCTGCAATCATCACCAAGTAAATAGAGCGGCGGCAAATGGCTTCTAGCAAAGTAATTAAACGTGGCAAGGCGGTATTAGCAAGTTGCTGCTGTTCTTCATGGATAAGTAGCGCGTGTACAATCACAGGATAAGCATCATCCAAACGCTCACGCGCTTCATCGCTCAAATTGGCGACCATTTTTGACTGCCAAAAACCTTGTAATAACGCACGATTTTCTTCAGTTAATACCTCATTTAAGCGCGCTATCTGCTCATTTAACTGTTCAGGCTCAAGCTCGTCATCCTCTTGATCGGGTATCTGCCGTTCGGTGACCATACGCTCAAACGGTACATTGACATGATAGCGATGCTGATTAAGTGTCGCTAATAATCCTGCCCAATCATCAAAGCCAAGGGTGACTGCTAGATTATGCTGCCACTGTGTGTCATGCGGTAGGCGCTGCGTTTGCTGATCATTAATTGCTTGAATACCGTGCTCAAGGCGACGTAAAAAACGATAAGCCGCTTGTAGTTCTTGATAAGTGCTCTGCTCTAGATACTCAAGCTGACACAGCGCCTGCATCGCCGCCAAACAAGACTTGACCTGTAGCTGCGGATGCCGACCACCATAGATTAACTGAAAGGCTTGGACGATAAACTCAATATCTCGAATACCACCCGCGCCAAGCTTGATATTATCTAAATCTTCACGCTGAGCGACTTGATTCTGAATAAGAGACTTCATCTCTCTGAGGGCTGAAAAGGCACTATAGTCAACATAATAACGAAACACAAAAGGCTTAATCAGCGCTTGTATGTCATCATAAAACGGCTGCTCTATATGCCCAACCACGCGTGCTTTGAGCCAAGCAAAACGCTCCCATGCCCGCCCATGCTGAGCAAAATACTTCTGTAATGCTGATAAATGAATCGCCAAATCGCTGCCATCGCCCCACGGACGCAAACGCATATCGACCCGAAACACAAAACCATCAGCAGTATTGTTATCGAGCAGCCTAATAATGCCTTGTCCAAGCCGCGTCATAAAACGCTTATTATCAATACTGCGTGTGCCTTTTGCTTTGTCACCATCCGTTTCACCGCGCGCCTGATGGACGAAAATAAGGTCGATATCACTGGATAAATTCAGCTCATGCGCGCCAAGCTTACCCATCGCCATAATCGCCATGGCATCCACTTGCACATTACCTTTAGCATTAATAAAGGTCGGTTGCCCATATTGCGCCATCAGCTGCTGGTACGTATAGTCTTTGGCAAATAAAATGCAGCCATCCGCAAACTCAGACAGCTCATCGGTCAATTGCTCAAGCTCAATGACGGCCAAGGCATCTTGCCAAATCCAGCGCATCATCAGTAGCATACGCAAATGCCGCAAGCCGATCATGACTTTGTCTTCATTGGCAAGCTGGTAGTTCTCATCCAACGTATAATCTTGAATCAAATCATCAATTTGCTGGCGCGTTAAAGTGCTCTGTAATGGATAACTGCGCAAAAACGTCTGGCAAGCGCCCGTTCGACTTTGCCAAACCTGATAAGCAAACTCGCTGGCAGTCTGTAGCACTTGTAGCTGCTCTGGTGTGGGCTGAAAGCCTGTACCACTAGGTACGGTAGATAGCATAACGACGACAACTCCTTGCAGCATAAAGCTATAAAAACCACATGAATTGGAAAAATTATTTTTAGAATATTAAAGCGATTGTACATCTTCTAATTTGTGCGTTTTATAGTAGCATAAATCCTCAACCATGCTACTGACAGCCCTATACTAACTAACAACTGACGAACACACGAAAAATTCGTGAATAATGCTACAATAGCCAATGCTTAGAAGGCTTAAAAAACTTGATTCTTAAGTGCTTGATTCTTAAGTGCTTGATTCTTAAAAACCTTGAGTCTTAAAAAAATTAAGGCGTTGCGCTTTTTTCTTCATACTCATTCATCATAAGTGACACCGCGATTATGACGACCACAACCCCGCTATTATTAATTACTGCTGATCCTAGCCATCCGCTGGCACATCTTGCGCTACGCTATGCTCGTACTTATCTAGCAAGCACTGACATAAATAATAATGATAAAACCAATAACAGCGACGACCTTGAAAACCCGCCCGCGCCATTGAATGTTTTTTTCTATGCCGATGCCGCCAATACAGCCAATCGATTACGCTGGCAGTCAGCAGACCAGATGAATATCACTCAAGCGTGGCAAAAGCTTGCTGAGCAATATCAATTGGCGCTGCCCGTTTGCGTCAGTACGGCGCTTAGCCGTGGTATTTCAGATAGCGAAAATAGCACTCGCCATCAATTAGATAGCGAAAACCTGGCCGCTGGTTTTAAGCTGGTTGGACTGAGTGAGCTTGCGATGATGATGCAAGGTGACTGTCGTTTGCTACAGTTTTAATTAGCATTGGAATTATAGTTCGCTCTGAAAATGACCAGCCTATAAATAGTTAGCCCATAAAAAACCAGCTTAGCAATAACGACTAGCGATACCTCAGATTAGGAATACATCATGAAATTACTCATTCGCTTGCACACAGCTACCGAGATGGCAAGCTATGAAAGCTGCGCGCTGGCTTTAACTTTAGCGACTTTTGGTCATGAGGTGCAGCTGTATTTGGATGCGCCTGTATTTGGTTTTTTAATGCAGCCTAACTCACGTCTACATGGCATGATTCAGTCACTTGAACTCTATGATATGCCAGCCGCTTGGTTACCTGACGATGTGTTTAGCGGTTGGATTGCGGGCATGTTACCGGCTGATTTGGCGACGCAATTAACCTTGATTCCAGAGGTAGTAAATTCGCAAGATTTTGACCAGATTCTGGTTTTTTAGTAGCAGCTTTTAGTACTAGTACGACTCTTCACTCTTAATATTTAGTTTGATATAACAATAAATACAGTAAGCAAGCGGACACGATTATGGCAACTTTATACCAATTACATTGCAGCATGGACACGCTCAGGCGCAGCACAGAACAAATGGCATCGACGTGGCGTGCGGGTGATAGCATTATATTATTAGGCTCAACGGTCGCTTTTATTGACTGGTTTAATGCCTACTTAGGTGACCTTGAGAGCATCGAGATAGAAGATATCGCTGCTATTTATGCCCTCGCCGAGGATGTGGCGCAGCTTAGTGTTGATACAACCGCTAAGCTAAACCTTACTACGAAATTAACCGCTATTTTAAGCGATGATGAATGGGTCGCCTTAACTCAAAATACTCATGCTAATGGTGCTAAGTTTGATAAAGTGGTGACGATTGCTCTATGAATAATGACAATACAATCATTCCTATCACAGCAGCGCTCAACGTTGAATTAGATCAAGACGGACATTTATGCGACCATACGATTTGGACGCTTGCGATTGCGCAGCAACTCGCTAACACTCTAGATGTGACTCTAAATGCTGAACATTTAGCCATCTTGCAACAGGTGCGCGCATTTTTTGTCAAATTTAACCACGCCCCTGCTACCCGCCCGCTGATTAAATGGCTACAGCAAACCCTACCTGAGCATGACATCAGTAATCAAAAGCTCCAGCAGCTATTTAACACTGGTTTGGTCGCCCGTCACGTCAATCGTCTTGCAGGTTTACCAAAACCGCCTAATTGTTTATAAAAAACGTGGTTTATAAAAAAAGCAGTAAAAAAGAGGTTAAAGAAAATCATTAGTTTAATTCTCTTTAACCTCTTTTTAACGTAACTACCTTCTCTATTTCGGATCATAAACCGTCAAGGTCTCATAACCGATACTGCGACCTTCATCACCGTCAAACCCTTGCTGTCGCCAGACTTCATACAAGCATATTGCCACGCTATTAGACAAATTTAAACTGCGCGAATCCGCCAGCATTGGCAATCGTAGCCAATTATTAGCACCAATATCTGCGCGGATATCATCTGGTAGCCCTGCCGTTTCAGAACCGAAAACCAGCGCAACATGATTTGATGATGGGCTAGTAGTCGACTGATTGTCTGATTGGTCAGTCGTTTGTCCGCTAAAATCATAGTCATAAAACGGTTTGCTAAGCTTGGTTGTAAGCGCGGTAATAATATCGCAACCAGCAGCTTGCAGCGCTTGTTTGGTCATTGCCCAATCGTCATGTACTTGCAGATGGGCATATTCATGATAATCCAAACCTGCGCGGCGTAGCTTCTTATCGTCGAGCTCAAACCCTAACGGTCTAACCAAGTGTAGCTGCGCCCCACTGTTGGCACATAAGCGAATAATATTACCAGTATTGCTAGGCATCTTTGGCGCTACCAACACGATATGAATGGTCATACGAACTCCGTCAATGGTTTGGACTTTATATTTGGCTTATATAGCAGGTGTAATCAAAAGTTACAGTTTACTGCCAATAATTACATTTTGATACTGTGCTCTGATTTTAACTTTGATTATGATGGCTGTAACGGACAACGAGATGGCTTAAAAACCTTAAAAACATTGTTATCCCATCCTACAATGTTATCGTATCCTGCAACCCCTCAGTAAAACTTAAGCAAAACGCTAAGTTCTACTGTTATTACTTATAAAACAACCCTGTCTTTTTTGAGGAAAAAATTATGAAAAAATTGGTTATCGCATCTTTGACTGCTATGTTTGTACTAACTGGTTGCAACACTTTTAAAGGTCTAGGTCAAGACGTTTCAAGTGCTGGTGGCGCTGTAACTGGTACTGCACAAGAAGTACAAAACAAAATCTAAGTCTGAATATTGTTAGACTTATTTTAAAGAGGCTTATCATTTGGTAAGCCTCTTTTTTTATCTTCTGATTTTACAAAAATTCTCTTAAGATTTGATTCAGATACCTTTTACCCAATGCGGTCGGCTGTAAATGCTCATTATCATCTATCAACAGTCCTTGTTTAATGAGCTTATTCACCTCTAGAGCAATACTGTCATAGCTCAGTCCAGTACGAGCCTCAAACAACGACCACGCCACGCCATCATGTAAACGTAACGCATTGAGCATAAACTCACTGACCAGCTCATCACTTGCAATGGCTTGCCAACCTACCATTTTTGGCGGCATTGGCGTCTTTGGTATGGTTACCATTTGGTTGTTTTGGTTTATTTTATTTTGCTTAGTCTCATCTTGGTAGCCCATATAGTCTTTGGGCAGACGTGATTTGCTAAAGCGATATATACCCGCCTCGTTTTTTAATATCTCATCAGACATTTTTTCAGCGATCAATTCTTGACTGACATCTTTATAAATGGTGACTTTACCGTGAGCACCTGCACCAATCGCCAGATAGTCACCAAACTGCCAATAGTTGACGTTGTGACGGCAAGGCTTATCGGACGCGCCTGCCCATGCCGACACTTCATAATTGTAATAGCCCAAACTTTCAAGCAATGCCTGACCCGCTTGTTCGATATCCGCCAAGCTATCTTCATCGGGTAAAATCGGCTGACTGCGATAAAACACGGTATTTGGCTCAATGGTCAGCTGATACCATGAAATATGCGTAGCACCTGCGTCATGCGCCATTTGGATATCGTTCAATGCTTCACTCATCGTTTGCTTTGGTAACCCATGCATCAAATCCACATTGACGCGCTCAAATCCAGCGCAACGAGCCGCTTTAATGGCAGAGAGCGCTTGGGCTGGATTATGAATACGCCCCAGTGTGGTGAGCTGCTCAGCAGCAAAGCTTTGTACGCCAATCGACAAACGATTGATGCCTACCTTTAAATACTCCGCAAATGGTGCATGCTCAAGGGTGCCTGGATTGGCCTCCATCGTTACTTCAATGTCACCGGCAAACCTAAAAATCTCGCGCAAACTGTTAAATAAGCGTTGATACTGGGCAATGGGCAGCAGCGAGGGAGTACCGCCACCGATAAATACTGAGCTGATTTCTCGCCCTTGGGTTAACGACTGCTGCGACGCTGCATCAAGTATTAGCGCATCAACATACTCATCATACATAGACAGCTGACTGTCAATCGGCAGCTCATGCGAGTTAAAATCGCAATAAGGGCATTTTTTCACACACCACGGAATATGAATATAAAGCGCTAATGGAATATCTCTGACATCGAGCGCACTTATACTGTCAGGACTTGTATTGTCATGACTTGAATTATCACGATTAACAGCGCCAAGGTTGTTGGAAAAATGAGACGATTTGATATTTGACATAAGCGCACTTATCTATAAAGGGGTAGCTGCTATCATAAGCAGAAAGTAGCGCTAGGATAACGGCTGGGCGAGCTAAAGAAAAGCCTAATCAGCATAAATTAGACATAAAAGCAGTGACAAAAAATGGCGTTTAGGCTGATAGCTGATAGCTGATAGCTGATAGCTGATAGCTGATAGCTGATAGCTGATAGCTAGAATACAAAAAAAGCTCAATGACCATATAAGATGAGAATCTATGATGAGCAGCTTTTAAACTCATCACTATTAAACCGTTATTATTACACTAATAATTTTACAAGGATAAAGACCATGGCCTATTGGCTTATCAAATCTAATCCCCGCTGTTTTAATATAGAAGACTTACAACGTGCGGGCACGGAGATGTGGGATGGCGTGCGTAACTACCGCGCCCGCAACTTTATGCGTGACGATATGAAAGTCGGTGACAAAGCATTTTTTTACCATTCGAGCGCTAAACCTTCTGGCGTCGCTGGCATCGTGACCATTAGCAAGGCCGGCTACCCTGACAGCACCCAGTTTCATCCTGAGCATCGCCATTATGACCCTAAAGCAACTGAAGATGAGCCGCGCTGGTACATGGTACATGTGACTTTTGAGCAAGCTTTTACGGATATATTGCCCTTAGCCCAACTTAAGTTTTTGCCGGCGCTTGAGGATTCCTTGTTGCTGAGAAAAGGCTGTGAGCAGCTGACTATTATTCCGCTTGAACCCAAGCATTGGAACACGATTATGGATATGGCAGAAGAGCTTAATCTCATACCGAATGAGACTAACTCTATTTGACGTTTACTGTATGGCTTACAACGCCTTAAAATTCAAGAAAAAGCGATGCTTTAGTATTAACAAACGCGTCTAGAACGTTGACATCAGACTTAAGCTTGTTTACCATTATTTTTAATAATAACCTGTCGATTCTGCTTGCGAATTGACGGGTTATTTTTATTTTAGGGCATCCATTTTTACTTTTATACCTAGCCGGCCTATTGTTACTCAGATTGCACTTGCTCATATTATTTATCGGAGTATTATCGTCGCACCAATCCTATTTTACTGTCTTGCTATTAACTTGTTGATGGCAGCATTTGCTCATCTACAATCATTACCGCAAAGAATAAAAAGTTGCTTATTATGGTTTTCCCATTATCTTTCAGAGATTTTAAAAGTTATAGCTTACGCCTAGGCGTACTTGCACTGCCTATTTTGATTACCCAGTTTTGCCAAGCCGCGCTGGGTGTTGTCGATGCCATTATGGCCGGTCAAGTCTCTGCCCTTGACCTAGCCGCCGTCGCTGTTGGTTCCGGTATTTGGCTGCCATTATTCTTATTGGCGACCGGTATTTTGATTGCCACGACGCCGCTCATTGGCGAAGCAATCGGTCAAAACAAACACAGCCAAGTACCACACATCACCCAACAGTCTTTATGGACGGCAGGTGTCATTGGTATTCTCGGTTTTGTTATTGTCAATCTGGCACCTAATATACTTGGGGTGATGGGTGTACCTGAAAACATCCAACCTATCGCTTCTCAATATCTACGAGGGGTATCATTCGGTTTCCCTGCGATTGCTGTGTATGCGGTACTGCGTAGTTATTGTGAGGCGCTTGGTCGACCGGAGCCTGTGACAGTTATCAGTATCATCGGGCTGCTTGCCGATATTCCGCTTAACTACATTTTTATCCATGGTTTATTTGGTATGCCTGAGATGGGCGGCGCAGGTTGCGGGGTTGCAACCGCAATCGTCCTTTGGATTAATGTCATACTATTAGCGACTTATACCAGTTTTACGAAACGTCAACAGTTTGCCAGTACGCGCTTCTTTTATGCTTTTGCCCGTCCCAATCGCACGCAAATCAAAAAACTATTAAAGCTTGGTATCCCGATTGGCATTTCTATCTTTTTTGAAGCCAGTTTATTTAGCTTGGGAGCCTTGGTAATCAGTCCCTTAGGCGAGCTTGCAACCGCCTCGCATCAGGTGGCACTATCGGTGACCTCGCAGCTGTTTATGATTCCTATATCAGTCGCGATGGCGCTGACGATTATGGTGTCCAACCGCTTTGGTGAAAAAAACCTGATGGCATTACGTCAGGTACAAGCCACAGGTTTGATATGGACGGTAATCATTGCCCTTACTTGTATGCTTGGCATTTGGTTATTTAGACCGCAATTGGCCGCGGCCTTTACCGACAATCCCGACGTCACAGCCCAAGCCATGCACCTACTTATCTTTGCCTTAGCCTATCAGTTATTTGATGGTTGGCAGGTCAATGTCGCCGGTATATTACGCGGTATGCAAGACACCACCATACCGATGTGGGTCACGCTATTTTGTTATTGGCTCGTGGCCCTACCACTTGGTATTTATCTCGTGCGCTTTACCGACGTTGGCGCGCAAGGTTTCTGGATGGCACTTATCACCGGCTTATTCCTATCTTCCATCTTGCTTACCGTACGTTTGCGCTATCAGCAAAAACGCTTGACGATGATGTGGGCTTAATGCTGTCATTACCTTTACCCAATCGTAGCGTCTAGTAACCATTACTAGCGCTACCTTGTCACATAGACTATGATAAATCATTAAGTATTTCTTACTCTATAAGATAGCTTACGTCATAATATGTAAAAAAACTCAGTTAACAACTGTACATCGATTGCTCATTGGCGTGAATATAGGTATCATTAGCAATTACCAACACAATATTTAGTTACACTATTTTCTCGAATTTAGTACAAGGCAAAATTAAAATTATGGATATTGAAAAAATACGCACCCTGATCGCACTCATGGAAGAAAGTGAACTGGTTAATTTAGAAATCAGCTCAGACGACGAACATATTAGCTTAACTCGTCACTATGATGCGCCTGCACCAACGATGATGGCCGCTCCTAGTGTTGGCGCTGCGCCAATCGCTGCTGAAGCCACAGCTGCTATCAAAGCTGGTAGCGTTGAGACATCGCCGATGGTTGGTGTTTTCTATTCAGCCCCAAGCCCTAACGATCCACCGTTTGTAAAGGTTGGACAAAAAGTACAAGCGGGTGACACGCTTGGTATTATTGAAGCCATGAAAATCATGAATCCTCTTGAAGCGACTCAAAGCGGTATTGTGGATGAAATCTTAGTAAATAACTCTGAAGTTGTGCAGTTTGGTCAGCCGGTCATACGCTACAAAGCGTAACGCTGTTTCCAACCTTTACTTTGTAATGATTGAGACCTCGTTATTATTGATACGGCATCAGCGCTCAATTTACCTAAATGAGTTGTATCGTCATTTATTTTTATGATGTCTAAAATAGCGACTTTATCAATGACTGCCGCTTCAACAAGGATGACCCCATGATAAAAAAACTGCTCATCGCCAATAGAGGTGAGATTGCCCTACGTATCGTTCGAGCTTGTAAGGCGCTTGGCATAGAGACTGTCGGCGTCTATTCTACCGCTGATGCAAATTTGATGCACTTACGCTTTGTTGATGAAGCAATCTGTATTGGCAAACCCAATGCCAACCAAAGCTATCTTGATATCAATACGATTTTGACCGCCGCTGAAATTACTGGTGCTGATGCTATTCACCCTGGTTACGGCTTTTTAGCTGAAAATGCCGAGTTTGCTGAGCGTATCGAAGAAGCCGGATTGACCTTCGTTGGCCCTAACGCCGATCATATCCGCTTAATGGGTAATAAAGTTTCTGCCATCAATGCTATGAAAAAAGCAGGTGTGCCAACGGTACCCGGTTCAGTGGGTGCGGTGACCATGCACAATGCGGAAGAGCAAGCACGCAACATTGGCTTTCCTCTTATTATTAAAGCAGCTGCAGGCGGTGGTGGTCGTGGTATGCGCGTCGTTGAGCGCTTTGAGGAAATTATTGGTCAAGTGCAAGCGGCAAAGCAAGAAGCTGAATTGTGGTTTGGCGACGATACGGTCTATATGGAGCGTTATCTACAAAATCCGCGCCACGTAGAAGTACAGGTACTTGGCGACGGCAATGGTAATGCGATTCATCTTTATGACCGTGATTGCTCTTTACAGCGCCGCCATCAAAAAGTATTAGAAGAGGCCCCTGCCCCTGATATCCCTGATGATGTACGTCAGCCTATCCTCGATGCCTGTGTCAAAGCCTGTAAGCTGGTCAAGTATCGCGGTGCTGGGACATTTGAGTTTTTATTTGAAAACAATGAATTCTTTTTTATCGAGATGAATACCCGTGTACAGGTTGAGCATACCATCACCGAGATGATTACAGGTATCGATGTGGTCGTTGAGCAGCTTAAAATCGCAGCGGGCTACGGTTTATCTTATCGTCAAAGCGAAATTGAAGTTCAAGGGCATGCGATTGAATGTCGTATCAATGCTGAAGATCCAGTGACCTTTATGCCATCACCCGGTACTGTCACTCAGCTGTACTCACCTAGTGGCGCTGGCGTTCGCTTTGATTCACATCTCTATCCCGGCTATGAGATTCCAAGCTACTACGACTCACTCATTGGCAAGCTTATCTGCCATGGTCAAACGCGGCAGCAAGCAATCTCTAAAACCTTGCACGCACTTGATGAATTGGTTATTGAAGGTATTAAGACTAATATACCGATGCATCGTGATGTAATTTTGGCTGATGATAAATTTGTCCATGAAGCACAAAATATTCATTATCTTGAAAGAGAGTTATTAACGGCCAATAAAGACAAGGCTGATTCATAGTCTGTCTAAATGCTATTGTTTTACAAGAAAATTAATAAAAAAACCGCTATTCAAATAGATAGCGGTTTTTTAATGTGTCTGGATTTTATAAATGACATTTTTAAATTTTATAGATAACAGTTTATAGACGACAGTTTATAAATGATAATAAAATATTATGGTAATACTCTAGTGAAATTCATAAAGCATTCGGTACCATCAGGGTCGGCACACCACTGCATTTGATTACCGTCATGGTTTAAAAACGCAATCAGCGCCTCATCAGTCTGATCTATCTGATTGCCTGAGCAATCTACCTCATTGTTGTCATAGACCGTTTTGAGAGCAATAATCGGCAAACCCTCTTCGCGGTGAGTGACTAGGTAGCGACCATAGGTCCATTCTTTACCGCTGACCGCCCACATCTCATTATCCGCAGCAAAGTTATATAACTCACGGCATTGATTGGATTTCGCTGCTGAAGCCATCAGTTTTTGACCGGTACTCGGCTTTATATTAACGATACGTTTTTCATTTTGGCTCAGTAGTCCATCTTTTGTATCAGCGTTTACTTTTGGCTCAGCACTTTTTTCTTTTTGCTGCTTGGATGCTGCTTGTCTGGCCTCCGCTTCTTTAGTCATTGTGATACTACTGTCTAAATCTATTTCCCACTGTCCGGCAATGGCGGGACTGATATGCGTGGTAATCGTGGGCTTACTGACGACTTCAGCATTCGCTGGCAGTGAAGCTAAAATAGATGCCAATGTAAATGAAGCAAATGATATAGGTTCCATAATTAACCTTGTTTTTCTACTATTATAATAATAAATGATATATACATTAGCGTAAGTCTTAGACACCAAAAACACAAGTAACATTATGCTATCACTCGTAAAGACGTCGCTAAGCACGCTCTCAGTTATCATGATTTCAATATAAAAAAGGTACTTTTAAAATAGCGTTCTGCTAAGTTAAATTCTTACATAAAAAATAACGCCATGGCTGATTTTCTGGTTGCAAAAGCCATGACGTTATAGATTGCTGTCTTAAATAAACTGTCTTAATACTAATACTATTTTAATAGTATGAATCTTATTAAGCGGCGGCAGTATTTACTGCTTGAGCAAAGGCGGATAACGCGCCTTTAAGCATCGCCGATACGGTACTACTACAAGTACCAATACCTGAATAAACCTCACCGTCGACATTTAGCTGAATGTAAGCGGCAGCGTTGGCGTTGGTTTTGTTATCATTATTGGTATCATCATCGATGCCATTACCGCTATTGTGCTGCGGATTAATCGCGTGCTCAGCGTAGTTGATGACATGGATAGATTTACCCGTATGCTGGGCGAGTCCGTCAATAAACGATGATAAAGGACCGTTACCCGTACCATCAATAGTAATAGCGTCGCCATTCATCTGTACTTGACCGTTAAAGTACACCTCACCGCCTTTATTATTGACGCTATAATCTAGAAGCTCAAAGCTGCCTTGCTGCAAATAAGTGTCTTCAAAGGTTTGTAATATTTCATCATTCTGTAATTCACGAGCAGCGCTTTCCGCTTGTTTTTGTACCACACCGCTAAAGTCAATCTGCATCCAGCGTGGCAAGTTAAAGCCATAGTTACGCTGCAAGATATAAGCAACGCCGCCTTTACCAGACTGGCTATTGATACGTACCACGTCCTGATAGCTGCGACCGATATGCGCCGGATCAATTGGTAAGTACGCCACGTCCCAAACATTTTCGGTCTGCTCGGCATGCTTTTCATTATAATCGAGGCATTTTTTGATGGCATCTTGATGCGAGCCACTAAAGGCGGTAAAGACCAACTCGCCAACGTACGGATGACGTGGATGTAGTGGCAAATTATTGCACTCGCTCACCACCTGTACAATCTCACTCATATTACTAAAATCAAGCTCTGGATCAACGCCTTGGCTAAACAAGTTCATTGCCATGACCATGATATCCATATTACCGGTACGCTCACCATTACCAAGCAAGGTACCCTCAATACGATCTGCGCCAGCAAGCACGCCAAGCTCAGCAGCAGCTACGGCACAGCCACGGTCATTATGGGTATGCAAACTGATGGTGACATGCTCACGTTTGGCAAGATGGCGGCAGAAATACTCAACTTGGTCGGCAAATACGTTTGGCGTTGACGCTTCAACCGTCGCGGGTAAGTTTAAAATCACTTCTTGACCGTTTTCAGGCTTCCAGACATCACAAACCGCGTCACAGACTTCGACTGCATATTCTGTTTCAGTTTGACTAAAGCTTTCAGGTGAATACTGGAACACCCATTCTGTTTCCGGATATTTGGCCGCATATTCGACCAATAAATTAGCACCGGTAATGGCAATCTCTTTAATTTCAGCTTTATTTTTACCGTAAACTTTTTCGCGTTGGATACGGCACGTTGAGTTATAAACATGGACGATAGCACGCTTCGCCCCTTTTAATGATTCAAAAGTACGGGCAATCAAATGCTCACGCGCCTGCACCAATACTTGCAAGGTGACATCAGCAGGCACATGGTTTTCTTCAATGAGTTTACGTGCAAAATCAAACTCAACTTGCGCCGCTGACGGGAAACCAATTTCAATTTCTTTAAAACCCACATCGACCAATGTTTTAAAAAAGCGCATTTTTTGTTCAATCGTCATCGGATCAATCAGCGCCTGATTACCATCACGCAGGTCCACGCTTGCCCAAATTGGTGATTTCTCAATCGTTTTGCTCGGCCAAGTGCGATCTGTCAGCAGAGGTGCAAACGCAAATGGACGATATTTACGGAAATCGAAAGCGGCATTTTTTGGGGTAACTTTTGCAGAGGTGTTGTCTGCATGGCGTGTTGCTTGATTAGGCATAATCAATCCTTAGATAACATAAAGAGCTGAGTTGAAGTGTAGATTTTAGCTGGGCAACTAATGACCAAATCATTCTTTATCATACGAGATAATAAAAGTTTATGCCATTATAATAACAAAGTTTCTGCGTTAGAAATCAGCTTTATTTCACCAAAATTTATAGTAATTTAGTGAAAAAATTCAAAATTATGATTATAATTGCTTTATTTCACCAATAAGGCGATATTCGATGTTAAATAACCATACGGAAAACTCTTTAGCCATAGATATTGACGATACTGACAAACAGATATTACGCTTATTACAAACCCAAGCACGTATGAGTATTACCGAGCTTGCCGAAAGGGTTAACTTATCGGCGACCCCTTGCGCGCGCCGTATCAAACGCTTGGAAGAAGCAGGTATTATCTCCGGCTACCATACCCAGACCGATGCGCAAAAGCTTGGCTATCCTTTAGCCGTTTTTATTGCGATTAGTATGGATCGCCATACTGCAGATCGCTTTGAGCTTTTTGAAGAGAAAATCCAAAGTTTCGAGGAAGTGGTGAGCTGTAGTATCGTCACCGGTCGCACTGAAGACTACTTAATCAAAGTACGGGTGCGTGATATGGCACATTATGAAGAATTTTTATTGCATAGGCTCAATCGTATCGAAGGCGTCGCTCAAGTGCATACCAGTTTTGAGCTACGAGAAGTCTTTAGCCGTAGCGTGGTTTAGTTTGACGGTTAATGTGGCTGTTTCCTTTCATTAACTCTAATTATCAATTAAATGAGGACTGAGACTGCCGCTGTGTTTGACGCTGAAAAAAGAAGACTAAAACCAACCCTAATAATAAACCGCTAGCCGCGACCAACAAACCCGCGTTAAAATTATCCTGTTTCCCTGCCAGCGCTACCGTGACCAGCGGCCCTATGAACTGCCCTATGGCATAGGCCAAAGTTGCCAGTCCAATCAACAAATTTGAGTAGGCGGGATTGATGTTTTTAATCAAATTAAGCGTCATTGACACCATACCGACAAAGGTCAAACCTAAAATCACCGCATTACCGTACAAGCCAACAGCGCCATCAAACCATAGCGGCAAACACATGCCAAATGCTTGCAACAACGTCAACCCCATCAAGGTTTTACTTTCGCCAATACGCTTGGCAAGCGCGCCCCAAATAGGGTTTGACAACATGGCAAAGATACCAACCACTAGCCAAATCAGTAGCCCTGCATAGCTTTGTGCCGTCAGGCGCTGCGTTGCCATGACTGGCAAAAAAGTCGCCGACGTAATATAACCAAACCCCGCCAGCACATAACTTGCCGACAGTAATGCAATCGCCTTGCTATGACCAGCGGCCGCTTCATATAACGAACGTTTAAAATTACGATAAGCTTGCGGTACAGATAGGCGTTGATTGTTATGGTTTAATTCGGCAGGTTGTGATTTGAGAGCCTTTTGCTGAAAGGATTGTAAATTAGAAGACGTGGATTGAGAGGAGTGTGAAGCGGACGAAATCAAGCTTTGTGGTCTGATAGCATAAAGTAGCCATAATAACGGTAGACTGATAATTCCTGCTACCAGCCAAATAATATCAAAATGATAACCGAGCGTTAATAACCACCATGTCAAGACGGCAGAGGCACTGATACCGACGCCAATCCCCGCATAATGTAAGGCTGAAAGTACCGAGCGGCGCTCATCACTAAAGCTTTGGATCACGAGCGATGAGCTTAAAATCATGGCCACCCCGCTGGCGATACCTGATAGCAGCCTGATGATATACCAGCTATTCAATGACAGATTTGGCACGACCAATAGCATGGTAGTCACGATGCTGACGGCTGTCCATGTTATAAGCATTTGCCATGTCAAACGCTGAGGCACAAACATCGCAATCAGCGCCCCAATAAAATAACCACTATAATTGACCGAGGCCAGCCAACCTGCAATGACCGTCGTTAACGATAATTGCGTCATGATATCAGGTAAGGTGGCGGTAAATAAAAAGCGCCCGAACCCCATCACTACTGCCAGACAATACAACCCTATCCAAGCAATCGCCGTTTGATGGGTAATGGTAGTAGCAACACGGCTTTTAAGAGCAGTCATCATGACAGAGCCATTTTGTGGCAAAACGCACACAATCCTTTGTGTTAAAAAAAGCCATACCTAACCAATTAAAAATAGAAAAAACGTCTCAATACAACACTTACTGCTATAACGCGCTTACTATTAAGAAATATTGCGAATTGGATTGCTTGCTTGTTCATCTGCTGCTGTTTGTCCCAGCATTTGCACGCGCTGATCGCTAAACATATCCATATCAGGGGCAAGCGTGCGCATAAAGCGATCAAAATAGAGCATCTGCTTGGTCAATAATGCAAAGTCACGTGGGAAATGAATGCCATGACGCTTGCCGACCTCAACAATCTCTAGCATCATTTTATTTAATTCATCGGCTTGCTCTTTACTATTAAAAGGCACACCGCTGGTAAAGGCTTTGTCTTCTGCCATAATGGTTTTCATCATACGCTGCAAATCATTGCCCAATGCCGCGACCTCAACTTGATTGCCGCCATGGGTCATCTCCATATCAATCATATGGCGCGCCATGGCTTGATAATCACTGTCTTGCATTGCTTGCATCATACCCATGCAGGCGCGCCAGCTTTCCGCTTTTAACTTACCAACGATACCGAAGTCTAAGAAACCAATACGCCCATCGGTTAATAGCATCAAATTGCCCGCGTGCAAATCCGCATGGAAACTATTACAGAGCATGAGACTGGCAAACCAAGTATTAAGGGTATCTGCCATCACTTGCGCCGGATCATTACAATACTGACGCATGGCGGCTTCATCTACCATAGAAACGCCGTATAAGCGGCTCATAGTCAGCACGCGCTTGGTGGTCAGCTCCTCATAGACAGTTGGCGCAACGACGCGTGTATTTCCTGATATCGCTAAAAATTGCTGAAAATCGCGGATATTTTGCGCCTCAGCGATAAAATCGGTTTCGGCCAGCATCCGCAGACGAATCTCATCGATGATTGGCGCAATACTGGCAAAGCGCATTGAAGGCATTAGGAGCTCAACCAATTTAGTCACGCCATGTAAGACGCCCAAATCCGTTTGCATAATGGTTTCAACGCCAGGTTTTTGTACCTTTAATACCACTTCATCACCATTATGTAATCGCGCGGCATGCACTTGGGCAATAGACGCTGAAGCGAGTGGTTTTTCGTCGATATAGGCAAAAATCTCTTCAAGCGTCAGGCCATCAACGGCCAGCTCTTCTTTTAATACCTGTTCAATATAAGCATAGGATAATGGCGTCGTTTGATCCAAACAGCTTTGGAATGCTTGAACATATTCACGCGGGAATAATGACGGCGTACTGGCGATAAACTGCCCAATTTTAATGTAAGTCGTACCTAATTGTTCAAAGGTTTCCTTTAGCAGCATGGCATCAGGTTTTTCACCTTTTGCAATTCTAAGCGCTGACAAACCAGCAACGCTTGCAGTTTGGCGAACACGATTGACGACATTAAAGGTATGCTTTAATAAATGCGGGCGATGAATTTTCATAAGAAACAACTATGGTAATAAAAAGGAGATTATGAGGATACAGAGACTGAAAATGGTTAAGTATTTGCTAATCTTTAGTACAAATCGGACAATGCGCATCTTTGCGATAGCCCATCAGCCGTTGCTGCATCTGGTTACCATCCCATATTAACAGCTTATTTGTCAGTGGATTTTTGGTTAATCCTAGATATTGCAGCGCAGCATTGGCTTGTAAGTTACCCATGATAGCTGTCGTGCTGGCAAGTACCCCTGAATTGGCACAAGTACGTTCATCCGCCTCTGCATCGACTGCTATTGAACCAAAGACGCAATGGTAGCAGCCTGTATTCAAGTGCGGCTCATATAATGCCAACTGCCCTTGCATCGCAATCGCTGAAGCAGATAACAACGGAATTTGATAGCGAACACTAATGCGATTGATGATATCCCGGGTGGCAAAATTATCAGTACAGTCTAAAAGCAGGTCAGGCGTGCCAGATGCCATATCAAGCAGCTCATAAGCATTGTCTTCACTCAATCTTGCCACTGTCCCACCGGCACTAATCAGAGGATTAATTTTGCTGAGCATCTGCGCGGCTGTAAGCGCTTTAGGTTTGCCGATATCTTCAGGTAAAAACAGCGTTTGCCGTTGCAAATTACTGGCTTCAATCATGTCATCATCTATTAGATGCACTTGCCCCAATCCTGCCCGCACGAGCGTCTCAGAAGCAGGGCAACCAAGACCGCCTGCACCAATCATAACGGCGCGCGATGCTTTTAAGCGTAATTGAGCATCGATATCCCAACCAGCAAGCAATATCTGCCGTGCATAACGTAACAGCTCGTCATCTACTAGCTGCCCTGTTTCTTTTGACTGCGTCATACTTTCTACCACAATTTTTCACCACGATTTATAATCAAAAAACGTATTACTAAAAATACCTGCTATTAAAAACACTATTATTAAAATAATGGGGGTCTAAAACCCATTCACTACAATAACCCATTATGACAGCTGACCCAAAGTCACCCTATCATTACCACCAAAGTCCTGAACCGTATGGACAGAATCAAAGCTATTGTCTAAAAATAGCTGACGAACCGCTAAACCTTGATCAAAGCCATGCTCAATTGCTAAAAGCCCACCTACATTCAAATGTTGCGGCGCCTGCTGGACAATATGTTCTATATCGGCAAGTCCATGATTGGGAGCACTTAAGGCGCTAATCGGCTCGGCAACTAATCTTGCTAAATGCTCATCCTCTTCATCAATATAAGGAGGGTTGGACACAATCACATCAAATAATGGCTCATCCTGAGTAGACAGCGCGTCATACCAACTACTTTGAATAAACTCGATATCAGCAACCTCATTTACCATTGCATTGTGCTTAGCGACTTTTAACGCCTCTAGCGATAAATCAACGGCAACCACTTGCCAGCTCTCTGTTGAACTATTTTGACAGCTTTGTTTTAACTCATGCGCCAAGCTAATAGCAATACAACCTGAGCCAGTGCCTAAATCTAATAGGCGCTTTGGTTTATTATCGTCATCGACACTTTTCGGTTGAGAGTTTATCCACGTTAATACTTGTTCAATCAATATCTCAGTATCGGGTCTCGGTATTAACGTATGCTCATTCACTTTAAAGTTCAGCGACCAAAACTCTTGCTGTCCCGTTAAATATGCCAAGGGCGTACCCTGCTGCATCTTAGTCACACCCGCATGAAATTGCTCAAGCTCGCTATCGGTCAGTTGATAGTTTTCATCAGTGATTAAAAATGAGCTTGGTTTATCAATGACAAACAACAACCAATCAGTGAGCCAAAACGAGGGCAAATGACTGCTTGCAGCTGCATTCGCCAATTGCTGAATCTGCTGTTTTATTTGACCAATGGTAGCTGCTGTCATAAATAACTCGTAAAATTACTGTTTACTGAATAAGCCTGTCGAACTGGTTATATTTTATTGTCTTAGCTACTCTGATGCCCGTGGTGGCTCTTTGGTATCCGTTAGATTTGGATTGGCTTTGGTTAACTTATCACCAATACCTTTGCCGCCTTCACCATCGCCATTATTGTCATTGTCGCCATAAATATCATCGTTATCACCAATGACGATATGTTTATCGACAAAGTAAATCAGCGCTAAAATTGGAATACCAATCGCAAAGGTAAAAATAAAGAAGAACGGATAGCCCATACTATCTACAATAGAGCCTGAATAACCACCCATGACCTTAGGAATAAGCGTCATTAATGAAGAAAAAATAGCGTACTGTACCGCGGTAAAACGTATTGAAGTCAACGCCGATAAGAAGGCAATAAATACCGCACTGGCAAGACCTGCGGCTAAATTATCAAAAATCACCGCCATATACATGATGGGCAAACTGCCCGGATTATAGGTCAGCACCACAAATAATAAATTGGTCGCACAAGCGAGAATAGCGCCAATCATCATCGCATGCATGATACGAAAACGCTGCGCCAACAGCCCACCTAAGAAACCACCAGCAATGGCCATAATCACGCCAACCAATTTTACCGCATTGGCAATATCGGTTTTACTAAAGCCCATATCTTGATAAAAGACGTTTGATATCACCCCTGCCACAATATCTGAGATGCGGTACAAACCAATCAGCGCTAATAACAATAATGCCTTTTTACCATAACGTCTAAAGAAATCTAAAATAGGCTCAATCCACGTCGCCATCGCAATTTCTTTTTTGACTAAACCTACTTTTACTAATGCATAACCTGCTGCCATTGCTGTGGCTAAGCTTATCAGTAAATGCAATGTCTCACTAATAAAGCTGACAAACACGCCTTCAAACTCTGGCAGTATCTGCCCTATTAATACATAGGCCGCGATAAATGCGACGACGGCAAACACAAACAATAAAACCAATCTGACATAGTCTTCGCGGGTTTCAGCCACCAATGGCGCTTTATTGATAATTTTGGGTTGATTGATCATAAAGTACAGTAGCAGCAGAGGCGCACACACCACCAGCGCTAAAAAGTAAAACTTAATACTTGGCATGGCCATTAACGGTATCAGCGCGATGGTACTATCAAAGACCTTGTTAATAAGGATATTGATAAGGTATATAACGCCGAACAATAAAGCTGGTATTAATAGTAACGCTGAGTAAATTAGGAAAACTTTCAGGTTGCTTTTTTGCTTATGACTTTGCAAAATCTCAGCGGTTGGCTCATAACTGGCAAAGGTGGTCAATATACCCAAAGTCATGACCCCAGCCATAATATAATAGGTATTGCGCCACGCTTCATAACTATAAAAGCTTTCTGTCGAGCCGAAATAATCTGCTAAATATAGTGCGCCTGCCCCAGCGACAATCATACCAACGCGATAACCTGACACATAGATAGAGGACAAAATAGATTGCATCGATGGCGGTGCCAGCTCAATGCGGTAAGCATCAATGACAATATCTTGGGTGGCAGAAGAAAAGCCCAGCAACACTGCTGCGCCCGCCATATAAACCAATACGTCTTCGCTGACAGGGTTGATCGTCGCCATCAAAAAGATAGCCAATACAATGAGCAGCTGTGATACCACCATCCAACTACGGCGACGACCCAACCATTTGGTCAAAAAAGGCACCGGTAGCGCGTCGATTAATGGCGCCCAAATAAACTTAAATGAATACCCCAATGCTGCCCAGCTGAACATGGTGACAACACCACGGTCAATGCCTGCTTCTCTTAGCCATAATGACAGACTGGAAAAAATAAGCAAAATGGGAATACCGGCTGAAAACCCTAAAAACAGCATGATAATGACACGTGGGTCTAGATAAGCTTTGGCGGCTTCTCCCCATGATTTTTTGGCAATCGGTTGATCAGGCGTTACAGGTTGGACAGCAGACATAATAACTCACCAAAACTTGAGACAAAAGAACACAACTGCGCACAATTTTTATCAATCATTTCTTATTGATTATAGATAAAAAGGATCGATAAAAATTGCTCAGCGTTGCACAAAAACCATCATTAGCACAAAATTGAATTATGGTACTTGAGAACGCTAACCTTGACTAGATGTTTTTGCATTAACTTAATAACCACAGCATTTAGCCACGCCGTTTATTTCATTACGGTAACGTCGTGTATCAAAAACTCACTTAAATATTAAAAATGACTTTCTCTAACCGTGTCTTGTTTTCAAATCAACTTGTCCATTTAAGTTCAATAAACCACTCTATATTCCTAATTAACATAAATTCATAGCTATTTATTATATACAAGAATAATAGCTTTGATTTACACTGGTGACTTACTGAGTATTTGTACGTTTTTATTTTTATATACAGACAGGGTTTGTATATTTATACAATAGGGTTAAGTGATGGCAATCGACGTAGTGGTCAATCAGCGGCATCTACAAATCCAACTGAAGCAGTTGGAAACAGTGTGGCATACGGTAATTAATGGCTATAATTTAAGTCAAGCAGCAACTGTGCTGCATACCAGCCAATCGAGTCTATCAAAACATATTGCAGCACTTGAAAACCAGCTTAAAACCGAAGTGTTCGTGCGCCAAGGCAAACGCCTGACGGGTCTGACGACCATGGGCACAGCACTCATGCCGCACATCGAATCTATCTTTGCTGAAATTCGTACCATTGAAAACCTCAGTCTGGATTTTAATAATCCCAATATTGGCACGTTAACGATTGCCACCACGCATACACAGGCACGTTATGTGTTACCAGAAGTGGTCAAAGAGTTTAAAGAGCGCTTCCCCAAGGTTAATTTAATCCTGCAACAGGCAGATCCTGAAACCATCGCCCAGATGGTCATTCGCGGGCAGGCAGATATTGGTATTGCCACTGAATCGTTATTACACAATAACTATTTGCGTTGCTACCGCTATTACGACTGGACGCATCGGGTCATTGTACCAAGCGACCATGAGCTGGCGGGTTTAGAATCGATTGATTTACCAACGCTTGCCAGCTATCCGATTGTGACTTATCACGGCGGCTTTACAGGGCGCGGCGCTATTGATAAGACCTTTAGCGACGCAGGACTTGAGCCTGATATTGTACTAGCAGCGCTTGATGCCGATGTGATTAGCACTTATGTGGGATTAGGATTGGGCATTGGCATTATTGCCGAAATGGCATTTGAGCCAAGTCATTATCAGAATTTGACTGCCATTCCTGTTGACCATTTCGGACGTTTTACCAGCTGGATGGCGGTACGTGATGATGCAGAGATTCGTCAATACGGACGCGCCTTTATGGAGTTATGCCAAAAGCAATTTAGTCAGTGACTTTTAACTTAGTTAGTAGCTTTTTAAGCAGCGGCGCTTAAGTCACTAGCAGCGACTTCAAGCAGCATGGCTTAACAATCGTCTTGCTAAAAAATACAAACGGCACCGTTATCAATAGATAGCGGTGCCGTTTGTATTTTTCTTTTATAAGACTATTTATTTCGGTAAGAAATCTGCGCAGCACTCTTATACGCGCCTCGAATTATTACGATTTGTTATTACCTTGGGCGTTGACCTTTATATTCTCTATAACTGCCCCATCATATGAGCTATTGAATAATCAGAATGCTTTTTATTACTGATGTTTAAAAAAACCAACTATAAAAATGTCGTTGAAAAGCGCCATCATAACAATAGGTGAATCATGAGCAATACAATTCCATTATCTTTTTTAGACTTAGCACCCGTTCCTGAAGGAAAAACCATCGCTGAAGGCATTGCACAGACAGTTGCTATCGCTCAGCAAGCAGAGAAATCCGGCTTTAACCGTTATTGGATGGCCGAGCATCACAACATGCCTGGTATCGCTAGTGCAGCGACTTCCGTGCTGTTATCGCACATCGGCAGTCAAACCAAGCGCATACGCATCGGTGCAGGTGGCGTCATGCTGCCCAATCATGCACCGCTGGTCATTGCCGAGCAGTTTGGTACCTTACAGGCGCTATATGGTGACCGCGTAGATTTAGGTCTAGGGCGCGCACCGGGTACAGATGGCGCTACCTTTCAGGCACTGCGTCGTCAAATGCAAGACGCCGATCGTTTTCCACAAGATGTACAAGAACTGCTATATTTCTTAGGCGATAGCACAGACGATAGCCCTGTACAATCATTCCCAGGGGCGAAATCAAACATTCCTATTTGGATATTGGGTTCATCACTTTTTGGTGCGACCTTAGCGGCACATTTGGGGCTACCATACGTCTTTGCCTCACATTTTGCTCCGCAGATGCTCGGTCAAGCCATCACTGCTTACCGCGAACAGTTCAAACCATCAGCGTATTTGGATAAGCCTTATGTGATGCTAGCGGCAAACTTATTACTTGCCGATGATGATGAAACCGCACAATATCACTTTACCTCAGCGCAGCAAAGCTTTGTGCGTCTACGTCGAGGCGAGCGCGGACAAATGCCAATGCCAACTTATGATATGGATAGCATCTGGAGTCCTGCTGAGAGAATGATGGTAGACAATGCTTTATCCGTGTCATTTATCGGTTCTGTAGAAACGGTCAAACCGAAACTTGCGAAATTCCTTGCGCAGTATCAGCCAGATGAATTGATTGTCACTGCCAACGTTTATGATCAAGCAGCGCGTTTACGTTCACTGGAACTTACACCTGAGCTAAACTTGTTTACTTTACAATAGACCGCCCCGCTCGCATAATTATTGATAAGCCCTAATGAGATTACGGTCATGGAACCCTCTACTTTTATCGGTTCATCAATATTTTTATATATCGTGGCATTTATTGCGGTGATGGTTATTGGCGGCTATTTAACCTATCATATTAGCCCCAAGCGCAAACAGCGTCTTGCAAGCAAACGCCGTAAAGACAATATCAAATAACTATTCTCAATGTTAAAAGCCCCCTTTTCAGAGTAGAAAAGGGGGCTTTTTTAATGATAGTAATGATTAAGATAGCAAAGCTTAGTTGTTGGCTTTATACGCTATTAGGCTTATAAGCTATCAGTCGTCTTACCAATCAACTGCCGCGCCAAAAGCTTTTTGCTTGGCTTGTTTTGCCACATATAAAGCCACGGCCGCATCAAAGCTTGCCGCGCCGACTGATTTAAACAAGGTAATGCCCGGCTCTGATTTTACGATCTCTTTGGTGACGAGCGCTTGCAAATCACCACTAAGGTCACTCCACGTCCATGTACAATCCTCGCTATCGTGCGCTTGAATTAAGTCACCGGCTTCATGGCGACTACCTACCAAGTCATCAACCACCACCATATCACTGTTGGCGATAACCTCATTGCTTATCTCTTTCATCGACGGCTGATATGCTCCAACCGCATTGATATGAACCTCAGATTTGATATGTTCACTATCAAATAAGCCTTCCGTCGCCCGTGTCGCCACGTTGATAATATCGGCATCACAAATAGCGTCATTGATATCTTTGCAAATGCTTATATCAACCTTCCATTGGCTGTAATCACGCTCAAAACGCGTTTTAAATTGCTCAGCGCCTTCACTGCTTCTATTCCATAAATAGACCGTTTTAATTTCAGGACGTACTGTCAATACCGTATGCAATTGCTCATAAGCCATGCCGCCGCAGCCAACCACTGCCACGCTTTGACAATCAGGCTTTGCCATATATTTGGTTGCGATACCTGACAACGCTGCAGTACGCACTTGGGTAATATAAATGCCATCCATAATCGCTAATATGGCGCCCGTATCATTATCGGATACGGTAATAAGGGCGGTGGTGGTTGGCATATCGCGGCTGGGATTGTCAGGGCAAATGGTCACCAACTTCACGGCAGTATATTCTTTTTCCCCATCATAAATCGTCGCTGGCATCGATAAATGCGAGCCTGAGCTGTGTTTATCATCTTCACTAAACGTCTCAATGACCAAACGCTCAGGGGCTTTAACCCATTCAGGGTGCGCCGCTTGTTGATGTAACATTGCTTCGATAGCGTCAATAGCCGCTTGCATATTAAGATGTTCGGTCACGACCGCTTGATTTAATAATTGCACGTTGAGTGCTCCTTTTTATCAGTTTATTATTTACTTTATATCCATCATTTAACACAATGATTTAACACAATGATTGGCGCTATATCCACCCTGCTACATCCATCCTAAAACACGTAGTATCGCCGCGCCAATCGCCATACCAAACATTCCTACTACCGTTGTAAATGCTAAAATGTTGGCAGCCAATATATCATTCCCGCCCATGGCCTTTGCCATCACATAACTGGCAGCCGCCGTCGGTGACGCCGCCATTAAAAACAGCACACCCATATGCATGCCTGATAAGCCAAAGCTTAACCCAACGGCGATGGCCACAAAAGGCGCAATAACGATACGGCCAATACTAGCCTGCATCGACAGCCCCGACGGATGCAACATCGACTTTAAATCAATACTCGCCCCAGCGCAAATCAGTGCTAACGGTAATGCCACCGCCGCCAGTAAATCGCCCGTCTTATGAATCACACCGGTAATCGGTGGCAGCGGTAACGCTTTATAAGCAAATGCCGCAACCAACGCAATGATTAAGGGGTTGGTAAACAGTTTTTTGACAATCATTATGCTGCGACTGAGCCACGTATCGTCTGCGCTTTTGGACACACGACTCAGGGTAATGACGGCTAAGATATTAAATAATATCGTCACCACCCCCATATAGACGGCGCCAATACTTAAGCCCTGCTCTCCGTAAGCATTGGCGACAGTTGCCAGCCCGATAATCGCCATATTACTGCGAAAGATACCTTGTACAAACACGCCTTGGTCGGCAGGCTTACGGATAAAATAACTGGCATAAATCTCGGCGCCGATAAATAGGATAAAGGTCACCAAAATACCAGCCATGATTAAAATCATTTGCTTAGCATAATCAACCTCACTATCGACGACGCTAAAAAACAACAAGCAAGGCAAACAATAATTAAAGACAAAGCTGGATGCTTGATCGATAAAAGCTTGACTCGCCTCACCGCGCCGCTGCATAAAAAAACCCAACCCCATCAAAAAAAGGTTAGGCAATACAATGGTGATGGCAAAAATAATAGCAGCGGTCATAAATAAGCTCAGGTTAGCAGGGTATCCAAAGCTGTATTGTTAAAAAATAAAGAACAATGACTAGCAGTTGGTTAAAATCAGTAAGTTTGAATCAGTAAGTTTGAATAATAAAAGGCTGTTTTATTATAGAGTATCTAACGTCGTTATTGATGATTTGAATTAGGACTCTGCTTTTTTTACCCATTTATCGTCCGCATTTTTCTCATAAGTATTTTCGACAGCGGCCCATGCGGTAGCAAACCAGCGTGATTCATCTTCATATTGTTTACTGGCGCTATTAAATGCTGCGCGAAAAATCTCTTGCGCATGCTTAGGCAAGTTGTCTTTTACGGCATCTGGTAATTCTGACAATTTATCGTAAGGCATAAAGACTCTCCTTGTCGGTATTTTTATCCTACTTTTGAACCTTTCTTTTTTAAAGTATCAAGCTTTAACTCATCAAGCTGTTCTGAAATTGTTAAGTTATTCGCCATAAAAAAAGCCCATAACGATTACTCGTTACGAGCTTTTTTAATAATCATGCTTTGAATCATAACACTTTGCTAAGCAATGATTATGAGTTTAACGCCGCCTGTGCTTTTTTCTGCTTCTTAACGGTCATGGCAAGCAGTTGAATAGCGGCAGGCGTAACACCACTAATGCGTCCCGCTTGGGCAAGCGTGGCAGGGCGAATTTGCGCCAGCTTTTGTACAATCTCATTAGATAACCCTGACACCACACTATAATCAAAATCCATTGGCAATGCGGTATTTTCCAAACGCTTCATCTGGTCGATGTCTTCTTGCTGACGGTCAATGTAACCTGCGTATTTAACAGAAATCTCAATCTGCTCACCGACTTGGCTATCGACCTCTGAGCCAGTTATAGCAGCGATATCATTAAAATGTATTTGTGGGCGTTTTAATAAATCGTAAGCAGTCGATTCTTTAGACAGCACCTCTCCTGTCTGCTCGGTGACTTGCTGACCTAGAGCATTAGCAGGGGTTGCCCAGATGTCTTTGAGACGCGAGGTTTCGGTGGCAATGGCTTCCATTTTTTCTTGATAGGCTTGCCAGCGCACGTCATCTACCAAACCAAGCTTACGACCGGTTTCGGTTAAGCGTTGATCGGCATTGTCTTCACGCAACAGCAAGCGATATTCGGCGCGGCTGGTAAACATACGATATGGCTCAGTGGTGCCATGCGTAATCAAGTCATCGACCAGTACGCCAAGATATGCTTCATCGCGGCGCGGCGTCCAAACGTCAAATTCACTGTTTTCACAGGTGACCAGTGCCGCATTAGTACCAGCTAATAGACCTTGCACGCCTGCTTCTTCGTAGCCTGTCGTACCATTGATTTGACCAGCAAAGTACAAACGATCAATCGATTTGGTCTCTAAAGTTGGCTTCAAGTTTTGCGGATCAAAATAATCATATTCAATCGCATAGCCGGGACGCGTGATATGCGCATTCTCTAGACCCTTCATACTATGGATAAAGTCTAATTGCACATCAAATGGCAAGCTGGTTGAGATACCGTTTGGATATAGCTCATGCGTGGTCAAGCCTTCTGGCTCGATGAAGATTTGATGACTGTCTTTATCGGCAAAGCGGTGAATCTTATCTTCAATTGATGGACAATAACGCGGCCCAACGCCTTCGATTTTGCCTGAGAACATCGGTGAGCGGTCTAGGTTTTCACGGATAATGTCATGGGTGCGCGCATTGGTATGGGTGATATAGCAATTGACCTGTTCAGGATGCATGGACACATCGCCCATATAGCTCATCACCGGCAGCGGTGTATCGCCTGGCTGCACTGTCATCACGCTAAAGTCAACGCTACGCGCATCAATACGTGCTGGTGTACCGGTCTTTAGGCGACCCACCGGTAATTTCAATTCACGTAAACGATCTGCAAGCTTGATAGAAGGCTGGTCGCCTGCGCGCCCCCCTTTTGAATTCTCAAGCCCGATATGAATGACACCGCCTAAAAACGTACCTGAGGTCAGCACCACAGTTTGAGTGTTAAAAATAATACCGGTTGCCGTCACAACCGCTGTGGCACGACCGTTTTCAACTAGAATATCATCAGCCGCTTGTTGGAATATATCCAAATTTGGCTGATTCTCTAACGTATGACGAATGGCGGCTTTATAAAGAATACGATCCGCTTGCGCACGCGTGGCACGAACTGCGGCACCTTTACGGCTATTTAACACGCGAAACTGGATACCAGATTTGTCAGTCGCCAATGCCATCGCTCCGCCAAGCGCATCAATCTCACGCACCAAATGCGACTTACCGATACCACCAATCGCAGGGTTACAGCTCATCTGCCCCAGCGTCTCGATATTATGCGTTAAAAGTAAAGTTTGCGCCCCCATACGTGCGGCCGCCAAAGCAGCTTCTGTGCCAGCATGACCGCCGCCGATCACTACCACGTCGTAATTTTTTGGGTATTGCATGTATGCCTCACTTGACTCTCAACGCAACCGTGAGCCAGAGGCTATGGTTAAATAGCATGGCTGCCGGTAAATAAACGTCAGTCGAATTTAAAAAGAGATAACGACTCAGATGAGCCATTAAAGATAGGTTAGATAGCCGGTAATTATAACAATTTTTTGCCGCTGAAAAAACGTTATACGAAAAACTATTCAAATTAACTATTATTGCCATTAACGATCAAGGCCCATCAATAGAAGCTTGATAAACCTAGGTGGGATTTATTTACCAGGGCTGAGCGGTACAATACGGTCGGACTGCCCACTTGCCAGCATATGGTGGCTGCCATAACCTTCTGGATTAATCTGCAAATAGGCATTCATCTGCCCAATAGCGTCGCCGTCATTGGTCTCCAAGATTTGCTCTTTAATCATCTCAACAGGCGGCAATGGCAAGTTTTTTAGCAAAGCCAAACGCTGAGCGTTATCACCCTTTAGCACAACCATCTCAATAAGTTGCCGCGCATCGATGGGTAAATCAGGGGTGTTTTGTGCCAATAATGCCAAATGATAAGCACCAGCTGCATCTTGATCCTCGACGATACGCTGCTCAATGGCAATATAAGTCGCCTCGGTTGCACCGCCTGCTACGCTAAGCTGATGGATACATTTAAGGGCAGAATTTGGCTCATTGCCCGCCATATCGATTAAACGGGTTGATTCGTTTTTTAGATACTCGCGGCGTTTTTCGATAACCGCTTGTTCAGCCGCCTCTTGTTGCTCCGTTAATTCCGTGTTTGGCAATTCCGTGTTTGCTAAGTGATTACTCATATAACTCTCGCTTTTAGGCAAAATATATTTATCTTGGACACTATATGGGGCTAAAAGCGATAAAAACAATAAATTGCATAGACAATAAAAAACCCGAATAGCCTTTCTTCATAAAGTAGAATGGCTATTCAGGTTTACTTTGCTTCAATGCTTCAAAATGCTTCAAACTATTTATTGAGACATATAAATGCCCAATAAACACGCTTAAATATTAAGCAGCAGGACTATTGGCTTCAACCAAAGGTTTAAGCTCACCTGATTGATACATTTGTAAAATGATGTCTGAACCGCCCATCAATTCACCGTCGATCCATAACTGTGGGAACGTTGGCCAGTTAGCAATCTTTGGCAATGTTGCACGGATTTCTGGATTTTCTAAAATATTAACAAAGGCGAATGGACGACCGATTTGCGTCAAAACCTCAATCGACTTGGCAGAAAAACCACACTGTGGAAACTGTGGGGTGCCTTTCATATAAAGGATGACTTTATTGTTTTTGATTTGATCACGAATCAGCTGTTCAACATCGTTTGCAGCAGTATTTGGGGTTTGCTCACTCATAAAAGCTCCTATTTATTAAAACTATTATCAAAAAAAGATATGTCACACTAAATTTGGCCTGTGGCTGCTACATGGGGCGATTGCCGTTTATTGCAACCCTCATCACTGACTACTAAGCCACTAGGGATTAAACATCAGGCATATTAGCATCTGAAACGTTAACATCAGAAATAGTATTGCTAGCCGTATTGTCGTCAGACATCGTCATATTCGGCACCAATAATACCACGGCATTGGCCATGATACCCTCTTGGCGACCGGTAAAGCCCAGTTTTTCAGTCGTTGTGGCTTTAATGCTGACATTACTCACAGCCGTTTGCAAGTCACTGGCAATATTTTCGCGCATCGCTTGATTATAGGGTGCCAATTTTGGACGCTCGCACATGACGGTAATATCAGCATTGCCTAAAGTATAACCGGCGGCTTGGACTTTACCATACACATAACGGAGTAGGACGCGCGAATCCAAACCTGCGTGCGCCGCATCGGTATCTGGAAAATGCTGCCCAATATCACCGAGCGCCAATGCGCCAAGCAACGCGTCAGCAAGCGCGTGCAACACCACATCGCCATCAGAGTGCGCAAGTAAACTATGGGTATGCTCTATCGGCACGCCTGCCAGTATCACATATTGCTGCTGCTCGCCCGTATTATGAAACGCATGGACATCGATACCTTGACCAATTTTTATCATTATTATTCCAAGTGAATTACTAAGTGAATGAAGGGTGATTGAAATAATTTAGAACCACTATCTAAATTTCTAAAGCGGTTTTACGCACAGTAAGCGCGCATAGGTCGCCACCGCTTACAATTAACTGTTATAATATGACGCTTATTTTATCACAATACCCAGACCAAAATACCCCGTCCAAAAAACGAGATGACCTTATCAGCTGACTAAGTCTATCACTCTTAGTCGTTTTATTGATGAATAGCGTCATGTCACACTTTGGATAACGTATAAATTGTTGAGCAATTTTATGTCAGCCACGCCAAACACCGCAAACCTACCCGTTTCAGATTCTTTTAGCGTCCATCGTCCTTTGACGCTTGCCGATATCGACAATCCTAGCAGCAAGCACGTCATTGTTGGCATGTCAGGCGGCGTCGACTCTTCCGTATCGGCTGTTTTGCTCCAGCAAGCAGGCTTTAAAGTGGAAGGTCTGTTTATGAAGAACTGGGAAGAAGATGACGGCACCGAATACTGTACGGCGATGGATGACCTAGCAGACGCGCAAGCGGTGTGTGACAAAATCGGTATCAAGCTGCATACCGCCAACTTTGCGATGGAATATTGGGATCGCGTGTTTGAGCATTTTTTAGCAGAATATAAAGCTGGACGCACCCCAAATCCAGATATTTTATGCAATAAAGAAATCAAATTTAAAGCATTTTTAGACTATGCTTTGACCCTTGGCGCCGATTATATTGCCACCGGTCACTATACGCGCCGCAGCCTGAATTATGAAAATAACAACGGCGAAACCGTCGCCCAGCTATTGTGTGGACTGGATAATAATAAAGACCAAAGCTACTTCTTACATGCGGTCGGCGGCGATAAAATCGCTAAGACGCTATTCCCCGTTGGTGAGCTTGAAAAACCAGTCGTGCGTCAAATTGCTGAAGAGCATGACTTGGCGACAGCTAAAAAGAAAGATTCTACTGGTATTTGCTTTATTGGTGAGCGCCGTTTTAAAGACTTTTTACAACAGTACTTGCCGGCGCAAAAAGGCGATATCGTCACCGACGACGGTCATGTGATAGGTCAGCATGATGGCTTGATGTATTATACTTTAGGTCAGCGCGGCGGCATCGGTATCGGCGGCGTCAAAGACCGCCCTGAAGAACCTTGGTTTGTACTGGCAAAAGATTTGGACAAAAACCGTTTAATCGTCGGTCAAGGTCATGAGCATCCGATGCTAATGAGCAATCAGCTGCAAGCTTATAAGCTTGACTGGGTCGATGGCTTGCCGCCTGCCGATATTTTTAGCACGGAAGGCTTACGCTGCATGGCAAAATCTCGCTATCGCCAGCCTGATCAAGCCTGCCGTGTTTATACGCTAAATGATGACGGCTCTGAGGTTCGTGTGCTATTTGATGAGCCGCAACGTGCCGTTACTCCTGGTCAATCAGCAGTATTTTATATCGATGAGGTTTGTCTTGGTGGCGGTGTGATTGCTGTTATTGATGCGCCTTGTGGGTTTTAATTTCAAATAACTTTTAACCTTTGTTTATTTTTTGCTTACTTTTAATCCTTTCATTTTTATAACTATCGAGGCATCACTATGACTCCACTTACCGCACTCTCCCCAATCGATGGTCGCTACGCTTCTAAAGCCGACAGCTTGCGTCCTTATTTATCTGAATTTGGTCTGATTAAAGCCCGCGTTACCGTCGAGATTCGCTGGTTACAGTCATTGGCGGATAATAGCGCGATTGGTGAGTTAGCAGCGTTTGATGCCGATACCAATGCCTTTTTAAACAGCATCGTTGACGACTTTAGTGAAGCGGATGCGCAAGCCATTAAAGATATCGAAGCGACGACCAACCACGATGTCAAAGCGGTTGAATACTTTATCAAAGATAAATTCCGCGGCAATCAGCAGTTAGAAGATAGCCTAGAATTTATCCACTTTGCTTGTACCAGTGAAGACATCAATAACTTGTCCTATGCGTTAATGCTAAAAGACAGCCGCGAAATTGTCGTTGCTAAAATGCAGCAAGTGACCGATAGCATCGTTGACTTGGCTATTACTCATGCTGACCAGCCAATGTTGTCACGTACGCATGGTCAAACTGCCAGCCCAACGACGCTTGGTAAAGAGATGGCAAACGTCGCTTACCGTCTAGCTCGCCAAATTAAGCAAGTGAATCAAGTAGAGCTATTGGGTAAAATCAATGGCGCTGTTGGTAACTATAATGCGCACTTCTCAGCCTATCCTGATGTTGATTGGCAAACTCATGCTGAGCAATTTATCAATGAGCGTTTAGAATTGACCTTTAATCCTTATACCACGCAAATTGAGCCGCATGATTATATCGCTGAATTGTTTGATGTGGTAAGACGCTTCAATACGATTCTAATCGATTTTAACCGTGATATTTGGCAATATATTAGCTTAGGCTATTTCAAGCAGCGCCTAAAAGATGGTGAAGTGGGTTCTTCTACTATGCCGCATAAAGTCAATCCGATTGATTTTGAAAACTCAGAAGGTAACTTGGGCGTGGCGAATGCGATGCTTGCTCACTTAGGTGAAAAACTACCGATTTCACGTATGCAGCGCGATTTATCAGACTCTACCGTACTGCGTAATATCGGTGTTGGCTTAGCTCAAAGTATGATTGCGTTTGATGCTTGCCTAAAAGGTGTGAGCAAACTTGAGTTAAATGCGCAGCGCTTAAATGATGATTTGGACAATGCCCAAGAAGTGTTGGCAGAGCCGATTCAAACGGTCATGCGTCGCTACCGTGTCGAAAACCCATACGAGAAGCTAAAAGCTTTAACCCGTGGCAATGCCATGACTCGTGAGGCCATGCTAACCTTTGTTGAAAGTGATGAGTTGAATGCTGTGAGCGATGCGGATAAAGCGCGCTTACGTGAAATGACGCCTGCCACCTATACCGGTAATGCAGCTGAGCAAGCACGTACCATTAAAGAGTGGATTGCTAAGATTTAATAAACGCTGCAGTTACCTTAAAAAAAGATATCAATGACTATGCATTGATATCTTGCTAAATAATTGACCTTACTTTGAATGCTATGATTTATCCTTAAAGATGCGTCTTTAATGGTACATAGCTTTTGAGTAAGGTTTTATTTTTTATCCTTGTTATCTTCGTCATCACTATCGCCCGGTATGATAGCTTTACCAACAGCGACGGTGCCTTTTACCACGCCTTTGGTGGTTTTATAAGCGATTTTAGCGGGTACGGTCACAATCTTATGGACACAAGCTTGTAATAAAAACACGCTAGCGATAATGACGATAAAATGCAATTTTTTCATAAACTTCCTACGATTGATGGAGTGTTCTGACAGTAGCTATTGATATTGACACTGTAATACTCACTATCAGATAGGCAATAATCATAAACTATTAAAACTGTCCTATAAAGTACTCCTCACTATTAATCTTATACCCATTTTTAGATATGGATTTATCAATGACCTCAATTCCCCTTTGTTTACCAGATTCTATTACGCCTGAGCAATTCTTAAACGAGTATTGGCAAAAAAAACCATTACTCATTAAACAAGGTCTACCGCAATTGATTGGTATGTTTGAGCCAGAAGACATGCTTGGCCTTGCCCTTGAAGAAGACGCTTCGGCGCGACTGCTAACCCAAGCCGCGAGCAAGCAAGAAGGTGCGCCACAATGGCAACTCAAAAAGAGTCCGCTAACCGAAGCAGATTTTGATAACTTACCAGAACAATGGACCGTGCTGGTGCAGAATATGGAACAGTGGTCACCTGAGCTGGGTCAATTATGGCAAGCGTTTGACTTTATTCCGCAATGGCAGCGTGATGACATTATGGTCTCATATGCGCCTACAGGCGGCTCAGTGGGCAAGCACTATGACGACTATGATGTATTTTTAGCGCAAGGGTTTGGGTCTAGACGTTGGCAGCTTGGCAAATTTTGTGATAAAGATACTGAGTTCGTTGCCGATGAGCCGATTCGATTGTTTGATGATATGGGCGAGCTAATCTTTGATGAGATACTAGAAGCTGGTGACGTACTTTATGTACCGCCGAAACTTTCACACTTTGGCGTCGCGCAAGATGACTGCCTGACATTCTCTTTTGGCTGTCGTCGTCCAAACTTAATGCAAATTATCGATAGCCTAGCTGATATCGCCACCAACGATAGTGACTTATTTATCCCGATGCTATTGCCACAATCGCTGCAAGCGTCAGGTGAATTGCAAGCAGATAGTATCAATGCGATTAAAGACCAGCTATTACAAATGCTGCAATCTGAGCGCGGCGACGATATCATTCGTCAAGCAGTGTCGGAAGTCGTGAGCAAACGTCAATACGATGCGCTAGTACCCGAAGAAACGGTAGACACTGATGAGCTGATGCAAGCCCTGCTCGATGGCGCAACCCTGCAAGCAGACTATAGTAATCGCCTACTCTATAGCCAAACTGATGATGGCGTGACGCTATATGCCAATGGTCAGCGTATTGATGGTCTTGATGCTGCGGCAACAGCCATACTAGTGCGTTTGGCTAATGGCGAGCACTTGCAACATCAAGATGTCACGGATATCGATTCAGATGACTTAAGTGAATGGTTAGAAAATGGCTGGGTGTGGCTACAATATCTCGAATGATACAGTAGCCATATTTTTAGCGATTGAGGTTTAAACATCGTTAATAATTAAAAACGATCAGTGTTTATTTACGCAAACTAAAAGCTGTAGTAGAAAAAGGCTGATCGTCATTTAAAGATGTGTCCCAGTTCGTAGAAATTTTGCAATTTAATGTCTCTACCCTCCCGCACATGAACTGTTCCTATATGATTTAATCTTATGCTGTAGCCGCTTTTTTATAACGACTCACCCCAGCGATGACTGTCTCCTCAATCACCCTATCGTCACCGAGCATCATCAATACAAATAGTTGTTCTTCAAAAGTTTTGGTCTGCGCCATACGTCTTTCTAATAAAGGCGTTGCTGCCATGTCTATTACCACGAAATCCGCTTCTTTATTGGGCATAAAGTTACCGATTTTATCATCTAGCATTAACGACTGTGCATTGCCTAAAGTAATCTGATATAGCCCTTGATGAGCGGACAATTGGTTGTTTTGTAGCTGCTGAACTTTATAAGCCTCCGACAAGGTTACTAACATCGATAAACTGGTTCCCGCCCCTACATCAGTAGCGATACTGACGCCGGTATAGCTTAACGTTTTAGGTAAATCAAATAATCCACTGCCTAAAAACAAATTAGACGTTGGACAGTGCGCGATTTGCGTACCAGTTGCGCGTAGCCTTTCGTATTCTGGGGTTTCAATATAGATGCCATGCGCTAAAGTGGTGTATCGACCCAGCAGCCCCATATCCTCGTAGACATCTAGATAACCTTTATGCTTGGGATACAGCTCACGTACAAAAGCCACTTCATCACGGTTTTCTGCCAGATGTGTTTGCAGATAAACAGTATCGTAGCTAGCATATAGCTCGCCTGCTAATTGCAACTGTTTTGGCGTTGAGGTAATCGCAAACCTTGGGGTAATCGCCACATGTTGGCGTCCACGACCATGCCAATTATCAATGATATCTTGCGAATCTTTTATACTTTGTTCAGCCGAAACACACAGATGGGCAGGCGCGTTTTGATCCATCAACACATTCCCAGTAATCATACGAGTATTGAGCTTGTGACTTTCAGTAAAAAAGGCTTCTGCGGACTGAGGGTGGCTAGTAGAAAACACCATGGCGCTGGTTGTGCCATTGGCGAGTAACTGATTTAAGAAGAATTGCGCCGTATCATGGGCAACCTTTGGATCACCAAAATTGGCTTCAGTAACAAAAGTATAATTATTGAGCCAATCAAGCAGCTGCTCACCGTAAGCCGCAATCATATCTATTTGCGGATAGTGCACATGGGTATCGATGAAACCCGGCATAATCAACTTATCTCGATAATCATGAGTCTTTACCGGTGCTTGATCATTAGTTTCAGCATAATTCGCTAACATTGCTTCGCTACTACCATAGTCTATAATGCAGCCTGTTACATCATCGACAACCAGCGCACCATTAGCAATATACTCAGGATAGACGTTCACGCCTGCAATGACGGGGAGTAACGTGATGTTTTTATCAATGGTTGCTGTATTTGGGTGGTTATCAGTCGCTGAGCTGGGTTTTCCAGCATGCGCGCGCTCAGTCCTTTGATTCAGATCATTTTCAGTAAGATAGTGCAGGAGCTGCGCTTGATAAATATGTAGAGCCATGGGTAAATCTCCCGTCACTTGGTCATACCGAACGTTTTAGTTAGAATCTAAATTAATGGTAAAGGTAGAAATCAGTATTGATGGTCTAGCACTTATGGCTTATTTTTGATGATAATGTTGCAAAATTTGCGCGGCAATAGATACGGCAACGGCCATAGGTTCTTTACCGCCGATTGGTAATCCAATTGGCATGGTTAGTTGCTCGACTATCTGCTTATCATAACCACGTTGCAGCAGACGACTTTTAAAACGTTCTGCTTTAGTTGCCGAGGCAATACAACCAATATAAGGCATCGAGACTTTTGAGCGACCATTATCTAAATCGTTATCTAAATCATCATTATCGAGACTAGTTGCTAAACCGTTTGCCTCTGAAGCAGCATCTAACGCGGCACGTACCAATTCAAAATCAAGACTATGATCATGGGTCATAACCAGAATAAAACGCTGATCGCTTTGTTTAAATGATTCAATAAATGGGCGAATGAAATCAACAGGATCATCATCAATATGCGCACGGATATGGGCAGGAAGATTATAGAGCTTAGGCTGAGTCAAACTAGGCTGAGTTTCTAATCCTTGAGACAAATCTTCTGTTTGAATAGATTTGTTTGGCAAATTAGAATTATTTAATAAATAACGCTCAAACATCTCAGGGCGACTATCGACCCAATCCACTTGGCAAGGCAGCTCTGCCAGTATCGTCATCAATGCCGCTGCCACGTGCCCGGCTCCAAATACCAATATCGACATCGGTGGTGTCACATTAAAACATTCAAACATAACAGTGACACTACCACCGCAGCACTGCGCTAGCTTTGCACCTAGCGGATAATGCTTGGTATAAACCGTATCGCGTCTTACTACTTTAGATGGCGTCGAATCACTGTCGTTATTATTGTTATTGTTATTGTCATTGTCGGTATTTTTATTGACACTTTTGTCTCTTTTAGAAGCTTTTGCTACGGTTGTATCTATCTCACCATTTAGCAATTGCCGTGCTGTCGCAACAACATCATGCTCAAGACCACCGCCGCCGAGCGTATCGCAACAGTTATCATGGGTGACCACCATTTTCGCCTGTAGAGCTCGCGGCGCAGAACCATTGACCGCAACGACAGTCGCCAACACATGCGCAGTCCCTTGCTGCTGATACTGGGCTAGGCCATCATACCAACGTACTGGTATTGGCATAGGTGGCAATGATGAATTATTCACTGTGCGTCGGTTCACTATGTGCAGGGCCTCTAGCCGTTGATACGTTAGGATGCTCTATCGCTTCTGGCTGCTCGTCGACTGTCTGACCCTCGACCTCTGGCGGCTTGATATCTTCGGCATGTGGCACAAGTTGTGGCTTAACTTTATCATCGTCAATACCGCAGTTGTCCTCCTCCTCTCTAGTCAAGCTATCAATCGCATCAAAGTTTACATTCGTGTCAATCTCCCACTCTTCGCCTTGCATGCGCATCACCGCTTTTAATACTGCCTCTGGGGTTGCAGGCATCGTAAGATCAGGGTTTTTTTTATAATTACTTAAGCTTGCGACTGCATTATTGATAGCACACCAAACGCTAGCTGCCAGCATAAAAGGTGGCTCACCAACTGCTTTAGAGTTATAAATGGTTTGCTCTTCATTTTTACGGTCGTACAGTTTAACTTTAAATTGTTTTGGCAAATCATGTGACGTTGGAATCTTATAATTGGCTGGGCTATTAGATGCTAGTGTGCCATTTTTATCCCAAGTAAGCTCCTCAGTCGTGAGCCAACCCATGCCTTGCACAAAGCCGCCTTCAATCTGACCAATATCGATAGCTGGGTTAATCGACTGTCCTGCATCATGTAAGATATCGCAGCGCAGCACTTGATACTCACCCGTTAACGTATCTATTTCAACTTCAGAACAGGCAGCGCCTAAGGCAAAGTAGAAGAAAGGTCGACCCCACGCTTTAGAGCGGTCGTAAAATATCTTTGGCGTTTTGTAGTAGCCCGTAGAAGATAGGCTAACGCGGTGCTGATAAGCTAACTGCACCATTTCAGCAAAAGTAAAATCTTCCTTATCACCAATATAGACATGATTGCGCTCAAAGCGTATGTCTTCTTGCGCCACTTCAAAATACTCAGCGGCAAACTCGACGATACGTGCCTTGATAGTTAAACAAGCGTTTTGCGCGGCTTTACCATTGATATCGGTGCCTGATGAAGCCGCAGTTGGTGAGGTATTGGGCACTTTGTCGGTACGCGTTGCCGATACTTTTACGGTATCCAAATCCACATCAAACTCATTGGCGACAATTTGTGCAATTTTGACAAATAACCCTTGCCCCATTTCTGTCCCGCCGTGATTGAGATGGATACTGCCATCGGTATAAATGTGTACCAAAGCGCCTGCTTGATTGAGCGTCTGCACGGTGAATGAGATGCCAAACTTCACAGGCGTTAAGGCAATACCAAGACGTTTGTCGCTACCTTCAGCTTCGGCTTGCTCATTGGCTTTTATAATCTGCTGGCGACGCTGAACGTAATCACAATCTTTTGCCAGTGTCTCCATAATCGTTGCCAAATCAAAATGCTCGATTGGCTGACCATAATGAGTACTTTGGCCATTTTGGTAGAGGTTAGCCAAACGCACTTGCAGAGGGTCTTTACCTAAAGTATAGGCAATATGATCCATCATATATTCGGCAGTCATCAGACCTTGAGGCCCACCAAAACCTCGATAGGCAGTATTCGATACCGTGTGCGTTTTGCAGCGATGTCCTGCTACGTGCGCGGCTGGATAATAATAAGCGTTGTCACAGTGGAACATCGCTCTATCGACGATAGCATCGGACAAGTCTGGTGCATAACCACACAAGCCAGCAAGCTGCATATCGACGCCAAGGATTTGCCCTGACTCGTCGACACCGACCTCATAACGGTTAGCAAATTCGTGGCGTTTACCAGTCACTACCATGTCATCTTGACGATCCAAGCGCATACTGACAGGTACATTGTGACGCTTGGCAACGATACCGCAAAAGCATGCCCATGCAGCTGCTTGGGTTTCTTTGCCGCCAAAACCGCCGCCCATTCTGCGTACGACCGTGTTGACCGCATGAAAGGGTAAATCCGTTACTTCAGCGACCAGCTGTTGCACTTCACTCGGATGCTGCGATGAGGTATAGACTTCAAGTCCGCCATCATCACAAGGCACGACATAGGACACTTGGCCTTCAAGATAAAAATGCTCTTGACCTAGCATATGAATATGGCCTGCAATACGCATAGGCGCATTTGCAAGCGCTGCTTCGGTATCACCGCGCTGCATAAAGTGGCTAGGACGTACAAATTGCTCCTGCTCTAAAGCCTCATCAATACTTAATATAGCCGCTAATGGCTCATATTCTACAACCGCTTTAAGCACCGCCTTTTTTGCGGCACGGTGAGTGGTTGCCACGACCAAAAATAACGTCTGACCTACGTACTCTGTGATCTCATCCACCATCAATGGCTCACCGTCAAACACTGCGCCGATGTCCGTTTGAGCAGGTAAGTCTTTAAAACTTAAAACATCAATCACCCCGTCAGCTGCTCTAACAGCACTGAGATCCATACTGGTTACCCGAGCATGAGCGTGACTGCTTTTACCAACTGCCAAATGCAAAGTGCCTTGCGGCTTTAGGATATCATCCACATAGGTTGCCGTTCCCATGACGTGACTGATCGCACTGTCATGTTTGGCAGAAGTGCCGATTTTGTTTTTAGGCGGACGTACGCGGCGAATACTGTAACTGTCAAATAAGGATGATTGATGGCTCATGATGATTCTCTCTCAGTTTGCGTCTCTTTTATCAGCTGCTTGCCACACTTAATTAGTAAACGTTGCACCACATGCAAGCGATACTCACGGCTTGCTCTGACATCTGTTAATGGCGAGACATCCATCGGTAGTGCTTTTGCAGCTTTCTTAAAACTTGCAAGCTCAAAGGGCTGACCTACGAGTGCTTGCTGGCAATTTTTTGCTAATAATGGTATAGCCGCCATACCGCCGAGACCGATTTTTGCATGGTCGATAGTCATACCATCTGCTGACAGATCGATTCTTACGGCAACCAAACAAGCAGAAATATCATCTTCATAACGCTTGCTAATTTTATGAATAAACAAATGCTGATTAGCCTGCATCAGTGGCATATGAATAGCGACAATATAACTGCCTGCCAGTAGCTTGGTCTTTTTATAATCTATAAAAAATTCTGATAAGGGTATTATCTCGTCTACATAAGGCTTTTGATTATGTTCATTGTTTTTATCTTTAGCGTTTGCCTCTTCACCACCAATATCTCTATTATTGGGATTACAATGACGTAAATGAATGAGCGCTTCTAACGCCAGTAAAATTGGAGGTAAATCTCCAATTGGCGAGGCATTGGCAATATTACCGCCAAGCGTACCCATATTACGTATTTGCGGTGAAGCGGTTCTTGCGAATAGTGCTGCAAATTCAGGATAGTTTTGCTCAAGTATCGGTAGCATTTGCTGATAGGTCATGCCAGCCCCAAACGTCAATTCCTGTACTGCTGTTTCATTATCAGTAGGATTATCTAACTTGGATAACAACTTGGAAGCAGTCGTTGAGCTAGACTTGGAAGCAGAAAGCGACCAAGTTTTTAGCTCATCAATAGCAGATAGCTGAATAATCACTTCATGATCAACCAAGTGCTGCGTAATGCTTAATCCCAAGTCCGTACCACCCGCCCAAATTGTTGCACTTGGATATACGGCCAATAACTGATTAAGTTCATCCACTGTCTTTGGGATGAATAGCTGCCGCGACCCTTCAGCAAGAGCAGGCTCAATAGTTGACGCTTTATTCGAGGTATCCAATGATGCAGTTTTAAGCAGCGACCTACTATTACTTGCCATCGCATCCGTCGCTAAGCTTATGGTTAAATCTTTTGCGACTGTTTTATCAGCCACTCTTTGCTGACCAATTTTACCCATCGTTAGACCTGCTTCAATGATGGGTCGATAACCGGTACAGCGGCATAGATTCCCTGAAATTGCGGCGACAATATCATCATAGCTTAGGTCGTCATTACTTAGTGCTTCATTAGCTGGCTGACCGTTTGCACTGCCCTGCTTGGCATTTTTCTGTTGTTGTATACGATTATTTTCATACAGATTCGCCAGAGACATCACAAAACCAGGGGTACAAAATCCACATTGCGAGCCATGACAGTCGACCATCGCCTGCTGTGCAGGATGCAATAGCGCCCGCTCTGGGTGATGTGCTGGATTGTCCGCCAGATAAGAAGCGGTCATTAAATGATGACCATCCATCAGCGACAATAGAGCAATACAGGAGTTAAAGGTATAAAAAGGCGTGCTATTACTAGAATCGCTCATCGCATGATTAGGCAAGCGTTGCGCCATAATCGTACAGGCACCGCAATCGCCACTACCGCAGCCTTCTTTAGTATCAGTTTGATGTTCGTGCAAGCGTAGATACTCAAGTACCGTCGTATTCGGATTGAGGTGGCTTATCTCATGGTACTTTCCGTTCAGATAGAAACTAATCATAGCAATACTCGGCTAAAAAATTGGGCTTGGTGAAATTAAACAGCTTACATAGATTGTTAATATAAACACTTGCTAAATGGCGTAAACCAATCAATTAATATGTAATAGCTATCACACAATAATATTTACCAATCACACTTCTATTAAATATTTACTTTTATATATCAGCGTCTTGGGTATCTTCTGGTAAAAATAAACTCAAAGCAATGGCAGTAATCGCGCCTATGGCGACAGGCGATATCAGCACGTTACGTATAAACTCAGGCAGTTGTGATAACACCTCAGGCACCATAGATACGCCGATACCGATGCCTACAGAAGTAGCAATAATCAACATATCACGGCGGTCAAGCTTAGCGCTAGCCAATACTTTTATGCCAGCTACCGCTACTGTCCCGAACATTACCAATGTTGCGCCACCAAGTACGGGCTGCGGCATGGTTTGTAATATGGCGCCAAAGATAGGAAACAATCCTATGATAATCATAAGAGCCGCAATATAAATACCGACATGACGGCTGGCGACGCCCGTAAGCGCAATGACGCCGTTATTTTGGCTAAAGGTGGTCGACGGCATGCTGTTTAAGGTGGCAGCAATCATAGAGTTGACCCCATCTGCCAATACCCCGCCTTGAATTCTATTAAGATAGACAGGGCCTTTGACAGGCTCTTTTGATACTACAGCGTTGGCTGTGAGATCGCCCGTCGTTTCGAGGGCGCTGACACAGTACAGGATAGCTAATGGAATAAAAGCGGTGATATCAAACTGAAAACCAAATTTGAATGGGATAGGAATGGTAATAAAACCGACATTGTTTAATGAAGAAAAGTCTAATCTGCCCATGAAAAAGGCAGCTAACATTCCTAAGATTAAGGCAATGACAATAGAAGAAAGTCTTAATAGTGGGTTTTTTGAGCGGTTAAATACAATCACCGATACCAGCACAACCATACCTAAAAACAGATTTTGCAAACTGCCAAAATCTTCGGCGCCAAAACCGCCTGCAATATCAGTCATGGCAACTTCAATCAGCGGAACACCGATGAGAATAATAATGGTGCCAGTGACCACAGGGGTAAATATTCTTTTTAATTTATGAATAAAGCGACTAAGAATAATCTCGACAAAGGCGGCACAAAAACTAACCCCAAAAATAGTAGCCAAAATATCTTCTGGTGAACCACCCCGCCCTTTTACAATCAGTCCAGCAGCGATAATAGCGGTTAAAAAAGCAAAGCTAGTGCCTTGCAAACTGAGCATGCCCGCGCCTATAGGACCTATTTTTTTACATTGAATATAAGTGCCAATTCCAGAGGAGATGAGCGCGCAGCTGATTAGATAAGGAACGTAATCACCCAAACCCAAGGTTCCGGCGACAATCAAGGTAGGAGTGACAATAGCGACGATACTAGCCAGCAGATGTTGTAAAGCGGCAAAACTTGCCGGCCAAAAGCTAGGCTTGTCATTGAGCTGATACATCAACTCAGCGTTTTTTTGAGGCTCTAAAGATTGAGACATTTTAATCATCCTTGATTAATATGACCTTAAATCTATTAACAATCCTTGTTAATAGTTGTAGGCTGCTCTAGTTAAATTCCCCACCTTATTATTGGTCACAATATCAATTAAAAAGATGACTATTTGGTCAGGTTTTATTTATAGTATCACCACTATTGTTTCCCTACAAGCTAAAAAACCATGGATTTAAAAGGTTTTTAACGTCTAAGCAAAATAATAAATATCTTAAAAAAAACTATAAAAAAACGGTCAGTAATCATTTCCCAAAACGCTTGGAAAACAATTACTGACCGTTATGTCTGCGCTTCTATTTTTTATCTATTAGCAATAATCTAACTTTTACCTATAAAAACTTTACTCTGTTCCAAGCTCCAGTAAGCTCGCATTACCACCAATCGCTGTGGTATTAATGGTTCTTACCCGTTCGGTGACAAAGCGATAGAGATAATCAGGCGTCAGCATCTCTGACAGTCCTTCCATGTCAGTGACAGCAATGACTTGCGTCAAGATGCCGTCGGTATTAGCAAGCTCTTGGCTAATCGTTTGGACTTCGCTTTGATTACCAGCGACAGCCACTTGCGCCAGACGATCAATATATAGTAGCGTCACGGTTTGCGAATCGTTCGCCACACTCAATACATCATCACTAATGCCCGTCTCGTACAGTATTTTTGCCGCCTCATTGCACATCTCATCTTGGCTTGGGCAATGTAGTATCACCTCGTTACCAGTCAATAATGCGGCTATAAGCTGCCCAAGTACTGCCATTGCGCGCGCAGACTCACCGCCGATGACCATGGTTTTGCCACGAGCGGTCACGTATAAATCGTTGGATTCACCCGTCGCGCCCGTCATACGCTGCACTTCATCTAAGCTGGGCGCAGCACTCAATAAATGATTGAATAAACGCTTTGCTTTATTAACATCGCCAGTTAGCAAGGCCAATTTTGGAATGGCTGCTTGTAGATACGTTGCGCGATTGACCGCGCCAAGTAATCGCCAAGATTCACAGACTTGGGCATGATTCTTTTTAAATTCAGTCGCCATCTTGCTACTCCTTATGCGATTTGTGTTTGAGTAAGTGATTCAGTCGTTGTTGACTCAGATTGCAGCTGCATGAGACGCGCCACATAATGTGGACCACCCGCTTTTGGACCCGTACCCGATAGACCACAGCCACCAAATGGCTGAACGTTTACAACGGCACCGATTTGGTTACGGTTGATGTAGGTATTACCAACAAACGCACGGCGCTCTATATGCTCAGCAATATTTTCAATACGGCTATGGATACCCAAGGTCAGACCAAAACCAGTCCCGTTAATGCCATCGATAAGCTTGTTAAGGTCAGGCGCTTTATAACGCAATACATGCAATATCGGACCGAAATGCTCGCCACCGATAACATCGATACTTTTGACCTCAATCGCCGTTGGCAAGACAAAGGTAGAATGCTCTTCGCTGACAACCGAGCTTGCACTCATAGGCGTCTGCGCCAAAATAGTTGCGGTTGGCTCAGCGCTCATACGTTCGATATGTGCCTCCAGACTGCGCTTGGCATCCGCATCAATCACCGGACCTACGTCTGTGGTGACGTGTAGGGGATTACCGACGACCAATTCTGCCATAGTCCCTTGTAGCAATTCGATTAAATTATCCGCGACTTCTTCTTGGACGCATAAGATACGACAGGCTGAACAACGCTGACCGGCCGAGCCAAAGGCTGACAATACCGCATCTTTAACCACCTGTTCAGGTAGTGCTGTTGAGTCAACAATCATGGCATTTTGACCACCCGTCTCAGCAATAAAGACCGGTAGCTCGCCACTGGCTTGCACATGATTGTTTAAGCTTTGGTTAATACGCTGCGCCGTTTGGGTTGAACCGGTAAAAATAACGCCTGCGATATTATCAGCAGCTGTCAATGCACCACCAACATCGCCCGCACCCGTCACTAACTGTAATGCTTCGGCTGGAACCCCAGCTTGATACATTAACTGCGCACCAAAATGAGCGATTAAGCTGGTCTGCTCGGCAGGTTTAGCTACTACTGTATTGCCTGCTGCTAGTGCTGCCACGATTTGACCGGTATAAATAGCCAATGGGAAGTTCCAAGGGCTGATACATACGAAAGTACCGCGCGCTTTATAAACCTGACGCGAGGGTTTACCTGTTAAATCAGTAAACTCATGAACTACGTCGTCTAAACGCTCTGCTTCGTCGGCATAAAAGCGGCAAAAATCAACGGCTTCTTTGATTTCATCGATACCGTCTTGCATGGTTTTACCGGCTTCAATCTGGCAGAGCGCCATCAGTTCAGCATAGTTTTCTTCATATAAGTCTGCCACTTTGCGCAATATAGCAGCACGATTCGCGGCTGGTACTGCTTGCCACGCACTTTGCCCTGCCACTGCCGCATCGATAGCTTGCACCGCCAATTCCGCATTGGCATATTTTACCTCACCAGCGATAACCTCATGATTCCAAGGCGCACGCACTTTCTGAGATTCAAGCTTATGAGTCTTACCATCCGCTTCGTATTCATCAACCGCTTTACCATTGATAATAGAAGTTGCTGACCACGTTTTATGTAGATGACTATCAATAGCAGCTTTAAACGGTAGCCATTGCGATTCTACAAAAATATTGGGACCGAAACTGGCACGACGCTCGCCATAGATATCTAACGGCAGCGGAATATCAGGGTTATGTAAAGTATCATTGGTCAATAATTTGTCGTATGGATGCACGGTTAGCTTATCAATGGGATAAGATTTGTCTAATAATTGATGGACGAACGAGCTATTGGCACCGTTTTCAAGCAATCGACGTACCAAATATGGTAATAAATCTTTATGGGCGCCAACCGGTGCATAGATACGTACCGGAATTTGATAAGCTTGCAAGATATGGTCATACAGCGCATCGCCCATACCATGTAGACGCTGAAACTCAAAGTCTCTATGCGCACTCATGGTCATAATCGACGCTAGCGTGTGCGCGTTATGCGTCGCAAACTGTGGCCAGATGAGCCCACGCAGATGCTCAGACAATAAGAAGCGCGCGCAAGCAAGATAAGCAGTATCGGTACCCTCTTTACGTGTCCACACAGGATAGCCGGATAGACCTTTTTGCTGCGCCAATTTAATCTCAGTATCCCAATACGCACCTTTGACCAAACGGACCGGAATACGATCGCCAACTTCAGTTGCCAAGCGCGCTAACCACACTAAAATCGCAATCGCGCGTTTAGAGTATCCTTGGACTACGATACCTAGGCCATCCCAATCAGCGGTTAAGTTATCGCGATATAGAGACTCAAATAGTTTCAGAGAAATCTCAAGGCGGTCGGCTTCTTCGGCATCGATACTGATATCGACATTAACTTCACGCGCCGCTTCAATCAATAGTAGGCAGCGTTGACGCAATAGACCCATGACTTGCTCTTCTTGGGTCGCTTCATAGCGCGGATGCAAGGCTGACAGCTTAATAGATACCGACGGCTTTGGCATACCCTCTTTAACTTTGATACTGGCAGTGGCTTTAATCGCATGCAGATAATCGTTGAAGTATTTTTCAGCATCTTTATGGGTAATGGCTGCTTCACCTAGCATATCAAATGAATAGGTATAGCCTTTATTACGATAAGGTTGGCTGTTTTTATTCGCCCCTTCAATGGTTTCGCCCAATACAAACTGATGACCCATAATACGCATGGCTTTTTGCATCGCACTACGAATGACCGGCTCACCCATCTTTTTGGTCATGCGGTCCAAAAACCCTGATGCCGTAGTATTGCTATCAATACTGACCACACGGCCGGTCATCATCATGCCCCATGTCGAGGCATTGACCATGAAGCCATTGTCATTTTTTATGTGCTTTTTCCAATCAGCCACACTCATTTTGTCATGAATCAGCGCATCGGCAGTATAGTTATCCGGCACCCGAATCAATGCCTCCGCCAAGCTCATCAGCAGAATACCTTCTTGGGTATCGAGGCTATATTCAAGTAATAATGAGTCAACCATTTTCACAGCTTTGCCATCATTACGTACGTGCTCGACCAGTTGGCGCGTCTGCGTCGCAGCGGCTTCACGTTCGCTATCAGTCGGCTTGGCAAGGGGCAACAATTCTGACAACCAACGTTCTTCATCCACGCTATATAAAGGTGAAATACGGGCGTGCAGCGTTTCTGATGACTGAGCAATATAGTCTGGCGCTAGCAAATCTACCGGCTTAAATAAAATCGGCTCTTGCGGGGTAAACTGGTCTACTGGGTTCATAACAACTCCATAACTATCGTTTAAAAACCATAATAAATAGCGTGGTAAGAGTTCTGATTATTTTGAAAAATACTTATAACCATCATTAAATTGAATACATGATTAAATTAAATAATAGTCGTCGATGAATATTTACAGCAATAATCAAAAGGCCAAACCACACCATCACAAAACGAGAAAATCCAGCATAGGCTGGACGCAGTCAAGTAGGTCGTTTTAGTGTTAAACGGGCTACGTTAACAATATAAAGGCAACAACGAACAGCTAAGCGGCATTAGTGCCTTCTTCTTGTTAGTAGTGAATGGAGAGTGATGCTCAGATGCGGTATCGTTTTAATAAAACCGTATCTGTCATCTTATATGACGCAAATTCACTGTAAGAAAAACCTCTACGGCGTTGATTGAGGTGATGCGCTTAGCTTAGTCATGGTAGCATAAAAAAAGCGTCAAACGCACGCTGTTACTTATTTTAACCAAGCAGAATATGGTTTAAAAACAATTGGTTATTAACATCACAGTAAATATCACGATTTGGTTATATATCTAGATTACTGACGCTCATTTAACTGGTTTTTTGAAGCCATAGTTAGGGTTTTCCTATCCCACTTATTCACGTTTTACTTATGATTTTCCTATAAAAAAACCCTCTTTATCAGCTTAGTAGATAAAGAGGGTTTTTATGGTGAACACACTAGCTAATATTTTATAAGAAGACAATCTTAATCAATAATACAGCTGTTAAAAGCCAAACAGGAATACTCACATCAGAGAATTTACCAGCGACTACCTTGATAGCGGTATAGGTGATAAAGCCAAGCGCAATACCGTCAGCAACAGAATAGGTCAAAGGCGTAAATAACAAGACCACCACGACTGGCGCCGCTTCTGTTAAGTCATGCCATTTAACGTCTTTTAATGTGCCCATCATCAGTACTGCTACGTAAAAGATAGCCCCGGCTGTCGCATAACCAGGAATCATGGCGGCAAGCGGTGAGAAGAACACGCTGAGTAAAAATAGCACGCCAACGGTCACAGCCATTAATCCAGTACGACCTCCGGAGGCGATACCTGAGACACTTTCGATATAACTGGTCGTTGATGAGGTACCCAGTAGAGTACCTGCTACAGTCGCCGTCGAATCTGCTAGCAGCGCTTTACCCATATTAGGGATTTTACCATCTTTACCAATCAAACCTGCTTGACTGGTGGTTGCAATCAGCGTACCTGCCGTATCAAATAAATCCACAAATAAGAAGGCAAAAATAACACTAATCATTGCTACATCAAACGCACCAGCGATATCAAGCTGCATAAACGTTGGGGCAATAGACGGCGGCGCTGAGATAATACCTGAAAACTGGGTATTACCGGTGATAAGGCTAATAAGTGCTACCAGCAAAATACCAATAGTGACCGCACCTGGTATTTTTTTGTGAGACAAACCAACAATAATAATAAAACCAAGTGCTGCCATTGCCGGCGCAAATGCTGTCATATCACCAAGACCTACCAATGTCGCATCGTTATTAACGATGACACCAGCAGTTTGCATGGAGATAAACGCCAAAAATGCACCAATACCAGCGACAACGCCTTGTTTGATACTGTCCGGAATAGAATTAATGATGATTTCACGGATTTTAAATAAGCTTAGTAGGACAAAGATACAACCTGACAAAAATACCGCGCCAAGCGCCGTTTGCCAGCTGTAGCCCATGCCCAAAACCACGCCATAAGTAAAGAAGGCGTTGAGTCCCATACCTGGGGCTTGCGCGACTGGCAGGCGGGCATAAAACCCCATGATAAAACAACCAATAGCGGCGGCAAGACAGGTGGCAACGAATACCGCGCCTTTATCCATTCCAGCGTCAGCAAGTACGTTAGGGTTGACAAAAATGATGTAAGCCATGGTTAAAAACGTGGTTACACCAGCTAAAATCTCTGTTTTGATCGTGGTATTTTCACCGTTGATCCCAAAATAGCGTTCGATTGCGTTCATAAGAGTCGCTTCCAAATAGCAGTAAGTAAATTATCATTATCCACCTGCGTTGATAAGCGCCGTTTTGCAATAGCGACCATCAATGCTGCTTTTAAATCAAACATATAAAAATACATCCAAATTGCGACGATAAATGACGCTTCCAAATTGCGACTATAAATGACGCTTACAAACTAAGATTCGAGATGATGTTTTTAATCCTTTAGCCACATATAACTTTGGCAAATGCAGAGCCACCATGAAAAGCGATAGCAACAAACAATTACATTCTAGTGAAATTGTCTTACAATTTCAATTAATGTCACGCTTTTTAAATGAATGAGCACAATTAGCTGACTATATCGACAGCCTTATAAAAACCATTTACTATTATAATTTTTGCACCAACGATTAAATTTACATTTAACACTTTAATAAATGACCTTTTTATCATTTCACAGTACACTACGGGGTTATAGCGAGGAGGCAGAATTAACATATTGTGAAAATGCTACCCGCCCCTAGCCGCTATAAGCATTTAGCCATTAAAATCAAAGCCGTTATTATTAATTACCCATGAGCCTAACCCATGCCTGAATCATTAAATATTGTCGACCTCATCACCCAAGCCAGTCTATTGGTACAGATTGTGATGGCATTGTTATTATTAGCCTCGTTGCTTAGTTGGGTGATTATTTTTCGTATGAGTGCCCGTTTGGGTACGGCCAAAAATTTCGACCAGCAGTTTGAAACTTGGTTTTGGTCAGGAGAAGATTTGGCGAAGCTTTATCAAGGCGTGCAAGGTTCGCCTGAGCGCCAAGGACTTGAGCAGATTTTTTATGTTGGGTTTTCTGAATATTTAAGAATGCATAAAAAGCGCCAGCCTAAAGATGACATCATCGATGGCGTTGAACGTAAGCTTCGCGTTGGCTTGGGTCGCCAGCAGCAATTATTAGAATCAGGATTGACGACGCTGGCAAGTATTGGTTCGGTAGCACCTTATGTCGGTTTATTTGGCACCGTTTGGGGCATCATGAATGCCTTTTTGGGACTGTCGCAAAGCGAACAAGCGACCCTAGCCACTGTTGCGCCCGGTATCGCTGAAGCCTTGATTGCCACTGCCATGGGTTTGTTTGCCGCTATTCCTGCGGTATTGGCTTATAACCATTTTACCGCCAAATCAAGCCGCCTATATGACTCACGTGCTTTATTCTGTGATGAGATGACGGGGATGCTACAACGCGAAACCAGTATCGAAAATCCGCAGCCTAGTACGCAAGTCAGTCAAGTTAATCAAAGCAGTCAGGTAAAAAGCAGTCAGGTAACCGGTCTATGAAACAAAGTCCCTATCGCCGTGAGAAAAAAGCGCTCAATGCGGAGATGAACGTTGTTCCTTATATCGACGTCATGCTAGTGCTACTTGTTATCTTTATGGTCACAGCACCGATGCTGATTACGGGCGTCGACGTTGATTTGCCAAAAGAGCAAACCAATACCATGAGCCAAAGTCAGCTACCCGTGATTGTGTCGTTAACGGGCAGTGGCGAGATTTTTATCAGTTATGAGAACAATATCGACTTGCCGATTAGCGAGCCGGAGCTGATTGATACATTATCCAATCTGCAAAATCAAAGTAGCGAAGTGGGTGCACAGCCTTTACAAGTGATGATCAATGCCGATCAAAACAATCAGTATGGCGCTATCATGACCCTGATGGCAACCTTACAACAAGCAGGCATCCAAAAGGTAGGGCTATTGACAGGCGCGCCTTTGCCCGCGCCCTCATTATAAGACCGCCCACTTTTAGCTCAGTTGGTTATAATAAAGTAGATAATTTAATGAAGCTCTTTTTTCAGTCTCACGTTCTTGAATGCTCTGTTTTTGAGTGCCCTATGTTTAAGTACCCTATGTTTAAGTACCCTGTTTTTGAGTACCATATCCTTGAGTATCAGTGCCATGCGTAATGCGCCAACCGTTTATGTGCCGACCGAACCTGAAGGTAACGGGCTAACCTTGCCTACGTTGCTCAGTTTACTGACACATGGCCTTGTGATTGGCATCCTAATTTATAGCTACCAGAATATGGAAGTCGAGACCGCGGGCACTATTGAAACCGTCATGATATCCCCTGAACAATTGGCTGAGATGCAAGGACAGATACTTGCCAATCGCGCTGCAGCGGCCAACGCCATGCAAGCCGACAGCGGTGCAAGCGGCTCATCCAGTAATACGCCAGAAAACAGTACTGATGGCAGCGTCAGCTACGACAGCCCAACGCAGCCCAATTCGCAGCGCGTGCCTGTTTTTACCCGTTCTGATGATTCTGCTAGTCGCCCTATGCTAATGAGTGAAGAGCAGCATCAACGCCTACTTGAGCAAACGCAAGAGTATGAGCGTAATATGGCGGAGTGGGCAGCGCAGTTAGATGAATCTGTGTTAGAAGAGCATGAGCAAATTGAACAAGATAAGAAACAACAGCTTATTGAAGAGCAAAAAAGGCTCGGAGATTTTCGCAATAAGCAAAATAATCCGCCTAAGATTAAACGCCCTACGGCCAATGATAGAAATATAGAAATCAATACCGGTGGTTCTGGTAGCGCAGGTCAAACGCTTAGCTTAGGAGATGATGGACAGTCGATGCTATCTGGTGACGCCACGACTTCAAGTACCGCAAAAGGCAGTAGCCGCTCGGCATCCAGTGGCAGCCGCGGTGCCAGTAACAGTGAAATTATCAACCTCATCAAACGCAACTATAATCCACCGACGGCAGCAAAAGGCTCGACTCAGCGTGCAACCTTAACCATCACTGTCAATGCCAGTGGTAATGTGGTTAACGTCTCTCCCTCAGGACCTGATAGCGCGGTCAATGAAGCCGCTAAGCAGGCGGTGTTGAATACCGGCAGCTTACCAATTGACGCCGATGATCCTAAATACCCTACCTTTACCATACAGTTTAAGGGCAGCAATTAATCAGTTGCCCTAAGACGATATTATTGCTAACTTTAGCTAACGCAACCTATATATACGGCGATATTATCGTTATCGTCAGTTTACCGCCTTTAAAAAACATTATCCCAACCTAGGAGTTCGATTTGGTCATGCGCATCCATAAAAAACTATGCCTCTCTTTACTTGCCAGCACCTCAAGCTTATTGCTTGCTCCTAGCGTCTTTGCAGCACCCGTCGTTCTAGAGTTGGATTATGAGATTCCGGTGCAGCAAAACCAAGTGGCTTTTGTGCCCTTTGCTGGTGACACGACCTTATCGTCTATTGTCTTAAATGATTTGAGCAAAACAGAGCTAAAAGTCACCAGTCAAAACCTACCGCAGCAGCCGCGCAGTAGTAGCGAATTAGCAGGCACACTACCTGTATGGCAAAGCATGGGTATCCCTTATCTTGTCGTTGGTAGCACGCGCAGTAATCGCGGTAAAGTCGTCACCGATTATGAAGTCATCGATATAAAATCTGGGCGCGTGATAGAAGGTAAGCAAAGCCTCACCGCTGATAATAATAAAGAAAGCATGCGTTACGCAGGTCATGTTATCGCTGATAAAGTATATGAGCTTATCACTGGTATTCCCGGCGACTTCTCAGGGCGCATTGCCTATATCGAAGAGATTGGCACTGGCAAAGAGAAAATATCGCGCCTAAAAGTAATGGATGCTGATGGCGAAAATGCCAAAACCATTACCGAGGTGGCAGGCTCTATCTTCTCGCCTACATGGTCACCCGATGGCAATCGCATCGCTTATTCAGTGCAGCGCGATAAGTCTTATCCTATTATCTATGTACAAAGCGTGAGCGGCGGCGGTGCGACACCATTAACGCCCTTCCCTGGTAGCAATCTTAGCCCTTCATTCTCACCAGATGGCAGCAAAATACTGTTTTCTAGCAGCTTTGAAGGCAGTGCTGATATTTATGAGATGAGCGCTAGCGGCGGTACGCCTCGACGTATCACCAATTGGCCAAGTAGTGAAGTGCAGCCGAACTATGCCCCTGATGGCAAATCTTTTGTCTTCGTCAGTGACCGTGCAGGGTTTAACAAACCGCGCATCTATCGTTATGAATTTGGTTCAGGACGTACGACTCAAGTATCAAGCAGTGGTTATGCGACCAGCCCGCAGTTTAGTAGTGATGGTTCACAAATTGCCTTTTTAAGTGGTCGCTCAGCTGCCATCATGAACAGTGGCGGCGCGGTCACTGCCAACTTGGGCAATACTGGTATCGACGAAGCTCCAAGCTTTTCGCCCAATGGTAAACGCGTGGTTTACGCCTCAAAGCAAGGTGGTAAAGGCGTACTGACCATCAAATCATTGAATGGTGGCGAATCATTTGGTAAATCTGGTCAAGGTACTATCCGCTCGCCAGTTTGGTCAGCGAGCCCTAAATAGCTTATGAATTTATTAACTTGTCATTTTACCAGTTAAGAAAATCCTAGAAATCAAATCTTTAAATATAAAAAAGCGCCTAATAATTTATTAGGCGCTTTTTTTGGCTTGGAATAATAGAGCGATTTTTATAGTAATAATCAGTGATACAGTAAAATTACTTTAAAATCGATACAGTGCGACTGGGATGAATTTTTCGTAGCCTCTGTGATAACAGCAAGCAAGGAAAATTTATACCAGTCGCACACAGCTATAACGTCACGCTTTTATTTTGAACTGACTATACTAAAAATAAGCACTAAAACATTAACTCATTGCATTACTCATCACTAGGATCGCTAGCTGGTGGAACTGCGTGTCTTAGCTGCGCCACATCTTCAGCGGTAACTGTATCAGTATAACCATTTAAATCACTGACCACATACTGAGTGACCGCCGCCATCTGCTCATCATTCATCATCTTATGGAAGGATGGCATGCCACGAAAGCCATTAATCAAGATATCAATGATGTAATACTTCGATTGCATCTTACTGTTATCAGCCAGTGGCGGATAATAACCTGCGCCATAAGCACCCTCGCCTTTATGCATATGACAAGCGGCACAAGAGTCGTGATATAGCTTTTTACCATCTGTCGTCACAAAAGCATTCGTGCCTTCAAACTTGGCTTCCCATTCGGCAATACTTGGATCGCTATCCATAGTAGGAAGTGAGCTGTTATCGACGATGTTGATGGCAGGGGCAGCAAGCTCCTCACGGCTCATATATACGCCGCCCCACGCCCCCGTATTACGACTTGCTTGATAGTCATTGGTTGTCAAGGAGTCTTGATCTTGTACCGTAGAAATGGTCACTTCATCATCTGACTGTTGACTACAGCCTAAAAGCGCTGCACTGCTCATCACACTTAGCAGCATCACAGTCAGCAGTTTGGGGGTCATGTTTTTCATGACTTTTTTCTTCACGACTGCCTTATTCACGATTGCATTGTCCATGATAGCCTCTGAATTTTTATAGTTATTCATATTAACCCAGCATTTTTGCTTTTTTATGTAGGCGCTTGGCGGCATCCATACCAGATAAAATAGCGCCTTCTTGCCATGCCGGAATGTGTGAGCAATGCTCGCCCGTGAGTACAATACGATTATCAATACTACACAAGGTGTCATAATGCTGACGACGAGTCGACTCATTCCAAATACCATAACAACCAAGTGTCCACGGGATACGGTGCCATACTACTGATGTACCGGCGCGGAACTCTTTTGGATACTGAGGATGGATATACTTACCGTAAGCCAGCGCGACATTGATACGCTCTTGCGGGGTTAAGGTATTAAATTTATAAGAAGTTGGGCCATAACCATAAGCGCCTAGCAATACCCCAGTACCGTCTTTGAACATATTTTCTGAAGGATAAGCAATCTGCGCTATCGGCATATCGGTATAGGTCAAGCCGCCATAGATCCACTCATCCTCTTCCCAAAAGCGGCGATTAAACTCTAAGCCCACTTTATAAGAAGTCTCGTAAGGCACAGCTGCCATCGCCTCTTTCATCGGTTTTGAGACGTTGATATCAATTTGGGTCAGTACCGTTAATGGAATATTACACACACACCAATCAGCACGAATGGTTTTGGTCGCGCCATTTGGACTATTACTGTCGACATAATCAACGGTAACGCCACTTTCATCTTGATGAATCTTGGTCACTTTGGCATTAAACTCAATCATATCGCGGCATTCGCGGGTGAACGCATCACCGATTTTACCCATACCGCCAACAGGCTGAAACATGGTTGGCTGATGCGCATAGGTCATATGGTTGCCATAAATATCTGCCCACATGCCTGAATCTAATATCTCACTGATAGGCAAAGGCTTTGATGGGGTTTCATCGGGCATCAGGCCGCCACCCGGAAAAACACTATAACCGCGATGCTTACTGTTCGCATTGCTGGCACGGTAGCGATAGTCTTTATCGAGTACCCCCCAACCTTTTAAGCCTTCTAGGAGCTTTTCTTTATCTTCTTTATTAACCGAACGATCAAGACCGCCAACATTGACCGCTTTTGATAATAGTTCTGATACATGCCCTTGGATGTCGTTTTTTACATCACCCAAACGCTGCGGCACACCATTAAAATGGGTACTACGATGCAGATAAGCGCGGTCATTGGTCTGAATAAAAGGCTGCATCTCAACGCCGAACTGTTTGCAATAATGAAAAACGGCATAGTGATGGCTTGGCAGACGCCATGGTCCACCATTAAAATAGTTACCTTCTTCAAAATCGCAGGTGACTTCTTCGCCGCCAAGCTCGGTATATTTATCACCGCTATTGAGCGTCCAACTACGACCGCCACCACGGTTTTGGAACTCGAGCACCTTGACATCATAGCCCGCTTTACGTAGCTCGTAAGCCGCGGTCAGGCCGCCTAGACCGGCGCCAAGAATGACGATACTAGCGCCCGGCGGTGCACCCTTAAGGTCCATGGTTTCCTTAAAGCTCGATTCTGAGGCAAATCCTAACGTCGTCATTGCCTGATACATCGCGGTTGCGCCCGCTGTTTTACCAATCATCGAGAGCAGTTGGCGCCGCGTTGGTGATTGAAGCATGTCTTTCATAATAATATCCTTAAAGTAGACGTTCGTGCATGACGGTAAACACGGGTGCTTAGACACTGATTCTTAGACACTGGTTTTATTGATAAACACCTATCTTTATTTATCAGTATTTATGCTATTTATCAGCTTGGCTTAATTCTGCGTTTATTTGCCAAGCTGCCCTGCGCTACCGTATTGCCGTTAATCCCTGTCTTATAATAACTGTTTGATAATAGCTGTCTTATAATAACTACCTAAAACGCATTTATAAGCTTACTAGTCCGCTGTTTGATTGAGTTCTTTGCTATTTTCATGACGTCAATTGAACGTAGTTAAATCAAAACCATGGCCTTTAAAGTCATTACAAATAGCGAAATTCGAATTAACGGCGGCGCTTAGAACCTAAAATGGCTCGTATAATAAATATAATGACCGCAATAGCAACGAGAATACCGAGGATTGCCAATAAACCTGCGTACTTGATTAAGAAAGGTTTATCCACCCCTGTGTTAGCGATGCGATCGACATCAGCAGCACCGACCTCACTGTTAGCAAGCCCACCAAAATTGACACGTACATAGTTGGCAATGCCAGCAATCTGTTCACTATTCAGCTCTTCTGAGAACCCAGGCATGATAGGCGACGTATCAGTTGCTCCCTCTACCCCATGCAATATCATATTAACGAGGGCATCAGGCTTTTCGCGGCGAATACTGCTGAGTCCCACGATAGGCGCATAACGCGCATCAGGCTGACCGTAACCATCGACACCATGACAGCTACCACATGCTGCTAGATATAGCGATTCTGGCGAATTGCTACCATTACTCACCTCTGTTTTTGCTTGGGCTAAATAATCTTTTTGCGCAAGTAGATCATGAGTGATAGATTCATTGACGGGCGTTGGCAAGCGTGACACATCAACAGCAGAGACCTTATCTTCTGTTTGAATGGCTGGTATCGCTTTTAGATAAGAGGCAATAGCACTCAAATCTTCATTTTTTAGATAACGGGTACTATGCGCGACTGCTTCACCCATAGGGCCACCCGCATAAGCGCGTTGGTCTAGCTCACCGGTACGTAGATAGGTGATAATATCTTGCTCACTCCAACTACCGATACCGCTCGATTCATCGGGCGTGATATTTGGCGCATGCCAATGCCCAAGCTGAGCACCTGATAGATACATTTTTTTATCGAAACCCATGGTGCTATTACGCGGGGTATGACAAGTACCGCAATGCTCTAGATTGTTGACCAGATATTCACCGCGTTTTTGGGTCTCGTTCAGTCCGTCGCGCTTTTCGGTAGACGGTACGTTGAGGAAATTCCAGCCAAGCATTAAGCTGCGAATGTTAAAAGGAAACGGTAAATTGGTTTTGTGCTTCGGGGCTTCATCGACGGCCGGTACGGTTTGCAAATAAGCAAACAATGCGCTGATATCTTCTTCCTTCATGCCGCTATAAGAAGGATATGGCATGGCAGGATACAGCATGTGGTTTGGTGCACGGCCTTTTTGCAAAGCGTTCTTTAAATCCGCTTCGGTATAATCGCCGATACCGTAACGTTTAGAGGGCGTAATATTGGTTGAATAAATCTCTCCCATCGGAGTTTCAATCGCTGTGCCGCCAGTGTAATCCTCACCATGGCATGCCATACAGTCAGCAGCACGGGCAATATATGCACCGCGGTTGACAAGCTCGCTATTGGCAGGGCTTACATTAGGCAAGCTGGCATTGGGTAAGTTGGCATTAGGAAGGTTAGCACCTTCAGCCATTGCGGCGCTGGAGGTAATACCAATGACAAGCATCGATAACATCACAGAAAGTGGCTTCATAATATCCTCATATAGCTGGCACCTAGGGTGTTGTAATTATTGTTGGAATAAGACATTCGATATTGGGCAAGTTTTTATAACTGATGACTTATAATGCCCAATGCATAATCCATTAAATGAGGTAGCAAATCGTCCAGTAAATGCTTCATAAAAGAGGGTGATAAAAGCAACTTAATAAAGATAGTTGCTAAAGAATGTCTACTCACCTCACTAATGTAAGACTATTTCACGACTATTACTTGAATAGTAACGGATTGGCTGCATTTTTTTACAAAACTTAAAGAAACGCTTTAGCGCTGCTACCTTCATATAAATTAATATGTATTTTTATATTATAATTATCAATAATTAGATAAATCCTTTAGAAAACAATCACTAAAGCCTAATAAATCTTAATTTTATCCGTAAAAACGAATATATGAAACAATTTATCTACTAAATTTCGGCTTTATTGCTTATCATTATCAATTATAAGTGTACATAATAGATACATAGCGCTTAGAGTCAATCGCCTTTCTCTGTCCTGATATCTACGGTTCTCTCTAGCTTACACATTATCTCAACCTTAATAATAAATAGCCTTTTGTATTCTCCATTGTATTCCCCATTGTTTTGTTTATGATAAGCGCCATGCTAAAGTCGCGCATTATTTTAACGTCGTTAACCATTTTAAAATCGCCAACTAGCGCCCGAGATGTCCTTATGAAATCATTTGCCTTTATATGTCTGCTTGTAGCGACGATACCTCTGACAGGTTGCCAATCTTTCCAATTTGTCGAAAGCCCAATTCCTGTCAAAAATCTCCCTGCGAAAACTTTCGCTGTTAAAGACCGGCCATTGACCACTGTGCCGAATAAAAAAATCTCTACCCCTACCACCGCATCAGTTATGATTATTCCTGCTAAGAATACTGTTGATAATCCCTTTATCACTGATAATGATGTTACTAGAACCATTGTGGTTAAAAAGGTAGCAACACAAAATAACGCTCAATAAAAAAAGCAGATATCGATTTGATATCTGCTTTTTTATTTTGCGCTTCATAAAGTATTCAAAATACTGATAGCGCCTGAGTGACTGCTTAGGCTAGTTTTTAGCGGCTTCCATCTGCTGTTTAGGCTGATGCTTGATAATGGTCTTCGCCAAATGGTCACCAAACCAGATAGCTGTATCAATATCGCCCTTCCCTGGGGTTTCTTCAGGTGGACCATCTAGCGACTGAGTCATCAAACCCAAAAAACTTGAAAGACGATTTAAATCATGCGCTTCATGACCGGTTGGCATAAGCGGCAGACCTATCCAATTCATCCCGTGCTGCATGGTATAAAGACAAATCTGCTGCAAGACGGCAAGCTTATCGCCGCTCAGACCGCCTGAATTGGCAAAGCCTGCGGCCCACTTACCTTCCCATTTACGATGATACCAACGCTTGGATGTCTCATCCATAAAGGTCTTAAAGCCTGCCGTCACGCTGCCCATATATACGGCACTACCAAAAACCAGTAAATCCGCCTGATCCAAAAACTCCCAATCGACATCATGAACATCGACCGCTTTGGCTTGTGCTTCTGGCAATTGCTGGCGCGCGCCCATCACTATGGCTTCGGCAACACGCCTAGTATGTCCGTAGTTACTATGGTAGATGACAGCCATCGATACGTTAGGCGGATTGTCCGTGGAAGCTGAGGAAGGCGTGATAGATGTAGTCATACGAACTCTAATAATGGATTGGGTGAATAGTAGTGATGCTGCAAATGTTAAATAATTTTTATTATAAATACTTTAGGTGGCTACTGTTATGTAGCAGCTAGCTATTATATAGGACAGCGGACGCATTAATTCATTGATATGAGGCAAGCTTTGATAAATTCAACCTTCACTATGCCGCGCTATTTTTAGACGCTGAGCTTAAAGGCGAAATTAAATGGATGATATAGTTATTGAAATGACTATATAGAAAGAAGCATAGCAAAATACAGGAAAAAAAAGATATCGGCTAAAATATATTTAAGCACTGCTATCCGTTGATCTCCATCTACTTATTCCATATATGAATATGTTAATTCCCGCTCTTCTTGTAGTGATTCTTTAAAACGGGTCTATCATATAGCCCTTATTCAATCATACCTAGAAAAATCTGTTGGATATTCCAAATACCTTATCATAACCAATGATACAAACCATGAACAATGAACTCTGAAATATTATATCAGAGAAGGATGTGATTCCCTTGACGACTATAACGACGAGCGTTCAGCCCGTGAACGATACACGAGAGCCTATTGCTAAAGAGACGCTGGCTTTAAATAAGCCACAAAAACCATTGATAATAGCTGGCGTTATTGTTGGTTTTATTCTGTTGGTCTATCTGTCTATTACCCAGACTACCGCCCAGCCGCTGCTTTTTGCTATCGGCTTATTGCTCGGCTATACCCTATTTCATGCCCGCTTTGGTTTTACTTCTGCCTTTAGACGTCTGATGTCGGTTGGTAATGGGCAAGCCATGCGCTCTCATATGTTGATGTTGGCCGTTGCGGTTACGTTGTTTGCGCCCATTCTTGCTTATGGAACGACGATTTTTGGCGGCTCGGTCGCAGGTTATGTGTCGCCAGTCGGTGTCAGTTTACTGGTCGGCGCTTTTGTATTCGGTATTGGCATGCAGCTTGGCGGCGGCTGTGCTTCTGGTACGCTTTACGCAGTAGGTGGCGGACGTTCGGTGATGTTTATCACCTTTATTTTCTTCGTCATTGGCGCGACCATAGGTGCTTATCATCTGCCGTTTTGGACAGAAGAGATGCCGTCCTTTGCTCCTTTTTCTTTAGCCACCTCTACTGGTCTTGGTTATAGCGGTGCTTGGGTGTTGTCTTTGGTACTGTTTGCTTTGATTGCGTGGGTTACGCTCGTTGTTGAGAAAAAGACCAAGGCTCCAAAGATGGCTCCCGTTCCAACTGAATCAGGTTGGAGACGTATTTTTCGAGGTTCTTGGCCGTTATTCGCAGCCGCCATTGTCTTAGCGATATTAAATGCTTTAACCTTGCTCACGCGTGGTCAACCATGGGGCATTACTTCTGCATTTTCATTGTGGGGCTCTAAAATCGCCAGCAGTTTTGGTGTTGATGTTGCCAACTGGGGCTATTGGCAAGGGGCGAATGCCGCTGCATTAAATGCGTCTATTTTCGCTGATTCAACCACGGTCATGAATATCGGCATTATCATTGGCGCTTTTATTGCCTCAGCAGCGGGTGGTTTATTCAAATTCACTCAGATTACTTTGGGGAATTTCGCCGCTTCGGTGATTGGCGGATTAATGATGGGCTATGGTGCACGTTTGGCATTCGGCTGTAACATCGGTGCTTACTTCGGCGGTATCGCCTCTTTTAGTGCTCATGGTTATATATGGGGCATCATGGCGATGGCAGGGACTTTTTTAGCCTTATATCTGCGTCCTTTATTCGGATTATCTGTGCCAAAATCGAATGATTCTGTATGCTAATTCATCAAATGTCGTCTTAATAAAACAAAAAAATAGCAGGCTAATGATAAGCCTGCTATTTTTTATTGCACCATCAATATAATACGCTTCATTACTTAAAAACTATGGCCAATTGTTTGCATCAAGAAACAGCAAGGCTGCGAACAATGACCAATGCCATACGTCCTGTCGCAGGCTGCTGAAGATGCGTTTGACGCCGATAAGAATAATAATGCGGGTCAGCATAACTACAAGGTATAGCGGACTCATTGCTAACTTTAATACCTGCTGCATTTAATTGGTCAGCCGCCAATTGTGGTAAGTTCAGCTTAATTTTATCCGCTTCAGAAGCTAAGACGTAACGTTCTTCAAAGCTCTCTAGATGCTGCGCTGCTAAGGTTTGATTTTCGATACAACCTGTTAACAGCTTATCTCGTACTTGCCTGCCGACTTCATAATTTTCTTGACTGATACAAACCCCAATCCACGCCATGATTGGTTCAGAGCTGCTAAAGCGTTCAACCGTCGTTTTAATAACACCGCATGCCAGCCCTTGCCAGCCTGCATGTATGGCGGCTATCTGCCCCGTTGCCGGTTGGTATAAGACTATCGGCACACAATCGGCGGTCATCACCGCAAGCCCTAAGTTCGCTTGGCAGCTGACCATGGCATCGGCGTCGAGCGGACGCATAGCCGGCGCAGTCGCATCGATATCATAAATCTGCTTACCATGAACCTGATTGAGCCAGTGTAAGCTATCAATAGGTTGGCGCTGTGTTGCTGCCAATTGCTCATTGATAGCGCTCAGCAAATGCATGCGATTGTTTAAGACCGTCTTTGCATTGTCATTAACATGCAAGCCTAAATTTAGCGCCCCATAACTTGCCTGGCTTTTTAAATTCGCAGCAATAGCGTCAGCATTATCGTCACTGATAAAAGCAGCCGTTTGGAAAACAGCTACTTCATCAAGCTGAGCGAGCAAGGTAATAGGAAGCTTGTTTATTGTGCTAGTCATGGTCGATTTACCACACTTCTCATTATCGTTATCGTTATCGTTATGAAGGCATTAGCGCTAATTTATACTTTTTAAATAAACATCATGAAGTCATGAATGATTATTCTTCGTCATAGCCATCGCTTAAGACTGCCATCAATTGCTGCATATCTTCAGGGATGGGTGTGGTGACTTCGATATCTTCGCCAGTCGTTGGGTGAACGAAACCCAAGGTATAAGCGTGCAATGCTTGGCGCGGGAAATTATTAATCGCTTGACGCTGCGCTTCTGTTAAACCAGCACGCAATTGACGACGACCACCGTAGACACGGTCACCGACTATCGGATACGTAATATGGCTAAGATGCACGCGAATTTGGTGCGTACGTCCTGTTTCCAGACTGACGTCTAGCAGACAGTAGTTATCGTTAAGCGGCGTCACGGTTAATAAATGGGTAACGGCTTCGCGTCCTGCCGTCATCACGGTCATTTTGGTACGCTGATTGCGATGGCGACCAATGGGCGCGTCAATACGACGATGACGCAGTAAACTTGCTGCATCTCCTGCTACCACACATTGATAATGACGATAGACGGACTTGTCTTTGAGCTGCTCCATCAATGCCATTTGTGCAGGCTTGGTTTTACCAATAAGCAATAGCCCTGAGGTATCTTTATCAATACGGTGTACCAATCCGGCACGCGGCAAATGGTGCTGCTGCGGGTAGTGATACAGTAGCGCATTGACCAAGGTGCCGGTTTGATTGCCAGCGCCAGGATGGACAACCATACCAACAGGTTTATTAATTACTAAAACATCGTCGTCTTCATAAACCACCTCGATGTCGATATTTTCTGGTTGATCTTCGCTATGCTGCTGCAGGGTCGTCGATAAATGTAAGATATCACCGGCTTTGACACGGATTTTTGGTTTTTGCACACTACCGTTATAAAGTAAGCTGCCGTCAGTGATCCAGCCTTGTAGCTGGGCACGCGAAAAATCGGTAAATACTTTTGACGCCAATTTATCAATACGTAAACCCGCCTCCTCTTCTACTACCGTATGTGTGACATCAACGATGACAGGGACGGCTTGGCCAGCGACTGACGCTGCATCATCGCCGTCCTCATCGTCTTCATCAAGTAGCTCGCCATCCACCAATTCATCTAGCTCATCATCATCGGACAGCTCTTGCATCTGCTCATCAGGCGCACTTTCATGGTCAGCAAGCAGCTCATTATCCTCTAATAACTCATTTGGCATCGTCGATTTTTGCACGGGTGAACCTTTCGTTGGTGAAGTTTTCATGGCTAACTGTTGCGCGGATAACTCTTGCGCAGATAGCGTTTCTGATGTTGATGTTGATATATTAGCATCTAGCGGTTGATTCTTAGGTAAATTGGTCGTCATAGCATCATTATTCATAGCGGATTCATACATGGTAAAGTCGCTTACATTGTTTTGTAAGCTGACCTCATAAGAGAGCAGACTAACGCTTGCTGACCGGCAAAAATAAGTGCGGGCAAAAAAAGCAAAAGTCACATCGTCATAGTGTAACATGCTGAACGCCTAAGCCCTACAGAAGCTGCGCGTTATCTATGATTTTATCATGACCATGCGACAGGTTCTCAGCCGTCATATATTGGGCGTTACTCGCTAGATTAACTCTCTAAAATATAACATGGCTGTAATTTACTGTATATTTGTCCCTGTCAGCCATATTCATTATCGCTCGTGACAGCGGCTCATGCTACACTACGGGACAATGTCACCATGGCCACCATACATAAAGCATTAGCGTAACCAGACATAAAGCATTCGCCGTTTAACTACAAAATAGATAACGAAAAAATAGACGAAGCAAAGGTTATTCTATAAAGTAAGCCATGTTTTGCTGTATGCTATGGCACTGAATTTTTAAAATAAATATATTTTATTCATACGAGCAAAACTGCATTCGATAAAAACTCTGTTGCTAATGAGTGCGCTTATTTATAGCGCCTACTCATTAATAGACAGTTAACGGATGCCGCAAGCATCGTTTTTTCATTATTATCCTTTTATTATTTAGCCTAATAGCGTCGCTGCTATTACGCGTCTTGTGTCGGAGAAGAAGTATGCAAGCTGTTGGCAATACGTTTATCAAACTGTCCTCAATCACCCTACTTGCCCTAAGTATCAACTTGGTGGGTTGTCAAACGTTTAAAAACCTAACCGGCGGTAAAGACGTGGATGCGGTTGAAACTGCTGAGAAGTCAGAGCAGCGTTACTATAATGACGCCATCGCCCAGATTGATAAAGGTCGCTATACGCAAGCTGTTGAAGATTTGACCAATCTGCGCACCTTTTACCCAACCGGACAATACGCCGAACAAGCATTGCTCGATATGATGTACGCTCAATATGAAAGTGGCAAGTTTGAGACCGCTGCTGCCAGCGCTGAGCAATTTATTAATTTGTACCCGTCTAATCCGCAAGTCAGCTATGCTTACTACGTACGCGGCGTGGCCAATATGCAAGGCTCGTCAGAGGGTTTAAAACTGTTTAAGCTTAATCAAGCTGAGCGTGATACCGCGTATTTTCGTATTGCCTTTGCCAATTTCCAAGAGCTTATCAATAAATATCCTAACAGCCCTTATGCGCCAGATGCCGCTCAGCGTATGACTTTTATCTATAATCAGTTTGCCGAAAGCGAGATGAGCGCGGCGAATTGGTATATCGAGCGCGAAGCCTATGTCGCGGCTGTAAACCGTGCCAAGTGGGTGTTCCAATACTATCCATTAAGCGAATCAGTACCTGACGCTATTGCGGTACTGGCTTATAGCCATGAAAAACTCGGTCTTAATGACTTGGCTAAAGAATATAAAACCCTGTTGCAGATTAACTATCCAAACATGCTAAGCGCTGATGGACGCGTTAAATTGAATACCAAACGCGAGCGCACTTTGTTGAATAAATTGACCTTTGGGCAATTGAATCGCTTTAACAAAGACACCTCAGTTGCGACAGGCGATTACAATGGTGCCACCAAAACTCAAGTTATCCGTAATGCCAGCCAATTAAGATTGCCGAGCAACAATGCGGCAGCTGCCAACGCGAGCACTAATGCTAACGCACCGTTAAATATGTCTCCAAAACGTACTACTGGCATTAATATGGGTCTAGGTCTACCTGAAGCGTCAGCTGAACGCGTGACGAGCCAATCGAGCACCGGCGATGCCGCCAGAGAAGCCAATGTCGATCCGCAAAACACCAATCCTGTACGCCGTACGACGATACCTGCGGAGTAAACTGATACTACCCTCGTCTATTTTAGACGCTTAGCGCCTATCATCACAAATAAGGTCAACATTCTGTTGGCCTTATTTTTCTGTTTTTACTTCTTATACTTTTTATCTACTTTCAGTCTTTATTTCTAGCTGATTGTCGATGCTTAATATAATTGACCTATGGTAAACTGTTTTTTGTATGAGCATTCCTAACCATATTCTTGAGCAATTAAATAGCCAAGCTGACTTAATCAGTATCATTGGGCGTCATACCACGCTTAAACGTGCCGGTAGTGAGTACAAGGGCTGCTGTCCGTTTCATGGCGAAAAGTCGCCGTCTTTTTATGTCAATCCGCAAAAGAACATCTATCACTGCTTCGGCTGTAGTGTCGGTGGTAACGCCATCAGTTTTTTGCGTGATTATGAAAACCTTACCTTTATCGAAGCGGTTAATGAGCTGTCCAAACAAACGGGCATCGAAGTACCAAAAGAAGAACAACAAAACGTCAGCTATCAGCGAATTTCTCCTAAATCTATTACACCACCGCCAATAGCTAGTTCAACTGTCAGCGCTAAAAGCCCAACACAAATCATTAATGCACCTTCTATACTTTCTGTTTCTAATAGTCAGGAACAAAGCCAAAATAGCTATCGCGATCAGAGTATTCATGACAACAATAGTAATAGCTATGATGATTACCCACCATTAGCTGCTTATGACTCTGTCCCTTATGCAACCGATGGCTATGATGCTAGCTATCAAGGTGACACCAACTATCAAGACAATAGTAGTTATCCACCTGCATGGTTAACCGGTGATGCTGATACTACTGCTCTCTACGATGATAATAGCGTCTCTGATAAAGACGGCAACCTTTATGAATTATTAGAGCAAATCCAGCAGTTTTATCAGCATAATCTCACTATCCATCCGCATGCCAAGCATTACTTTTTATCGCGTGGCATCACCGAAGACATCTTTGAAACTTTTGGTCTCGGCTATGCGCCCTTTGGTTGGCAGCATCTTGAACATCAATTCCCGCAGGACATTGAAGGGCTTAAAGCCTTGGGCTTAGTGCGCAAATCAGAATCAGGGCGCGACTATGACCTACTTCGTGATCGGGTTATTTTCCCGATTCGCGATAATCAAGGTCGGACCATTGGTTTTGGCGGTCGCGCGCTTGATGACGAGGTAAAGCCCAAATATATCAACTCGTCCGACTCGCCTGTCTTTCATAAGCAGCACGTACTATACGGCTACTATGAATCTCGCCAACAACGTGCTGATAACTGGCTGGTAGTCGAAGGCTATATGGATGTCATTGCCCTTTATCAAGCTGGTATTTATGGTGCGGTAGCTTCTATGGGTACGGCGATTAATGAGAGCCAAATATCACGGCTGTTGACATTAAACCCTACCCTGACATTGAGCTTCGATGGTGATAGCGCGGGACAAAAGGCCGCTTGGCGCACGCTTGAAGTCGCGCTGCCTGTGCTTGGCGATGATAAAGAGCTGCGGTTTTTAACCTTACCTAACAATCATGACCCTGATACTTTTATAAAAAGTCAGGGCGCAGATGCGATGCGCGAGCAAATCGCCACGGCCATGCCGCTATCGCAATATATTTTTGCTTACTTAAGTGAGCGCTATGACTTAACCTTGGCAGAAGGTAAAGCCAAGCTTATGTCGCAAGTGCGCGCGTTGACCACCGCCCTACCTAAAGGCAGTAGCTTTCGTTATTTGCTGAATAATGACATTTATCAAAAGCTGGGCGGTAAACGTAGTCAAAACAAAGAGGCCAAAGACGCGCTGCTAGATTTTGATGGCGATATGACCATCAGTCAGCAATTGCAGCTGTGTTTTTTATTCCAGCCGCGCGCCTTAAGTGATGACCCTATCGAAGCCATTTGGCAGCAGGCAGGTATTAATGATTTGCAGCTGCCGGCGCATATTAAACAAAAAGCCTCTGCCGATATATTGCGTCCACTGGCATGGGAAGACCTGCAAGATAACGCCCTGCTCGATATCGTCAGCACCATTAAGCGCTGTCTTAATTATTTACCTAAAGACGCCAATGCAGCGGCGCACTTTATCTTATCCAATGTCAAACCCAGCACCCAAGAGACGCTTAGCCGCGATTGGGGCGGATTTTATAAAGCGCTTACCACGCGCAATATCTTAAGCCTTGATGGTTTGGTTGAAGAGTTGGTCAGCCAGTTGATTGAACGTCATATGAAGAAAAAAATCCAAGATTTGGTTAAGAACCCCGACAATATAAAACTGGCGATTGTCCGTAAGCAGTCACAATTATTAAACGACTGGTTACGCGCGCAGCAAGCAGAGCAATCGGCACAAATGGCAACGGTGAAATCTTAACGTCTAGGCTGGGATACGTCCTAGATTTTATTTATGGACAGCGACCCTTTAAAAGCATCGCGGTTGCCCCCACTATTAATGATTATGCCCAGTTGCATATACCGCCCTCAATCAGGCTACTGATAAAAAACCAATGGGTGAAAAATAATGGGGAATATCATTAATAAATACCAGATAAATGCTAGATAAATAGCAGCGAGCATCACTAGCTCGTGCTTGATTACGCTGGTCTGTGTTAAACTGTGTCGCTAACTATTTATAGCCCGACTTAATAGATGACGATAAACCCGCATCATTGAGCACAATTTTAGCTAAAAGCACAGCTCTGGGTATGCGTTTTCAAAGCGCTTTTTAAAACATAAATTTTAAATCGCTGTATTTTTGAATGACCATTTTTTAGCTCATAGTATTTTTTAGCGTTGTTTTTTAATTAATAGTATTTTTCAGATAACCGTATTTTTAGGCAACTGTATTTTTAGGTAATATGATTTTGAAGTATTTTGCGCATGACCAATTTTTAGCGGTTTTTTAGTATTGTAATTGTAGTATTTTGAGCCTTTATTCATATCCACTCATTTTTGTTATTATTGACAACCTTTACGCCATATTTTGATGAATCGATTGATTATATCAACGCACCCCGTAAGCGATAGCGAGTCACAATATAAAAATGTCCGATACAAGCAAGCGAGTATTTATGAACGATAAGTCAGTTTCTAAGTCCACATCTCAACTGGCCACCTTAATCCAAATGGGTAAAGAGCAAGGGTATTTGACCTATGCTGAGGTGAATGACCAACTGCCCGACTCTATTACTGAAAGTGATCAGATTGAAGATATCGTGCAAATGCTAACGGACGTTGGCATTAAAATTTTTGAATCTGCGCCCGACGCCGATGACATCTTGATGAACGATGATTCAAGCGATGATGACATGGCAGCCGATGAGGCAGCGGCGGTTTTGGCTTCGGTCGAGACTGAGCCTGGTCGTACCACTGACCCTGTACGTATGTATATGCGTGAAATGGGTACGGTTGACCTTTTAACCCGTGAAGGCGAGATTGCCATTGCTAAGCGTATCGAAGAAGGTATTCGTGACGTGCAGCATGCGATGTCTTATTGGCCGGGTACGGTACAGTTCGTCCTTGACGAGTACCAAAAAGTCCAAGATGGCGAGAAAAAATTGTCTGACGTCATCACAGGTTTTTTAGACCCTGAAACCGAAGAAGACAAAATCGCGGCCCAAGAAGCAAAAGAAGCGGCGAAAGAAGAGCGTGAGCGTATTAAAGAAGAAAAAGAGAATCCGCCAGTTATCAAACCAAAGGCCAATGCCAAAGCTGCGCTTGACGATGATGATGAGGACGATGAAGTCGAAGTTGAAGAAGAAGCCGAAGAAGAAACCGGCGGTATCGATCCAGAAGAAGTACGCTTACGTCTAGAAGAGATCGAACACTTATTTATTAAAGCCAAACAAGCCTTGCTTGATTATGGCCGTGGTAGCGTAGAAGCAGATGCTGCTTATGCCCTACTTGCCGAACGCTTTATGATGTTAAAGCTTAACAATCGCTTGTCAGACCAAGTGATGGCTATCATGCATGACGTCTATGATGATGTGCGTAAGCAAGAGCGTCAAATCATGCGTTTGGTGATTCGCCGTGGTCGTATGCCGCGTGATGAATTCCGTAAAACTTTCCCTAGCAATGAAACCAACGTTGATTGGCTCATTGAGCGCATCAAAGGCAAGCCTGCTTTTGCGGGTACGCTAGAAAAAGTCGCTGACGATGTGATTTTACTACAACGTAAAATTCGTGATTACGAGCAGCAGCTCGATATGAAAATCCACGACATGAAAGACGTCGCCCGTCGTATGGCCGTTGGCGAAGCAAAAGCGCGCCGTGCCAAAAAAGAGATGGTCGAAGCTAACTTGCGTCTGGTAATTTCTATCGCTAAAAAATATACCAACCGTGGTCTACAGTTCTTGGACTTAATCCAAGAAGGTAATATCGGTCTGATGAAAGCAGTTGATAAATTTGAATACCGCCGTGGTTATAAATTCTCAACCTATGCTACATGGTGGATTCGTCAGGCAATCACCCGCTCTATCGCTGACCAAGCGCGCACGATTCGTATTCCTGTGCATATGATTGAGACCATTAACAAGATAAACCGTGTCTCACGTCAATTGCTACAAGAAATGGGCCGCGAGCCGACACCTGAGGAATTAGGCGAACGCTTAGAGATGGACGAAGTTAAAGTCCGTAAAGTGCTAAAAATTGCCAAAGAGCCTATCTCTATGGAGACGCCAATCGGTGATGATGAAGACTCGCACCTAGGCGACTTTATCGAAGATGGTACGATTTCAAGCCCTGTCGATGATGCGACCGCAGCTGGCCTGCGTGAAGCGACGCGTGACGTCTTAGGTAATCTGACTGAGCGTGAAGCACGTGTCCTAAAAATGCGTTTCGGTATCGATATGCCAACTGACCATACCTTAGAAGAAGTTGGTAAGCAGTTTGATGTAACACGTGAGCGTATCCGTCAGATTGAGGCAAAAGCATTACGTAAATTGCGTCATCCTTCACGTTCTGAGCACTTACGCTCATTCCTTGAAAATGACTAATTTAAAGAGTATGTGCTAAGCACATCTTATTACGCCTAATGGCAAACCAAAAAAGCTGAGTATATCTCAGCTTTTTTGTGCCTGTTATTTAATGGCTGTTATTTAATGGCTATTAGCTTTTACTTATTAAATATAGAGCCGCTATAGCATGAGATAAGCAATTAATTCATAAAAATATTGCCTTTATTTAAAATATCGAGTATAACTACCTACCGTTCGGTAGTTAAAAAATTAAATAGATAAATAGTTAATAGTGCACTCTTATGAATAAACAAACCCATGTAAACCACATCAGTATCAAAACCGTCATCTCTCTTGCCATCATTGTGGCGCTTGGCCCTGCAGCGATTGATATGTATTTGGCCTCAATGCCGAATATGGCAACAGACCTCAATACCTCCTACGCCACCACGCAAATCACGTTGACCGTCTTTCTTATCTTTATGGGTTTAGGACAGCTGGTATTTGGTCCCGTATCTGATGCCATAGGACGAATAGCACCATTATTTGCAGGCTTGCTGGCATATATTGGCGCTTCCGTGTGGGCGATGTGGGCACAAAGTATTGAAAGCCTAATCTTTGCTCGTATCTTGCAAGGTCTTGGCGCCTCTATGGCTATCGTGGTGGTGATGAGCATGGTACGCGATCTCGTCGATGGACCAAAAGCGGCACAAATTTATGCTTTATTAAATACCATTGTGGCATTAGGTCCAATCGTCGCGCCAGCAATCGGCGGTATCGTCGGTGCGCATTATGGTTGGCGCGGCGTCATGTTTATTTTGGCGGCGTTAGGTATCATCGTGCTGATTAATACGCTGTTGAATATCAAAGAAACCTTGCCAAAAGACAAGCGCATTCAATTAAATATAAAAAATATTACAGGCATTTATGTCGGCATATTAAAGAACAAAACCTTTGTCTTTAATCTATTTGCGCTATCTGCGGTGTATTTCTTTTTGTTTGCCTACATCGGTGGTTCTGCTTATGTCTATCAAACAGACTATGGTCTTAGCCTAGAGCAATTTGGTTTTGTCTTTGGCTTGACCAGTATCAGTCTAATTTTAGGTGCATCTTCCACCGCTTATTTGGTCAAAAAAATATCGGCGTCACATTTGGCCTTAATCGGTGCCGGTGTCATGATGCTGGGTAGTGCCGTTTGCATCATCGCTTATCTGCTATCGATGGGTTTGGTCGGTATTGTCACTGGCATTGCCTTGGGATTATTTGGTCTTGGCGTATTAGAAGCGACGTTGATGGCAATTGCAATGGACTCGCAGCGCAGCGCTTTGGGTTCAAGCGCGGCTTTATTGGGCGCCATTCCTATGTTACTCTCATCTACTGCCACGCCCATCGCGGGACAATTGGTCGAAATAAACACCTTATACTGGTTAATCTTGCTAGGTGCCATGGGACCGATTATTTTGGCATTGGTCTATCTCGGTTCTAGAAGCTTAAAACCTTATAGCACTGTCGCCACACCATCATTAGAGGAGGCCTATGCAAAGCCATAAACCACGTTCAAGTGCTAAGCAACGTATCATTGATGCCGCGTTTGAGCCTTTCTTTATGCACGGCTATGAGGGCGCATCACTCAGTGATATTGCCAAGGCTGTGGGCATCCGCAAAGCCTCTCTCTATACGCACTTTGCCAGTAAAGAAGCGATATTTTTAGAATTACTGCAAGATGCTCTCGAGTCAGAATGTGCGTTTATTAAGTCATGCTTTGCGACGACTAGTGAATTTCCTACTCCCGGTGAAGCGTATTGCCATGCTTTTGAAGCGCGTTATGAAAGCGCGATTACCTTACGGTTTTTAATTCGCATGGCCTATGCCGCACCTGTGCATTTGACCGATACCAGCGCGGCGACTTTTAATGTCTATATAAAGGTGTTGACTGAGCACATACAGCTGGCTCTACAGCCTTATCAGCTCGACTCTGAGCAGCTAGAGCTGTATACCGATGCTTATCTAGGCGTAATCGATAGCTTAAGTGTAGAGCTGCTATATGCAGAAGGCTTATATGAGCGCCGTTTTAAAGCCATGCTGATGCTTTATCACACTGCTATTGAACAGCTCGATAAAAAATAACTTTTTAAATCTAAGTTACCTTTATTGATGGTTGTTTGGACATCACTTGCTAATGATGGCTGAGTTCGCCTATCATAGGGCTCAACTTCTTAAATAACAGCAGCTCAAAACCATTTAAATTTTATATTTATTATTAAAAAATAAACCTTGTCGGGGTGCTTTGATTTTGACGCTTTAACTACAATCAAAATCATGGCTGAGAGTTACCCGCGAACCTGATGCAGTTAGCACTGACGTAGGAAACAAGCGTGTCGATATATAAGTCACATTTACTTCATATTTTGCCAATCTATTAAACCTAGACTGGCAAATTTTTTGTGCCTTATCACTTCTCGTTTCCTGCCATTTGCTTGCTTGCGTTTTATAAAAGTAAGTGAAAACTATGGATTACCAAACGCTACGTCACAATTGTCCCACATGGGATGATTACATTCAGCATGATTTCGTCAAGCAGCTGACCGCTGGCACGCTTGCCCCTGACAGCTTTCGCCACTACCTTGTGCAAGACTATTTATACTTAATTCACTATACCCGCGTGATGGCGCTGAGCGTATATAAGAGTGACACGCTGGCACAAATGCGCGTCGGTCAAGCAGGTATCAATGCCATGCTCGATATGGAAATCGCTATGTATTTGGATTTCTGCCGTCAGTGGAATATACCACTTGAACAAGTAGAAAACGCCCCTGAATCTGCCGTCACCATCGCCTATAGTCGCTATATATTAGACGCTGCAATGTCAGGCTCGCTGGCCGAACTGTATGCCGCTATTGCGCCTTGCTTAATGGGCTATGGAGAAATTGGCAGATGTATCAAAGATGAGGGTTTTATCGATAACAACCCTTATCAACCATGGATTGATGTGTTTTCCAGTGATGAGTTTCTATCGATTACCGCGCAGAACGAAGCGCAAATTAATACGCTGCTAGTCGATGCCAGCCCTGCTCAAGCAGACAAGTTTCAGCGGTTATTTAACACCGCCGCACGTATGGAAGTTAATTTTTGGCAGCAGGCGTTAGATTTGTCTTAACTTATACTCAATCTAGCTTGATTCTAAAAAAGCCCTCTAAAATCAAAAACAATGACCAATAATAACGATCAACAAGGAGAAACACCATGGCAGCATTCGATGAACACGCAAGCGCGTACGACAGCTGGTTTTTTGACAACCAAAACTTACTGACCAGTGAGCTAAAACTGGTCGCTCATTTCTTAGATAAAGATAGCGAGATATTGTCTATCGGCTGTGGTAGCGGTCTTTTCGAATCACTATTGGCCAAAGATTACGGCATTCATATCACGCATGGTATCGAGCCTTCGAAAGATATGGCTGAAGTCGCTGAAAAGCGCGGCTTGCAAGTAGATATCAGCCCTGCCGAAACCTGCGAGATTGCGCCTAATAAATTTGATATCATCATGTTTAATGGCAGCGTCAGCTATATCAGCGATTTGGATGTCTGTATTAAAAAGGCCTTTGATGCCCTAAAGTCTGGCGGCAAGCTTATCCTGATTGATGTGCCAAAAGAAAGCGGTTTTGCCAGCTTATACAATTTAGCCAGCGCGGTAGATACGTGGGAGCATCCACTACTCGAACACATCTCCCCTGCTGACCCTTATCCTATTGAGCTGGTGAAGTCAGCAAACTGGCGTACCTCTGATGAGAAAATCGAGTTAATGCAAGCCAATGGTTTTGTCGACTTTGAATATGCGCAAACTTTATTGACCCATCCTATGTATGCCAATGACAAGGTACAAGAGGTCATCGAAGGCTATGATCGCGGCGATTATGTGGCGGTATGTGGTTATAAAAAATAACGATTTTAATACCGCTTAACGTTTGGTGACACTTGAATAATATGATGAGCGTCCTTATAAATGGTGCATAAAGCGCTTATCGGCATAACCCATAAGCTCATATTTTCACAAAGATAAGGACAACATCATGACTGATGATCCAAAAGACACCACTAACCCAAATCAAACGCCTAAAAGAGAGGTCAAAGTCACTGAGCTGGTCGCCAATGACGGTATCTTAAAAGGCAAAAAAACCGACGTACAAAATCCTGAGCTGTGGCAGTTCCCAATGAACTACCCACTGAGCATCATCGGTCATGAAGGCGAGCATGATAGCTTACTCAATGAAGTGAAGCTTATCCTTGGTAGCCAGTTTCCAGAGTTTGATTTGGCGTCTATGGAAGTTAAACCGTCAAAAACAGGACGCTTCCATTCGGTGCGTGCCAATTTATACTTGACCACCGTTGAGCAAGTAAACACGCTTTATGCATCACTCGATAATGCAAAAACGGTACGCATGGTCGTCTAATCATAGTTTTATCAATTTAAGAAAAACCAGTCCGTTTTTCGTCCGAATCGTCACTCATATGGGTGGCGATTTTCTATTGGCTGGGGTACAATCACCAGCCGAAATATGCGCGCCATTCAGCAGATTTGCGCGTGTTAATTTAGCCGACAATAAAAAGTAAATTCGCGCCATTTTTTACAAAACTTTTATTATTTTTCTTATTGGCGTCTAACCCTTATCCCATCGTCCTTTGCCAAAATTCGGACACGCTTTACCCTCTCATCAACATAGTTTGCCGCTAAAATCAATATAGCATTTTCAAAATTTTCCCGCTATATTGTGTCCACCTACTAACAAATACGCTATATGTAGTGCTCAGTGATTTAAACCCTCACTATGAGCAACGGCATCGTTTTGCCTAAAAAAACACTCTGCCGTGACAGGATGTTATAGCGTAATAAAGATAGCGTGATAAAGAATACCCGCCGGTATTAACCGCGCCGCATTACTATAAGTAACACTATAAGCATCATTATAAATTAATTGCCAAGCAATCAACTTACGAGGTCAGCATGACACATATCGATAAAATCCAAGTAACCAAACGTGATGGACGTTTAGAGCCTATTGATTTAGATAAGATTCACAAGGTTATCGAGTGGGCTGCTCATGATTTAGATAATGTGTCGGTATCACAAGTTGAGCTAAAGTCGCACATTCAGTTTTATGAAGGCATCAAAACTCGTGATATTCATGAGACCATCATCAAGTCTGCCGCTGACCTTATCTCTGAAACCACGCCTGACTATCAGTATTTAGCCGCGCGTTTGGCCATCTTCCATCTGCGTAAGATTGCTTATAATAAATTTACCCCGCCGCATCTTTATGACCATGTTAAAAAGCTGACTGATGCCGGTAAATACGATCAGCATATCCTAGCTGACTATAGCCGTGCGGAATTTGATGAATTAGAAGAATATCTTGACCACTGGCGCGATATGAATCTTGCTTATGCTGCTGTTGAGCAAATGGCGGGTAAATACCTCGTGCAAGATCGCGTCAGCAAAACGGTTTATGAGAGCCCACAGTTCTTATATATGCTGGTTGGTATGTGTTTGTTTGCCAGCTATGAAAAGTCAGAGCGTCTCGACTACGTTAAACGCTTTTATGATGCAACCTCACAATTCAAAATCTCTCTACCGACACCTATCATGTCTGGCGTACGTACGCCATCGCGCCAGTTTAGCTCGTGTGTATTGATCGAATGTGGTGATAGCCTAGATTCTATCAACGCCACCACCAGCGCCATCGTACGCTATGTGTCGCAGCGTGCCGGTATCGGCATCAACGCTGGTCGTATCCGCGCCCTTGGTAGCCCTATCCGTGGCGGCGAAGCGCAGCATACTGGCTGTATTCCTTTTTATAAATTATTCCAAACTGCGGTTAAATGCTGCTCACAAGGCGGCGTGCGTGGCGGTGCAGCGACGTTATTTTACCCATTATGGCATTTAGAAGTTGAGTCGCTATTGGTACTGAAAAACAACCGCGGCGTTGAAGACAACCGTGTCCGTCACATGGACTACGGCGTGCAGCTAAACAAAACCATGTATACCCGTTTGATTAAAGGTCAAGATATCTCGCTATTTTCACCAAGCGACACCCCGGGCTTATATGATGCGTTCTTTGAAGACCAAGACAAGTTTGAAGAGCTATATACCAAATACGAGAACGACCCTAGCATTCGTAGCCGTCAAATTCCAGCCACTGAGCTGTTTAGTCTGATGATGCAAGAGCGCGCCAGCACCGGTCGTATCTATATCCAAAACGTTGACCATTGCAACACGCATAGCCCATTTGATGCGACAGTTGCGCCGATTCGCCAGTCAAACCTGTGTATGGAAATCGCCCTACCGACCAAGCCACTTGATAACATCAACGATGAAACCGGTGAGATTGCCCTTTGTACGCTATCAGCGGTCAACTTAGGTAAAGTTGAAAACGTTAGCGATATCGAAGAGCCAGCAGAATTAATCGTCCGTGCGCTTGATGCCCTGCTCGACTATCAAGACTATCCAGTCAAAGCGGCTGAAAATGGCAGTATGCGTCGCCGTACCTTAGGTGTTGGCGTGATTAACTATGCGTATTATCTGGCGAAAAATGGCGTACGCTATTCAGACGGCAGCGCGCTTGGTCTAACGCATCAAACCTTTGAAGCGCTACAGTACTATCTCTTGAAAGCGTCGAACAAATTGGCAAAAGAGCAAGGTGCATGCCCTGCCTTTAACGAGACGACTTACTCGCAAGGTATCTTGCCGGTTGATACCTATAAAAAAGACTTGGATCAAATCTGCCAAGAGCCGCTACATCTCGATTGGGAAACGCTACGCACTGAGATTACCACTCATGGTCTGCGCAACTCTACCCTAACCGCCTTGATGCCGTCTGAGACCTCTAGTCAGATTGCCAACGCCACCAACGGTATCGAGCCACCACGCGGTCTGGTCTCTATCAAAGCGTCAAAAGATGGCATCTTAAAGCAAGTCGTGCCTGAAATTGACAAGCTAAAAGATCAGTACGAGCTACTATGGCAAATGCCGAACAATGACGGTTACCTAAAGCTGGTCGCTATCATGCAGAAGTTCGTCGATCAAAGTATCTCTGCCAATACCAACTATGACCCAACGCGCTTTGATGGTCAGCGTGTACCGATGAAGGTATTGCTAAAAGACTTGTTGACGGCGTATAAGCTTGGCGTGAAAACTTTGTATTACCATAACACCCGTGATGGTGCGAACGATGCCCAAGCGGATATGGAAGATGATTGTGCTGGCGGTGCATGTAAGATTTAGTTTCGCGAGAGAAATTCATGAGATATAGATTTTAGGGCATGAAAAGTCATTTGGTTCTATTAATAACTCCGTTACTGTTTACATAGTAAGTCAAGCCTGACAGGTACTTAAAATGATCCAAAATAGTTTGAACCGTTTAGTCAATCGTAAAAAAATGAATAGCAATACCGATGATTGTGAATGGGAAGCTAAATACGATATAAGCATTTCTATTTTAAAAGAAGAGTATCTTCAATGTATTCAAAGGATAAGGAACGTCGATGAGAAAGCTAATAAATACATTTTAGTTATTTCGATAGTAGCTACAGGATTGTTTGTAGTTCTTTCTAGCTCTGCTGCTGATAGCTTAGTATTTGATCACTTAAATTCGATTATTGGTTTTCTTTTGACATTGTTATTCGTAGCAACTTCTCTACTTAGTTTGATTCTTGGGATATTAATCTTTAAATATCTCCTAGACTGCTTTGAATTAGTAGAATCTAAAAAAATTAACAATATTGAAGAACTATTAAGAAATACTGTTGAATTAGATGCAAACAAGTATAAGGGAGTATTGATTACTGTATACCAAGCATCAATAAACTCCATGAATCAGACTGTTATTAACAAACAAAATCACATCAGGAAAGTTTCCAATAAAATAAGGTGTTTTATCAGCCTATTGTTTACTTCCTTGCTAATCCTAATCATATTAAAAATAATAGGTTAACATTATGTCAGAACAATCTACAACTCCACCAGGTATGGATATAGCTCATGAATATATTCAAACCTCTGCAACCAGTCAGTCTAATGATACTTCAAGTGAATATATAACGCAGACGTTGACACCTTGTATGGAAGATTATAAGCGTAATATCGATATTCATGTTTCTGTTTTCGATAGTGTAGATGGTAATAGAAATAAGAAATAAAGCTTTTGCAGTAGGCGTAGATTGGGTGGAGCCTTCGACACCCAACTACTTCTATTTAATAATTTGTTGAGTGTAGTTCCTCGACGCCAACCTACTTTTAGAAAGTATCGGTTGTTGTAGGCTGGGTTAAAAACCTAGTTGTAGGGTGCGCCCAGCGCACCAATGAGATTCAAGAGTTTAAATAGGTTGAATATAAATGCAGCTACCTTTATCAGTTAGCTATAAAAGCTCCGCTAGTGCAATAATTTACCGTGATGGTGGCTCGCTTGAATTAAGATTCACCGCAGATGACGACAGAAGTTATTGTATATTTATGAAAGTCATTCATGACTCGCCAAATGATTGCAAACGTTACCATCCGCCGATGCTATTTAAAGAGTCATTCGACATAAACAATAGTAAGCATGAAGACTTTATCGGCTATTTGAATTGGCAACAGGTTAAAGGATTGATTAATGAAATCAAGATAGATATCGGTCAGGATTTTCATGATCAGGATTTCGATTTAATCGAAAATATTGCGAATAATAATGGCTGGCTTATTAAGTAAAATACTTTGGCTTTACCGCTATAATCGAAACATACAAAGAATAGAAATGACGGAGGTCATAGACGTGCAATATACCGCAATCATCAAAGACGGTGGTTTATTTATCCCTAATGTATTTTCCGAACTAAATGATGGTGGCTCGCATATCGTGCAAGTAGAAGTCGATATCGAGGAAGTTCGTCAGCAATTAAATAGCAGCGCAATGCCAAAGATGGACGCGCCAAAACAAGCAAAAAAACCAGTAAAAAAGCCGCTAAAAAAAGAAGCACAGAAAGCCGCAGAGGTAGATTTAAGTACACTGCGTAAGAGCGCTATCGATGAGCTGGAAGGATTGGATGATAGTGAGCTTAGCGAGATTTTTAAAGCGTATATGAATGATGGACAAGAACCAACGCAAATATCTTTAGAGAACTTATAACGCCCTTTTGAAAGTATTTTTCAGGCGGCATTTTAAAACTTTTGATTCACAACTGTATCACTTATAAAGGTGGAACTATGACTTACTCGATTTTTTCTCAAACGCCAAACAATGCGCTAAAAGAGCCGATGTTCTTTGGTCAGCCGGTCAACGTGGCGCGTTATGACCAACAAAAGCATCCTATCTTTGAGCAGTTGATTGAAAAGCAGCTGTCGTTCTTTTGGCGTCCAGAAGAAGTCGATGTGTCACGCGACCGTATCGACTATGGCAATCTGTCGTCACATGAGCAGCATATCTTTATCAGTAACCTAAAGTATCAGACCCTACTCGACTCTATCCAAGGTCGTAGCCCAAACGTGGTGCTATTGCCACTGGTGTCTATTCCTGAGCTTGAAACGTGGATTGAGACGTGGACGTTTTCTGAGACCATTCACTCGCGCAGCTATACTCATATCATTCGTAATATCGTCAATGATCCGGGTATTGTCTTTGATGACATCATGCAAAACGAGCATATTTTAGGGCGCGCGGCTGACATCGCCAAGTACTACGATGACTTGTACTATAACTCACAGCTCTACAATATGTATGGCGCAGGCACGCATACCGTCAATGGCAAAGAAGTGACCGTTAGCTTAAAATCGCTGAAAAAACAGCTGTATTTATGCTTGATGGCGGTTAACGTCTTAGAAGCCATTCGCTTTTATGTGTCGTTTGCCTGCTCGTTCGCCTTTGCTGAGCGTAAGCTGATGGAAGGCAATGCCAAGATTATTAAATTAATCGCCCGTGATGAGGCGCTACATTTAACCGGTACACAGCATATCCTAAACTTGATGCGTAATGGCAGAGATGACCCAGAGATGGTCGATATTGCCTATGAGTGCTATCAAGAAAGCATCGATATCTTTACCAAAGCGGCTGAGCAAGAAAAAGAATGGGCAGGTTATCTGTTTAAAGACGGCTCAATGATTGGGCTCAATAAAGACATTCTTTGCCAATATATCGAATTTATCACCAACTTACGTATGGAAGCGGTTGGCTTGCCAGTGGCATTCCCGAACTCTAAATCAAATCCGATTCCGTGGATTAATACGTGGTTGTCTTCTGATAATGTCCAAGTGGCGCCGCAAGAAACTGAAATCAGCTCGTACTTGGTCGGTCAAATTGACTCAGATTTATCAGACAGCGATTTTGATGATTTTGAACTTTAAAAGCTTTTAGCTTAAATAGAGTTAAAAGTTAATCGCGTGATTGTAATGGCTTAACCTTACTATTTTAAGGTTAGGCCAATGTTATTTTAGCAAGATTTTATCATTTAAAAGAACCATCACATTGACTGTCAATACGATGGGAAAATTAAGAGAAGGTTGAATTATGACTTGGGTAATGACGAGTAAGAAGCAATTCTACTTGCATGATGACGAAAGTCTGCTCGATGGATTGCTACGCACCGGACATGATATCAATTATCAATGTAAGGAAGGTTATTGTGGCAGTTGCCGCATCAAGCGCATCGCCAGCTCACACGTTATTGATTATCCGTTTGAGCCACTTGCCATGATTGAAAAAGATGAAATCCTGCCCTGCTGCTGTCGGGTACAAGGGGTGATTTATATCAATGATGAGTCTTTTGCAAAATAGCAGCCGTTGTTAATATAAGCTGCTATTAATAGAAGCTGTCATCAATAAAAGCCATTATTTAAAGAAAGCTGTTATTTAAAAAGCCCGATAAAAAAAGCGCGTTATCTTTAAGATAACGCGCTTTTTTATTATTTATAACACTCTAAAACTGTTTTGATTAAACTTTACGTATAGAGCATGACGTTATAAAGCATAGCACTATAAAGGTGCGCCATCTCTTTCAAATAACTGTAGCAACTCTTCACGCATACGGTCACGTTCAGCTTCTGACATCATAGGTACTTCTGCTCTATCACCTTGTAGACTTGGATCTTCCATACCGCCAAGCGTTTCATCATGAATCACGACAGGGCTCGCCATGGGCTCTTGCGCCGGACGTTCCTCTAGTAATATCTTCACTTGGGCATTTTTACCGCGGCGTAAGATTTGCGCGTTGAGCGTGGTATTCGGTGCTTTACGAGCAACATACTGAATCAAAGTATTGGCATCCGTCATCTCAACGCCGTCAATCGTCAGGACGATATCACCAACGCGTAGACCACTTTTAGCAGCAGGGCTCTTAGGAACGACGTTTAGCACTTCTACCCCAGTCGAGGTTTCTAGCTGGGTTGGGTCGCGTAATTGTGACTGTATCTCAATCCCTAACCAACCACGGCTGACCTTACCATCTTTAATCAGTGCATTCATCACTTGCTCAACGATAGCCGTAGGAATGGCAAAGCCGATACCCATCGAGCCACCAGAACGCGAGAAAATCACCGTATTGATGCCGACCAATTCACCGTGCGCATCCACCAGCGCGCCACCTGAGTTACCCGGGTTGATAGCGGCATCGGTTTGGATAAAGTCTTCAAACTTATTAACCCCAAGCCCCGTACGACCTGTTGCTGAGATAATCCCTTGGGTGACCGTTTGACCAACGCCAAACGGATTGCCAATCGCTAGCGCTAAATCGCCCACGCGAATAGGATCTTCACGGAAACCAAGTGGCGTCAGACCCGTCATATCAACTTTAATCACCGCCAAGTCACTGTCAGGATCAGTACCAATGATTTGCGCGCGGCTCTTACGCCCGTCATTAAAGGCGACGGTAATCTCATCGGCTTTTTCGATGACATGGGCGTTGGTGACGATATAGCCATCTTCTGACACAATTACGCCAGAGCCTAAGTTGGTATTGCCCTGCTCTTGTGATGGGCCACCATGAAACTCAAAGAAGCGGCGCAACACTGGATCATTCATATAAGGATGCTCAGCCATCGTTTGGGTGGTATAAATGTTCACCACAGACTGCGAGGCACGGGCAACCGCATTATGATAAGAGGAAATCGGCGCTGGCGTATCTGCCACAGGCGCTGAGGCTTGCTGCTCAGCAGGCGTGGTTCTAGGTGGCTCCCAAGCCTGCTCTGATGCCGCCTTCATACTCGCAAACAACCAGATAAATGCTACAGTGACTACAAGTAACAAAATCCAAGGTAACCATTTTACCAGACCAGCCTTGTCATTGGCGTTCCGAGATGACGACATATAAAAACCTCTATATTATTTTAGAAACAGTATTTGTAACGATGTTTTTGTAAAAGTAACAATAGCTTTGTAAAAATAGCTTTTACAAAACAGTAAATGATGAATAAGCCAAAATATTTCTGAGCAGTCCGCTGTGATTGGGCGCAAAACCAGATAGGATACGCGCTATGAATCATATAGGCTCAGGTATGCAAATTATAACTGGCAACACGCGCAAATAGTAACGCATCGTGTACCGTTTCAGTTATTCGCCTTGTCTACTCTTTTACAGTGCCATGCTAAAATGGCGATGATAGAAACCCAGATTATTTATAACATACATAATTTATAAATTGGTATTTTGATTATTTACTATAAACACTTAAACCATTTAAGCAGTAAAAATCAAAGCCGTTATAAAACCAATGATAAAACCAATATAGTGCAGAACTGCGACAATTATAAGGAAACTCCATGACCGCGCACAATACCTTGAACCCATCCGCAAGCGAATCTTCAACCCAGATATCAGATACGGTGATTAGCGTGCAAGCTTTAACAGAATTTTGTGACGAATACCTATCGGCGCCAGCCTTTAAAGACTATGCTCCCAATGGTTTACAGGTAGATGGCGGTCGACCTATCCAGCGCATCGTTACGGGTGTCACTGCTTGTGAGGCGTTGATTGACGCCGCGATTGCTGATAATGCCGATGCCATTTTGGTGCATCATGGTTATTTTTGGAAAGGCGAGCCTGCGCCCATCACAGGTATGAAAGGTCAGCGTATCCGCAAACTGATGCAACATGGCATCTCTTTGATTGGCTATCATCTGCCGCTTGACGCCCATCCTCGCATTGGTAACAATGCCAAACTGGCTGAGCTACTTGATATGAGCATCATTGGCGCGCTTTATCCTACCGAATCACATCCGGTTGGTAATATCGCCACTTGCACACCGCAAAGTGCTCAAAGTCTAATCACCCAGATTACCGACGCGCTAGGACGCCTGCCCTTACATATCTCTGCTCATTATCAAACTTCAGATACCAATCAATCTGATGGGCAAAATGACAGGCTTATCGAACGGGTGGGTATCTGCACCGGCGGCGCGCAAGATATGATTGAACAAGCGACCCTGATGGGCTGCGATGCGTTTATCTCAGGTGAGATATCAGAGCGCACCACACATATTGCCCGTGAGCTTGGTATTGATTATTTTGCTTGTGGCCATCATGCAACAGAGCGTGGCGGCATTCAAGCATTGGGTGAACTGGTTGCTGAGCAATTTGGCTTACCGGTGACTTTCATAGATATCGATAATCCAGCCTAATCATTCAGCCAATTTATCGTATTTATGATAATTTTCGTGGTTCTAACGCTGTTTCAGCGCTGTTTAAATGCTCATTTTTCACATTTTAAGCGCCATGCAGGCGCTTTATTCCCTATCGCAATCGCTTTTTATGACGTTTATTGTCAGCAGATTAGTAAAAACGAGGTCTTTTTTTACCGTTTATAGCGCTATTGTTAAGTTTTATCGCTAATTTATTAACCCTACTTGAATAATATGATGAATATCCGCATATTAGTACCTGAAGAAAGAACGTCTTGTCATGAGACTTCCCATTTTTATAGCTTCCGGTTATGGTGCTAAAACAGTGTTTATCGTCTAAAAGCCTATTTTTAACTCATTAGGTTTTTGGCAGTGAGCAATCAAATATTATTTTTGTATGGTTAGTTTTTAATTAGTTTCTTTGATTAATTAGTTTTCTAATTAATTGGCTTTCTAATTAAATAGCTTTCTAATCAAATACTCTGCCCTGTTTTTAGCGTCGCGATACTGCTTAAGCAAAGTTTATCTGCTACTTATTGTTAATGAGTAGTTAGATAGAATGTTTGCTTGTTTTTATCGCTGGACAGTCCATATTATTCACCATTTACCCTACTACAAACTATTTAAAGAGTAGCTGGTTAGTAATATGAGCGTTGCAACGATTAAGTGCAGCTGTACCGCACTTATCCGACGTTTTTGTCTCAATAACTTATTCATGACCTTACCTATGTTTACGATAGTTGAATAACGGGTCTTTTATTCAGTAGCAACCCTAACATCGATGAAGGAATCATCCGATTTATACCCTTCGCGGTGTTGTGCGTCTTTTTTTTAGAGCGTCTTTTTTTTAGAGCGTCTTTTTTTAGAATAGTGTTTAAGATGATTTCTATTTTAAAAAAGTTTAAACAAAGACGGCATTGGGTATTGGCTAGCTGATTAAGAGACTTGAGTGCTAACGCTTATATAATGCATGTTAGCCCCACTATATGTAAACAAGATGACATTGTTCCTTATTTTATTGATAAGAGCGATATTATCTAAAATGCAACGCCAGTTTATGCCGCTTATATAGCAATACGCTTTTGATAAGCATATATAAGCAGCATGAATTGACGAGGCGTTTTTATGGTATGCAGGATGGCTAAAACTAGGAGACATCCATGCAGCGTATTACTTATCGTGTGAAAGTATCTGCGCAAGGGGCCAAACGCCGTATCTCATACTTACTGCGTCCATCTAAGCGCCTACTGCACACCAAAAGTAACATCGTTCCAGTCGTTGCACCTATTAAAGTCGCTCGTTTTGCCAAAACTAATTTCTCTAAAACTAAGAAGTTGGCACAAGTATCTAGCATCGCCATGCTCTCTCTACCTGCTGAGAGTCTGATGACGATGGGCGCACCCATACCAGCTTATGACCATGTCATGCTGGAGAACACTCTGACCATTGCTGCCGTGCCAGGTGATAGCACCTACTTTGCGACTGATGGCTTTCAGCACGGTTTCGGCTACGACTTGGTGCGTAGTTATGCTGACGAGCTTGGGGTAAAGATCGATTTAAAAGCTTATGCCAGTGAAGAAGCGGCATTAAGAGCGTTAAAATCAGGCGATGCCGATATGGCATTGACCACTGCCAGCACCCAACTAAAAAGCCAATTGAGCTTATCTTCAGTCAATGTCAGCTGCGGCTATGACGCCAGCTTGACCAAAAATGGTCTACATCCTAAAGTCAGTTGGACGTTTAATTCAGCCAATGACCCGTTATCACAAAAAGCCAGCTATTTTTTATGTGATAGCATGAAGCTTGAGCATACTCAGAAACTGGCCGCGTTTTATAATCAGAATTTATTAAAAGACGCTTATAGCCAAGACCATTTTAAGAAAACCTTGACCGAGAAACTGCCCGACTATCAGTCTTCGTTTCAAGAGCAAGCGCGCAATTACAACCATGATTGGGAGCTGCTCGTCGCTATGGGTTATCAAGAGTCGCATCTAAATGCCAATGCTGTGTCTCCAACAGGCGTACGCGGTATTATGATGCTGACCAATAATACGGCCAAAGCGATGGGCGTCTCTGACCGCGTTGACCCTTATCAAAGTATCGGTGGCGGCGCGCGTTATTTGGAACAAGTCAAAGAGGACTTCGCCGATGTACCAAAGACCGACCGCATCTGGTTTGCCCTAGCAGGTTACAACATGGGTCCTAATGCGGTAAAAAGTATCCAGCGTAAATTAAGGGCGCAAGGAATCGATGATAAAAGCTGGGCAAATATATATGCCTACTTATCTGAGAATAGAGCCTCAAATAGCCGTTATGGTCAAGCGATGCATTATGTGAGTAATATTAGAAGTTATCTTGAGACCATTAAAACTCAAACGGTTTAATAACTTTTCTTTTGAAAAGACTGTTAGTAAAAGCTTTTAAATATAATACGTATAGAGTCTTGTTAATAAAAAACTTTGTCAATAAAAAAGCTGCTCTTATAAAAGAGCAGCTTTTTTTAATGCTTAAAATTTATTAAATACGGCTACATTCTACATTAGCGATTCGGTACGGTTAAACGTTGACCGCGTTGTAGCATGGTATCTACAGCGATATTATTCATATCCGCAAGCTCTTTGGTTGAGACACCATATTTACGTGCCAATCCAATCAAGCTATCGCCTGAGCCAACGGTATAGCTTACCGTCGCTTTTGGTACTTTAATCGTTTGACCACGTTGTAACTGGGCATTGGTCGCCAAATCGTTTGTCGCTGCTAGGTCTTCTACTGAGATGCCAAACTGACGCGCTAAGGCAATAAGACCATCGCCCGATTTAACTTTGTAGCTCTCAGTATTACCAAGTTTTTTACCGCTACTGCTTGTGGTTTCTGCACCGGCGCTGCTGGTGCTCTTGTTACTAGTGCTACTAGTATTACTATTAGCTGTACTAGGAGCGCTTACTGTGCCATTGGCAGGAATGGTAATCGTACGACCAAGGATTAAATTAGAATTGGTTTTCAAATTATTGGCGGCTGCCAAATCACCCAAGCCGATATTGTAACGCTGCGCGACGCCCGTCAAGGTATCGCCCGATTTGACTTTATAACTGACTGCTTTGTCATTGAGCTGACGATCTACCAAATCTTTAGTGACCGGTACTTTAATCGTTTGACCACGTTGCAAGCGAGCTTTAGCATCAAAGTTGCTATTCACAGCTGCCAATTCTTCAGGACTAATGCCAACGCTATTTGCAATACCAATTAAAGTATCACCTGATTTGACTTTATAATTGGTCGTTGCCACTGAGCTTGACGTGCTGGCAGTCGTATTGCTGCTTGTGCTATTCGACGTGTTGTTAGACGTAGCAGCCGCAGGCGTAAAGTCTACATTGGCTGGTACTTTTAAGGTTTGACCAACGTATAGTGAATCGGTCGTGCCCATATTATTTAACGTCGCCAAGGTGGTGGTCGGCACATTAAACTGGCGTGATAAAGCAATCAGACCATCACCGGGTTTGACTTTATAATTCTTGGTTGCCGTGCTCGATTTACTAGGTTTGGTCGATGGTGCAGCAGGCGTGGTTGCAGGCGCGGTCACTTTACCAGGAACCAGCCATAGTTTTTGACCGCGTAGCAAGTCCGCTCTACTGCTCAAATTATTATAAGTAGCCAGCTGAGTCACCGATAAACCAAAGCGATTGGCCGTACCGATAAGCGTATCACCACCTTGTACCACATAGCTTTCAGGCTGGCTTGCCGCTGTAGTACTGGCATTGCTCAATGGCTCGATAGATTTGGCGTTATATAAGTATAACGTGCTGCCCGCTAGCAGATTGGCGCTAGCATCTATTTGGTTCCATTCAGCGATATCACGCCAGCTGACGCCCGCACGACTGGCGATATTTGCCAAGGTATCGCCACGTTTTACCGTATAAGTGCTACGCGTGCCTTGTGGTTTTGGCTTACTAACCGAGGTTTTTGGGAAACTTAATTTCTTTTCTTGACCACTGGCCTCTAACACTGACTGCTGCGTCTGTACGGCTGATAAATTGATATTACCATCGGCATTAATGACTTTGGTTTCAGGCGTACTGATGCGAATCTGACTGGCAATGAAATCGCGCTCTTCTTTGCTTAGTGGTGGCTCTTGAATGATAGTATTGTTTTGCGTGATTTGTGCCGATGTGGTCGGTAAGCTATTACTGCTTTTTAGCTCAGCGTTAATCTTTTTGGTTTCTGCAGAAGTCAGCGGTGGCTCAGTACGGAATGAGGTATTGCTGCTATAAACAGAGCTGCTCGTCGGTGAAACCGTCGGCGGAATATAGCTGGTGGTTTGCTGCGGCACACTAGCGCTTGCCGCATAATCAGCAAGGGCGCTACCGGTAGAAGGTAATGATCCACCGCTAGTATAAGGTTTATTGTTATAGCTCGGCGTGGTAGAAGTAGAGCCTGAATAGCTTGGCGTGCTACTGCTGCTAGTGTTACTAGAAGCAATCACATTACTACTGCCATTCCCTCTCAAGGCGCTCAGCTTCGCATCTGTCGTCAAGCTGACATCATTAGGAATAATGATACGCTGTGGACCAGATGAATCAATACGAGCTGAAGTCAGCGCGGTATTCAGTCTTTCTAGCTCGTCATAACTGACACCGGTCACCTGTGCGACTTCAGCTAAGCTGACGCCATAATTTACTGGCACACTACGGAAATGCTGACGGTTAGCAATAGCAGGCAGATAAACACCATATTGCTCAGGCTTGGCGACGATTTCAGCAACTGCTAAAAAGCGCGGTACATAGTTCATGGTCTCTGTTGGCAGTCTTAGTGACCAGTAATCGGTCGGCAAGCCACGAGCAGCATTGGCATCGATGGCTTTTTGCACACGACCAGGACCGGCGTTATAAGCGGCTAGTGCCAGCTCCCAACTACCGAACTGGTTATGCAGTGCGGTCAAAAAGTCATAAGCGGCACGTGTTGATTCAATCACATCACGGCGACCATCATAAGTGCTACTTTGATTTAGACCATAGATACGCCCTGTACTCGGGATAAACTGCCATAAACCTGCTGCCGCCGCACTACTGGTACCACTTGGATCGTAGGAGCTCTCAATGACAGGCAATAACGCAAGTTCGGTTGGAATATTACGACGCTCGGCTTCTCGAACGGTATGGTAAAGGTAGCGACTGGCACGCGCGGTCAAACGGTTGAGATAGTCTTGACGACTGGTAAACCAACCTTTTTGCGCTTCAATACGCTGATTATAAACAGGTTGACCACCATTCATACGGTAGCCTGCCCGCAAGCGATTCCATAAATCACCATATTGTTGAATGGCAAGTTTATTACCTTCAACCATAGTCATGTCGGTGGCTTCTAATAAATCAGCCAGCTCATCTAGGCTTTCAGCATCCAAGAACGCCGTTGAATAATCAGCGCCCGTACTTGGCTTAGTAACTTGAGCGACAGGACGCTTAGTAACCACAGCTGAGCTGCCGGTCGCACCCGTCTTTTTCACCGCCGACGTATTACTACAAGCGCTGATAAGTAAAGTCGACACCGCAAGCGTCAGTGGTAAAGCGATAAATGAGCGAGATTTTGATGACACAGTAGACATGATAGTGGAAGTTTCCTAACAACAATAAGTGATAAAATAAAGTTAATCGACAGTATAGTACGCAATATCAAACAAAGACCAGCCTATTATGAAAGATAATGAGTAGAATTTAATCCACTCTATCTTTCAATGGCTGAATAGCGATATTATTTATACGATTTACTAACTAACTCTGCTAGCGATGGCTCATTGATGACTAATGACATTACTTACTAATAAAGTAGTAATGATTAATTAATCGCCACTTGTGACACAGCGCGTAAAAGCACCGCATTACCAGTCGATAAAGTAAGCGTTACTCTCGATGTCGTAACAAATGAGACCTTTTGCCCATCTTTTACCCAACTTTCATTGGTAGTGACATTGGCTTTTGCTTGCTCACCGGTAATGACAATATTATCCACATTGATATCGTAGCGATAATTTGAGGTATTACTCCAACTGTTTTGCAGTAATTTTAGATAAGCATCTTTGTCAAGACTGGTAGACTTACCTTTTCTTGACATAGAAATCAGCGCATCGTCAGATACGAGGCGCGCGACCTGATTAAGACTTTGGCTATTGGCTGCTGACTTCATGGCCGTCGCATAATTTTGTACCAAAGCTTCGGTCATGGTTGCCGCTTGCGCGCTGATAGTCATGGTACTGGCAGCCGCCACTATCGCAGTCACGCTAGCGCTTTTCATCAATAGAGCCAACAGCCCTTTTCCCCATAATCTTTTCATGATATTCCTTAGTGATACTATTATCGTCTATATCGTCATGGTCAGGTATGATTTTCATCATGCCATCATAAAATGACGCTTAACGGTGATGTATCATTTAATTATAAAGTGCTGCTCTCGTAGATAAACAGTTATCATATAAATTGAAACAAGTCGTGCTTTTATCAGTTAAGTATTTTACATCTGGTTTAATCTAAGACTTTTAGCAGCCTTCTGTTATGATAATTTCAGCCTATCACTAAATTCTCACAGCCATGTGACACCCTGTGTAATTATTGCGAATATCATCAAAATTGACAGCCTAGAGTAAAAAATGACCGCTTAACTTAAATGCTATGACTAAGTAGCATTACTAGATATCATGCATTATCAAATATATTACTCTTTATAGAAACTATCTATTATAAGAACTGCCTAAATGATTCATAACTTAGGCAGCTTTATCTAACCTGTTTTTAATGTCTGTTTTTAATAGCTACATTTCTAATAGCGGTGTTTCTAATAGCTATAGTTCTAATGCTTATTCTCGGTATGAATGTCTTCATACTGCTCATCATCACTCAGCTTCATACCCAAGCGCTCAACACGTCTGTCCATCATCTGCCGAGCCAACGCTTGCATGTCTTCGACGCGGTCTATTTCATCGACAATCTCAAGACCCAACAAGGTCTCAAACACATCTTCTAATGTCACTAAGCCTTTGACCTCGCCATACTCACCAACGGTAATGGCGATATGAATACGGTTTTTTAGCATCAGCTCTAATAAATCAAACAATTTCATCTTTGAAAATACAAAGGTAATATCACGTTTGAACTGCGTCAAGGGTTTATGTACCGCATGATTAACCTTGGCCAATAACATGTCGGTTTTTAAGACAAAACCGGTGATATTGTCTAAATCACCATCATAAATCGGCAGGCGCGAAAAAGTGAGTTTTGGACGGTCAACCAATAATTCAGCAACGGTTTTATTTTCTTCAAACGCCAGCATCACCGAACGCGGGGTCATAATATCTTCAACTTTAATGGCACCAAATGCCAATAAGTTACGAATGATACGCGACTCTAATGGGTCGATTTGTCCTGACTCTTCGCCGATACTGGCGAGCGCCGCAAACTCTCGGCGACTAAAGGTTACAGGCTCTTTGCCTCGTACCAATAGTTTGGTCAGTTTTTCTGATATCCAGATTAATGGGTATAGCAGTAAAATAATACCGCGTACAAAATAAGCCACCATGCCACTTAATTGACGCCAATAGACTGTGCCTAACGTTTTTGGAATAATCTCAGATAAAAATAAAATTGCCAAGGTCATAATGGCAGAAAACAGTCCAAACCAAGCGCTACCAAAAACAATCGTCGCCTGTGCACCAGCGCCAATAGAACCTAAGGTATGTGCAACCGTGTTTAAGGTTAAGATAGCCGCTAATGACTGATCGATATTATCAATCTTTAAGCGTCTTAGCATGTTGGCTTTTTTGGGGTTAGTCTCTTGAACATCGGCGATATATGACGGCGTCATACTAAGTAATGCAGACTCTGCCAACGAACAAATAAATGAGATACCAATCGCTACTACCACAAATAAGATAAGCAGTAGAACGCTGGTCGGGCTTGGGTCTGCTAAGGCATCAGCAGCCAGCACCGATTGCGGCAGTAATAGAGTGAGGAATAGCGTTATCAATGCAGATAACGTAGCAAGCCGTTTTATAACAAAACGCCACATATTAAGGCGCATCATACCGAAGTAATTTTTACTAAAGCGAGTATAGCCACCCATCGTCGGGGGAGGTTCAGCGGATGCGTCTTTACGACAGGCGCGCGGACGGTATAAACGAGGTACAGATATAAAAGAGGTGAACAAGTTAGGTAACCTAAACAAAGAAGTAAAAGGAAGTCACAATATATCATGAGCTGACGGCAGCAGATAGAAAATAATAGCCGATAGCGTCTAATTTTTATCTATTTAACGACCAAAGTCATGCTCAAGACAGCCTATTATACCCCCATTTATAGCGATATAAACCCTCGTTTAATCGTAGCGGCAATAATGGCATTCCATAGTCAATAACTATTTATATCAAAGATATAATGTATTGAATAAAGCTATTTTTTGACTATTGTGACACTATGCCAATTGATATATCTACTTAATAGTCGGCTTTTACTGCTTGCTGAGCGTCAGAGCACTCTACCCTTTAACTCCAATCATTCTATCATTTAGAATAGCAAAATGATTGTTAGGCTAAATATTGGCGGTTAGTATGTTAAATGGGTAACAAAAACACGCCTAGCCTATGATTAACAGTTACCAAGTCTGGGATTTTTTGTTACTATGCCTGTAAATTTATTGTTATCTATGACTTACTGAGAGAAATTATGAGCTTTTTTATTCAAGCTGCCCATGCTGCGCCAGAAACTGCCGGAGCTGCGTCACTATTTGGTCAAATCTTATTGCCAGTGGCATTTTTTGCCATTTTTTACTTTTTGGTGATTCGTCCACAGTCTAAACGCACCAAAGAGCACCGCGCTATGGTCAATTCATTGACTGTTGGTAGCGAAATCATCTTTGCTGGCGGCCTTATGGGTCGTATCAAAGCACTAGAAGGCGATTATGCGGTTGTGAGCTTAAACAACAACACTGACGTTAAAGTACAACGTGCTTCTGTTATTTCAGTATTGCCCGCTGGTACTATCGAAAGCGTTTAAGCATTATCGATGTATTTGATGATTGTTAAACATGAATTATTGAACATTGGTTGTGACTAATTGATGGCTATTATCAATTAATAGTTGTAATGACTTTAAAATGACCGTACATTATTTACGGTCATTTTTCGCTTTACTGCTTTACGCTTTACCGTTTTTTGCTTTACTATCATCGCGGATGATCACAGTGGTGCATGATTCAGTACGACTACTAAAACAATATAGTAGCTCTCCCTTTAGTCACTCACCCTTGTTATCGCTAACTTCCCATCTGCTAACTTGTGGCCTGCGTCGCCAGTAGTTTATCAACTTAAAGAAGTGATTATGCAATATCCCGCTTGGAAATACTTACTCATCACCGTCGTGCTCATCATTGCCGGTCTATATGCGGCTCCTAACCTATATCCTGATGAACCTGCCGTACAGATTACCAGTGCAGCAGCAGGTACGCAGCTGTCTGAAGGTATCTTGACTCAGTCTCAAAGCTTGCTCGAAGAAGCAGGCTTGAACAATCATGATGGTACCTTTGAAGGCAATAGTGCGCTGGTGCGTCTCGACAATCCAGTCGATCAGCTAAAAGCTCAGGAAGTGCTGCGTCAAAATCTAGGCGAGGACTATGTGGTCGCGCTGAACTTGGCACAGACTACTCCTGAGTGGCTACGTGATATCGGCGCAAGACCCATGAAACTCGGGCTTGATTTGCGCGGTGGTGTGCGTTTCGTGCTAGAAGTGGATATGGACAAGGCGCTCGAACAACGCTTAACCAGCGCCAGTCGTGATATGCGCCGTGACCTACGTGCTGAACGTATTGCAGTTAAAGGTATCAAAACAGAAAAGCGTGGCGTGGTGCTGCATTTTTCTGATACTGATACCCGTAACCGTGCGCAAAATATCCTGCAAGGCTCAATGGGTAACACATTCTCCTTACAGTCTTCTATTGATGAGCAAGGCCCTGCCCTGATTTTAGCTTATAACGATGCAACCTTAGACGAAATCAATAGCTACGCGGTCAATCAAAACTTGACCACCCTACGCAATCGTATTGCTGAGCTTGGGGTTACTGAGGCCTTGGTACAATCACAAGGCGCTAGCCGTATCGTGGTTGAGCTACCGGGTGTACAAGATACTGCAGAAGCAAAACGTGTCCTTGGTCGTACGGCAAACCTTGAGTTCCGTATGGTCGCTGAAGGCGCTGAAAATTATATGGGCGGTATTCCGCCTGCTGGTACCGAAGCATTTCCATTTGAAACGCTTGATGGTCCACCAGTATTGCTAGAGCGTCAAGCGATTGTCACCGGTGACAAGGTTACGAACGCGCAGACAGGTATTGATGAAAGCGGCTCGCCTGAAGTAAGCATTACCCTAGATAGTGCTGGTGGTAAGCTGATGCAAAACGCCACGCGTACGGCTGTCGGCAAACAAATGGCGGTGCTGTTTATTGAAAATAAACAACGCATTACTTATGAAGAAAATCCAGCAACTGGTGAAACCGTCGAAGTACGTACGCCGTATGCTGAGACTAAAGTTATCAACCGTGCAAATATCCAAGCGGTACTGGGTTCTTCTTTCCGTATTACTGGGCTTGATAGCAGTGCTGAAGCCGCAGAGCTTGCGCTATTGTTACGTTCAGGCGCATTGGCAGCCCCGATGTATTTCGTTGAAGAACGCACCATTGGTCCATCATTAGGCCAAGAAAATATCGATAAAGGCCTATTCTCTACCCAAGTGGGTTATCTACTGGTCTTCGCCTTTATGATTATTTTCTATCGCTTATTTGGGGTGATTGCTAATATTGCCCTAGCGATTAACGTCATTATCATTATTGCCATTATGTCAATTTTAGGCTCATCACTGACCCTACCCGGTATTGCTGGTATCGTCTTAACCATCGGTATGGCGGTCGATGCCAACGTGCTGATTTTTGAGCGTATACGTGAAGAGCTGGCAAACGGGGTCAGACCAAAATCCGCTATCGTGGCAGGTTTTGATCGTGCCTTTAGTAGTATTTTCGATGCCAACATCACCACGTTATTGGTCGCGTTTATCTTATTTGCGATTGGTACGGGTCCGATTAAAGGCTTTGCGGTTACCCTCGCGATTGGTATTGTCAGCTCACTATTTACCGCGATTTTGGTAACCCGTGCGCTGGTACAACTTGCTTACGGTAAGCGTAAATCTATCAAACGTCTGAGCATCGGTTAGGAGAAAACTATGGCCATCGATAATAACAACCCTTTAGAACAACAGAATAACCCCGAACCGAATGGCTCAAATAGCGAAGCTAGTACGCGCCGCCGTAAGAAACCGCGCCGTGATGGTAAAGGCAGTAATACCCAAAGCAATAAGACTTCTAAGACGAGCTTGAGTAAAAATAAAACCCGTCGCGGTGGTAAAGATGCGAGTCAAGACAGCCATGCATTGGCCACGCAAGCAATGGATCCTAATCTAAATAATTTAGACATAGGTGATGCTGAAGATAATGCAGCAGCAGAAGCTGAAGGTGGCATCAAAGCCATTGGCGATCAACGTATCATCCCATTTATGAAGTTAGAAAAGCCGATGGCACTTCTATCGCTGCTAATGGTGATTGGCAGTATTATCGCCATTGCCGTCAATGGTCTAAATCTAGGTCTTGATTTCACCGGCGGGGTTTCAGCAGATGTACGTTATGAGCAGCCTGCCGAACAAGTCGAAGTGGTTAAAGCCTTGGCTGATAATGGTTTTGATGATGCCGTCGTGCAGTATTTAGGGACGCGTCAGGAGCTTTTAGTACGTCTACCACCACAGTCTGACAACGTCGACGGACTTAATGCCAGTCTGAGTAAAGCGTTGGCACTGCCTAATAATAATGTTGAAATCAGTAATGTTAATATTATCGGTAGCCAAGTAGGTAACGACATCTATCTAAGCTCAGTCATGGCATTGGTGTTGGCACTGGCCTGTATGCTGGGCTATGTTGCCTTACGTTTCCAGTTTAAGCTGGCGCTTGGTGCGGTACTGTCGCTATTCCACGATGCTATCGTGACCATCGGGATTTTTGCATTATTTGGCTTCCCGTTTGACTTAACGGTCTTGGCGGCTATTTTGGCCTTGATTGGTTATTCAATAAACGATACGATCGTCGTTTATGACCGTATCCGTGAGAACTTTCGCCGTGTCCGTGGTATCACGCCGCGTCAAACGGTTGATTTGTCATTGACAGAGACCCTACGCCGTACCATTATGACCATCTCAACGGTTCTGTTAGTAGTCCTTGCAATGCTATTCTTAGGCGGAGAGGGTTTATACTGGTTCTCAGTCGCCCTATTTATCGGTTTACTGGCAGGAACGTATTCATCTACTTATATTGCAAGCTCTATTCCTTTAAGAATGGGTCTATCACGTGAAGACTTTATTGTAAAAGTAAAACCTGAGTTTGAAGAAGAAATCGTGACCTTTAATGATCCAAAAATGTATGAGCAAGATTAATGCTTACCTCAAAGGCAATAATTAGACCCTTTAATTATTAAGCTGCTAAGTTATTAAGCTGATAAGCGTTATCCTGACAAAAGCACCTACACCCTAGGTGCTTTTGTCTATGTATGATGGTCAAAATAAAATCAATCGTAAAGCGTTTAATGCTGCTATAAATTTTTATCCTTATTACTACCTACGAGTATTCTTAATCTGCCTATCTAAGCGACTGTGTTATGTCATCTACCTTACCGCCAAGTACTATGCCGCCTATCGATACTCGCTATGGGCGCATTATCGCCATCGCCTTGCCAGTATTATTGGCCAACCTTGCGATGCCGCTACAAAGCGTCATTGATACAGCGATTGTCGGTAATATGAATGACACTGCGAAGCTCGCTGGGATGGGCTTAGCCATACAGCTGCTGTCTTTAATACTGGTCAGCTTTAACTTTTTGCAATATGCGTCATCTGGACTGTCGGCACAAGCATTGGGTCAACTGGCTAATAAAGATGCCTCTAGCAATAACAATGCGCCATTAAACCCATCTAACCGAACACCATCACCGCTGTTGTCGATTTTGCAACGGGCTTTATTATTGGCCTTTATGATTGGCGCGGTTTTACTTATCGCAAAACCTTGGTTAATTGATTTTGGACTGCAGGCGCTTTCCGCCAATCCTGACAGCGGCAGCGCGGCAAAGACTTATTTAGATGTACGTTTTTGGGGTGTCATCGCTGAGCTGATGAACTTTGCCTTTATCGGCTGGTTTGCTGGTCAAGGTAAGACCCGCTACATGCTTTATCAGCAAGGCTTTATCGCTATCCTTAATATCATACTGACCTTGTTTTTTGTTTATGTGATGCAAATGGGCTTGGTTGGGGTGGCGTTAGGTACGACAATTGCCTTTTGGCTTGGCGTAGTTTTGGCATTATGGCTCAGCCGTCGACATCTACAAATCTCTTGGCGAGCGTTATTGACCGCCAATAAAGAACACTTTACCAAAGATAAAATGCTTAGGCTATTTTCATTAAATAAAGACATTTTCATCCGTACGTTAATTTTAACAGTAAGCTTTGCTTGGATTACCCGCCTGTCTGCCCAAAGCGGCGATGTCATACTGGCTGCCAACGCCATCTTATTGCAGGTATTGAGTATCTCAGCCTTTGCCCTTGATGGCGTGGCGGTATCTGCAGAAACCTTAAGCGGACAAGCTGCGGGACGACGTGACTGGCCACGGTTTCGTATTATCGTTAAGCGCACAGGCGTGGTTAGCTATGGGCTTGCCATTATGCTAAGTGCGATATGGTGGCTTGCCATGCCGACTTATTTACAATTGATGACCAATATCGAGCCGGTGTTTGCGCTTGCTTATGACTATCACCTTTATGCCGTACTTCTCCCCCTTGTAGGCGTTGGCGCTTATTGGTTAGATGGGATATTTTTTGGTTTAACGGCAGGTAGTGTCATTCGTAATGCCGCACTGATATTGGCGGTTATCTTTTTCCCATTAAGTTGGCTACTGTATCAACAATGGGATATGACCGGCATCTGGCTGAGCGTTTGGTGCTTATTATTATTAAGATTGATTATACTCGGTGGGTTTTTATATCGTGCCCATCAGACAGGTAGTTATGAAAAATTGCAGCCTGAAGCCTGATCATTAAGAGCATTTAGCTAAAATGATGCTTGTATGATGAATTTAAAAAACAAGAAAAAAGACCATAAACGACAAATTAAAGTAAGAAAAAATTAGGATGTCACGTGAATACTCAATCAAATGAGATAAATCAAAATCAAGCCTACCATTACGATTGGGCGGAAGGCTTTAAAAAAAGCTTGCCAGTCGCCATGGGTTATCTGCCAGCAGGGATTGCCTTTGGTGTGCTCGCACAAGTGGCTGGTGTGCCGGTGTGGGCTACTATCATGCTAAGTGTGGTCTTATATGCAGGCGCGGCGCAATATGCTTGTCTGCCGATGCTGAGTGCTGGATTACCGATTGGCAATATCGCAACCAATATTGCTGCTATTAACTTGCGCCATGTTTTTTATGGTATGCCGTTATTACAGTATCTACCAAAAAACAAAATAGCCAAGACTTATTGTTTATTTGCCTTAACAGACGAAACGTTTTCAGTGATGACCAGTTTGCCAAATGAGTCGCGCCAATCATTGATACTGCCTATTAGTCTGTTTAATCAAAGCTGGTGGGTATTAGCTGGTGCGATTGGCGTGATGATTGGCAGCGCCCTAAGCGATTTAATACCGCATTTGGATTTTGCCTTGGTCTGTTTATTTGCGATTTTAGCTTATGAGCAATTCCAAAGTATCAAACGCTATTTCCCCATTGGTATTGCCGTCATTGCCTTAGTGATTGCCTCGTTTTTTACTAGCAACTGGTTATTACTAGTAGCGATTACAATTTGTATGCTTATGATTTTAGCCCGTGGAGTTTGGGTGCAGCGCAGTGTGCAAGGAGGCAGCAATGAGCAGTAGTTACCTAATTTTTGCAACGTTCGCGATGGCCGCAGTGACGTTTATTACTCGCGCCCTGCCCGCCTTAATACCCAAAAAGCTACTGGATACGCCGTGGCTACATCGCTTAAATGAAAGCTTGCCGCTGTCTGTGATGGTATTGCTAATCTTAACCAGTCTTTCTTATCAAGGTTTGTCAGGCAATGCGAGTTTAAATAGCGCTGAAGTACATTTATTAATGGCACAAATTGGTGCGTTATTATCAGTATTAGTCGTTTATCATCTTAGCCGTCAGTTACTGATCAGTATGATCGTCGGTATCGCTGCAATTAATGGCTTTTTATGGCTATTTACGCATTTTTTAGGCTGATTAAAGGTTTATTGTATATAGTAGATTAATTTTAAAAAAGATACAGCGCGACTGGGATAATTTTTCGTAGCCTCTGTGATAACAGCAAGCGAGGAAAATTTATACCAGTCGCATGTGGCTGTTAATTCATCAATTTTATTTCACACTGACTACATTTATTTTTGCCCGTAAAAAAGGCTGCAATCTCAATGATTGCAGCCTTTTTATTTTGCCATTATTTTAAGATATTTAGTCTTTTATAGCTCTTCTACGCCCATCATATCGACTGGGGTATCAGCAACGATTTGTATACCTTTTTTGCCAGTCTTAGCCGTGTCATTACGCTGCTCTTGTAGATGTTCAAGATAAGCTTCGTTAATTTGTCCGGTAATGTAGCAACCGTTGAACACCGCACAATCAAAGCCTTCGACCTTGCTATGCTTGGTATCTTTAACGGCTTCAATCAAATCGTCCAAATCTTGGAAAATCAAGCGGTCAGCACCGATAATCTCGCGTACTTCTTCAACGCTATGACCTGAGGCAATCAGCTCGCTACGCACTGGCATATCGATACCATAGACGTTTGGATATTTAACCGGCGGCGCAGCACTGGCAAAGAATACTTTACGGGCACCGGCATCACGTGCCATTTGGATAATTTCGTGACAGGTCGTACCGCGTACGATTGAATCATCAACCAAAAGGACATTTTTACCTTTAAACTCAAGCGGTACCGCACTTAGCTTTTGACGCACTGATTTTTTACGTTGCTGCTGACCTGGCATGATAAAGGTGCGACCGATATAGCGATTTTTCATAAACCCTTCACGGTATTTCACATTCATCTTTAGCGCCAGCTCCATCGCTGAGGTACGCGAGGTATCAGGGATAGGAATGACCACATCGATATCATGATCTTCGCCCCATTCAGCAAGGATTTTATCGGCCAGTTTTTCACCCATACGTAGGCGTGATTTATAAACAGAGATATTGTCCATAATAGAATCTGGACGGGCAAAATACACATATTCAAAGATACAAGGCGTGTATTCTTTTTGCTCAACGCACTGATAAGTATGTATTTGATGATCTAAATCGATAAAGATAGCTTCGCCAGGCTTAACATCACGAACAATACTAAAGCCCGAACCCGTCAACGCTACTGACTCTGAGGCGACCATATATTCTGTGCCGCCATTGGCTGCCATACGCTTACCGTAAATCAGCGGACGAATACCGTTTGGATCACGGAATGCTAGCAAACCATGGCCAGTAATCAGGGCGACCACGCCATAAGCGCCTTCAATGCGTCCATAAACCGCGGTGACTGCTTCAAAGATATCAGCAGGCGTCGGATTGGTTTTATCCAAATTTTGCATCTCATGCGCAAGGACATTTAGCAACACTTCAGAATCTGAGTCGGTATTTAAATGGCGACGATCTTCTTGATATAGAGACTTAGCCAGACTTTCAGCATTGGTCAAGTTACCATTGTGCGCAAGCGTGATCCCATAAGGCGAGTTGACATAAAAAGGCTGTGCTTCGGCACTACTTGAGGTGCCAGCGGTCGGGTAACGGACGTGACCGATACCAAACTTACCCACCAGCTTTAGCATATGACGATTCATAAATACGTCACGTACCATGCCATTTTCTTTACGTAAATAAAGACGCCCGTCCTGTAAAGTCACAATACCTGCCGCATCTTGCCCGCGATGCTGCAACATGGTTAAGGCATCATAAAGAATTTGATTGACTGGCTCATGAGCTGCGACCCCAACGACTCCACACATAGTTGTATCCTATTTTGTACCACACATTGATAACACAATAACGGCATAACTGCTGACAAAGTTATGGAACACATTGCCTGCCATTTACCGCCAAGCTGACGATTTTTCTGACTAAAAATCTTATAGATAATCAATAAGGCCTATTATCCATTAGACAAGTTGTTGATGATTGATAGAGGTGTATTTTACGAATATTAAAGCTGATTGAATAGCTTTTTATGAGCACTGATGATGCTTAGGACTGATTGACCTGATCCCACGCCAAGCCAAACATATCTGAGACCAGCTCTTTACCCATGGGGGCATAAGGCAGTAATTCAGGCGCGAGCACCGAGGTTTCCCATTGCGGCATTTGCACCAATAATGGCGCGCTGACGCTAAGAACCACTAAGACCATAAGGACGTTTTTTGCCGCCCCAAGTACCCCGCCCGCCACTTTATCAAGGATACCAAGACGTAAGGTTTTGAGTACTCCGGAGAATACGAATGCAACTAGGTGCATGATGGCTAAGATGGCAATCACAATCACTAAAAAAGCCATCGCCATTTGCAAAACAGGATTTTCTACCATACCTGATAATTGCGGCGCGACGGAACCCGCCAATCGAGTGGCAGCAATAAGTGCAATAAACCAACCGACCAAACCGACAGCTGTCTTAATCAGACCTACCTGAAAACCACGCCATAAGCCAATCAGAACAACCACAGCAATCACAATGTCTAAACCACTCATGTTTATCGCCTCATTTGCATCTTATATCGGGTATTTCAGTAAAGTTGAAAAGCTTGCAGTTTTAACAATCTTTAAAAGGATTAAGCTTCCATGGCATCGTAATAGCCACCGATAGATTGAATGCAAGACTGTACCAGCCCAGGCCCTTTATAAATAAGCCCTGAATAAAGCTGCACCAAATCTGCACCCGCCTCGATTTTCTTGACGGCTTTGGCGCCGCTATCGATACCGCCAACGCCAATCAACGCTACCTTACCATCCAGCTGATCGGAGAATTGTTGTAAAATTTGCGTACTAATGTGGCTGACCGGACGACCGGATAAGCCGCCTGCTTGGTCGCCATCGGGCAAATCTTCGACGCCTACGCGGCTTAAAGTGGTATTGGTAGCAATCAAACCATCAATCTCAAAATCCAGCAGCTGCTGGGAGATATAATCGACTTGTAACGGCTCTAAATCAGGAGCGACCTTTAACACCAAGGGCACATAAAAACCATATTCGGTTGCCAGCTGATTGTGACGGTTTTTAATGGTGTCTAATAATTGGGTTAACGCTTCACCGCTTTGTAGGTCGCGCAAATTTTTGGTATTCGGAGAGGAGATATTCACGGTGATATAAGAAGCATGCGGATAAACACGCTCTAAGCAATAGACATAATCATCAGCCGCATTTTCAACCGGTGTTGCCGCATTTTTTCCGATATTAATACCGATATTGCCTTTGTATTTGCAGCGTTTGACGTTTTCAATCAGGTAATCAACGCCTTGATTATTAAAGCCCATACGATTAATGATGGCATCGGCTTGCTTGATTCTAAATAGTCTTGGTTTGTCATTGCCGACTTGCGGCTTTGGCGTGACAGTACCCACTTCGATAAAACCAAAACCCAACTCTGCTAGCGCATCGATATAGTCGCCGTTTTTGTCCAATCCGGCAGCAAGCCCAACGGGATTGGCAAACTGCAAACCCATACAGTCGGTTGGCTGCATTGACTGACCATATACTAAGCCCAATACACGCGCTTTATGAGCTTTATCTAATAAAGATAAGGTCATCTCATGCGCGTGCTCGGGGTCCATATTAAACAAAAAAGGGCGAAGTAAGGCGTAAGACATAGTAATGACAGACCCTGCTTGAAAAGAAATGATAAATAAGAAAAACGAATGAGGTCAAGCGCTGCGATTATATCAGCTTAACTGAAATAAGACCAAAGTTTCATAGGACAAATTGCGCTAAATCATGCGAATAAACAATCGTTGATATTGCAAACGGACTCACTTAGTTTAGTAATGAGTGGATATCAAAAAGCATTTTTTTGAATGCATTGTTTATTCGTATTTGCTGCTTATTGATATGCATGCTTTTAGCTTACGGAACTGGGCGGCCATCAGTAAGCGCAATCCAACCGCGTACAATACGGTATAAATGCCAAATAAAAGTAAAGCCCATAATAATAAAGCCTAAACTGGCCAATAATATCGAGCCGATGGCAATATTATTACTGTCAGCAAACATACTTACGCCAAAACCACCTAGGGCAAATGTGATAATAAGCACACCAATGACAAAAAAGACGATGCTATACCAAAACGTCTTAATCTGCCAATCAAAATGCGTGGCAAGCCAGGTATTATCAGCGTCACGGCGTTTGGCATAATTCATAAAGATAGGCACAATCCACAGCAGTCCGGCGGTAAAATAGCTGAGCACATAGAGCAAATACGTGATGTGATTATAGGTAATCAAAGAACGGCGCTTATTATCACTCATCGTATTATTGGGATTATTTATCATACGGTCACTCGTTATCTTCTGTGGCTAATAGCTATATTATTGTGGCAATTGAGCAAGGTTTCAATGCAGCATATTTTAAAATATAAAGGTGCTTAAACATCAACTTGTTAGGTGTAAAAGTTGTTAGGCATACCTCTTAAGAAGTTACGGTCGCCTGTACCTGAATCGCTTTAGTGACCAAATCTTGCTGCATCGACAGTTGGGTAAATTGCCAACCTTGCTGCTCAAGCTTACCCAGTGCGCCGCTCACCACCGCTTGGCTTGGATGATTAAAGCTTAATTGCACCGCATCGCCAGCAGCAATGACCTGCGCATCGGCAATACCTGAATTTTTTAGCAGCGCATTGATACTGCTAGCCGGCGGCATGGTATCTACGCCATCTGCACTACTAGCCGCATTTAACGCATTGCTGTCAATGTTACCAGCTTGGGCACGTAACCAAAAATAATCGGCGACCTGCTCTTGATAATCATTTTTGCTAGCGTTTGCAGCTTGATGAACACTATAGCCGCCATAGCCACCGACAAATAATAGCAAAAACGCTGACAATAACAACAGAGCTAATTGGTCGCGCGCAGACAATGCCTGCCAACGTGTCGCTAGAATGCTTTGGTAACTACTCATGCGCACTGATAAAGCACCACTTCGAGGGCGAGGGTTAGTAGCAGTAGTGCTGCGTTTGGCGAGGCGCTGTAATCTTTTCATGGTTACCCTTTATTGCTGACGCTGCTATTGTTTGCTACCACATCAACGGTCACTTGACCACTAAACTGCCCTTGCTCATTACCATTCACTTGTTCTAATTTGGCGTTTAAGCCTTGGGCGACAAGCGTATTGGTAAATTGATCAAGACTGCCGCGGTCGGGCGCAATCAGCGTAAAGCTAAGCGCAGTTGGCTGCATGACTAACGCCTGCGCGCGTAATGACGACTGTTTAATCAACGGCGATATACGTGATAATACCGCTATGTGAGCGTTAGGCGCTTGGCTGTCACTACGCAGTTTTGGTTGCAATTGCACTTGTAGCTTTGTGCGCGTACTAAGTGGCTCATTTGGAAACCAAGACTGATACTGGCTCGCAATCTCGGTTTTGGTCGCCGCTGTCGCCGCCTTATATTGATACCACTGCACCCCATCGGTCGCCATCTGCAATACCAATGCCGTTAGCGCGACCATCATCGCCACCCGTAGATACGGTGATAATTGCGAATCGGTTGATTTAATAAAAAAGTTCAGCGCATGACGTTCAGGATTTTCAAGCGGTTTAGGAGTAACGGGAAGCGTGGTTAATAGTAATTGATGCTCGGCAATCATTGCCGCTGTCTGAGTAGAGGCGCTGGCTGTGGATGCAGATTTCGTTAAATTAATACCATCGTCAAACGCTGGCTCATTAGCAAGATTTTCAGCAAGACCGTTATTAGAAGCTTGATGAAAAACGGCACTAGAGTCATCAAAGATGTCATCGATGGCTGGCAATAGCAGCACTTCGCTTAAATACGGAAAACGCTCAAAGATTAAAGGCAAGTAACTTACTGCCATGCCTTGATGTAAGGATTGGCGCAGCAGCATGGTTTGTTGGTCTTGGTATAATATGATTTGCTGCCCTGCGCCCTCTTCTGGCGTTGGCAGTAATAAAAAGTCAGGCAGTAACGCTACGATGTTCATGCCAGCGAGCTTGGCGCTTTGCTGCCATGATTCGATATCGCTTTGAGCCAAAGCATAGAGATGATGGCTGGTATTTTCAGTCATTTGCCGAATGGCTAACTGCTCAACCGGCGTTAGAGAAGTTTCTTCAAATAAATACTGCTTACCGCTCATACCTAATTGTTTGAGCTGAGCAGTATTTAGCTCCGAATCCACTTGTAAGACATGGCTTGATGGAAAATACAGACAAACAGATTTTTGGCTATTGGTTTTATAGCTACCATAAATATCATGCAGCTGTTGCCAACCGTCAATCAATTGCCATTGCTTTATGTCTTCATGCCAGACCGCTAGTGGACTGTGCTGCGCTCGTAACCAAACATGTAACACCAAATGTGTCCTTAATTATCAAAGCTGTTGTTTAAAGCCATTGCTTATTGAAGCTGCCATTTAAAGCTACTGTTTATTAAAATGGTTATTCGTTAAAGCTGCGGTCTAGCAAAAATCTAGATAGTTTTACGAGCGTTTGTATAGTCGATACTAAATAACATGGATACGTTATCTGACAAGGTGAAACTGGTACAAATTTTTCTAGCTTGCTGTGCCTACGCCAACAGAGGCTACAAAAAATTCATTCCAGTCTCACTGTGTCTTCTTTATATGGAGCTGACTATATTATTGATATTAATAAGGTTGTTCGGGAACAAAGCGATCAATCTCGGTTGCCATACCTGTCATCACAAAATCCATCTCAAACACGCGTGCTTCTGCTAAAGAGAACGACTCAGGATAATCACCCGTTAGCAGCCCTGCGATATGAGCAACGATAGACATATGACAGACGACCACCAGACACTCTGCTTCAATATTACCAATATCGATGAGCGCCTGACGGGCATCGTCAGACGGCGTGATATTTTCTTGTATTTGTGAGGGCACGTTAGGGGCGCGTAACTGTAATGCCGCCAACGTCTGCTGCGCTCTCTTATAAGGACTCACGACAAAACAGTCAGGCTGATAATGAGTGGTAATATACTCTGCCGTTTGCGCAGCTTGCTGCTGACCAAAATCAGTCAACTGACGCGCACTATCTGGGCGCGTTTCATCTTCTGCTTGACCATGACGTACTAAGATAATTTTCATAATCTTAACCACCTTGTTTGTTACTTTTACCTGACTATTTTGATACTAATGCTATTTAATTATTATGCTGAAGCGACATTTTGCTAAGCGTTTTATTTATTATCGCCATCTACTTTTTTATTTTTAGCATTTTTAGCATTTTTAGCATTGCTGCTTGCCGTTTGCATTTGCGCCGTTAATGAAGCATTGCTATGGTCATGCTCCATGACAAACTCAACATCGCTACGGAAGCCCGCTTCCATAAGATGTAAAGCAACGCCAAGTGCGGCTTTATCTTCATAAATGACTGCATGCAAGGCATGGGTAATCGGCATATAAATGCCTTCTTTGGTGGCTTTCTCATGTACCTGCTGAATAGTATTGACGCCTTCAGCGGTTTGACCCAGTTTTTTGACCGCCGCATCGATGGTCATACCGCGACCGAGCATATTACCAATACGGTAGTTGCGACTCAGCTCTGAGCTGCAAGTAGCATATAAGTCGCCGACGCCGGACAGACCTAAAAAGGTCAGCGGATTGGCACCAGCATGCACGCCAAAACGGCTCATTTCTGCTAAGCCACGGGTCAGTATCATGGCTTTGGTGTTTTCACCGACTTCATAAGCTGCCGCCATTCCCATTGCAATGGCATAAATGTTTTTGAGCGCGCCACCAAGTTCGACACCGCGAACATCATCACTGGCAAACACTCTAAAAAACGCACTGTGTAGCGCTGCTTGTACCGCATGACGCAATGGCTCAGAGTCACTGGCAATCACCGTAGCAGACGGCATGTTTTTCATGATTTCGATGGCAAGGTTTGGCCCTGACATTACGCCAAAGTTTACTTCTGGTAGCTCATCTTTAATAATATCACTCATTAAAGCGAAGGTATCTTTCTCCATACCTTTGGTCAAAGAAACGATAGATTGCCCGCTAATAAAGGGAGCGATACTTTTAAGGGTTTCTCGAAATGCAAGGCCTGGAACAGCTATAAAAATAATATCGGTATCTTTGACCGCCGCTTGTAAATCGTGGCTGTATTTGAGGCGATCATCAAGCTTATAACCGGGCAGATATTTTTTATTGGTCTGCGTCTTTGCCATTGCTTTAACCGTACGCTTATTGCGTACCCAAAGCGTGGTATCACAGCCATTACGGGCGGCCAAGTTTGCCATTGCCGTACCAAAACTACCACCACCTAAAAATGCCAAACGCAACTTGGTTGGATTGTTATGGATTTCTGCCATGTTTTTTGCCACGGCAGATTCAACCGCGCTAGGATTGAGCTTCTTACGTCCAAGCCCTGATTTGGTAGCACGCTCAATGATACCTGACAGCAAACTGTTTTGTTTTTCAGCGGCTTTATTCTCTGCCTGACTGCTATCTATACTTTTGTCTTTATTTTTATCATTAGCGCTGGTCATATTCTTTTATCCGTGTTGACTGACTGAATTATGAGTAGATTTGATGCTGAGTATACAGGGAGACTAACGGCATGTTTCAACAATTATTGATATAAAATCGCTATTTTAATCGAACAACCTGATTAATTTACTCATTATTCTCTTTAATGAGTGACTTTAGCGCCGCATCTGCCCTGCCATGATATCTCTGTAATCCTACTACGCTATTGCCTTTATGACTCAAAGCGTAGCAAGGGCTCAATATCAATGGGCTTGCGCGTGGGCACATCACAAGGACTGCTGCCAGTATAAACAAAAGCCGTGACATAATCATCTGCGCCAACGCCAAAATATTCTTTAACGGCAGGCTCATTACATAACAAGCCTGTGCGCCAAACCGTACTAAACCCTTGGGCTTTTAGCGCCAAAATAAGGTTTTGCACTGCGGCGCCAGTGCTTAGCATTTGCTCAAAAGGTGGTACTTTTTTATGCACTTGCATCTGGGTGACGACCGTAATAATCACCGGCGCACGTAGCGGCATATTATAGGTTTTTTGGCGAGATTTCTCAGACAGCGCCTCACCCTCTTGTGCCGCTTGTGCTTCAGCGGCTGCTAAAAAGGCACGACCCAAGTCATGACGCGCATTACCTTGGGTAACAATAAAGCGCCATGGTTGCAGTTTTTTGTGATCAGGCGCGGTAACCGCACAATCGATAGCCGCTTTAATCTGACTTTCTGTCGGTGCCGGAATACTCAGGTTGCCGATGCTGCGTCTCGACTTAATCCAATTAATCAGCTGCTCATCGGTCACTTGTGCATTTGTCACTATAGGGCTTTCGGTATTATTTTGCGGCGCGCTTTTACTTGATTGCTCGCCGCTATTATCGTTATTCTCTTCTAAGCTGTCTGCTGAATTACTCATAATGTATCCTTATTCTTTATTATGCTGCATCCGTATCTTCGACTCGATGCTCCATTCTTAAGTAATCTTCTGACTGCATCTCAAGCAGGCGTGAACGTGTACGCTCAATCTCAAACGCTAACTTCTCTCCTTGATACAGCTCAAGAATAGACTGCTCTGCCCGAACCAGTAATTTTACGCGGCGATCATAAAATTCATCAACCAGATAAATAAAACGGCGGGTCGGATCACGCAAATTATCATCTAAAGCGGGTACGGCATTGATTAAGACGGTGCTAAACTCTTTGGCAATTTCAATAAAATCAGACGCTGAACGTGGCTCCATACATAAATGACGGAAGTCACAGAATAAAATATCTTCGGTGCGCGCATTAATTCTAATTTCACGACCATTGATAGTAATAGGCTCATTGCTGATTTTTTGATTATTAGATAAGCTGGCGAAACGGTTAGCAAGCCAATGGTGATTGGCTTTAGTCAAAGGCGACTCATATAGCTCCGCCTGCTGCAAGACACGCAGGCGATAATCAATGCCAGAGTCAATATTCATTACCGTCGTATGGCGCTCAACTTCGGCGATAGCCGGCATAAAGCGGTCACGGTGCAGACCATCTTTATAGAGACCAGACGGCTCAATGTTTGATGTGGCGACCAAAGTTACGCCACGATTAAATAACATGGTGAACAAATCACCCAAAATCATGGCGTCGGAGACGTTGGAGACAAAGAACTCATCAAAGCAGATAATCACTGCTTCTGCATAAATGATATCCGCGACTTTTTCCAACGGATCGCTCTGACCTTGCAGATTATTTAGCTCTTGATGGACGCGCTGCATAAAGTGATGAAAATGCTGGCGCATCTTACGCTCAATGGTTAAAGAGTCGTAAAACATATCCATCATCCATGTTTTACCACGTCCTACCCCGCCCCACATATACAAACCTTTGGGCGCGACGGGCTTTGCTTTTAAAAAGCTAAAAAAGCCTTTTTTTTGTTCGACGCTACTATTGAGCTGATGATAAAGCTCATCTAAATAGCTCATCGCCTGATATTGCTGCTCATCTCGAGTAAACTCATCAGTGCTAATGGCCTGCTCATAACGTTGCAAGGGAGATAAACTCATAATACGACTCATCATTAGACAAAATAAATATAAAAATGGTGGATGTTATTTGCTTAACCATATTAAAGCGGAGATTCTATCGCTAATTAGCTACACAACATCGGATGGTAATATCTAAACAATCAGCTATTTACTACCAAAGCTATGTTCTTCTAACAAGCCTTTAAGCTCAGATAAACGCCCGTGGAAAAAGTGCCCAGCGCCATCAATGACACTAACCGCTAGCCCTAAGCGTTCAGCAAACTCTTGCATACTAGCCGGCGCAATAACATTATCTTCATTCCCGTATATCTCAAAAGTTTTATCAACGGGTAAGGTAATGTCACTGTTGTCATTTTTTTCAACGGATGGCGCGATAAGGGCAACTTTTTCTATCTCAAAATCACTCAGTCCCCAAATATGCGGCGACACCATGACTTGCTCAGCAACACGTGCCGTCACGTAACCGCCAAAGGAAAAACCACCCAACCACAATTTACGTGCGTTGGTTTGCTCTGCAATCCATTGTAGCACGGTCATTGCGTCTACTACTTCCCCTTCCGCATAATCGTGCTCGCCAGTTGACTGCCCGACACCGCGAAAGTTAAAACGTACCACATGCATGCCATTATCACGAGCAAATCGATACATGGTCGTGACTACCTTATTATTCATCGTACCATCGAATAACGGATTAGGATGGCAAAGCAGCGCCACCGTATCGGTATTGGGATCGTTAGGATTGTCTTGTTGCCAAAGTGCGTCAACTTCGAGCACGCCAGCAGGAGCAGGAATCAGTTGCATAGAATTACTTACTAATTAAGAATGAATAGTCCAATTATCCTAGATATGGTTTATATTTCAAGTGATTTGCTGTGTACTGGTGCTGTTTGTCTCATTTTGGAGTGACGGTAAGGAACAATCACCTTGAATAACTGCTGATTTCAGAAAAATCTCTACTGTCTCATTGCCAATATGACATATACCTGCAATATCAAACACAATAACAGCCTAGACACTCAAGAGTACGATAGGTTAGATTCATACTGTTTATTTTTTATGTTTAACTAACAGCCTTTTAGGAAACAGTTATGAATACTTTTAATAAAACCTTGACTTTAACGGCAACATTAGCAGCGGCGTTAGCGTTAAGCGCTTGCCAAAGTACGCCTTCTTCGCCGGTTATCCAACGCGCCAACTCTATTTATGAAACCACTGGCATTGCCGATACCAAAGTAAAAGCCCAGCAAAATGCGATAGACAGCGCGCAAAAAACCTGCCGAAACAAGCAGGTAATTATCGTTGATGACAAAGTAAAATATAATGGTATTTTAAATGAGCAAACGGGCCGTATGATTGGGCAAGCGGGTGCGGTCATCGGTTCGATATTTGGTACGGGTTCACCAGACTTGTCACGTAAAGATGATTATGAGTATATGATTAACTTTCGTTGCCAATAAGACAGCTATTATTTAACAAAGCTATTAGCTTTTAGCCAATAAGTTTGCGAGATAGATAGTATATTCATCGCGGCTTATTGGCTTTACTTTTTGTAGCGGCACTTTTGGGGTAAACTACCCTAACTAATGTCCCATACACTCAAATCAGTCTATAACTAGTGGCTACTTGCGACTGGTATAAATTTTCCTTGCTTACTGCTATCACAGAGGCTGCGAAAAATTCATCCCAGTCGCACTATATTATTGATTTTAAAGTGACTCTACTATAAAAGAGACTCTACTATATAAGCAGCCCGTTTTTAAACCTTCTTACCTTTGGTCTATCATTATGCGCAAACCCAACCTGTCACATACGAAACAAGCTAAGGTTTTAGCGCCTGCCAAAGATTTAGCGACCTTGGAGGCCGAACTGGCTGAGCAAGAAAACAGTCTCGAAGTCAGTTTAGAAGATACGGTCTTACGGCTGAGCGACTATCTATCGGCGGTCGATATGGTTATCAAACAAACCTTTAATCACCGCGTATGGGTCAAAGCTGAAATTCGTAATTTATCAAGTAAAGGTGGGCATTATTACTTTGAGCTGGCAGAAAAAGATGACGACGGTAAAGTCATTGCCAGCTGCCGTGGTAACCTTTGGCGCTTTAAAGCCGCACGCGTCTTAGCAAAGTTTGAGCGCGCCACAGGCATGCCGCTTGACCGTGATTTGACCGTATTACTCAAAGTATCGGCAGGCTTCCATGCGCAATATGGCTTTTCACTCACCATTGAAGATATCGACCCAAGCTATACGTTAGGCGACTTGGCACGGCAATATGCCGAGATGGTCGACCGCTTGACTGGCGAAGGCTTATTAAACCTCAATCAGCAATTACCTATTCCATTTGATATTGAGCATGTGCTGGTCATTGCCCCTGAAAAAGCCGCCGGATTGGGCGACTTTCAAGCGGACGCTGACCGCTTAGCTCGCACAGGTGCCTGTCATTTCCATTATCATCACGCTACCTTTCAGGGCAATCATGCACCAAGTGAAATCCGTCAAGCTATCGTCAGCGCCCAGCAGCAATTTTATGATACTTATCAGCGCCTACCCGATTTGTTAGTCATTATCCGTGGTGGCGGTGCCGTTGGTGATTTAGCCTATCTCAACGATTATGAGCTGGCCGCGCTTGTTGCCGAGCAGCCTATCCCTGTCTGGGTCGGTATCGGTCACGAGCGTGACAAAGTTATCTTGGATGAAGTGGCGCATACCAGCTTCGATACGCCATCAAAAGTGATTGCCGCTATCATGGCGCATTTAGCCCAGCTCGTCACGCAAACGCTGCAATACCAAGCGCAAATCAAACAAGCTGCCAAGCAGCAATTAAATAGCGCTGAGCAACAGACGACACGCCAGTTGAGCCAAATACAATCGCAAACGATTGGTCAATTGACCGCCCTGCAAAAAGACAGTGATTATGCTTGGCGTAGTATTCAGCAAAGCGCTCAGCGGCAGGTGAAGCAAGCTGCTAGACTAACCAGCGATTTGCACGCACAAACTCAAGTCTCCGCTTATCAGCAGTTAGCAAGCGCCGCTACGCACAGTCAAATCAATAAAAAAACGATTATGCACAGTGCGCAGCAGCAGTTGCTACAAGCACGACGTGATAGCGAGCATCTGCGGGATATTGTACTCTTGCATCGTCCTTCTCGCGTGCTTAAACAAGGCTATACCATGCTGACTGATGCAAAAGATAAAAAAATACTAACCAGCAGTACGCAGCTTTATGCTGAGCAAACGGTACATATCGTCTTAAAAGATGGTAAGGCAAAAGCACAAATTATTGATGTAGAGACCAATTAGTTATAGTCTATTTGCCATAAAAATACAGAGCTGCTGGGATAAATTTTGCGTAGCCTCGAACAGTGACGAAGTCACACAGCAAGCAAGGAAAATTTATACCAGCAGTAGGCTCCTGCAACTAAAATATTTAACAACTTTTTATCTACTTTTCTTTCTATATTTTTTTCTTAAACTAATGTGAATATTAGGAAACCTTATGACAACCCCTACTCGCAAACGCAAAAAAGCCGCCCCAAAAACTTTTAAGGCGGCTTACGATATTTTAAAAACCAATGCCGCTGAATTACAGCAACAAGATGAGCCAGATATCGATAATCTAATGACGACGGTTGAAGAGTCAATTGCCGCTTATCGCGTTTGCGAAACCCGTATCAATGCGGTACAGCAAGCATTAGATGCCGCCTTCGCTGAAGAAGATACCACAGAGAATAGCGACATTTAAGTTAAGCCAATTCTACTCTGGCTCATCGACTTCAAATACTTGGCGCAAATAGGCAAGATACGTATCGTTATTGATCATGGTCTTGCCTGGGCTGTCCGACAGCTTAGCAACTGGCTGTCCATTGCATTCAACCAATTTCAGGACGATGTTTATTGGAGTGATGCCCATATCATTGGTCAAATTGGTGCCAATGCCAAAGCTGGTTCTTATTTGACCTTTAAAGTACTGATGTAAATCCCAAGCTTTATTTAAATCCAAGCCATCACTAAAGGTTAAAATTTTGGTTCTTGGATCTATCTTTAATTTCTTATAATGAGCAATCGCCTTGTCACCCCAGATATACGGGTCGCCACTATCATGACGCAAACCATCGAAAAGCTTGGCAAAATACAAATCAAAGTCGCGTAAAAACGCATCCATACCAACGACATCGGTCAGCGCAATACCCAAATCACCACGATATTCATGTACCCATGCTTCAAGCGCGGCTTTTTGTGAATCACGCAAACGCACATCCAATGCCTGAAATGCCTGCATAAACTCATGTGCCATCGTTCCTATCGGCGTCATTCCAAGTTTTTTTGCCAAATAAACATTGGAAGTTCCGCTGACAATTTTTGGCTCTGCTTTATGTAAAGTCTCAACCACATGCGCTTGCCATACTTTACTAAAACGTCTACGAGTCCCAAAATCAGCGACGATAAACGGCGGTGTCGGTTTATCACGGCTGTAATTTGCTTGTTCTTCTGCATAACGATGCAACAAAGCCACTTTTTCATCAAGCCGACGCTGCCCTTCTTCAATGACGCTGGCATTTGATAACGCCCTAAAATACAGCTCATTGACTATCGCTAAGACAAACACCTCAAAGAACATCGCCTGAATCATCGGCCCTTCAATATCGATACATAAACGATTTTTGTCATCGATACTGACCGTGATAAAACGCCGTTTTAGCTTAAATAATTCCAAATAATCCACGAAGTCTGAGCGCATAAAGCGCAACTTACGTAAATATTCCAGCTCATCTTCTAAAAATCGCAATTCACATAAGCTGTCTAGCTGTTGCTCTAAATCTTCTTTGATATCAGCTAAAGGATAAACCGTGTCTTGATTATTGCGGCAGCGGAAACGATAAACACCATGGGTCTGCGGAAACTGATGCAGCATGGCTTGCAGCATGGTAAATTTATATAAGTCGTTATCGAGTAAAGAAGTAATAATGGGTTCAAAAGTTTTAGAAGTATGAGTAACGGTCATGTTACAGCCTTAAATACAAAAATGAAAAGCCGCCAAACAAAGCGAGCGACGAAATAGGTATCAATAACTATCAAGGTGCTAATAATAGAAAACGTTAAGATTTTGAGTATAACGAAGTTTGTCTCATTTTTCATAATTCAACGGTTATAACAGCAAAAATACAACGATAATAAACGTATTCATCATGTGGCTATAGCCTATAAATTTGAAACATCAGCCATAAAAAAGACGTTAAGCTTATACTTAACGTCTCTTCATGAGTTTAATTATCAAGGTTAATCATTAAGGTTTTGCAGGCTTTACCAATTTAACCAAGGGCGCATAGCCTGACTGCGGCATCACATCGACGGGGACAAACTGTAGCGCCCCGCCATTGATACAATAACGCAGGCCGCCACGGTCTTTTGGTCCATCAGGGAATACATGACCCAAATGCGAGTCTGCTACCCGTGAGCGAATCTCGGTACGCACCATATTAAAGGCGGTATCGTCGTGTTGGGTAATGACTTGCTTATCAATTGGTTTGGTGAAGCTTGGCCAACCGCAGCCAGACTGGTACTTGTCGGTTGATAAAAATAGCGGCTCACCGCTTACGACATCGACATAAATACCCGGCGCAAATAAATTGTCGTATTCATGACTAAAGGCGCGCTCAGTACCGGCATCTTGCGTGATATTGTATTGTGCTTTGGTTAGGGTATTCTTCAGCGCACCTTTATCAAAGCCCGCATAGCGTTTAGGATCTAAGGTTTCAGCGACCGTATTTGCAGGCGCAAGCTTGGTACGCGCAGTGCCTTCTGGTTTATCATCGGCGAGGCTTAAATCGACATGACAATAACCATTAGGATTTTTTGCCAAATAATCTTGATGATACATCTCAGCCAAGTAAAAATTATCCAGCGGTGCGTTTTCTACTACAACTTTTTGTTTATACTGGCTTTGCACACGTTTGAGAGCAGCATCAATCACCGCTTTATCTGCTTTATCGGTGTAATAAACGCCAGAACGGTACTGAACGCCGCGATCATTACCTTGCTTATTAAGACTGGTTGGATCTATCACGCGTAAGTAGTATTTTAAGATAGTATCGAGATCGGTTTTATCCGCATCATAGGTTACTTTTACAGCTTCGGCATGACCTGAGCCACGAATCACTTGCTCATAGCTTGGATTAGCCGTCTCGCCATTGGCGTAGCCTGATACCGCATCGACGACACCTTCGACGCGCTCCATATAAGCTTCCACGCCCCAGAAACAGCCACCTGCTAGATAAATTGAGCGCGTATTAATCGCCTTACCTTTATCGTTATAGTAGACGCCATCTTTTTGCTTAATGGTTTCAATTTTACTATTGTTATCTAATGCTTGGGCGTTTGCCGGTTTGGCATTACCGGCTTTTAGTTCGGCAAAATCATTATCAGCGTTTTCAGCGAGGGCATAGGCTTGCTCTGCTGATATATTACCTTTTACCAAGTGCACCAAATTGCCGCTTTTATCGAGTATCGCCCAGCTAGGATACACTTGTACGCCAAGCTTATTAATCAGCTCACCTGAAGCGTCAGACAATACTGGCAGCTTCGGATAGTCGGCTTGCACGCCCGCATACCAAGTACTAAACTCGCCATCGGCTTTTTCATTGAGATGACCAGGACTGGCAACGGTGACGACATTTAAATCAGCAAATTTAGGATCGGTACGCCATTCCTCGGTTTCTGCAAGCGTCCCTAAACATAACGGGCACCAACTTGCCCAAAATTTAATTAAGGTAGGTTTATTAGGATCAATAACGGCCGCGCCTGTATCGCCTAAACCCTTTGTCAATTGCGGCAACGCCTGCATTTGCCCAAGCATGTCAGACGGTAACATATCACGTGAGCTTTTCACGCCACTGTTTTGGCTACCTGTATTGGCGCTACTACTGGCATTGCTCTTAGCATTGTTTTCTGCGTTACTCATTTGCCCACAAGCCACCAATATCCCTGCACTTAATACGGTCATCACCCCAAAAGCGCTGACATTTTTTAGCCAACGCGCTGCTACACGCGGTGAAGAGGTCGCTAAATCACTAGCATTGCTGCGCTCATGATAACGGATTTTTTTCTGCGACTTATTATCTTGTTTATCAGGTAGCATGGTGGATCCTTTTTACGAAGTCTTGCGAGCAGATGCTTAGATTGAATGGTTTTTTATAGTCTTGTTATGCTGTCTATTGAGGTAGATATGCTTAGACGAAATGCGTTAATAGCGTTATAAAAGCAAGACAGAATAAATATAAAGGTTATGAGATAAAGGCGGTTAGGTAAAGATGGCTAAAATTTAAGATAAGCATAAGACACTTATCTACATTAGATTATCTTAATAGTATAAACCTATAATGGAGTTTCCTTTAAGAGTTAATGACAGCTCACTACACTTTTTTAACAACGTAGTAAGGTTGTTGATATAGAAATTAGAGATATGGGAGTAGTGGCAGCAATAATGAGGCCTAGTCACTTTTTGTTTAGTTACTTTTGCTTAGTGACTTTTGCTTAGTGACTTTTGCTTAGTTACGTTTGCTTAGTCACTTCTATATGAGGCTAAATGAAAGAAAAATCAATATCTACAAATAAATCAATATCTTATCTGATTATTCAACACTTAAAAATCTGCTATTAAAGTCATCTTTTTGCAGCAGTTAATTTAAAAAATTAATTATTAAACAAATATAGCATTTGACTGAATTAACTTTTAGCCCTCATAAACTGTGCGACATAATCATCGGCTGGATTTTGGCGCAAATCATTTGGTGTACCCGTTTGCACTAAGCGCCCACCATTTAAAATACTAATACGCTGACCGACTTTGACAGCTTCATCGATATCATGGGTGATGAATACAATGGTCTTATTGAGCCGTGCTTGTAGCTCAAGTAATTGGTCTTGCAATTGCGCACGAATAAGGGGGTCAAGTGCGGAAAATGCTTCGTCCATCAGCAAAATTGGATTATCCGTTGCCAGCGCGCGTGCCAGCCCGACACGCTGCTGCATACCACCAGACAATTCATCAGGATAGCTGTGCTCTAGGTTGGGCAGCCCGACTTCATGAAGCCAATGCCGAGCAACTTCATGACGCTCGCTCACACTCATTTTACGCACACGCAGACCGTAAGCGACGTTTTGCATCACCGTCATATGTGGCACTAAGCCAAAGTGCTGAAATACCATGCTGACCGTTTGCTGCCGATAATGTTGTAGCTCCTTATCATTAAGCTCTAAAATATTAATAGCCGAGTTGGTATTGGCAGTGGTTTGGGACGAACCTTCCTCTGCTATCGGGCTTTGCGCGTTGCCCTTATTTTTTGCATTGATACTGGTATCAACCCATATTTTGCCACTTGTTGGATCAATCAAGCGATTGATATGGCGTATCAAGGTTGATTTTCCTGAGCCTGATAGCCCCATAATACAATGCAGCTCGCCCGCCTTAATATCCAAATTAATATCATATAGCCCGACCGAGTAGCCCGTTTGCTCCTTGACCGCAATGCTATCCATACCTTCAGCCAATAATGCCAATGCAGACTGTGCTTGCGAGCTATTGGCATTATAAATCTTACTGATGTTCTCTAGCTGGATATGGTTCATCGTTGCTCTCACTATTTGTATTTTTTATTTGCGTTGTTTTGTGATGGTCACTTTTAATGCTTGTGATATTCACTTCTAATATGGAGCACAGTGCTAACCAATCGGACGTCTGCCAGCGTCGATGGTTTTTTGCCGTGCGCGCTTACCTTGACCGAATGCTTGCGTAATACGGTCAATGATAATCGCAACGATGACAATCGCTGTACCAGCTTGCAAGCCCTGACCGATATTAAGCGTTTGGATAGATTGCAAAACATCTTCGCCAAGACCGGGGGCACCAATCATAGAAGCCAATACCACCATAGAAAGTGACATCATTACCGCCTGATTAATACCCGCCATGATACTGGGGAGCGCTTGGGGTAATTTAATCCAAATAAGTAGCTGCAGATGCGTACTACCGAACGAGCGCCCTGCTTCGACCATCTCATGATTGACTTGGGTAATGCCCAAAGTCGTCAAACGAATCAGTGGCGGCAAGGCATAAATAATGGTGGCAAATAGCGCTGGTACTTTACCAATACCAAACAGCATGAGCACTGGAATAAGATAAACAAAGCTTGGCATGGTCTGCATGACATCTAGTATCGGGGTCACAATCTTACGCAGGATTTTACTGCCTGACATGGCAATGCCAATAGGAATACCAATTACTACCGTAACCAACACCGATACGATAAGCAGCGCAAAGGTATCAATCAAGGCGCCCCATAGTCCAAAGGCACCAATGAGAAACAATCCTGCCCCGCACGCTAGCGCAAACCAAATTTTGCGCACGCCAAACCACGCCAATACCGTCACAAGTGCAATAATTAGCCAAGGCGGAATAACCGTTAGTAGCCGCTCAATGGGTAGCAAGAGATAGGTTAGCGCCACCGTACTGATAGTACGAAAGACGTCACCGTAGTTTTGGACAACGTTTGCTAAGGTATTATTAAGCGGGGTCTCAAGTGACCACGAAGGGAAGTTTGATGATAGGCCAAATTTGTTAGCACTGGATGCCTCGTTATCACTGTCACCAGTATTCACAACAGCCGCGCCTGTTAGGCTAATACCTAACTTTGCAGCAAGTCTTGTGGCGGCTTTATCAGATAGCCAATGTTGCCAAATGTGTGGATTCTCACGCAAAAACGTTAAGGCTTGCTCATCGCCACTACGTTTACTTTCACTCATCTCTAAGATAGCACCGTTAAGCTCATCGGAGCTAAACTGAACCTTTTCGAAGACAGCAGCCAGCTCAGGATTGGACTCGATAAACGGTGTCGATACCGCGATACCTAAAGGCGATACTGGAAATCCAGAAACACAGTCCGCTGTGCCATCAGCAAGTAGCAAGTCTTGCCAGCAAGCGTCGTCATGGGCAGGAAATGCTAATGGCGCAAAGTCGTATTTTGCCATCAAGCCAGTAGGCTGCCAGTAGTAGAATAATAGCGGTTTATGCTGTTCAAAAGCAGAGGCAATCTCGGCATCAAGCGCAGCACCGGTTCCGGGATGGGCGTTGTTAAAAATACTGTCTAAACCGGTATTTTTAAGCAAACGGCTATTAAATATCTCACACGTCCAACCAGACGGACAATTCATAAAACGCGATTTTCTTGGGTCTTCAGGGTCTTTAAATAGCTCAGCGTACTTAGGCAAATCTTGGTAGCTGCGTAGACCTGGGTTTTCGTCTAGGACATATTTGGGTACATACCAACCTTGGGTAGCACCGCCCTTCAGCGTATCGCCAATGACCGCGACTTTATTTTGTGCGATGGCTTGCTCCATGATTGGCGAGCGCCCAACCCACTGCTCCCCAATCACTTGGATGTCATTTTGTGATAATGCGGTTTCAAGCGCAGGACCGGCGCCCGGCACTTCTTCAATTGTACAATCATAGCCATCTTCAGCGATGTACTTAAGCACCCCAGAGATAAACTGACCGCTCTCCCATGTCAGTGCGCCAAATTTGATAGGTGCATCACAAGCTGCTGACGCCGATACCGGCAGCAACAAGGCACTCATACACAGTAAACTTAACGCAATCCATTGGCGCATGGGATATCCTATTTATTGTTTTTATTATCAGTATTAACGCTAAAGTTAGTAGTACTGACATCTTGAACCAAGAGTATGTTGCCTTTGACTAGCTTATTTATTAATGCTTAAATTAGCTATTGCTTGTTAATCTAAAATTGATACTATAATCGTTTAGGCTTACTACAAAGTGTAGCGACTTATAGATAGGATGACAAATGCTCATTAATTTTAATTGTTGGTTTTTAACTATTGGTTATTAATGACTAAATTTTAGGCAAAAAAATAGCACCTACCTGAATAGATGCTATTTTTTATCGTGTTGCTTGCTTAACCAAAAACTGTTTTATCATTGGCTATTTTATTATTGGCTATTTCAAAAACAGCGCCATGGCTTTTTTAAACAAGCCACCGTATGGCGGTAGTAAAATATTAAGACCATTCAACTTCGATTGTACAAACACAGGCTTCATATGACTAAGACGCTCAAAGCCGGCTTTACCGTGATAAGCGCCCGTACCTGAGTGTCCAACACCGCCAAACGGCAAATCATGTTGCGCCACATGCATAATGACTTCATTAATACACAGGCCACCCGATACCGTATTATTACGCACCTGATCTATCTCGCTATTGTTATCACCAAAGACGTATAGTGCCAACGGGCGTGGGCGCTCATTGATAAAACGAATGGCATCATCAAGGCTGTCATAGTGCATCAAGGGTAAAATCGGGGCAAAAATCTCGTTTTGCATGACATCACTATCAGGCGCAGGCTCACTGACAATCACGGGCGGCATTAGGCGGCTGTCAATATCAGCATCCGTATCAGTCAGCGGATGAATCTCATCGCCCGCCAAGCCATCTAGATAGCCTTGTACACGTTTAAACTGCGCACCATTAATGATGTGCGAATAGTCAGGATTGTCTGCAATATTGGGATAGTGTTTTTCCATCCACTCTTTTGCCAGACGGATAAACTCTTCATGATATCGACGCGGAATGAGCACATAATCAGGCGCAATACAGGTCTGACCGGCATTAAGCGTTTTGCCCATCATCACGCGATTGACGGCGTTTTCTAAGTTAGCACCTTCCAAAACGACGACAGGCGACTTACCACCAAGCTCAAGGGTGACCGGCGTTAAATTTGGTGCAGCAGCAGCCATGATTTTTTTGCCGACCGCGGTTGAGCCGGTATATAATAAATGATCAAAGGGCAGTTGGCTAAAGGCTTGAGCAATCTCAACTTCGCCGATGACCACAGAAACCATATCCGGTGAAAAATAACGTGAAATAGTTTCAGCGAACGTTTGGGCAAATTGCGGTGCGGCCTCGCTCATTTTAATCATAATGCGATTACCCGCCGCCAGTGCATCAATCATAGGTCCGACTGCCAAAAACAGCGGGTAATTCCAAGGCACCATGATACCAACCACGCCAAGCGGCTGCGGCTGAATCTCATTATGAGCCGGCATATAAAGCGCTGAAATCGATACACGCTGCGGTTTCATCCATTTTTTACCATGTTTTCTGGCATGGCTGATACCGGTAAAGCTCGGAAACAGCTCAGCGAACTGGGTTTCTGACTCACTACGATAGCCAAAATCAGCGCTAATCGCTTTGGCAAGTAGCTCTTGATTGTCGCTTAGCATCACCTCTAGATTGTCGAGTTGATTTTCACGCGTGGCCCAATCATTGATGGGCTGCGTGCGGCTCAAATTTTGTAGGCGTAAAAATTGCGCCTGCATATCAGCGACGGTCTTAATGATGCTTAGGGATTCGTTTGCATCATTGGCATGGTTTGAAGCTTGAGCTTGGTTGGTTGGCGTCGGCTCGCTTTGGAAAAGCGTGTTCTGATTATTATCGGTCATTTATCTTCCTTGTCATAGGCGTTAGAGTCGGCACGCTATAATATATTTTAAGACTCTGAATACATGATCAGGCGCAATATACGCCGCCTATATCTTATATGGCACTTATATACTCACCTTCAACTGATGGCTGTTGATGAACCGTTTTCAATAATGAAGGCAGATGAGATTCCTTTCAATGCTATTCGACACTATTTTAGTCAACGCCGTTTAATGTAGCGCATCGACCAGTGAATGAACAGCACCTTTGATTGACTAGTGGGTCTGTATGAAGTACGTGTCATTTAAGGTCTATATTGCTGCTATTTATCAGTATTTTTACTGCCGCTAAATGGAGTAAGCGAATAGCGCAGCTGACGCAAATATAGAGTTGGGCACAATTGCTAAAACTGCTACACTGAACCTTAGTAATAGAGTTTATCCAATCTACAAATGCGATCATGCTGTTGGGATTAATCTTTCGCAGCCTCTGTCTGCATCGGCACAGCAAGGAAGATTAATCCAAGCAGCATCTGTGTATAAATCTATTGCTTATATTTAGTATTGACTATCACTCTAGGCAACTAGACTCTAAAAACATCCTTCTAAAACATCAAGATATAAGACAGTCATTCTTATGCAAAATACCGTGCAATCCCTCAATGAAATGCTAGTTAGCAAATCGCTCTCAGCTGCTGATTATGTTCCTACCCTTGATGCCATGCTATCGCGTACGTTGGCGCGTATTGCGCTCAAAAAAGAGCAAGGTCTACGCACCCCTGACGAGCTATGGATTGTCGATCACAATGATGTCTATACGCTTGGACAAGCCGGTAAAGAAGAGCATATATTACAACGTACCAATACGCCGATCATCAAGACCGACCGCGGCGGTCAGGTGACATGGCACGGGCATGGACAGTTGGTTATCTATTGGTTGTTTGATTTGGAAAGTTTAGGCTGGAGTGTGCGCAACATGGTATCGCACGCCGAGCAAGCGATTGAAGATGTGGTCAATGACTGCCTAAAAAGCCACGCGTCTAATAGTCTCAATACCAGTGGCAATACCAGTGTCAATATCAGCGCCCATGCGCGCCGTGATGCACCCGGTGTTTATTTATATAGCCATCTAAATACTGCCACCAACGAGAACGCTCAATCTCTGTCTAACGCACCCGCCGATGACGCCATTATGCTCGGTAAAATCGCCTCACTTGGCTTTAAAATCAAGCATGGTTTTAGCTATCATGGGGTCGCGATTAATTTAGATTGTGATTTATCGGCTTTTAATGCGATTAATCCATGCGGCTATGCGGGCATGCAAATGTTACGACTGGCTGACTTCGTTGCAATGGATGAGCAAACGGCAGTGCAGACCGCTGAACAATCTATGCAAGCAATTGCAAACTGTTTAAGCTATGAGCAAGTGACTCAAAAGCTTATCGATAATATTGCCAAACGTCATGCTGGACATATCCAATTACGTGCCCTCGCCCCAAAGTAATTTTCCAAGTCTTTTTTATACAGTCTTGCTTACACAGTTTTTTTAAATTAAATACTGTTTTTTGCATAATCCTTTTTTGCATAATATCGTGCACGCTTAGACTTAAGCATTGTGAGAAAATTTGAGTCAAACTTGTTATAATCGCAGGCGCACAAATTGGGCGCAGCAATAACCTTAGCGCGCCAACATTTAACCCTTTATCATTGAAGCATTCATAACAAAAGCACCTTGGAGCAATTTATGGCAGATTTTAATAAAATTTTGGACGCAGGCGACGTCGATGGCGGCATCATTAATGTGGTCGTAGAAATCCCAACTGGTAGCAGCCATAAAATTGAGTGGAATCGCGAATTGGCGGTATTTGAGCTTGACCGTGTTGATCCACAGATTTTTGCTAAACCTTGTAACTATGGTTTTATTCCGCAAACCCTTGATGAAGATGGCGATGAGTTAGATGCGCTTATCATCACAGAACAGCCTTTGCCTACTGGTATTTTCTTAAAAGCGAAAGTAATCGGCGTGATGAAATTCGTTGATGATGGCGAAGTTGATGACAAAATCGTCGTCGTACCGGCTGATGACCGTGATACAGGCAATGCTTACAACAGCCTAGAAGACTTACCAAAGCAGCTGATCAACCAATTACAGTTTCATTTTAGCCACTATAAAGACCTTAAAAAAGCCGGTACAACGGTGGTCGAATCTTGGGGTGACGTCGCAGAAGCTAAAGAAGTCATCAAAGAATCTATCCAACGTTGGAAAGACCTATAAATTGTCCTAGATAATTTAAAAGAAGCGTTTATTGCAATTTTTATTGAAATACAATAAGCGCCATGAAAATACCGCAGACATGATAATGGTTGCGGTATTTTTTTGCTTGAATTTTGCGCCGATAAAATGGTTATAATACCCTCACCTACCTAGTATCACACCCAAATAAGGACTTTCATGTTTGACTCTGATTCAGGCTCAACGCCCGCCAATAAAAAACTGCCAAAAGCCGTTATGATGATGGTCGAAAAAGGCAATTTGGTGCAGGCGATTAAAACCTTGGCCGCTGATGAAAATATCAGTATGGATGCCGCCAAATCTCGGATAGATACTTATGAGCTTGCGCTAAAGAACAAGCAGCAGCAAACCCTCACGACTATCGCCAACAAACAAGGCATCCCAAGCCAAGCCTTTAGCTTTGATAGAGAACAAGTTGAAGAAGAGACAGAGCGTCTGACAAAGACTCGCGTTAAAACCACGCCCACAGAGCAAGGCTTCCAAAGTCTACAAGACGGCGTTGACAGCCAGCTCAATGACTTGGGCTATAAAAAACCGCTTATTCCTTATTGGGCAAAGCGGCTATTGGTCATTGCTGCGGTGATGGCAGGGTTATTTTGGATAATGTGGCGAATTTTTGGCTAGTCTGTTATAAGTAGTTCCATTATACCAGTCTGTTTTAAGTAGTCTGTTAATAGGTTTGAAGGGTGAAATAGGTGGTTCCGTTGGGGTATACCTATTTTATCAAATTATTTTTTGATACTTTCGTATATTTTTTCTTCTAGGTCATTACAGTTAAAGGGCTTAGTTAAATCAAACGATACTAGCGCCTCTAAAAACTGTTGAGGTGGCTGATAATAATGCTCAGTAATATAGTGATAAAGCAAAGTAGGAAATATATATATAATATCTCCATTAACATCTGGTATTTCCATAGTATTTATTCCTAACTGAACGCCCTTTGGATTATCAGATTGGTCACTATCTTCAAATAGACCAATTTTTTCTTCACAATACGGACATTTAAATATCGGCCCTCTAACTAATCCACTATGAATAACAATGCCGCTTGGATGTGTGTATCTAAACATATCTTGTTCTTTTGCGAGCAACGTTAAATACCTAAGTTTTTCCACTAAAATCCGACTAACTTTTCCTTTTGGAAAATCATATGACTTATCTAACCAACCAATATTAAGCATATTTGGGTAAATATCATCATACATGTGATAGCTTTTTAAATCAGGATAATGCATAGGTTACCTCTATTAGCAATTTACTGAACCATGCTGAAAAAACTAACATAGGATGTTTTAATCAGATAGTTCGAAGCCTGTATAGCGCACCGATCACGAATAGAATATGTATGGTAGGTACACCATGAAGTACACTGTGACTATTTCAGCGAGTTAAAACGTTGATACCATTACCCCACAGCCGAAGATTCAAGTCTTCACTAGGGTACCGAACCAGTGAAGGGCTGATTGGTTCGGTGTAGGTATATCTTAATATAAAAATACCTGTAAGGCATTTAGTTTAGTTGGCTCATATCCTTGTCTATCAGAGTACAGTGGTCAATTTTAAATATTGGATACACATCAATAATAGTAAGTCTTTTAGCGTATAAATCCTGATAATTCAGATATTCTATAATGATCTGATTTTCATATATCATGACCCTCATCGCTCCTTCTTCATATATCTTAAATATTACTGCTTCATCTTGATATACATAAGCAGATATTGAGTTCTGCATATCACTGATAGAAAAAACCATTTTTTTATTTTGTGTATCAATGAATGTGGATTCTAGCAAACCATCCTTATCTATATGACTCTCGCATCCAAACATCTCCATAAAATCTACATCTTTAGGATAAAAGAACGACATTTTCTTTCCTATGATCAAAGTCTGTGGTCAATTAATTTCGTACAATTTAGGATGATAGACAAAAGAATGCTAATTATATAGCCAATGCTTCGCTACCTGTATAGCGCACCGAACATATTCCCATAACGGTGATTATGTCAAATAAAAAATCCACAGCCTTACCCATTTATATAATTAAAAATAATTTTAAGGCATTAAAAAAGAGATACCGTGGCATCTCTTTTTTTAAATTCATCAGACATATTATCTTAGTGATGCTCACCCGGTAGAATTCTAGCAAAGGCACGCTGAGCAAGGTTTGGTTTTTTATCAGTCGTCAATCCAGCGCGGGTGCTTGGGAAAATACGATAACCCATCGATTGAATACCAACGTTAATTGCTGGTGCTAATGAATAAGTCGCTGAGGCAAATTTACCCATGTTACTGGCGATACTGTTTGGTTTATGGACAATCGCTTTGGCAACCATCATCGCCGCTTCATCAGGCATAAGCGCAGGCATGTAGCGGTATAACTTAGTTGGCTCAATCATCGGCGTACGTACCAATGGCATAAAGATATTGGTAATGGTGACATTATCGCCCTTCACTTCAGCAGCCAAGCAGCGGCTAAAGGCATCTAATGCCGATTTTGAGGCGACATAAGCGGCAAAACGCGGACTATTCGCCAGCACACCAATCGATGAGATATTAACAATTTGACCGGTCTGGCGCTCAATCATGGTCGGCAAAAACCCAAGAACTATTTTAACGGCGCCAAAGTAATTGATATCCATGGTACGCTCAAAATCATGGAAGCGATCTATAGACTCGTGCACCGAGCGGCGAATTGAGCGACCAGCGTTATTGACCAAGACATCTACATGACCGAAATCTGCCAAAATTTGCTCGCTAACTTTTTCAATATCATCCATATTGGTCAAATCACAAGGGTAATAACTGGCCTTGCCACCAAGCTCCTCGATACTCTCTTTAACGGCTTTCAGTTTGTCTTCAGTACGTGCCAACAAAATAACATGAGCACCGCACTCACTGAGCAGATAGGCTGTACGCTCACCAATGCCACTTGATGCTCCTGTGATAATAATATGCTTATCTTTGACTGCTTTGCTGATTGCTTTTTTTGAGGGATTGGCCATAAAAGATCCTTTTCGTAAATGATATTTCCGTTAATGTTCGCCTAAAGCATAACAAATATAATTGGATTAAAGTTAATAAAGAAGCCGTAAAATGTATTTAATATCATGAATATTAGCAGCTGGGTATTTATTATCAAGTGGATTGCTTAAACTGACCGTTTTTTCTTGCTATTCGTGAGCATGCAAAAAGGCTTCGACCACGCGAAACTGCCCAGCGGTACTCTCCTCGCCATACATCGCTTGGCGAAAAGCATTGGAATTGGGAATGCCGGTGGTATACCAAGCGATGTGCTTGCGGGCAATACGGCAGCCTGAATATTCGCCATAAAACCCATATAGTTCTTGCAAATGCGCTAGGACAATCTCCTTTATCTCGCTCACACTAGGTGCCGCAAGCACCTCTCCTGAGCGCAAAAAATGCTCGATATCACGAAATATCCAAGGCTGCCCTTGCGCGGCACGCCCTATCATCACCGCATCACAACCGGTCAGCTCATAGACACGCTGCGCTTTTTGCGCGCTATCGATATCACCATTGGCAATCACGGGAATACTGATGCTTTCTTTAACCTCACGGATCAGCTCATAACGCGCCTCGCCAGTGTACATATCCTCGCGAGTGCGCCCATGAATGGCAATCGCCGCAATACCTGCTTGCTCTGCGCGCTTCGCCACACGCAAAATATTCTCACGCCCATTCTCATAGCCCAAGCGGGTCTTTAACGTGACGGGCGCATTGACGCTATTTACCGCCGCATCTAGCAAGCGCGCGACCAAATCTTCATCTTGCAAAAGTGCAGAACCCGCCAACCTACGGCACACTTTTTTGGCAGGACAGCCCATATTGATATCAATAATCTGTGCGCCATTATCAATCTGATAACGTGCCGCTTCTGCCAATTTATCCGGTTCTGCGCCGGCTATTTGCGCAGAAATAGGCGCTATTTCGTTATCAAAATTGGCACGATAGAGCGATTTTTTGCGTGCATAAAGTGCGGTATCAGCGATAATCATCTCACTGACCGCATGCCCTGCCCCAAAGGATTTACACAAGCGTCGAAAGGGATTGTCGGTCACGCCAGCCATCGGTGCGACCATCAGGCGATTTTCAATCGTCAAGCCGCCAATGACCAATGGCTGCAATAAAGGATGGTCATTAGCAGTTTGTGCTGATGAGTGACTAGACACTGGATTATTTATAGGCATAAAAAACGGCTTGATTCATGGTGAAAACAAGCCGTTATTCTAAGGGTTCGTACGCATATTGCAAGTCATTCAGACAATCATTTGCTCAGCGCACGTCAAGGGACAAAATGCCTATTTATCAAAGACACTGCCCTGCTCTAAGGTAATATCATCATCGTGCTCTTGCATACGCCACGGTAAAATATCTGGCGATTCATTGATAAAGTGCAAGTATTTCTCGAACTGATCAATAATGTCATTAATCACTGACTCTGGTTGATAGCCATACAAATCGTAGGTTTGACCACCACGGCGCAAGTAGACCTCCGCACGATAATGATGCTCTTGCGGTAATTTATTCGCCATCGCTTCCGTATAATAATCAGGCGCTTCATGCTCCGATAGACGCACTTCGTACCAAAATTCAACGTTATCGCCGCCTCGTAACTCAAGCACCACGCGATCATTAACCTCATCATAATTTACATCAGGCAACCAGCCTGTTTCAGCAAATTTTTCTGAGACTTCATTCATCGACGAGACAACTGTACCTTTAATATAATTCAGTACTTTTTCACGCGTTGGCTGCTGCGTCATATAATCAATACGGTCGCGCCATGCGTCTAGTTTGAGCAGATGCGGCGGCAAATGATTGTCATTGGCCAAGCTTTGATTACGATGACCTTCGATACGTAGCGCACGCCACATGCCAAATATGGCAATTAAGATAATCACTGCAAAAGGCAATGCACTGACGATGGCGGCGGTTTGTAAGGCCGTTAAGCCCCCTGCAATCAGCAGTACTGCAGCGACCGCGCCCTCAGTGACCACCCAAAAGGAGCGCTGCCACCATGGCGTATCGCTACGGCCACCCGCTGCGAGCGAATCAATCACCAACGACCCAGAATCCGATGATGTCACAAAAAAGGTAATAATCAATAAAACGGTCAATGAAGAGACAAATTCAGTAAAAGGTAGATTTTCTAATAGTTTAAACAAGGCAATGGCTTGGTCGTTTTGTACTTCGCTGATTAATGAGGTATAACCGTCGAACATAATCATATGTAGTGCCGTGTCACCGAACACCGCAAACCAAAAGAAAGTGAAAAATGTTGGTACTAACATCACGCCAAAGACAAACTCACGAATGGTACGACCACGGCTAATCTTCGCGATAAATAAGCCTACAAAGGGTGCCCATGCAATCGTCCATGCAAAGATAAACAATGTCCAGTTACTAATCCAATCACTCAGCTGATACGCTTGTAAACTAAAGGTGCGCTCAACGATATTGCCCAAATAGCTACCGGTATTTTCCATAAAGGCATTGAGAATAAAGACAGTCGGACCAACGACAAAGACAAACAGCATTAACGCCGTTGCCAATACCATATTTAAGATAGATAAGCGTTTAACCCCTTTATCCATACCCGCCAGCACCGAAACCAATGCCGCCGCGGTAACCAGCGCAATCGTAATCACTTGAACGGTAATATTGACAGGAATCAAATCCGGCAATAAATAATTTAAACCGGCATTAATCTGCGAGACCGACAGACCCAAACTGGTGGCAATACCAAACATCGTACCCAAAATGGCAAACACATCAACCGTATGCCCGATAGGACCATAAATCTTGTCACCGATTAATGGATATAAGGTTGAGCGCATCGATAAGGGTAAACCATGCCTAAAAGAGAAGTACGCGAGCGACAAACCAACGACCCCATAAATAGACCAAATATGAAAGCCCCAGTGAAAGTAGGCAATCTGCATGGCTTCCTTTGCGGCGGCAATGGTCTGCGGTTCTGATAATGGCGGACTGGCAAAATGCAAGACCGGCTCTGCCACGCCAAAGAAGAGTAATGCAATACCGTAGCCCGCCGAAAATAGCATGGCGAACCACTCAAGAAAACCATACTCAGCCTCGGCATGATCAGGGCCTAGCTTGATACTACCGTAAGGCGAAAATGCCAATACGATGATAAACATCAAAAAAATCGCCACCGCCAACATATAAAACCAGCCAAAGGTTTCGGTAATATAATTTAATACTGTACCAAACAACTCGCCAGCGGCTTCAGGATTAAGGGATGTGCCTATAACTAACAGCAACATAATGACGGCCGCTGGCACAAATACCGGCAGCAAAATGGTGGAACTGGATGATTTAGGCTTCATAAATGGAGTCTCGTAACGGTGAGAAAAATATCAAAAAGTTTTCAAAGCATTCAAAATGTAAAAATACCTACGTAAAATATGAACCAATTTTTACCACATTGAACACCCAAACCCCAGAATCATGCCAAATATGTAACATCAATTTAACATTTGTTACACCACTATTACCTAAAAATAAAAAAGGCAACTTGTTAGCTGCCTTTTTATCCATACTTTTCTATTAACACTTATAAAAAAATTTTTCTAACGCAATGTCTAAGTAATAAATCTCAGCTCTACAGCTTAAGCATTAATAACCTCTGCTAATTGTTTTGCCATTTCAGCAAGTTCGCCATGATCTGCTTGCGTTACAGCATGGCGACCTAGCTCATGAATGCTCGATGGAATCAGGTGCACGTGATAATGAAAAACAGTTTGCCCTGCTTGTGCGCCATTGAGCTGCATTTGAATAATACCTTCACGCTCGAATACTTGGCGCTGCGCTTGCATGACTTTTTTGGCGGTCATTAGTACTGCTGCGGCATATTCTGGCTCAAGGTCGACTAAATCAACGGCTTTTTGCTTAGGAATCACCAATACATGACCTTTTGCTTGCGGCATAATATCCATAAAGGCGAGGGTTTTATCGTCCTCGAAAACCTTATGATAAGGAATATCACCGTTAAGCATTTTGGCAAAGATGTTGTTATCGTCGTATTTGGTTTGGTTGTCTTGACTCATTATTTTATTCCTTAGTTGGTTATTAGTAATTGGTTATTAGTAATTGGTTATCAGTACTTGTTGATCAGTATTAAAGGGTAAATATCTCAGCAAATATAGTGGACGAAATATGGGCTGAGTACAAGGGCTTGAGGATTTGCAGGTATCACGATTAATTTGTTGACGAGTGATGCGCTTTAAATGTTATATTAATCCTCTATTTTAATCACCCTACGTTTATGGATTTGACTGCCTTGCCAACCCAATCATTAGATAAGCCATCAGATGAGCCGTCGGATAATGACGCCACTTATTCACAACCCTATTATTCAGAAACCTATGATACAACGCTGCCGTCTAGCTCTATAGCAGATGCGACAGAACAAGTTGACATTGAGAATGAGGTTGAGGCGCAAACTCGTACGCAAATCCTTGAGCCAAATGCCATTATCTTAGCTGAAGCATTGACCGATAAAGCTATCAGCTGGCGTATCCATAATTGCAAAATCAGCAAAAAAACCATTACACAGGATATGCCGCTGCCCTTTTTATATCATTACGACAGTTTAGATGACAGTATTAAACAAACCTATCCGCTAACACCGTCATTGCTTGCACAATTTAATACTCCGATGACGGCGAATGAGGCTGCGAAACTTATCGGTATTGATAAAGCGCTGATAACCAGCCCTTGGCATGTCAAAATAATTGGCTCATTGGTGGTGTTTAGTGAAGCCCTGCAATTGGCGGTACGTTTGCATTGGACCAATACCGGTAAAGACACCCAGCAAATTTATACCAAAGATGAAGCGGATGCGCTTACTGCTGCCTTTAAAGAGTGGCAGTTTTTTGGTCGTATTGATGTCCTATATAAAAATACCAAACAGACGTTAATCAGTATCGATGAACAAGCTGAAGGCGATAAACAGATACTGACTATTGATGCCAGCTCCGACTATCAATTCTTGCCAGCGACTCACGCCTTGGTGGTCATCGCCAAACTAGAAGCTGATAAAGTCGAGCTGCCTTGGTTTGAGAGCGCTATTTTAGAGCGTCTTGCCTAAATATTGACCCTTAAGTCTTTATGATTCGGGGTTAATTGTTTTCAGTTACTCATATCTAATGGTATGGTAATGACTTAGTATTATTCACTAGTACTCACACTGCATAAAAAGCACACTATCAGTATGACAGCGGATGCTGCACACGTTAATAAATCTCGCTCATTTGTAAGGAATATCACATGGATTATCGCTCAAAAACTTCTACTGGCGGTCGTAATATGGCAGGTGCTCGTGCCCTATGGCGCGCAACCGGCATGACTGATGGCGACTTTGGCAAACCTATTATTGCAATTGCCAACTCCTTTACGCAGTTTGTACCCGGTCATGTGCATCTAAAAGACTTGGGGCAAATGGTTGCGCGTGAGATTGAAAAAGCGGGCGGCGTGGCAAAAGAGTTTAATACTATTGCAGTCGATGATGGTATTGCCATGGGTCATAGCGGTATGCTGTATTCACTACCAAGTCGTGACTTGATTGCCGATTCGGTTGAATATATGGTCAATGCGCATTGCGCCGATGCCCTAGTTTGTATTTCTAACTGTGACAAAATCACCCCTGGTATGCTAATGGCGGCTATGCGCCTTAATATTCCAGTGGTGTTTATTTCAGGCGGCCCGATGGAAGCGGGTAAAGTGATTGCCAGCACCGTAGCTCACAGCCATAACAACGATGGCGGTAGCGACGTCCATACCACTGACAGTAAAGGCAATGCGATTCGTAAGCTTGATTTAGTCGATGCAATGATGGATGCCGCTGATGATAGCATCAGTGATGAAGACGTCTTAGCCATTGAAAGCTCAGCGTGTCCGACTTGTGGTTCGTGCTCTGGCATGTTTACTGCCAACTCTATGAACTGCTTGACCGAAGCTTTAGGTTTGGCATTACCAGGTAATGGCTCTCTATTAGCCACTCATTCGCTGCGCCGCGAGTTATTTTTAGAAGCTGGGCGCACGATTGTGTCATTGGCCAAGCGCCGCTATGAGCAAGATGATGATTCTGTATTGCCACGCTCTATCGCCACCAAAGCCGCCTTTGAAAACGCGATGACTCTAGATATCGCCATGGGCGGCTCAACCAATACTATTTTGCATCTGCTAGCTGCCGCCAATGAAGCGGAAGTCGATTTTAAAATGCATGATATCGATCGTTTAAGTCGCGGTGTGCCTTGCCTAGCAAAAGTTGCTCCTGCATCGCAAAAATACCATATGGAAGATGTGCACCGTGCTGGTGGTGTATTTGCGCTGTTGGCCGAGCTTGACCGTGCGGGCTTGCTCCATACTGACTTGCCAACCATTCATAGCACCACGATGAAAGAAGCCATCGATAAATGGGACATCATGAACCCTGACAATCTTGAGGCGCGTGCACGTTACATCGCTGCTCCTGGTGGCATCCGTACCACTGAGGCCTTCTCACAGTCAAAAGAATGGCCGAACCTCGACGTCAACCGCGAGTCAGGCTGTATTCGTAGTGCTCAGCATGCCTATTCAACCGATGGCGGCTTAGCAGTACTATACGGCAACATCGCTGAACGTGGCTGCGTGGTCAAAACCGCTGGCGTTGATGAAAGTATCTTAGTCTTTACCGGACGCGCACGCATTTTTGAATCGCAAGACGATGCCGTAGCAGCCGTGCTTGCTGATCAAATCGTAGCCGGCGATGTGGTCATCATCCGCTATGAGGGTCCAAAAGGTGGCCCTGGTATGCAAGAGATGCTGTATCCAACGACTTATCTTAAGTCTAAAGGTCTAGGTAAAGAGTGTGCGCTGTTAACTGACGGTCGTTTCTCTGGTGGTACTTCAGGTTTATCAATTGGTCATGCCAGCCCTGAAGCTGCTGAAGGTGGCGCGATTGGCCTGGTAGAAGAAGGCGATACCATTCATATCGACATCCCAAACCGTACTATCAATATGCAGGTCAGTGATGAAGAGTTGGCAGCTCGCCGCGAAGCCATGGAAGCACGCGGGCGCGATGCATGGAAGCCTGTGAGTCGCGAGCGTCACGTCTCTCCTGCCCTACGTGCTTATGCGGCTATGACGACCAGTGCCGATACCGGTGCCGTCCGTGATGTGAGCCAAGTTGAGCGTTAAGCAAAAAACTTTGCTTATAAGTTTTTAAAACTACAGTCTTAAAGAAATACTCTTAAAGCAATACTCTTATAGAATTATCCAAAGCCTGCGCTATGCAGGCTTTTTTTTCACCAAAAAACAACGTAGCCACCATTCTGATAACGTTTTTTTGCGGTATTAAAAAGCGTTTAGCCTCATTATTAAGAGCTAATAAGCATCATCTAATAAACACCATCTAATATCGCATCTCCAAATCCTATAAAACAGCGTGCAGCAAACTTATGATTGAAAATTATAATTTATTCTTATTGGTCTGCGGCATTGCCTTTTTATTTGGGGCGCTGTTTCCTATTATTTTTAAACGCACGCCCATCTCATTACCCATGTTACAGGTGAGCTTTGGTTTACTGATGGGTTATTGGTGGACGAGTTTATCTTTTTTAAACCCGATTGATAATGGTCTTATTATCGAAAAACTGACCGAGATTGTGGTATTGGTCTCGCTGGTCGGTGCGGGTATTAAGATTGATACTGAGCTATCGTGGCACTTATGGCGACCGACTGTGCGCTTACTGCTTATCACCATGCCGATTGGTATTTTTGCAATGGCCGTCTTAGGCTATTATGCTTTTGGTTTGACGCTGGGCGCTGCCATCTTGCTCGGCGCTGTACTGGCCCCGACCGACCCCGTACTAGCCTCTAGCATTCAAGTTGGCCCGCCTAACACCGGCGGCGAAGACGCACCGCGCTTTACTCTAACCTCAGAAGCGGGGTTAAATGATGGTCTCGCATTTCCTTTTGTCTATCTCGCGATTAAGATAGCGGAAGCTTATAGCGGAGGGCAGCAGTTCACGGGTGAGATGCTGTGGTCTTGGTTCACCCATGATGTGCTGTGGAAAATTGGCGCAGGCCTGATAGTTGGCATTGTGGTTGGTAAAGTTTTGGCAAAGCTGGTGTTTTCAAAATACAGCCACAACACCACTATTTCACAAGGGTATGTGGTGATTGCCATCACATTGCTTGCCTATGGACTGGCAGAATACGTGCATAGCTATGGGTTTATTGCCGTATTTGTTGCAGCCTTTGCCTTTCGGCGCTCAGAGCGTGAACACAGCTATCATCACAAATTGCACGATTTTGCTGAGCAATCAGAAGGTTTGCTGATGTCTTTAGTGCTTGTTATCTTTGGCATGTTCTTAGGTCAAGGCTTACAAGCGGGGGTTGAGCTGACGTGGCGCGTCTATATTGTCAGCTTTACCTTTTTATTGCTGATTCGTCCTATTGGCGGCTTTATCGCTTTATCAGGATTAAACCTTCCGCGTACCGAAAAATACGCTATTTCTGCCCTCGGTATTCGCGGTATTGGAACTTTATATTATTTATCTTATGCCCTCAATCAAGGATTCTTTAATAATGAAGATGCCCTTAAACTTTGGATAGTGTGCTCCATTGTGATTTTAACTTCTATCTTTATCCATGGTTTAAGTGCGACAAGGCTGCTTAAAATGACGCCCAATAAGTCACACTAGTATCAATTGCCCATGATGCTAATTAACCTTATCTGTCAGCATCCACCCAAGCCAATACTGCTTCCGTTAGCGCAAACTGACGGACATCATTAAGCATCGTTACATCAAAATTATGGATAAAGGCCAATGACAGTTGGCGCGTAGGGTCACACCAAGCAACCGAGCCGTTATAACCCATATGACCAAAGCCTTGCGCTCTATCATTACTCGCTTCGCTGTCACAAAGACTAAAACGGCGATGATAGCCCAAACGCCAGTTCATTTTTGCAGGCATCACTGCATCCATGCCGGTAACTTGCGGGGTTGATAGCTGCTGAAAGGTTTGCTCATCAATGAGTGTCTGCCCCTGCCATGTACCGCCATTGGCTAGCATGGCATAAATAGTCGCTAATGCTTGCGCTGAGGCCACGCCATTGGCAGCAGGGATAACAGCCTGTAATGTGCGTTTATCATAATAATCAATAGGTTGCTTATTGGCTAACATAAGAGCGGATTTATAATTTTTTAAATTAAGCTGGCTATTATTAAAGTATAAACGATTAATTTTTGCCGTATCTAGACTGGGTAGCTCATCTACCGTTGTACTTTCGTTTATACTTCCATTTTTACCATCACTTGCGCTTGCTTGATTGGTTAGCGCTCTTTTTTGCCAACAAGCATAGCTTGGTAGACTGGTGTAAGTATGCAAAGTATTGGCAGAGTCCGCCCTTAACACTGGCTTGCTACGGCGAGGACGCGCTTGCCCGCTTTGTTGACTGCTTTCTTGGTTTGTTCCTAAATCGTCTTTTTGCTCTGCTACCTGCTCTACTGTCTCAAAATACTTAACTAGATGCGCAACGTCGTTCACCTTATTTTCTGGTACGCCAAAATAACAGCTATCTGCAATCCCAAGAGGTTCGGTTAAATAATGGCGCAATGCGTCAGCTAATGGCATATCAGTAACGGCTTCTATCACGCCGCCTAACACCCAGCCATAAACCAGCGCGCTATAAGCGCTATCATATAACTCACTCTGTTCGGGAGCAGTTATCGGCATGGCGGCAACTTTCTCTAGCATCATATTCCAATCAAGCACGGTTTCATTATCGACATCGATACTTTGAATGGAAAATAAATTGCCCTGATGCGACATCACGCGACGCAGCGTAATCTGCTCTTTGCCCTGCGCCGCAAAAGCTGGCCAATAATCGGCAATCGGTCGGTCATAATCAAGTAATTGCTGTGATACCAATACGTGAACTAATGTCGCCAAAATACCCTTACCCGTCGAAAAATTAAGCGATAACGTATCAGGACTCCATGACAAATCCGCGCGTGCCATGCCCACACTTGCTTGAGCGATGCATTGTCCCGCCTGATAAACGACTAATGCCCCACCGGCTGGCGCATCATCAAGCTGTAAGTCCGTTAGCAGTTGTTGTAATCGTTGCTGAAGATCAAGGTTAATGGCGACAGTTGATTTAATCGCTTCATTCGGGGCGCTTGGTTCATGGACGTTATTATTATTTGCTTGCGCATTATTTTTTATCATTATTTACTCGCTTTATTTTTAATCTGAGTTATAAAAAACCGTTCTTACACTTAAAAACTACCTGCTGATAAAATCTACTCAATAAAAAGGCAACCTATTGGTCGCCTTTTTATTGAGCCCTGCTAATCAGTATAAATGGAATTGACGATAGCTTAGCGCGGCACTAATAAACGATTATGAACCTCTTCTGCAAGCTTCGTCAAACCATGACTACGCCCACGTTCCATCGCCGTATCCATTTTACGCCCACGTAGCCAGCCAGCACGCAGCGCAATTGCTGCGCCAGCACGATTGCCAGAGCCACAATGCATAACGGTTTTTTTGCCATGATGCTGACGTAGGATGTTATCAAACGCCAATATCTTTAGCTGTTTTAAATCATTCGCACCGCTTATAGGTAGCTGCTCATAAGCCATACCAGCACCCTCGACCGCCGCTCGTTCATCAAAACTTAGCTCATCATCAGGTTGCAAGTTAATCACCAACTCAACGCCAGCGGCCGCCAAAGCGGCTACTTTTGCTTCATCGAGCGCACCGCAGACAATGGTATTTGCCTCTGGACGAAAATAAGGCTCAAAGATACTTGCTAAATTGATACCGTTATCTATAACGCTTGCAGCATTTTGTTCGTTAGTATCGCTTTGCACGTTGGCAGCGCTTTGCTCATTAGCAGCGCTTTGGTCTATCACAGCTGAACTATCAGGCTCAGCTGCGCTTATTGCATTTTCATGTAAAGTCATAATTAGTGAGGTGTTCGTGAAATATGAATGTTAGAAATATGGCCTATTTTACTGGTTGTCAGCTTGCAATTTAATCACACCTGCAAGATGCGGCTTGTCATTCTTAGCGCTATATAAGCCAAACTCACAGCTATCTTCTGCATTTTTAAGCTGTGCGACTGGTTCCGCAATCAGCTCTACTTCAGCTGGCAAAAAGATAGGCAGTTTAAATGACACTTCAACCGTACAAGCATCTGGCAGCTCATCCATTAAAGCCAAACATTTGGCCTTTGACCACATACCATGAGCAATGGCTTTTGGGAAACCAAACGCGCGTGCTGATAGCGGGTGCAGATGGATAAGGTTAAAGTCACCTGAAACAAACGCATAACGACGACCGATATCTTCTGGTACTTCAAAGATGCTGTGCACACCGTCTTCATTGACTGCTGGCTTCACGGTTACTGGACGCGGCGTGCTTTTTTTATCTTTGCTGCTTGATTTTTTGCCGCGTGATAAATAAGTAGAGGTCCCTTCCCAAATGACTTCATCGTTTGATTTCACCGTGGTGACAAAATCAAACTGCTGACCTTGGGCATGGTCGCGCAAGTTATCAAATTTTACCGCCATGGCAACCGTTTCACGCTCACCGATAGGACGATACTGAGTGACGCTATTATCCACGTGTACCAAACCTAGCATGGCAAATGGAAACGGCTCTTTGACCATCATATTCATCTGCAACGTCTGTGATAAAACCGAAAAATACGTCACAGGCACTTTGCCATTATCAGCGAAACCACAAATCTTACGATAGTCATCAAGATTGCTTTGATCGATGTGCAAGTCATCTACATAATAGGTCGCTTGTGGCAATTGGTCGCGACTGATTTTACCGCTATTACCGATAGGCAATAAACTTTTGACGATATTAGCATAAGTGGTATGCGCTTTTGGCAACGCATCATAATGTTTGTCTGACATAATAAATCCTAAGTGGGGCTTGAGCAAATTTTCTGGCTAGATGTAAAATGCGATGCATTCGTTTATTAGTAAGTGCTTTGACTGATACTTACTTTGATTAATATTTACTTTGATTAATACTTGCTTTAAGTAATATTGACACTTATTTTGATTAATATAGGTTTTGATTAAAAGGTAATTTCGCCCAACAAAGAGGGTCACTCCCTTTACCCAATCCAGCTATTTATCATTATAGTAATAACCCGCCGCCAACGTAAAAAACCATCTAACAAACCGGGCAAGTTATTATTACTGTGTTTTTATCATAAAAAAGCCACCCTAGGGCAGCTTTATTACAATTTATCAGCAATTTTTTCGTAAGCATATGTGAGGTAAATCTAAAACCTTACTGGATATCATATACTTAGTGCAAGCTTAATTGAGATTAATCATCTATGTTATTAAGCAAAATTTTGCCTGCATTATATTTACTAAGCACCTAATAAGCTTTGACCACACACACGTACGATGTTGCCATTTAGACCGCCAGAAGCTGGTGAAGCAAACCATGCAATGGTCTCAGCTACGTCTACTGGCAAGCCGCCTTGGCTCATTGAGTTCATACGGCGACCCGCTTCACGAATGGCAAATGGAATCGCTTCTGTCATTTGCGTCTCGATAAATCCTGGGGCAACAGCGTTAATCGTCATACCTTTCGCATTGTCTTCTAACTGTTTAGCAGTGGCATTGACCAAACCAATAACGCCTGCTTTAGAAGTCGCATAGTTACTTTGACCTAAGTTACCGGCGATACCTGAGATTGATGAGACGCAAACAATACGCGCATTTTCTTTTAGCACATCATTATCAAGCAAATAGCGGTTTAGCTTGGCAATACTGCCCAAGTTGATATTGATGACCATATCCCATTTTTGCTCATCCATGTTGGCAAGCGTTTTATCACGCGTGATACCAGCATTATGAATCACTGAATCTAGACCGCCACGTTTTTGCGCGGCTTCAGCGATTTCTTTGCCCGCATCTTCACTGGTGATGTCGACTGTTAGGACTGAACCACTGATTTCGCTCGCGACCTTTTGTAAGTCAGCTTGTTGCTGTGGTACATCAAGACAAATAACGTGAGCGCCTTCGCGCGCTAAAACACGAGCAATGGCTTCACCAATACCGCGACTTGCGCCCGTAACCAGCATGGTTTTGCCGCCCAAAGGCTGTGCCCAGTCAACGTCAACGTTAGCGCCGTTTCTGACACGTACCACTTGTCCTGAAACATAGGCTGAACGTGCTGAGGTGAAAAAGCGTAATGTTGAATCTAAGTTTTGCTCAGCGCCTTCGGCAACATAAATAAGCTGGGCTGTGATACCACGCTTAAACTCTTTACCGACCGACTTCACAAAACCTTCAAGCGCGCGCTGTGCCAATGCCGCTTCGATATCGGTGAGGTCTTCTGGTGGACGACCAATAATAATAACGCGACCTGACTTTTCGACGCGGCGCGCAACAGCATGAAAGAATTCATATACTTGCTTTAGCTCATCAGCATTACTGATATTACTGGCATCAAATAATAGGACTTTAAATTTATCATCGCTGCCCGTATTGGCCTTGGCTTTAACGCCGGCATCAGACAGCGCGTCTTTCACATTATCACTACTATTTACAAACACGTCAGCATGCAGCTCTGACAAAATACGGGCTACTGACTCACTGATGGCGGTATTATCACCATTAGCACGACCAACCAATACGCTACCACGTACCGCAGGCTGGCCACTATCAAAACGATCAAGCTCTACTGGCATAGGCAAGCCTAAGTTTTTTGCTACTTTTTTACCAATAGAAGACTGAACAAAATCACCATAACGATCTGACATAATATAATCCTATAATTAACGAGTAAGATAAAAATTAACGGGTAAATAATAGTAAACAAAAATGCAATGCGCCTATTATAAAGACTCACCAGCACTATCATTGATAAAAATTATTAGCATTTAGTAAATGGGCTTAAAACTGCCTCAACTATACACTTCCATGCGAAACAAGTCCAAAAGCCACTAATGTCTATAACAATCTGTAGACAAGCCAGTATACAAGATGGCCACTTTTTCTCGGGTCAAAAACACCAAACTTATGCTAAAATCTAACGTATAAGTTATGGCAAACGCATTTATAGATAACAATATATTATCAAAAGCTCTGTTATGCAATGCAAATAATCAACACTAGCCAGTCGAAATGGCTGTTGTTAACTGACGTGAAGCGTTATTAACCCTTGCGATAGCTTAAACATAGTGTCACATCATTTGCCAAAGGCATACAGTAAGGCCGTAAAAAACGCCTTATGATAAGCCACTGCATTTTAACCATTGTTATGTAATATAATCGCTGTCATTAGATAGCAATCATTCAGTAATAGTATCTGTATACGATTTTTTTAACGTTTTAAGACTTTTTATTAAGCACTTCTTTACTGCTTTTTTTCATTAATACGTTCTTCCCTTTTTTCTTCTACCCATACTTTTTAAGGATAATATTATGAGTAATAAAAATAATCACCCTGATAGCCCTGTTGTTGAAAGCACCGTTGTAAAAGCCAGCGATACAAAAAATACCGAATCAGCTGCGAAAGAGTCAGCTGCTAATTCAAAAGCGACTGAGTCGAAGAAAGCGGATACTAAAGGCAACGACACTAAAGCTACTGATACAAAAACAGCCAGCTCTAAAAAAGACAGCGCTGCTAAAGATGACAACAAAGCCAAAGAAGCGGATACGACTAGCGCTAACAAAACCACTACTGCTGCTAAAAAAGCCAGCCCAACCAAGCTTAGCTCAGGTCAACATCGCGTGGCTATCTTAGGCGGCAACCGTATTCCTTTTGCTCGCTCAAACGGTACTTATGCAGATGTCAGCAACACTGACATGCTAACAGCAGCGTTAGATGGTTTGGTTGAGCGTTTTAATTTACAAGACAAAAAAGTCGGTGAAGTGGTTGCTGGTGCAGTCATGAAACTGAGCCGCGATATCAACTTAACGCGTGAAGCGACACTAAGCACGGCATTGAACCCACATACCCCAACCTATGATATCTCACAAGCTTGTGGTACTGGCTTACAAGCAACGTTTGCTTCTGCCAATAAAATCGCCCTTGGTATTATCGATTCGGCCATTACTGGCGGTGTTGATACGACTTCTGACGCGCCTATCGCAGTTGGCGATGGCTTACGTAAAGTGTTAATTAAATTGGGCGCTGCTAAAGACAACAAACAACGTCTAAAAGCGCTAATGGGTCTAAATCCAAAAGACTTACTTGATACCCCGCAAAATGGCGAGCCACGTACTGGTTTATCAATGGGCGACCATCAAGCGATTACCACACTTGAGTGGAACATCAGCCGTGAAGCACAAGATGAGCTTGCCTTTACTAGCCATCAAAACTTAGCGCGCGCTTATGATGAAGGTTTCTTTGATGACCTAATTACCCCGTATAAAGGTCTGACGCGCGACAACAACTTGCGTCCAGATACTACCTTAGAGAAGCTAGCTAAATTAAAGCCTGTATTTGGCAAAAAGAATGCCAACCCAACCATGACAGCGGCTAACTCTACACCGCTAACGGATGGTGCTTCTTGTGTACTATTAGGTACTGATGAGTGGGCGGCAGCAAATGGTCTTAAGCCATTGGCTTATATCGTTTATCAAGAAACCGCTGCTGTTGACTTCATCGGTAAGTCTGGCGATAAAGAAGGCTTACTGATGGCGCCAGCTTATGCAGTACCGCGTATGCTTGAGCGTGCTGGTCTGACCTTGCAAGATTTTGACTTTTATGAGATTCATGAAGCGTTTGCCTCACAAGTGCTATCAACCCTTGCTGCTTGGGAAGATGAGAAGTTCTGTGCAGAGCGTCTAGGTCTTGATGCGCCATTAGGTTCTATCGATCGTAGTAAGCTAAACGTCAATGGTTCATCACTTGCCGCCGGTCACCCATTTGCTGCAACCGGTGGTCGTATCCTAGCTACTGCTGCTAAATTACTGGATCAAAAAGGTTCAGGTCGCGCGCTTATCTCTATCTGCGCCGCTGGTGGCCAAGGTGTAACTTGCATCTTAGAGAAATAATTACTCTAAGATATCCTTAGACAGTCAATAACATTAAGCTTTTAAAACACCCTTTAATCCAATGATTAGAGGGTGTTTTTTTGTCTAAATGAAAGTGTTATAAAGCGAATGCAACAAGCAAACACTGCTCACTCATAGCTGCTGCGCTAGATATGTTAAAGTAGTTATATAAAAGGCATTCATATAAAAGGTTGTCATATAAATAGCTGTCATCATAAAAGGCAGTCATAAAAATAGGTATTAGGAGCTTACTATGAGCAAGGATCCCTCGTCGATTGATCAGCAAACCTTAACCACGGCCAAGCGGCGCGAGCTATCAGCGCTTGAACAAGGCAGCTTCATTACCCGAATGGATAAAGAGGTGTTTGGCGATGAGCTGCGCCGAAAAATGCATCAAGACTTAATAGATAGCTATGATGAAGAGCTTGAAAATGAGATAGACGATTACGTGCGCGACTTTCGTTTTGATGGGCGCGAGATGAGTGAGCAAGAAAAGCTTGATCGCCGTACCTATTTTCAAGAGTTATTGCGGCTGCAACGAGAGCTTATTAAGCTGCAAGATTGGGTGGTTGAATATGGTGAGCGTATCGTCGTGATATTTGAAGGGCGTGATTCTGCTGGTAAAGGCGGCGCTATTAAGCGTATTACTCAGCGCTTAAACCCACGTGTTTGCCGAGTGGCTGCCCTACCGGCTCCAACAGAACGTGAGCAATCGCAGTGGTATTTCCAGCGCTATGTGGCGCATCTGCCTGCTGCTGGCGAAATTGTCTTATTTGATCGTAGCTGGTATAACCGTGTGGGCGTCGAGCGCGTCATGGGATTTTGTACCGATGCCCAGTACGAAGAGTTTTTCCAATCGGTACCTGAATTTGAGCGCATGCTGGTACGTTCAGGTATTCGCTTGGTCAAGTATTGGTTTTCGATTACCGATGACGAGCAACATTCACGTTTTATGAGCCGGATTCATGACCCTCTTAAACAGTGGAAACTGTCGGCGATGGATTTACAATCACGTCGCCGCTGGGAGGATTATACCAAGGCCAAGGAGACCATGTTTGAGCGCACGCATATTCCTGAAGCGCCGTGGTGGGTGGTCGAAGGCAATAATAAAAAACGCGCACGGCTAAACTGTATTGCCCATTTACTAGAGCAAATCCCTTATCAAGAAGTACCGCGTGATGAGGTCGAGCTGCCTGAACGCAAGCGCGATGACGAATACTACCGCGAACCGATTCCTGATGATATGTATGTGCCACCGCGTTATTAAATAAACAAATTTATGCACGTATTATTTAATAAAATATGACGCATGAAAAAGCAGCCTTATACATTTATAAGGCTGCTTTTTTTATATTATTTCGCTAGTATTTATAATAATCATAGCGAATACGATTGCTGATCTGTAGAAACACTACATGGTATAAGTCGACTGTAAACTATCAATCTTACCGGCCAATAAACGCTCAACCTCATTTTTAATTCTTAGCCCAGCGATATCTGTACCTATCTGCACCGCAAAGCCTGCTGGACGGCCACTTTGGCTTTTAGAATTAATCCAAACCACTTTGCCGTTCATAGGCAAGCGTTCGCTAGAATTGGGCAAAGTCACGGCAATAAACACCTCATCGCCCAGTTTTTGTATTCTATCAGACGGCACAAACAACGCGCCATTGGTCACAAAGGATAAATAGCTTGCGTATAACGTTTCCATATCTTCAATATGACAGGTTAAAATCCCGCCACGTCCTGGCATTGCCATAGTTAGCTTCCTTTATGAGTGAGGTTTACTTTATTTTAATTTAATTTATAAATACGCCAATTCTTGCATCAGCTTATCATAAGCGAATTTTTCTTGCACATTTTGTTGCAGGGCGATTTTTGTTTGTTGTAGACTGTTTATAAACGCCTCAAAGCTACTTTCAGCAGGTTTATAATTGCTTAAAGAGGCGGATAAATCGATGTCCTTTTGCAGCGCATCGAGACCTAAACATACGCGGCGCATATCGACCAGCATTAGCTCCGACAGTTGAATAAACTCGCTTATACTCAGCTGGGTTTGCCAATAATCGCTTGCCGCAATGCTACTGCGTTTACCGCTACGTAACGCTTGCCACGTTGTCAGCCATAACGCGCGCTTGCTATACCAAGGCGCTTGTGCAAGGGCAACCGCTGCTAAAGGCGCACCATTTGCCAATTGTATCAGCTGCTCAATGGCTGCCGTGCCGACCGCCTCACGGTTGACCGTACTGCCTAAAGCATGAGTGACATAATCGACTGAAACAGCAGGATCAATCGTTTGCAATGCCAGCTGCTGAACGCGGCTTTTTATGGTTGGCAGTAACTGCGCAGGAGTATCACTGATTAAGAATAAATGCACTTGCGCTTGTGGCTCTTCCAAGGTTTTAAGCAGCGCATTAGCCGCAGCAATGGTCATTTGCTCTGCATAATCTAGCACACAAATCCGCATGCCCTGCCCGCCTTGATAAATAAACGGCTGTAGAGCACGAATATCATCGACCTTTATTTTTAACGCGGCATTACTAGCAGCTTTGGCAGATTTTTTGTCTTTTGCAGTGCTAGTTGCTGCTTCTTTAGCATGAGCATTATCGGCACTGACTGGCATACTAATCATTGGCAAGACTTGTAAGCTTGGATGCGTCCCTGATCTAAGCCATTGACAGCTCTCGCAGACGCCGCAAGCGCCGAGCGGATGGCTATTGCGCTCGCGGCATAATAACCATGCCACCAAGCGCCAGACAAAAGCACGCTTACCCATCCCTTGCATCCCAGCCGCTAAAAGTGCATGCGGTAAGGATTGCTGCGGCATTAACACCCGCTTTGTCAGCTGCGACCATAACTCATTTTGCCACGGTAGTAACGGTGCAAAATACATACTATCGCTCAAAGGCACTGTGCTGGTCATTTCAGTTATCTCACTTATGGTCATCGCTCAATGCTTTTAATGCGTTCACTACCTTTAACACGCTGAACACCTTTAATATGATCAATCTGCTAATACACTTAAAACCTTTAAAGACCGAATAAACCAATTATTTTTAATCAAAAATATTGGTTTACTACTTAGGGCGTGTCCTCAATTCAATCGATGGACATCTAAATGGTCTAAAAATGGCTAAATTTTGCCAAACTTCGTCAAATAGCTGGGTAATATCCCGATATTAACTGCACTATTTTCCTTGTTTGGCTACAATTTATCTCATTTTTATCACCATTTTTAAAATAAGGACACGCCCTAGGCTATTATTAATTATCTACATTAGCAGTTTTGAAAATCCACTAAACTCATGGCATTTAGACGGTCCAAATCTTCTTGGGTATCGACGCCTGCTGGCAGATGACAGGCGGCTGGGGCAATAGCAATATGGCCACCATTTTCTAATACGCGTAACTGCTCTAAGCTTTCCAGTGTTTCGAGTGGCGTTTGCGGCCAGTGTACAAACTGCTGTAACAAGCTGACGCGGTAGGCGTATAACCCTAAGTGGCGATAAGCATTTTTTGGCGCTTGGTGCTGTGTAGCGCTGTCCTTTGCCAATACTGCATCACGGTCACACGGAATCGGCGCACGGCTAAAATATAATGCTCGCTGTAAACCGTTAGACGCCTGACTGACGACTTTAACGACCGATGGACGCATAAACGTCTCGTAGTCTTCGATAGGTTCGCATAAAGTCGCCATCACACTCTCGGCATCTTGTACCAACAGTGCTTTAACTTGCTCTAATAATAACGGCGGTACTAAAGGCTCATCACCTTGCATATTGACCACGATATCATGCTCAGCCCAGCCTTTAATAAAAGCGACCTCAGCCAAGCGGTCAGTTCCTGACGCGTGCGCGCTACTCGTCATCACCACATCAAAGCCTGCTTTTCTACAAACTTTGGCAATTGCTTCGTCATCCGTGGCAATACACATATCATCAGCAAAATCAGCCAACTGTGCCTTTTCAGCTACCCACAGTATCATTGGCTTGCCATGGATAGTTAATAATGGCTTGCCAGGTAAGCGGGTGCTTTTAAAGCGCGCAGGAATAACAATATGCGTTTTGGCTGGCATTGTTTTAGTTGCTGACGACATGATTTATTCCTATAAAAATTATCTAAGCTTTTAGACTTTTAGCCATTATTGATATCAATATTTAAAGCTTTTAATTGCTGCTGTAAGCTCTCATAACAACTGTCCGATAACACCGCAGTCACTGGCAATACCCATAGGCGACTCACAAGCTCTTGATACTCTTTGCTAAGTGGTTGGCGACTAATCGCATCCAATAGCAGCGCCCTGATTTTAACCGCGTCTTTACTGGTGACAATAATAGGCTGCTCGCTATACTGTAAAAGCTCATCTAAGCTAAAATCATAATGATCCGGATAAGCATGGCCAATGACATCGAAACCGAGCGATAGTAAAGTATCAAAAAAACGCTGTGGATAGCCGATACCGCTTACCGCATGTACCCGACTGTTTGACGTGGGTGGCATAGGTAGCATAGGTATTTTTTCTTCTGTGACATTTGAGCCATCTATCTCAGCAGCAGAAGACCATAAAAGCTGTAATTTATCAGCTTGTAGATGCATCGTTAAACGCTTAGCTTGAGCTTTATTATTATCAATCCCTATCATTTCTGCTTTTTCATGATATATCACATTTGCGCCTTGTAAGCGCGACATAGGCTCACGTAAAAAACCGGTTGGTAGCAGCTGCTGATTACCAAAGCCGCGTGACGCATCAACCACTATCCATTCGATATCGCGTTGCAGCGCATAGTGCTGCAAGCCGTCATCGGCAATAATCAATTGTAAATCGGGATAAGCGTTTAACAAGGTCGTAATCGCTTGTTTACGATTGGGGCATACTGCCATAGCAGCGCCTGTCGTATTAACAATTAAAGAGGGCTCATCACCTACGATGCTTGGCAAACTATCAGCATGTACCAAAGCTGGCATCTGGCTACTATCACCGCCATAACCACGGCTGATAACGCCTACCTTTAGGCCTTGCTTTTGTAGATGAGTGACTAATTCAATAATTAACGGTGTCTTACCGCTGCCACCTACCGTAATATTACCGATAACCATTACTGGAATAGGCGCACGATAACTTGAAAGCAGACCTGTTTTATAAGCCTGCCGACGTAGCATCGTAATGAATCCATACAACCCGCTAACAGGCAACAGTAGCCAGAGCCAAGCGGCCTGACGTTGCCATGCACGCGTCATTGTGGTTTCAATACTCATGATGATTTGTTACTTATCCTATTTATACAGCAAATTTATTCAGTACATTTACTCAAAGTCACGCGCATACATTTGCGCATAATGACCCTGCAATTGCATCAGCTCAGCATGCGTACCTAGCTCAACAATCTGACCACGATCTAGTACAGCAATACGGTCAGCGGACTCAATCGTCGTTAAACGATGCGCGATCACTAGCGTCGTGCGGTCTTTCATAATATTATCTAGCGCTTTTTGAATGTAGTATTCTGACTCATTATCTAAAGCACTGGTGGCTTCATCTAAAATCAAAATCGGCGCATCTTTTAGTAATGCTCGAGCAATAGAGATACGCTGGCGTTGACCACCAGACAGCTGCAAACCTTCAGCACCAACTTCACTTTGATAACCATTTGGCATTTTCATAATAAAGTCGTGGGCGAAAGCTTCTTTTGCTGCTTGCTCAACCTCAGCTTGGGTTTTATCCGCCAGACTGCCATAGGCAATATTATTAAACACTGTGGTATTAAACAGCACCACTTGTTGATTGACCATGGCAATCTGTGCTCGTAAGCTCTCAAGCTTTATATCTTCAATCGGCATACCATCAAGGGTAATTTGCCCAGAAGAAGTATTTAAGGTACGGGTAAGCAAGTTGACTAAAGAAGATTTACCAGCGCCACTACGTCCCACCAATGCCACTGTTTCACCTGCATGCACGTCCAAATTAAAGTCACGTAGTGCTACAGTTGAATCCGGGTATACCAAGCTAACTTCACTTAGCTGAATACTGCCTGTTAATAAAGGTTCAAGGATACCCGTATCGTTTTCTTCAGGCTCATCCAGCAATTCGAATATAGACTCACCCGCGGCAAGACCGCGTTGTAGCTTTTGATTAACGTCAGTGAGTGAGCGCACGGGCTTACTTAACAAACCTGCCGCTGCAATGTATGAGATAAACTCACCTGCCGTGATGCTATCTATCACCGATGGTCGTAGCGCGAGCCATACAACGACAGCCATTGCCATTGCCATTAATAGCTGTACGGCAGGGGTATTGATACTATTAGTAACAACTATTTTCATACCTTGACGCAGATTCTTTTTTGATACCTCATCAAACCGTTGTGACTCATAAGCTTGACCACCATAGTTTTTAACCACGTGATAGCCACCAACGACCTCATTTGTTATATGACTGACACCGCCCATGGTTTCTTGAATACCTTTGGAGAGTTTCATATAGCGTTTAGAGGCAAAATTAACCAACCATAAGATTGGTGGTAGCACCAAAAATAGGATTAGGGTTAAGCGCCAGTTGGTATAAAGTAAAAAACCTATCAAGGCTACAACTGTCAAACCATCACGCACCAAGGTCTTCATAGAATCTGTACTGGCTGCGGTCACCTGCTCTACGTCAAAAATGAGTTTGGAAGAAATAGTACCAGAAGAATTAGCCAAATAAAATGAGCTTGGCAAACGCAGTAGCTTATTAAACACCTCTACTCGTATCTCATACACAAGATTACGCGATACTAATGCTGAGTAATAATTACCCAAGAAGCTTCCCACACCACGGACAAAGAACAACATAATAATCAGGGCTGGAAACCAAGCTTGCTTACTTCGATCGTTTTGATTGATGGCATCAGTGATATATTGCAGCAATTTGGCAATCCAAATCTCTGTTGCCGCATTAATTGCAAAGCCTATTATGACTAATATTAGCGCCCACCAATACGGTTTAAGGTAGCTTAGTAGACGCAATAAAGTCTTATGCTTAGGCGTATTTGAAGGCGCGGCTGATAGCTTTTTAGCAGAATTTTTTTTAGAGTCAGGTTGATTAGCTTGGCTCATAAAAGCCTCGATTTAGGTATAAAGAAGGAATAAATGACACGGATGCAGCAGTAGCGCTTGGTTATAAGATAAAGCATTAAATGCTTTTAGAATAATAGTGGTAATGCTTAACACGCTTTACCACCTTATCAAATATCATAAAAATTATTGTGGAGATGATTGCGGTAAAGGCTGACCAAGTGGTACAACCGTACTGATATTTAAATTTAAAAAACCCAATTTACCAGCGATATCCATGACTCGTACTACAGATTGATGCGTGGCATTCGCATCGGCAGCAATCACAAATAGCATATCACGATTACTTCCCGCCTCTTGCTGTAGCATGCTGGTCAATTCAGCCTCGTTGCTACTGGCAAGGGTAATTCCGTTAACTAGATAACTGCCATCTTCTTGCACGGCAACTTCAATACTGTTTTTCTCTTCTGTCAGCGCCACACCTTCAGCTTCGGGAAGAATGATATTTAAACGACTGAAATGATTAAACGAGGTCGCCAAAAGTAAAAATACAATTAAAAATAATAAGCAATCAATCATTGGCGTGAGATTGATTTCAAGCGGCTCAACGGTCGGTTTTCTAAAGCGCATGTCAGTCTCTTTAATGTGCTTAAAGGTATATATTTAATAAGCAGTGCTTCATACTATTATTTTTATCATTAATTACCATAATATAAACAATAGAATTAAGTCGCTGCCGCCGTATGATTTAAATCTGAGGTGTCAATCGAAAGCTCATTACTTACATGACTCGATTTATCATCTACTGCTGCATGAGTCGTCAACTGAGACATAGCGGAACTGTTGATATTATCTAACAATTGATAGTCATATAACTCTTGAATCATCAGTCCCGCTTGCGTTTCAAACTGCGCATTGATATCGATAATACGGCGCTGAAAATAACGATAAGCAACCAAAGCTGGAATAGCCACAATCATACCAGCAGCAGTGGTAATCAAAGCCTGTGACACGCCAGCCGCCAACATCGTTGGGTCTTGCATCGCGCCATCCGTAATCGCCAAAAACGATGAGATAATACCTAATACCGTACCCAACAAACCAAGCAATGGCGCAATCGCCCCAATGGTGCCAAGCATATTGATATTTTTCTCTAGCTGATGCACCTGCACACTTGCGCGGTTTTCCATATGCATCGTCATCGAGTCTAAGCCGTACTGGCGGTAAAGCAGACCGGTCGCTAGAATATCACCCAAAGGGGTTTTTTCTTTGACATTCATCAACTGCGTACGACCAATATCACCGTTTTCACGTAGGCGGGTTATCAGCTGTTCGCGCAATCTATTGGGCGCAATCTTATTAAATTGTAAAGTATGACTACGCTCGATAATAATAACCAATGCCAATATTGAGCACACCACGATAGGTGTCATCAGCCAACCACCTGCTTTTACCAGCTCCCACATACGGACTCTCTTCTATGTTTTTATTAATTATTAAAAGATGATTATATATTTGTATAATTAGCTCAAGCTTATTAAAAACCTTAAGCTTGCGCTTCTATATGCTTAATTAAGGCCGCTAACTGATCTTGGCTATGGAAGAATATCTCAACACTACCCTGCCCGTCTTTTTTGTGTTTGAGCTTTACTTCCGCGCCTAACATATCGGTTAAACGCTGGGTTAAGCGCTCAACATCGCGAGACTGTACTTGCTCAGGACGACTGGCTTTTGGCGCTGGTTGTAAAATGGATTTGACTAACTTTTCAGCTTCGCGCACCGTCATACCAGCATCGATAATTTTTTGCGCAATGATAGGCTGCTGTTCTGATGATAATGCTAACAATGTACGGGCATGCCCCATATCTAAAGCACTGTTTGCCAAATGGTCTTTGACCGTATCATGGAGCTGATTGAGACGTAGCAAGTTTGAAACCGTGGTACGTGCCTTCCCAACGACTTCGGCAATCATGGCATGACTCATACCAAACTCTGTATGGAAACGCTGCAGGGCAGCCGCCTGCTCAATCACCGATAAGTCTTCACGCTGGATATTTTCAATCAAGGCCAGCGCAATTGCCAGCTCATCGGATAACGCGCGCTCAATCGCTGGTATAACCGATTTACCCGCCATTTTTGCCGCACGCCAGCGGCGCTCACCGGCGATAATTTCATGCGTAACCAAGGCCTCGCTCTTGTCTTCATTCGCCAATAATGGACGAATAACAATCGGTTGCATGACGCCATGTTGTTCAATAGAAGAAGCCAATTCTGCCAGCGCCGTTTCACTCATATCACGGCGCGGTTGATACTTACCTGCTTGCAGACGCGTGACATCGATTTGCACCAAGCTTATCTGGTCTTCAGAGGCGCTATTGTCTATCGCATTGGTACGGGTTTTATTAGCAGGGCTTTTCTTAATCATCCGCGCTTTACGATTTTGACTGTCAGTAGATTGCTCTGTCACTGGTGAGGCAGAAGGCTTTTTAGTCACTTTCGTATCAGCAGCTTTGCCTGCCACGCGGGCATCCTGCTCTTGTTTTTTAGCTTCTGATATGTCAGTTTCTAGCATTGCAGCTGACACAGTAGGCTCGCGCACCACCGTATCATCTTGTAAGGCAGAGGCGGCAATTTGTTTTTCTTTTTTGATTGACCCTAATAAGGCATCTAAGCCTCTATTGGCAGCCAACCCTCTTTTCTTTGCCATGATTACCTATCCTCTAACGCTAAAATAAAAAGCCCAATGCTTACTACTGCCGGCTTACTGATAAATATAATTTGCTGTTTTTAATGTTTACACTAAACAAGCTAATTGATGACTAGCAGCTTATGACTAGTAACTTATGATTATTCACTTTGCTTCATCACTTCAGCGGCCAGCTTTTGATACGCGCGCGCACCTTTTGACCATCTCTCGTACGCGATAACTGGTAAACCGTGTGCCGGCGCTTCTGCTAGACGAATATTTCTTGGAATATGAGTTTTATACATAATCTCGCCAAAGTGCGCCTCTAATTCAGCAGACACATCACGCGCTAAAGTATTACGCGCATCAAACAAGGTTCTGACCACGCCGCGAATATAGAGCTTAGGGTTAAGTTCAGTGAGACGCTCAATTGTCTGTGACAAGTCCGCCAAGCCTTCTAGCGCATAATATTCACACTGCATCGGAATAATAACGCTGTCGGTGGCAACCAAGGCATTAATCGTCAGCAAGTTTAAGCTCGGTGCACAATCGATAATCACATAATCATAAGCAGGTTTTTCGGCCGCGATTTGATCGTTGACCAACTGCGCCATCGCCGTTTTAAACAACTCATGGCTGTTGGTCTTGCTCATTAAGGTGATGTCCATACCCGCCAAATCACGATTGGCACCGATGACATCAAAGCCAGCTGGACTATTCACAATCGCCTCAGACAGCGATACACCATCGAGCAGTACGTCAGCGATGGTCAGCTCTAATTGGTTCTTATCCACGCCCGTGCCACTGGTGGCATTACCCTGTGGGTCTAAGTCAATCAGCAGTACGTGCTTGCGCTTGGCCGCTAAGCTGGCGGTCAAATTCACTGCCGTCGTGGTTTTACCCACGCCGCCTTTTTGATTCGCAATTGCTATGATTTCCATACACTCACTCAATTTAATTAGGATCTGTTACTGATTTTTACTGAAGCATTTTTGCTGCTTTTACTTATTATATTACTCAAATACCTGACGCTTACCTATAAGGGTGTTTAAACACCTGCGTATAAATGAGCAGGCCACTTACTCATTACTATAGAACAATTGTTGCCTTATGGTGCGTTGCGTGCTCATAGCTTAGACATTTTTATAAGATAATTCAATTAAATGACGACTATCTTGTAAACGCGGCACATTTAACGGAATTGTCTTTATCTGCCAAGCGTCATTTAGCGCTTGTAGCTCTTCATCGCTCGGGGCTTTACCCTTCATCGCGCATAAATAACCATTATCGGCCAAGCGTGGCTGAGCCACTTCGACAAAATCAATCAGACTGGCAAAAGCTCTCGACGTTACCACCTCATAGCTGGCTTCATGCGCTTCAATACGCGAGGCGATTGGGTGCATGTTACTCAAACCAAGCTCGCTACTGATTTGCTTAATAAAACGAATTTTTTTCTGATTGCTATCAAGGGCGGTACATTGGCGCTCAGGCTGACAGATAGCGATAATCACCGCTGGCAAGCCCGCTCCCGTACCAATATCTAGCAGCGACCCTGACGGTAAATGCGTTATAATAGCCAAACAATCGATGATATGTTTAATAAGTGCTTCGATTGGATCGGTAATAGCGGTCAGATTATACGCTTTATTCCATAATAAAAGCTGGTCTAAATACAATAATAACGTGCGCTGCTGCGTCGCGCTTAATGCAAGACCCAGCTCATCTATTGATTGCGCTAAGATATTTGCAAGTGTTGGCAATTGCGCGCTAAGCTTTACAAAACCTGTCGGGTCAATATGAATTTTACCCGTGCTAGCAGATGATGAAGAGGTTTTAGTAGAATCTGACATACGGGTTATCCAGTTTTGACATGTGAACCGTCTATTTTATCATGCAGGCTGCCCATTGAATAGTTGCAGATTGCGCCAATGTACGCCATCTTATACTATCTACGCCTATATTGAAGGCTTATCTTCTTGGACCGTCAGCAATTTAACGTAGCAAAATGAATATTGCCTCAACCTAAGTAGTAAAAATACCCATCTATCTATGATACAAAACTGCGCCTAATGTCTTATCTAAAACGCGCCTATATCTTGTAAGATGTCCTGATACATTATTAAAAAGATTCATTATTAAAAATGATTGATTGTTAGAAGCGCATTCTTACACTTAGCGCTCAAACAACAAAAGCTCAATAACCATTCCGCCCTCTTAAAACGACTTACTATATAACTATGACCGAACCGCAAAACACACCTATGAATCAAGACCCAAAAGATACCCATCCTATGGTAAGCCCTGTCAATAAAACAGCAGAGACAAAACCATTAGCAACGAATCTGCCTAAAAAAAGGCCATCTAAAACAAAGCTACCCAACAAAGAGCTGGCACGCAAAAAGCCGTCAGAAAAAGCTCAGCCAGATAGCACAGTAGATGTGCCTAACACGCCTCATCCGGTATTTATCGATGTTAATGAGCGCTGCCTTATCGGTGCCGAGCAGCTTAAGCGTTATACTGATACGAATGAGCTACCGAGCGATACCCGCACTGCCCCCGATTTAGATGTCGGCTTTGGACAACAGCGCGCCCTTAAAGCGTTGCATACAGCACTGGATATTCATGCCAGCGGCTATCACGTATTTGCCGCGGGCGAAAATGGTTTAGGTAAACGCACCGTTATAAGTCGTTTATTGCAACGAATTGCCGCTGACGCACCAACGCCCGACGATTGGGTTTATGTGTATAATTTTGCCGATCCACGTACACCGCAAGCACTACGTCTACCTTCTGGGCAGGCGACAATACTACAACAGCAGGTCAATCAATTATGGCAGCAAGCCAAAAAAAGACTTAGCCAACGCTTTCGTAGCGACCAATATCAAAGCAAAATCGAAGCCATCAAAAATGATACCCATCAAAAAGAAAGTCAGGCTTACGACGACCTAAATACCGAAGGCAAACAATACGATTTAGCACTAACGTTTCGCGCATTTGACAATAAAGCGGTATTTGTACATCCTAGCCAGCTACCAAAAGAAGAGAGCAATAGTGAAGTTAAAGATGACAAAATCTCTAATAGCCAGAAAAATAAGTCAATAAAAGAGGAAGGTCAAAGAGCCAGTATTCCTAATGACAATATTCCTAATGACAATATTCCTAATGACAATATTTCTAATGACAATATTTCTAATGACAATATTTCTAATGACAATATTTCTAGTTCCAGTATTTCTAGTGCTGATGATAGCGTGAGCAAAGATGCTAACCACGACTACGGCAAGAGCGAGTACGAAGCTGAGCTGAATAATTTTGCACAAAAAAACCATATGCAAAAACGCTTAAGTCAGCTGACCATCGCTTTAGAGCAATTAGAAGACGAAGCCAATGATGCCATTGAAGCGCTGCATCGCAATATTGCACGCCGAGCGCTGCAGCCTTTATTTGCGCCTATTTATGAGCAGTTTGCTGATCATCCATTGGTTGTCGAGTATCTAAAAACCGTATTTGCCGATATGGTTACGCATGTCGAGCGTATCGTCAATGGCGATGACGAGGAGTTTGTGACGGCAGTGCTTGCCACAACGCCAAGCCGCTATGCAGTCAACGTCATTGTCAGTCACGCGCCCGATAGTGGCGCACCGGTCATCTTTGAAGACTTACCGACGCATTTAAACCTATTGGGTCATGTCGAGCAAATCACCCAATTGGGCACAGTGACCACCGATGTCAGTATGATTCGAGCAGGCGCCTTGCACCGTGCCAATGGCGGCTATCTATTGTTAGAAGCCAGTCACTTGCTTGAGCATCCTTACGCGTGGCAAGGTCTTAAGCGCGCCTTGCAATCTCGAAAAATCAAACTCTCAAGCCTTGAGCAGATGCTGACCTTAACAGGCAGCTTATCGCTCGCGCCCGCACCCATTGACCTTGATATCAAAGTCATCTTGCTTGGCGAAGCAGATTTATATTACGAACTACTAGAGCTGGAGCCTGAGTTTGATGCAGTATTTAAAGTACGTGCCGATTTTCACGACGATGTAACTCGCAGCCCTGAGCACGAATTGGCATTGGTAGCAAAAATGGCAGACATCATTGATTATGCCAACCTTTATCCTTTTGATAGTAGCGCCCAAGCCGCTTTACTCGAGCATTTAAGCTTACAAGCAGAAGACCAAGACCGCTTAAGTTTGCATAGTGATTTATTAATTAAGCTCTTACATGAATCTAACCGCCATGCACGTTTGAGCGGTAAAAACATCGTTAGCGCCATTCACGTCACCCACGCTATTGACGATATGGACGAGCGCTCAGGATACTTGCGCGACCTTTATTGGGATGAGCTAAAAAATGGCCAGCAGCTTATTCAGACCCAAGGCGATGCTGTCGGACAAGTAAATGCGCTCACTGTCGTCAGTTACGCCGATAGCGAGTTTGGTATGCCCGCTCGTCTGACCGCAGTCATTCAGCCAAATATTGGCGCGGGCGAAATCCTCGATATCGAGCGCGATGTGGATTTGGGCGGCAGCTTACACGCCAAAGGCATGCTGATTATGACCAGCTATTTACGTGCCTTATTTAGTCAGCATCATGCGCTCAACTTTAGCGCCTCACTCGCTTTTGAGCAAAGTTACGCCCATATCGATGGTGATAGTGCGACGGTCAGTGAAGGCTGTGCGCTACTCTCCGCCCTAGCAAACGTTCCTATCAATCAATCTTTTGCGATTACCGGCTCGATGAATCAGTTAGGCGAAGTCCAAGCAGTTGGCGGTATCAATTCTAAAATCGCTGGTTTCTTTGACGCTTGCCGCGAGCAAGAGCTGACGGGACAACAAGGCGTGGTTATCCCAATGGCCAACGTCAAACAATTAATGCTACGTGACGACATCATTGCCGCCGTTCAAGCAGGGCAATTTCATATTTATGGCGTACATACATTAAGTGAAGCTTTGACTTTAATGACCGGCTTACCTGTCGATACCATGAATAAAAAAGGTCGCTACCGTAAAGAGACCTTATTTGGCAAAGTATTAAGCCGTTTGATGCTTTGGGATGAGAATCAGAATACTGATGACGAAGTCGATGATAAAAAGTCGAAAAAGAAAGCCAAGAAAAAGCGCCAAGCCAAACGTCAGAAAAAACAAGATAAGCAAAAAAAAGCCAAGAAAGAGAAAGGTGACATAGATACAAGCCCAGACGTAAACCCAGATGCAAATATAGAGGCAAATACAGAAGTGCATCGCTAGACGTTGTCATGCTTTTCTGCGATGATTGGCTTTTTATGATGCTCTATGTTAATTAATAAAATGCTAATAAACAGCTAGCAACCAAACCCGTGACTGAATAAAGGTTATCTTTAATGACTGCACATTCTACTGACGCCGATAGTATTCAAGCTCAAGCAGTTGTTGATAAATCAGCAACTGCACTAGTGACTAAAGAAGTTGCTGAGCAAAATGAAGAAGTTACTGCAGATAATAAAGCGTCTGAGGAAGCAGCAGATAATCGTCATGGGGCAGCGACGACAGCGCGACAATGGCAAGTGTTATCGCAGTTACAGCGCAATCGCTGGGTAGGGACAACCCATGTTTACGAGCAGCTTATATTGGCAGGCTTTGATATCAGTTTGCGTACGGTGCAACGCGATTTAAACGCCCTTGCCAAACGCTTTCCTATCGAAAAAAACAATGCCAATCCACAAGGTTGGCGCTGGAAAGATGATGCGCCGCTGCAAAGCTTACCGCATATGAACTTATCACAAGCGGTTGCCTTTAATATGGTCGAAGCCAATCTAAGTCAGCTACTACCGCCGGTTATTTTAGATGAGCTATTTCCTTGGTTTGACTTGGCACGCAGGCAACTCAAAAACAGTAAAGTCACGCATTCATGGATTGACAGAGTGCGTATCGAGCCTGCGACTCAGCCCTTAATTGCGCCGCACATTGATTTGGACAGTAAAGACAACATTTATCATGCGTTATTTTATCAATTACAAATACAAGCCAGCTATACCCGCAGTGATAAATCACAAGCTAGCGAATATACCTTAAACCCTATTGCTATCGTCCAGCGTGGGGTAATTATTTACCTATTGGCAACGCGCACTGATGATCCAGAAGTGATTATTCGTACCTTTGCTTTGCATCGCTTTACCAGCGTTGAGATACTAGAAAGCGCGGCTAAAACCCCAGACAATTTCCAACTGGATACCTATTTAGATGCAGGCGGCATGGGCTTTAGCCATCCTCTATTTAGCCAGTTACCTGATCATGGCAAACATACTGCGGTTGAGCTACAATTTACCAAACAAGCGGGCAAAAGCTTAACGGAAAGTAAGCTTAGTGACGACCAAAATGTGACCATCAATAGTGATGAAACCCTTACCATACAAGCGACCGTTAACCTAACCTCGCAGCTGGTTTGGTGGTTACGTGGTTTTGGTAGCGGTTTATTAGACGCCAAACCCGCGCTACTGTATCAAGCCGTATTAGACAAGCCAATAAATAATGAATAGCGACAATAAAGAAAAACAGCTCATTATTAATGATGATAAAAATCTAATAGTCATACTCAAATGCACTGACGCTTATACTATTAAAAATAACCATTTTAAATTTAAAAACCCAAAAGGAATATTATGTCGACCACTATCCCATCACCACTACTTTCAGACAGTTTAAGAGGGCTGGGTTTAGATACGGGGACGTTATTTTTTGCGCTGAATTATGAATTTACTAAGATTGAGCAAAAAGGCTTATTTAAAAATTTAAAGAAGCGCTTCAAAAAAAATGAAGGCGCGATTGATATCGATTTGGCCTGCGTGCTGTATGACGATAACTGTACCATCAGCGATATTGTTTGGTTTAAGCAGTTACGTGATAAAGCCGAATCGGTCAAACATCAAGGCGATAGCCTCAATGGCAAAGACCGTGGTGAGCAAGCCATGTATCTTGCGCCCCTTGACCAAGAGCAAATCCGGCTTTATTTGGATAAAATTCCCGCTCACATCACGCATATTGCTTTGATTGCTAACTCTTATCATGGGCAGCCTTTTAGCAGAGTCAAAAAAGGGGAGATTCATTTAAGCGATGATGAAGGTAATCGCTCTTTTGAAGTTAATTTAAAGCAGCTGCCGCGTGACTGCATTACGCTTTGGGTGACACACTTGCGCCGAGAGGTGGACGATTGGCATCTGACTTTACAAACTCTACCACTGCCAGCGACAGATTTATCGACAGCGGCACAAGAAGTGGCGCATGAATTGGCGCGTGCCCTGCCCGTTCCGCAAGGTATTTAACGTTAATATAGAAAGCTAAGATTGGTTTTTACCTTATCTATAAATAAAAAGGGTGAGACGCTATTTAATAACGTCTCACCCTTTTTTACACTAAAAACTTTTGATTTAAGAGCTTCCTTTAAGAACTGCCTTTAAGAACTGCTCTTAAGAACAACCTTTAAGAATCATCTTTAAGAAAAATGCTTAAATGCCAGCTTTACTCTAACGGCTCTCCGCAATGCGGGCAAAAATTCTTTTGCCGCACTTCCTTTTCACGGCGTTCTAGCTCTTGCTCACGCAATACTTGCAGCACAATCTCTTGTGCCTGCTCCTTATCCAATCCAAGCTCGCGGCGGATTTTCTCAATCATCATCTGATTCTGTACCAAATCAAAATCGCTATCGACCAATTGCCCGCGGAAATCTTGCTCAAGCTCTTCACGGCGCTGACTGAGCTCATTTGCCAAGCCCGTCGCCAAAATACCGGCCGGTAATGCAGCTAGACCGACGCCCAATATGGTGATAATCGCCCCCAATATTTTACCAACATTGGTGATAGGCGTTACATCACCGTAGCCAACCGTCGTCAGAGTAACAACAGCCCACCACATGGCTTTGGGTATCGATTCAAACTCCTCTGGCTGCGCGTGGTTTTCGACCAAATAAATCCCACTTGATGCCGTGACAATCATAATGATTAAGATAAAAATAACCGCTTGAAATGAGCCCTTCTCCTTACTGATAACCACCAATAAAATACGTAATGAGGCAAAATAACGAGTGAGCTTAAGAATGCGAAATAAACGCAAAATACGTAAGAAACGCAAATCGATACTGACAAAGAAATTCAAGAATGCGGGCGCAATCGCAATAATATCAATCAATGCCGACGGACTTTTTAGCCACTCCCAGCGCTGACGCCAAGTGGTATTGTCAGGCTTCGCTTCAGCGACACTCCATAATCTGAGCAAATACTCGATAGAAAATATGATAATCGATAAATTTTCAAACCAAGTAAAAGACTCTTGATACGGATAGTACCAGTTATCTACAGACTCAGCGATGACCGCCGTGACATTCGCCATGATTAAAAAAATGAGAAAGTAGTCAACACAGCGACTAAAGAGCGTATCATGCTCATCGTTTTGTAGAATGTTATAGACGAAAAGACGCAAGCGCCGTATAGATTGGAGTAGCATGGCGTCCCTATATACGGTGCGATGTAACACCGGTCTTATATTAATAAACAGTCTTTTAAAAAGCGCTTATACCTAAATTCAGACCAACAAATTTGATGGGCATATTTAGTTTATGCATCAGTAATGATGATTATACAAAATTTAGGTAATAAATGTAGGTCACTGCCAACAATATCACGGCAATCGCCAAGAAAACGAAGCGCAAAAACTGCTCATCAGCCCGTAATTGGTTGCTTAAGTTTTGCGCCGGTAATAAGAACAAACCACATTTAGGACAACAAGAATCTATTTGGTTTAAGAGCTTGATGGAACGGGCGTTTTCACAACGAAGCGGAGAATTACTACAATAACCGAGCATAATGTCTGACCGTCCCCTTTGATAAATAGCAGCAAAAACCGCTGAAAATTTCGAATTAAAATAACAAGCGTAATTATAAATTTATTCCTAATTTAGTCTATTTATTCAAGTAGATGGGTAACTTAAGATATGAACATTACCACTTTCTATTTAAAACCTTACTCTTATTAGGGTTTTTGTATTATAATAGAGAGATAATGTTACAAGTTAACCATAACATTGTGTAATCAGTCACTACTGTCATCCCTCATTAGAGACTGACCAATAATCATCTATTATGTTGAGGAATCAAACGATGAAACTACAATCCCTAGTTTTAGCTGCTGCAACTGCACTTACTATGACCACTGCTTTCGCTGTACCTGCTGGTACTTGGTCTGTGGCTGCTGGTGCTCACTATGTTGATCCAAAAAGTGACAACGGTAACGTCACTATAGGCAATACAAATTACGCTGTAGATGTTGATGGCGATGTACGTCCAACTATCAGTGGTGAGTACTTTATCGCCAATAACGTTGGTGTTGAGCTACTGGCTGCCATTCCTTTTCATCATGACTTTACCCTAACCGACGTGAATGGTAATGAAATCACAGGTAGAACTCAACATTTACCACCTACTCTTTCTCTACAATACCACTTCGACGGCTACAACCTGCCTATGAACGTGAAACCTTTTGTTGGTGTTGGTGTGAACTACACTACTTTCTTTAAAGAGAAAGCGAATGTTGCAGGTACTGAGCTAAAACTTGACGATAGCGTTGGTGTTGCTGGTCATATCGGTCTTGATATTCCATTCGCGCCTACTGAGTCTTTCCGTATCGATGCCCGTTATATGGACATCAAAACTGATGCTACGTTAAACGGTACTGATATTGGTGAAATTGATATCAGCCCTTGGGTATATGGCGTAGCTTTTGTAAAACAGTTCTAATATAGCCCATTGCTATAAACTGAACACCATAAATAAAAGAAGCCAGCTTAAATAGCTGGCTTCTTTGTGTTTCATTGAGAAATAAGTTTATAGCAAAATACGGCGTGGATCCGCCAATAAGCTTGCAATATAACGGGTAAATACCGCGGCATCAGCGCCATTAATCACGCGATGATCGTAAGATAGCGATAACGGCAGCATTAGACGCGGCTCAAAAGTTTGTTTACTAGCATTCCAACGAGGCTGCATACTGGCTTCTGATACCCCTAAGATACCGACTTGTGGCCAATTTACCAGTGGCGTAAATGCGGTACCACCTAAGTTACCTTGACTAGATATCGTAAAGCTTGCGCCTTGCAGGTCTTTAGTCGTAAGCTTCTTATCACGCGCTTTAACCGCAAGCTCACCAATTTCAATAGCAATCTGCTTAAGCCCTTTATCTTGCACATTTTTGATAACAGGTACAATGAGGCCGTCATCAGTCGCTACCGCAATACCCATATTGACGCTTTTACGTAAAATAACTTGAGTATTGTCATCACTCAAATGACTATTAAAACGCGGATGCTGGGTTAGCGCATAAGCGGTCGCTTTGACAACAAAGGCTAAAATAGTGAAACCGATACCTTCCGCTTTCATAGCGCCTTTAAGCTCACCACGTAACTTTTCAGTTTCTGTGATGTCAGACAAGTCAAACTGCGTCACTTGCGGCAACAAGGTATTATAATTAAGCTGCGGTATTGACACTTTTTGTAGGCGGCTTAAATCCTGTACTTCGGTCTCACCCCATATCTCAGTATTACTCATATCAGGTAAGCTTGGCAGGCTTGAGCTGACCCCATTACCACTAGAAGGCGCAGTTTTTTGCTTGCTCAAGCTGTCTTTTACATGGGCGAATAAATCTTCTTTTAAGATACGCTCATTGAGCGCTGAACCCGCCACTTGAGAGATATCAACCCCTAGCTGACGCGCAAGCTTACGCACGGCAGGACCGGCATAGATATCGACCATTTTTTCGTTGACTTGTGCTTCAGTCAGCTTGGCATTTGTAGCATTTTTAGCGTTAGTATTAGTCGTAGACTTAGCGGCTTGTTTAGGCTCGTCTGTTGGTTTCGACTTGTCAGACTGCTCAGCTGATTCCGTTTTGTTAGTTGATTCAGCAGATTTTGATGCTTGCGACTCAGAAGTATCAGCCTTAGACTCACTAACATTATGACTGGCGCTATCTGAACCCTCACCAATAATGACAATAAAGTCTTGACCATTGGCGACCATATCGCCCGCTTGCACCAATATTTTTTCGACCTTACCCGCTTCTGGCGCCGGCACTTCAACCGACGCTTTATCAGATTCAATCAGCAAAATAGATTGATCAGCAGTAACGATATCACCGACACTGACCATAATCTCAGACACTTGCGCTGCATCGACTCCTAAGTCTGGCAAGGCATGAGTGGTTGCTTTTCCTACTTGTTCGCCTGCTTGCTCGCTTGCTTGTTTGGCAGGTTTAGAAGCGTTTGACTCAGCTGCGTTAGTATCACTTTGCTTCTCTTCTTGCTGATTATCCTGCGGCTCATTTTTTTTGTCAGCGACAGATTCTGTTTTGTTTTCTGTATCAATGCTTTGCTTATCGTCTTTAGCATCGGCTTCGCTTTCAAGCTCAATAAGCACCATACCTTCGCTCACTTGGTCGCCGACTGCCACGCTTATTTTAGTTACTTTACCAGCAGCCGAGCTTGGTACTTCTACTGACGCTTTATCAGATTCTAATAAAATAATATTGTCGTCTTTTGCAATAACGTCGCCAACTTCGACCATAATCTCACTGACTTCGGCGCTATCGACACCCAAATCGGGGGCTTTAATGTCCATCCGTAATTCTCCTTGTATTATGATTGCCTTGTCTTTTGGCTATTCTTTGACGTCATCATCATTGAGTAAGGCGGCGTCAGCTGGGTCTTCTGCGCGACCTTCGCTACTTATTTCATCATCATCTTCATCGACAAACTCTGGTACAGGGCTCGGATTTACATTGTCAGGGGCTGGCGCGTCTGGGAAATGATCATAATGTGGCTGTTGTTGCCATGCAGGCGGTTGATCCGCTTCGATACCAAAGCTTGAAATCGCATCTTTTACCAAACGCATCTCAACTTCACCTTCATCAGCTAAGCGTTTAAGCGTGGCGACCACGATGTGCGCGGCATCAACATGGAAGAAGCTACGTAGATTCTCACGGGTATCCGAGCGACCATAACCGTCGGTGCCTAAAGTCGTATAAGGGCGATTATCCGGTAACCATGCGCGGATTTGTTCTGAGTAATTACGCATATAATCTGTAGCAGCAACTACGATACCTTCGTGCGGAGCCAACTGTTCAGTAACCCAAGGTACTATTTCTTCTTCCATCGGATGCAGGCGGTTATAATCATCACAAGCCATACCATCACGAGTCAGCTCGTTAAAGCTGGTCACGCTCCAGACATTGGAGCTGATGTTAAACTCGTCTTGTAATATTTTCGCCGCTTTTTGAACTTCGCGTAAAATAACACCAGAACCGAGCAGCTGAACTTGGCTTGAACCATTGTCTTCTAATAAGTACATACCACGCTTAATGCCTTCTTCCACGCCTTCTGGCATGGCAGGTTGTTCGTAGTTTTCATTCATCAAAGTTAAGTAATAATAAACGCGCTCGCCCTCTCCATACATGCGGCGCAGACCATCATGCATAATCACTGCCAGCTCATAACCAAAGCAAGGATCATAAGTCACACAGTTAGGTACGACGTTAAATAGAATTTGTGAATGACCGTCTTGATGCTGCAAGCCTTCGCCATTGAGCGTAGTACGACCCGCTGTTGCGCCAAGTAAGAAGCCTTGCGCCTGACAGTCACCTGCCGCCCATGCAAGGTCACCAATACGTTGGAAACCAAACATCGAGTAGTAAATATACATCGGAATCATCGGTAACGCGTTGACAGAATAACTGGTTGCCAATGCAATCCAAGTACTCATCGCGCCCGCTTCGTTAATCCCTTCCTCTAACATGTGACCATCGATGGCTTCTTTATAACCCATTAATGCTTCACTATCTTCTGGCGTATATTTTTGCCCAGAAGCCGAGTAAATACCCAATTGACGGAACATACCTTCTAGACCAAAGGTGCGTGCTTCATCAGGAACGATAGGCACAACGCGGTCTTGAATGTCTTTATTTTTTAGCATGGCTGATAGCAGGCGTACAAACACCATGGTAGTCGACTGCTCTTTACCATTACTGCCTTTAAGCACGCGATCAAAAATAGACAAATCTGGAATATTTAATGGAATATGACCACTACGGCGATTGGGCAGATGACCACCTAAGGCTTCACGGCGACCTTTTAGGTACTTCATCTCAAGTGAATCTTCTTTTGGACGATAAAACGGTAGCGTCTGTAATTCGTCATCGGTAAATGGCAAATCAAAGCGGTCACGGAAATACATCAAAGCTTCATGGTCGAGTTTTTTGATTTGATGCGATTTATTTACCGCTTGTGCTTGGGTCGACAAGCCATAGCCTTTAACAGTTTTTACCAGGACAACGGTTGGTTGACCTTTGGTTTTCATGGCTTCACTAAAGGCAGCATAAACCTTCATCGGATCATGACCGCCGCGGTTTAGGCGCGAGATATCATGGTCAGACAGCTCGTTTGCCATCTCCTCTAGCTCAGGATATTTGCCAAAGAACTCTTTACGCGTAAACTCAGGGGTACGGGCTTCATATAGCTGGTACTCACCATCAACCGCTTCTTCCATACGATGTTTGAGCACGCCTGTTACATCTTTATCAAGCAAGGTATCCCAGTTACCGCCCCAAATCACCTTAATCACGCGCCAGCCAGCCCCGCGAAACACGGATTCAAGCTCTTGAATAATCTTGCCGTTACCACGCACTGGGCCATCAAGCCGCTGTAAGTTGCAGTTAACGACCCAAATTAAATTGTCCAGTTTTTCACGACCAGCAAGCGAAATCGCCCCCAAGCTTTCTGGCTCATCGGTTTCACCATCACCCAAGAACGTCCAAATCTTGCGATCTTCTTTTTCTAATAAACCGCGGTTTTCCATATAGCGATGCACGTGCGCATGATAAATGGACATAATCGGACCCAAGCCCATCGACACGGTTGGGAACTGCCAATAATCTGGCATTAAGTACGGATGCGGATAGCTTGAAAGACCCTTGCCGCCCACTTCACGGCGGAAGTTTTCTAGCTGTTCTTCGGTCAGACGACCCTCTAAATAAGAGCGCGCATAAATACCGGGCGCTGAGTGACCTTGATAATAAATCATGTCACCGCCGAAATGGTCGCTCGCCGCACGGAAGAAATGATTAAAGCCGGTTTCATAAAGCGTTGCACTTGAGGCAAAAGTCGCTAAGTGACCGCCTAAATCATCATCGTTCTTATTAGCGCGCATAACCATTGCCAACGCATTGTAGCGAATCAAAGCCCGAATTTTACGCTCAATCGTCAAGTCGCCTGGATACATTGGCTCATCTTCAACCGCGATGGTATTGATATAAGCTGTATCGAGACGGTTAAATGGCAGTCCTTCTTGTACCGCCATGTTATATAACGCTTTTAATAAAAACTGCGCCCGATCCTTATCGGCATGTTTGATAACGGACTCAAAGGCTTCCAGCCATTCTTGGGTTTCGGTGCTATCAGCATCCTTATAATAATTCATCTTTCTTAATCCTTTTTATCAGTCAGCCCTGCGCAATGACAGGGTGTTATTAAATCAGAGTGTGTTACGTATTTTAATGAGCAATCACTTTACTTGATGCTTTCCTTATAACGTCCTTGCTGCATCTAAGCATTGCATTGTATTTTGTGGTGATGACAGAGAATTCTAAATAAATCGTATCACTGTAGATTAGCATAGGAGCAAATAAACATCGTTGTAAAATTAAACGATATCCGCTACGCGATTCTCACTATCAAATGATAATGACACTCTATTATAGGTACTTATTAAGGGTTTGTTTATAGCTATGGAGAAATGCCAATATGACAAGTATTTCTGAAATAAATAGTGATTATTCTTTTTACGATATTTTAGAACATTGTTTAGTAGTTTCATTTTACGGAGCCATTATTTAAATTTAGCATTTTAATGTGTTTGGTCATACTAAAACTGCCATTCGTCCGTTTTTTGGGATTTTTACAAAATTTTTCCCTAATATATTAAGTTACGTAATACCTACATTTTTTTAACTAGTAATACAATCAATTTTTAAGTAATAGGTTAAAGCTAGCTTCAGCTTATAGGAATAGCAATATGCATCGTATTCAACGCGTCTCAAATTCAATAGGCTCACAATCATTGAGTGAGTATGCATGGCGGATGCTAGCTTTATTAATCATTATGGCTTTGCTGTTTGTTAGCAATAGAGCGCTGGCTCTTACGGCTAATCCTGGAGCTACTTGCCGAGGTATCACGGGAGCGTCACAAGGTAGTCTCCTTAATACCGATTATAATAGTTTAGTATCAGCAGTTAATACAGACAACTATGTGACTATTGGTGGAAACGCATCAGGAAGCATTCCATTGCAAATAAAGATGAGCACGACAGAGTCAAGCTCTAGTACTACATTGAGTAATTTTGGTGTCATTGAATCTGGAGGGGTTAGAGCCATTAATATTAGAAGAACCTTCCCTAATACGACAGCTTTTACAGACGTCAATCTTGACTTTCGCAATAGCATAACAGCGCAACCAATATATTTAACTAACGTTGCTTTAAGTGCCTTTGACATTGATTATTCAAATAGTAGCGGTAATACTTTTGATGACTTCGTACAAATTACAGGGGTAAACCAGGCTGGGACTACTATAGCTGGCACCTTTCAACCTGTAACTGGCTCAAATATTACATTCAGCGACTCTTTACAAGGCTTGTTAACTAGAACAGTCAGCGACCCTAATTGTCCAGCTAAAGATCTTGGTACCCAGTGTCAGGGATCTGTACAATTTTCTCAGCCAGTTAGTTCTGTTAAAATTCGTTACTCCAATACAGGGTATCTTCGTACATCAACTAACCAAGAGATTGATTTTCGAGTAGACAATTACTGCTATGTTCCTCAATACATATTTTCAGGTACTGTATTTGATGATAATGGCGGTATAACTGGTACTCGAGCCAACGCCACAAATGCTGATATCACTACCAGTACCAGTCCTTATGCAAACAACTCCAACTACTTTAATGGTATCTTTAATCCTTCTGCACCTAATGCAGAAACTGGTATTAATGGTAGCACTGTCAAGCTAGTTAATTGCGCGAATAATTCTACTACTTACACTACTCAATCGGTCATTAGAGATAACGCTCCTCCCGGTGAATATCAGATTAGTATTCCTAAAACAACATTAGGAAACAATACCAATCTTTGTTTACTAGAGAGTCGCACAGGCGATACCTATCCTATCCGGACCTCTAGTGAAATTAAAAATGTAGGCTTTGTGCCAACCAATTTTGATTACCCTAATAACAACTTCGGAAGAGTCATCGATGCTAATGCAGCGTTAGTATTAAAGAAATATCAATATATTAATAGTTGCCCGACCACTATCAACTATACAGCTCCTGATCTTAATATTTTAGGCAATAAGGATCCTAAATTAGGTTTTAGTACTGAAAACATCAGTAATATTAATCCTGGACAATGCATTGCTTATAAAATTACTGCTACCAATCGCTCCAATCTCAGCATTAGCGATTTTATTATGCAAGACAAATTGCAGGTAAAAGGTAGTGAAGCTTTAGTTACCTCATTATTAGCTAGTCCAGTTTCTGCTACTAACATTTCCGATTATGCCTCAAATAGTGTGCCTATAGGTGAAAACGGTCTCGTCATTACTAAACCACTTGTATTACCTGCTAGAGATAATAAGGTTTTCTATTTCAATACCAAATACGGAACAACTATAGATCCTTAATATCGATTACCTCTTGCATTATCTATAATATTCAAAACTTAATTATTACCAACAAAAGCCCTATCTTTCCAGATAGGGCTTTTGCCGTTCAGCTACTTCAAACGACCTTTTGTCGCTTTTATAGTGACAGTATGTAAGTAATTTGTAAAAATCCATTCTAAGCGCACAGTCGATATTTTTCAGCTTATCGAAAGCCCAAGAACTATCCAGTTTGTAGTCATAACAAGTAAAAACATCTCTGATAGTGATGATTTAATAAAGGATTTCATATGAAAGGTTCTAATTTTTTACGCAACACCTTATTAGCTAGCTTAGCATCGGTATTCTTATTAGGTACGGCCAATGCCGATGACGCCTTAAAGATGGATTTAACTGCCAACAAAGTCATCAAGAACGCTGAAGGTAAAACTACTTATCTGCCAGTCCGCAATGCGCCAGCTGGTACGGTTATTCAGTATAAAGCCACCTATAGCAATACGATTAATAAAGACATTCAAGACTTGGCGGTTGTACTGCCTATCCCTGCGAACATGACCTTCACTGGTGAAGCCATTCCTTCAACCGCGCAAGCCAGTATCGATGGTAAAAACTACGCTGATATGCCACTAATGCGTAAAGTCGATGGCAAAATGGTAAAAATCCCTTTTTCTGAATATCGTACCCTGCGCTGGAATATCAAGCTGTTACCAGCACAGAAGTCAGCAGCTGTTGCTCTAAATACCACTGTTAATTAATCAAGCTATTTTAACCTTGCTTTCTTTTCAACCTTACACATAGTTTTTATCATCACTTTTGGAGCAATACATGAAATCAAACACTTTTAACTATAGCTTACTTGCTGTCGGCGTCGCCGCGGTAATGGGCGTCTCAACTAGCGCTAATGCTGCTAAAAGTGGTACTGCAACAACCTCTCCTACTATTACTAACGTAGCTGAAGCTACTTATTCTGTTAATAGTGTGCCTCAAACTCCTGTCAAATCAAATCCTGTTGTTGTTAATATCTCAGAGCAAGTTTCATTCTCACTTTTGGCGCAAAATACTGGTAATGCTAATGATGTAAATCCTGGTGGCAACGTAACTCCTGAAGGGGTGGTAGCGTTTGCACATAGATTAGAAAATACTGGTAACCGTACTGATCAATACACGGTTAATCTAAGCAATATCACTAATGGCTCTGGTGATCAGGCTGATTACGACCTTGATGCTTCTACAGCTTCATACCAGTTATTTGAAGCTGGTGGGACTGCGGCTACTGGTTCAGGAACATCTGGAACTAAAGTTTCTGTATCGGATTTCAATAACATTACTTTTCCACTGACAGCTGGTCAGTATGTTGTATTCACTATCAATGCTAAGACGAAAGGTAACAAAGGGGGAGATACTCAAAAACTCAATTTGACCGCTACGAGTACGGCTCTATCAACGAATACACCAACAGGCGTTAATAAGACATTAACCAATACAGATACCTCAAGTACAGTTCTGCCTGTTTTTAGTATCGTAAAGTCGATAACTGATACGCTTAACCTTAATGACTTAAATGATACAGCCACTTATAGTATCAAAGTCACTAATGATAGTGGTGCAGACTACGCTGCTGATGCAACTAACATTATTGTGCGTGACACCTTACCTGCTGGTCTAATATTAGTAGCAGGTTCTGTAAAATCAACGGATGCCACTAGTGGTGCTTCTGTTGTAGAAACAACGACAGGTATTAATCAAGGTTTTGTATACTCAGGTATTAATCTAGCTGTTGGGGCTAGTGTAACGATCACCTTTGATGTCAAACAAGACCGTAACAAAGCGCCTGTTAATGGTGTGATCAATCATACTCGTGTTGAAAATACTTTAGATAGTGGTATCACTATCATTGATAGTACTAATAAAGATGATACAGAGGAAAACACGAGTACTTACTATCCTACTAATGACGATATAGAGTACATCAATAATCCTAAACCTGGTACGGCAGGTGGCGACTCAGCTGCGGCTCTAGAAGTCAATAAACGTGGTTTAACGATATCTAATGGCGTCAATGGTAATGGCACTTCTAAAGAGATTGCTGTAGACGGTACGGTTACATTTACTAACACCATCACAAATACAGGTGATGCAGCTGAGGGCGGCGACAAACGTCCTATTACCATTAAAATTACTGACCCTAATGGCAAAATTCCACTTGGTATAATAACTGATGCAACTGCTAACAATCGCCCTAGCTATAAACAAGGTAATACAACAGGATATTTAGAACCTACTGCAACAGCAGACGAATACCGTCTTCCTAATTCAGTGATTATTCCCTCAGGTAGCACTATAGATATTATCTATGACGTCAAATCTGATAATTCAACCAAAAAAGCGTTGCTTGATACGGAAGACAAAAACGTAGTAACTATAACTCCTGCCGGTAACGATCCTTCAGATCCAACCACTGCTACTAATACAACAACCATCAAAGGCTTAACGCTAGTTAAGATGCAAGCACTTGATGCTAAATGTGATGGTACTGCTGACGGTACATTTGTGAAGACCAGTATCGATGCTGAGCCAAACCAATGCGTTATCTATAAGATTGATGCTACCAACACATCTACTACCGCATTAGGCTTTGATATCACAGGTTTGACTATTTCTGATGCTAAGTCTCAGTTTAACGCTGCAGCAGACTATGCACCAGGATCTGCTACTACACCTGGAGTTGCAGCAACCAACATCACTACACAAGCAAACGATGATGGTACTAATATCAATACAACAATCACTACTTTATCACCTCAAAGTACTGCAACCCTTCAATTTAGAGTCAAGATCAAAAACGATCCTAAACAGCTAGCACAATCTCAGCCTTAATATAAATCATTGAATTATTTATTATTTTAATATTTACAAGCAGCTATTGCTGTTTGTAGATAAACCCTCTAGCTTGAACTAACCCATTTTAATTAGCCAAGCTAGAGTGTTTTATTCCTTCCTCCTTGATGTTTTATTGGATAAGCGACACATGACTCTATCTACAATGACACCGTCTAATCGTACCGCATTATGTACAGCAAAGATCTCTGCGCTGTCATTAGCGATGTTGCTTATGCAATCGAATATGGCGTTTGCAGCGACTGATTCAAATTCAGCAGCAAACCCGAATCTACAAATTATCAATAACATTGCAAACGCGACCTATAACGTCAGTAGCCAGTCTGACGTCGCTATCTCTAGCACCTCAAACCAAGTCCAAGTCAAAGCCTCAGCCCTACCTGAATACGGCATCAGCTTAAGCCAGCAGCCTTTACTTACTGTCATGCCAAACGCCTTGGTAAACTGGGTTAACGTCCTAAGTAATACCAGCTATAGCAATCAAACGGTTGAGCTGACACTTAATGTCGCGCCAACCCTCTCTAACATCAAAGTCTATCAAGATCTCAATAAAAACGGCATTATTGATGCAGCTGACAGCGAGATTATCTTTCATAATTTACGTGCCCAAATTAAACTTGGACATAGCGAAAGCATCCAACTTATCGTACAAGCATTGTCAGATTCCAATGGTAAGAGTGGCGATACTGCTGATATCAAAATCGGTGCAGTGGTCTTAGAAGACCCATCAGTAGCAATGGTTAATGCCACTGATAAACTGATTATCGTTGAGCCTGAGATTAACTTTACCACTCCTAAGTTTGATGATAATAAAACCACTTCGCAAATCGATGACAGCATTTACATCAACGCCAGCTACGCGCAATGTAATGTTCAGTTAGATAAACCTGATCAAGTTTGGGTCACGATTACCTCTTTATTGACTGGTGATAAGTACTCATTAAAAGGGATTGAAACCGGTAATAGCACTGGCAAATATCAGCTTTCAGCACCGACGCAAAATAATGCCAATGCTCTCAATGACAAAATCGTTCAAACTTTAAAAAATGATACTTTGACCGCCAGCCTCGACGCTTGTATAGCGCCTTCTGTCGGCACTGGTGCTGAGCATCTGCCAAGCGATGCTGATCTTACTGTTCGTATCGATAATTTGGCCACGCAAATTGCTATCATTGATGACAGCGCAAGTTTAGTCGTCACCAAAGAAGGTAATGTCAAGACTGCTGAATTTGGTGATTATGTCGATTACACTATTAAAGTAGAAAACAATGGTAAGTCAACTGCTTATGATGTGCAGTTAAAAGACGCATTCCCGCGTGGGTTTGACTATGTTAAAGGTAGTGTCCGTATCACTTCGACTACTACTGTCGATATCAATCAATCACAAACCAATGAGTTTAAAACAGACGGTAAATACCAAGTTTTGAGTTTAGGTAACGTTGAAGTTGGTAAAGATAAAGCCAAGAAAATTACTTATCGCGTCCTTATTGGCTCATCGGCATTAGGCGGTGACGGCATCAACCGTGCGACCGCCGTTGCTACTACTGAGCAAGGTCAAAGCCTAGTATCACGAGAAGCCCAATGGAAGATTGAGGTTGAGCGCGGTGTCATGAACACTGACGGCATCATCATCGGTAAGGTTTACCATGATATCAACCGTGACGGCATTCAACAAAAAGAAGATGGCGAGCTTGGCGTTGCAGGCGTGCGCATCTATATGGAAAATGGCAACTTCGTCGTCACCGATCCTGAAGGCAAGTATAACTTCTATGGCGTCAGTGCAAAAACTCATGTTCTAAAAGTTGACCGCACCACCATTCCTAACGCCACCGAAATGGTTACTCAAAGCAACCGCAATGCGGGAGATGCAAGCAGCCGTTTCGTTGATTTAAAATATGGCGAGCTGCATCGTGCTGACTTTGCTATCGTTGGCGGGATGGGCGATAGCACTGAGCGCCTAAACGCAGAGCTGGTCGCGCGCAGCAAATCTGTCAGCGCTAAAAATGATAGTTTAGAACAAGCGGTAAAAACCGAGCTGGTGTTAGAGCCTGATTATAACCGCGACAATAAAGACAACGTCGATGCAAGCGGCTGTAAATCTAACGATGTCCTAGATGCCGGCATCCAGTGCGACTCCGCCATCGTTAACGAAATGGTCAAGCCAGCTGCCAATCGTGTCGATATGACAGTGACGACTATTGCTCCTCCGCTAGAAAAAGAGCTTGAAGAGTACTTAAAAGAGGTTTCTAGTAATGATGTTGCCTTTATTAATCTTAGCGAAGGTCAGCAGCTCAGCACCTACAAGCAAATGGTACAAGTACAAGCGCCGCTAGGTTCTAACTTCACCCTATATGCCAATGGCAAAGCGGTATCAGCCGAGCAAATCGGTAAAACCGCTGAGCAAGAAAAGCAAAAGGTGACGGCGTTTGATTATTATGCTGTCGATTTACAACGTGGCACTAACACTTTACGTGGTGTCGCGACTGATATTAATGGTAAAGTCATCTCTGAGCAAACTATTAAGGTTTTGACGCCAGATAGCTTGCAAGCCATTGACTATCGAACGCAAAAACAATTGGTCGCTGCAGACGGCATCAGCGAATATCAAGTAGTGATTAGCCTAAAAGATAGTGACGGTCGCCCTTATATCGCCTCAACGCCGATTACAATTGACACCAATATCGGTCGTATCAATCTTAGCGATAGCAGTAAAGATCAAGCTGGTACGCAAGTCACCGTCTCTGGCGGCGAGCTACTGATACCTATCACCGCCCCAAATGTACCGGGTAAAGGTGAGCTAGTCATTAACACTGGCAGCAGCAAACAAGTGATTCCGCTACAGTTCACTGCTCAGTTGCGCCCTCTTATCGCTGTCGGCATCGTCGAAGGTGCTATCTCGCTTAAAAACTTCGATGGCAGTAATATTACTGATGCCCAAGGTACCTTTGAGCAAGAGCTGCGTGAAATCGCTGGCAATGATGACTATTCAGCAACGGGTCGCGCGGCGATGTTCTTAAAAGGTAAGGTACGCGGCGATTATCTACTGACACTAGCTTATGACAGCGATAAAAAAGGCGAACGCCTGTTCCGTGATATCGAGCCGGGTGAATACTATCCTGTCTATGGCGATTCTTCTGCTAAAGGTTTCGACGCCCAATCGACGAGCAAGCTTTATGTACGCGTCGATAAAGGTCGCTCATTTGCAATGTATGGCGATTTAAAAACCCAAATCGATAATGACGAAGGTATCAAACTTGGTCAATACAACCGTACTTTAACGGGTTTAAAAGCGCAGTTTGAAGATAGTAACACTCGCATCACCGCGTTTGCCGCTGAAACCAGTACTTCACAGCGCGTTAACGAAACTCGTGGTCTTGGAATTTCAGGTCCCTACCTACTTGCCAATGATTTCGACGCGATATTAGAAAATTCAGAAACCATCGAAGTCATCACCCGTGACGCCAATAACCCAGGGCGTATCGTGCGCCGTGAGACCTTGACGCGTTTTGCTGATTATGAAATCGATCCTATTAGTCGCAGCTTATATCTAAAGTCACCGATTGCCAGCCAAGATATCGATGGCAATCCTATCTACTTGCGCGTGACGGTCGAGGTCGATGAAGGCGGCGAGAAATATTGGGTTGGCGGTATCGCTGCCAAGCAGCAAGTGACCGATAAAATCGCCATCGGTGGTAGCTATATTAATAGTGATGACCCGCTGAATAAAGAAGAGCTTGCCAGCGTCAATACGGTCGTCAAATTTAACGATAAGCTAAAGCTGGTCGCAGAATATGCCAAAAATAAAGCAGAAAATCCAAACTCGCAGCCAAGCGATCAGATTAATGCCAAAGAGCTAGACGGTAAAGATACTGAAGGCGATGCACTGCGCATCGAGCTTGACTATGACGATAAGAAAAACACGCGTGCCAAAGCCTATTATAATGATACCGATGAAGGCTTCGTTACCGGTGCTTCGCCGCAAACCGCTGGCCGCACTGAATCTGGCATCGAAGTCACTCATACTTTAAATGAGAAAAAAACCGCGCTTAAATTGGAAGGTGTGCGTACAGAAGACCATACCACTGAGGCCAGTCGCCAAGGCCTACAAGCCAGTATTGAACAGCGTTTAAGTGAAAATATCGTTGGCGAGATTGGCGTACGTTACTATAAGCAAGAGGCCACTGCCGCCTCACGCAATACTCAAGCGGCAACCGATGTCTTAGATATTACTAACGACACTATCTTTAATGACGACATCATTAACCAATCAGCGCTTAATGGCGTAAGTAGTGCTGAAAAAGACATCGAAGGCACCACTGCCCGCGCCCGTCTCACCTCGCGTTTGCCAAAGCTCAATAATTCATTGGTCTTTGCCGAATACGAGCAAGATATCGAGCACAGCTCGCGCAATGCCACTTCTATCGGTGGCGAAACGGCGCTTGGTAGCCTAGGTCGTTTATACGCCCGTCATGATTTAATCAATAGCTTGTCAGGTAGCTACGGTTTAGACGATTCTGAAGAGCGCCAACGTACTGTTATCGGCTTTGATGCCACTTATATGAAAGACGGCAAAGTCTATAGCGAATACCGCATGCGTGATGCGATTAGCGCCCGCGAAGCTGAAGCGGCTATTGGTCTAAAGAATAAATGGTATGTGCAACAAGGCTTAACACTTAACACTTTGTTTGAGCGTGTCGAATCTCTAGAAGGTGAAAAAGACAGTACCGCGACTGCTGCTGGTGTTGGCGTTGAATATCTTGCCAACGAAAACTATAAAGCCTCAGGGCGCTTAGAAAAACGCTGGGGCGATACCAGTGATACGTTGCTCGCTAGCGCAGGCGTTGCTTATCGTTATAGTGATAAGATTACCTTATTAGCCAAAGACATCTATTCACAAGTAGATTACGATGATGGTCATCGTACTATCAATCGCTTTCAGCTAGGCGCCGCTTACCGTGATTACGATAGCAATCAGCTCGATATGCTTGCCAAGCTTGAGTATCGCTTAGACGACAATGCAACAGGCAACGATCCGTATCAAAAAGATGCCATTGTATGGTCATGGAGCGGTAACTATCATCCAACACGCCCATTGACGCTATCAGGGCATTATGCTGGTAAATACACAGAATATGACGCCCAAGGAATTGCCAGCGACAATACCGCACATGCTGTTTATGCGCGTGGATTGTATGATATCAGCGAGCGCTGGGATATTGGTTTACAAGCAGGTACGTATTGGAATAAGCAAGCAGACGATTTATCTTACTTGGTTGGCGCTGAAGTTGGCTATAGCCCGATGACCAACCTTTGGTTGTCACTTGGCTATAACTTTATAGGCTTTGAAGATGAAGATATTGCCTATGACGATACGACGATAGAAGGTGCTTACTTTAGATTACGCTTCAAATTCGATGAAGACTTATTCAAACGCGAAGATTCACGCAAAAATAAGCCGCTCACCGCCCGTTCTACGCTATAATTTAGCTTTGTTATCATTTATCCTAGTTGTCGTAAGCCACGCTTACGGCATTTTTGTATTGACTGGGCGATGGTTTTTTATTGAATGATAAATTAACCTGCCTATTTACATACAAACTTTTCATACTTACTACCTTACTTTCAGGTTTATCTTATGCCTCATTCTGCCCTTCAAGCAGCTCCCTATAAAAAACCACTATATGCTACGCTATCCGCTGTATTGCTTCTGTCTACCGTATCCTGTGTATCGACTACAAGTCTTACGCCAAAAGACGCTACGCTAAAGACCGCCGACTATTGCCTTAGCAGCAATAATACTGAATCTCAAGCCCAGACAGCTGATGATAAAGCCCAAAGCGTACAACAGCGCGCCATGAAATGCATGCTGAACGAATTACAAACTTATCAGCAAAAAGACATGAGCGCCCGTCAACAATACTTTGCTTACAAAGCCCAAGCTTGGCTGAACTACGCCACTCATAAAGACAGTATGAATAGTCGTTCAGATGCTGCGGTGCAAGCCGCCCAAGCTGCAGAAACCATCTTGCAGGCGTTAAAAAATAATAAAGTTGAAGCGCTTGAACTTATCGAAGATATCCCATCGACCTCTACGCTGATGCGACCTGATTTATGGGCAACTTTAAATGCCCTTAAAGATAGTGGCGGTATCGTGAATGCGCCGCGCGAAATGGCCTTTAGTGAAGTGGCATTAATATGGGCAGCTACCGACCACTGTAAACGTGGCGAAAAATCATCAAACAGTCATTTTCGGATGGCAGATCGCTGGCTTGAGCAAGCACGCGAAGCTTTCGTTAACGCCCATGACTCAAAAACCAACGTTGCTTTAGAAGCGCTTATCGTGCGTTATTATGAAGAATATGCGCCTTTAGATTCAAGCGATGACAGTTGTAATGGTCAAGTGCTAACAGCGATTGATAAAAAGTAGGTATTTTATGCTTGTAGTGACTTATGCTTGTATTAAATAACCTTTGACCACACAATAAAATTTCAATCAATGTTTGATAAACGTTTATTAAAACGCGCAAAAAAAAGCCGACATGATGTCGGCTTTTTTACGTTTGGATTTGGCTCAAACTCTAGCGCAATAAAAATTAACGATTTTTACGCGGTAATTTTTCTGGCAAATAGCAGCGCAGATAAGCGATAGAAGCGGTATTGGCTTCTTGTAAATACTTATCAGTAATGCTCTGATGACGGCGATAAGAGACAGTAAAGATGGCGTTAATAATACTAAAGGTAATCAATAACACATCTTGAATATCTTCAAATTTTGGTACTTCATAACGCTCTGATAGGCGTTTATATACCAATTGTACCACTTGATTGTCCATATGCTCACCAAAACTATCCCCTTCAAAATCAGGAGTATTGGTGTCATAAATCAATTTGGCTTTGGTTTGGTCTTCATCAAATATTTTTACACAGCGCTCAATCAGCGCGGTCAAATACGCTTGCCATCTATCATAATCAACCGTTTCGACAGTGGTCAGCACTTCTAAGATGTCGATGGCATTTAAAAAACGCAATGCTAAGAATATCGCTTCGATATTTGGAAAGAAATGATATGCAGAAGCTCTTGGAATACCCGCTTCTTCGCAGACAGCAGCCAAGGTAATATCATTAATCGCTTGAGTTTCACTTAATTTTTTCGCGCCCATCAATAGCTTTTGACGGCGTGCGCGGCCTTGCTGACTGGTGAATTTAAATTTATTAGGCACCAGCTTTTTTGCCAGCTCCGAATCTACCAGTACATCTTCAATTTTGTCGTCTTTGTTTTCACTCATTATAAATCTCTTAATGTTACGCCCCATCTTTATAAATATAGTCTTCATCGGATAGCATCTGTCCTAAATCGAAGGACATTCTATTAACCGTTCATTTGGACCAATAGCACCGCTACTATACTCAACGAAGAGGCATGATAAACGCTTGTACACAGTCAAGCAAGGGACATGAATAGGTTAAAAAATAATTCACCAATTAACCAAAAAACGGGGTTAATTATGAAGTTTTATTTTCGCTCGTATAATACCATGATCGATGACTCTATCGGCATAATCCCACTTTAAGTGGTCATTAAAATAGTCAACTCGTTCAACCTGAGCAAGCGAAAACTTACTATCAGGTAAAAACTCTTCAGAAACAAATAACTGATCAATAACTTCTGGCATACCCTGATAAATATGGGTATAAGCAACATCTTTCATCCAACCATAACGGGCTTGGATACGAGCGGCATCAAACAATGCTACATCACGCATACTTTTATCATAGTTGACTTCGCCGGTTTCGGTCATCAATTGGGTGGTCACGCTACCGGTGACATCATTCATATCACCCAATAAAATCAGCGGCTCGCGCGTATGATGTAAGCGCTCAATGATAGACATACGAATAGAGGCGGCTTCTGCTGCGCGCATACATAAACTACGCAGTTTGGCACGAACACGAATATTCGGATCGTTCATATCCTCTAACAGATTGCCATTTTCATCACGTAAGAAAAAAGCACGTTTGCTTTTAAGGTGGGCGGTAATAATCGTTATCGGCTGCCCATAAGCATTCACTCGTAATATAAGTGGCGGACGATTAAAACGCTCATAAGGTCCTATATCAGGAATATCGATGACCGCTTTTGGCTCTACGGCTTGTAGCAACGTGCTCTCTAACTGCTCAAAGCGCGTGATAATACCAACTGCGGGTGTATTCTGCGCACCTTTGCCTTGAGTATAAGGGCTTGCGCTGTCATTACTTGCTAGTGGAATCACCACATGCTCAGGCTTAAAACCCAACGATACCGCCAACGCTTCAAGCGCCTGACTATCCCATACTTCTTGTACAGCGATAATATCAGCATGGGCTTTTGCTAATAAGTCGGTAATGCCGCGCAGCTTATGTTCGTATTCTTTATTGGTATAAGCGGGCGCATTTTCGTAATAAATTCGATTAGGATTGGCAAAATTCAGTAAATTGGCAGTTGCTATATAAAACTGCTTTGGATCATTACCTTCTGCATTATGAATCATAAATTACCTATTATTATTATTTTTGATAATTATCTCTTATCATTAAATATATTTATACATAACAATATTAAGTATATTCACACTTAATAATATACACTAAAAAAGCCTCCAAAGAAATCTTTGGAGGCTTTAAAGTAGCATAAAACTCGCTTATTTTGTCTGATAGCAGAGTAAAGTCTACAATCAGACTAATTCTAGTAATGAGAGAGTAAGCTTTTGTATTGTTTATTTACTTATATCAAATAAACGATTAGTTTATCTTAATGATGAAGCTTAACAAAGGAATCTTATCGATCATTACTTTAATCATCATAGCTTAAAAATATAACGGCTATTAAGACACACGGTTCCATGCATCACGTGTTGCACGACGAGCCTCTTCCCACTCTAGACGCGATTCACCCTTCACTTCATGCCATGAACGCTCTAAGTCTGATTCATGATCTTCAAAACGGGCATCGGCTGGATAGCGGGCGCGATTGGCGTAACCAACAGCATACGCTGGATGTAAATCACGATCAAACTCATGACCTTCGCGGTAATAATCCGCATTGGCATGTTGAGCACGCCAGTAGGCTTCTTCACGAGTTGGGTCAATGGCTTCTGCGGCTGCATGACCAGCACCGCCACCAACGATAGCACCAATAGCGCCGCCGATTAAGGTTCCTAATGGACCTGCCATTGTTCCAATAGCCGCACCTGCTGCTGCGCCGCCAATACCACCAATACCTGTGCCTAGTGGGTGTGAGCCTGGCTCACCTGTGATTGGATCAGCATTCAGATCTTCTCTGCTCTCTTTTGACATGTGCTTCACGGCATTACGATCAATGGCGTCGTGATCATCAATGATATTGTCATTTTCATGTCTAACAACTCTATTACCATTGATATCAACATCATTGTCATTTAATCGACGTGCATTGTCATCAACGATGCGCTCTCTATCACCGACTTCAAGATAGTCATCAGCGATTACACGGTTATTAGGGTCTGTAATGCGTCCATCGTTATTCATAATATTATCCTTAAATTATTTGTTATATATTAGAGTTATTCATTGCTAATGTACTAATCGCTCATTTTTCAGCTGTAAATCTAAGCTATTAATTTAACGCCTATTAATGACATAGTTATGAATTAATAGTTATAGATTAATAGAAATTAAATAAGAGTGACTAGCGCTATGATTTAATTCATCTAAAGTATAGGAATTTATGGATACCAACAAATAGACAGGTTATGTAATTTGTGTCCAAATTACGATTGCCTTGCGTTACAGCCTGTATCTTTATCGCCAATTTGCATGGATTTGTATGTCAGCGGAGCGCTTTAAGTAATCTTTAACTGAGTGGTTACAGCGCTTAAATATCTCAATATTAGACAATTACATGACTTTTAACGCTCTATCGACGGCTTGTTGCCATTTATTAAGATGCTGCTGCCGAATATCGGCGGACATTTCAGGCTCAAAAATCCGGTCGACTTGCCATGATGCTTGCATCGTTGCTTCATCGTATAGACCCGTTTTCAATCCCGCTAATAAAGCCGCACCTTTGGCTGTGATTTCTGTGTCTTTGGGCCGCAGTACCGGCACCCCTAATAAGTCAGCTTGAAACTGCATAAGTAAGTCATTATTAGCCGCGCCGCCATCGACTCTGAGCTCAGTCAATGGATGAGGACTGTCTTTTTGCATAGCGATGAGTACATCATAAGTCTGATATGCCACCGCTTCCAATGCCGCGCGCGCGATATGGGCTTTGGTCGTACCGCGGCTCATACCAGTGATACTGGCACTGATATCGGAGCGCCAGTAAGGAGCGCCAAGACCTGTAAATGCGGGCAATAAGACCACCTCTTCACTGCTATCTACTCGCCGCGCTAAACTCTCAACCTCACTGCTTTGTTGAATCATACCGAGATTATCACGCAACCATTGCACGATAGCACCGGCCATAAAAACACTGCCCTCCAAGGCATAAGTGACTTCCTTTTTGGGCGGTTGTAGCATACGCCTGCCAGACTGAACGATTTGATCAAATGATAAATTGTCTGGACGCATTGGCGTTGATTTACGTTGCCAAGCGATGGTCGTCAGTAACTTATGCTCACTCAGTTTTGGCGTCTGACCGATATTCATCAGCATAAAACAGCCCGTGCCATAGGTATTTTTTGCCATGCCTGCATCAAGGCAGCCTTGCCCAAATAGCGCCGCCTGTTGGTCGCCCAATACCGCCTGAATAGGAATTTGTTTGGCAAACAACCCTTTTTTTGTTTTACCAAAATCTCCATCAGATGCCAGCACCTTGGGCAATATATTCATGGGTATGGCAAAACAGGTACATAGCTCCTCTGACCATGCCAGTTTATGGATATCATATAATAAAGTACGACAGGCATTGGTCACATCGATGACGTGTTCGCCGCCGGTTAATTTATAGATAAGCCAGCTGTCTATGGTACCGACAGCAATCTCCCCTTTATTGGCGCGTACTCTTAATTTAGGGTCGTTTTCTAACAACCACGCGATTTTACTGGCGCTAAAATATGGGTCTAAGCGTAAGCCTGTGATACGTTGTATCTCGCTTGCCATATCAACATGCTTATCATCAGTCTTACCGCTCGCGCTTTCTGCAGCAAGCGTTTTACAATAGCTTGCGGTGCGGCGATCTTGCCAAATAATGGCAGGCGCTAAAGGTTTGCCCGTTTGCTTATCCCACATCACGATAGACTCACGCTGATTGGTAATCGCAATACTGGTAACATCGGTCGCAAGCAGCCCGGCCTGATTAATCACATCATGGGCACAGCTAATCTGTGTCTGCCAAATCTGCTGGGCATCTTGCTCGACAAAACCTGCTTGCGGCGTCTTTAAAGTTGTCGGCTGCTGTACCATTTTAATCGGACGGGCATGGTCATCGTACAAAATCGCGCGGCTCGATGTTGTACCTTGATCTAGCGCTAAAATATATCCTGCCATTACTCACATCCTATTTTAGATAGTGTTGTTTTTTATCTGCTGATTTTTATCTAGCTTTATAGCCATGCCTTTATTAATTAAAGCTATTGCATGTACTACTAAAAGTTAGTGCATGGTTTAGATTGTTATTTCAACGAGCTTTTATCCTCAATGACTTTTTATCACTAACCCATAAATAATGCTATTATTTACCTTACAATGAGACACTTAACATAAAAACAGCGCATATTCAATGTAAAATAAGCGAATAGTGAGCATTGACCCGTCACCATTGTGGCACTACAGTGTACGCTTTGTTATGAATAACCAATTTTTGCTTTCTATTAATAGTCTATAATATTGCCCAGTTTGGCTACCTTCTAAAGACTTTACGTTCTAAACACTTTGCATTCTAATTAATGGCTTACGTGACTTATGAAATTTGCTTTATCGACTCTGTCTACTGCTGTGATGACGGTTATGCTCATGAGCTTAGCCGCGTCTCACTCCGCAAACGCTAACGATGATATTATCACGTCACAAAATGAAGTAGCGCCAGTGGTAGTGACGCAAATTATTGATGCAGATAATCAAAGTGTCACTCAAGAAAGCAGTCTACAAAACAAGGCAGCGACGACAGAAAAACAGACAGCTAAAGCTGAGCCCAATACTGGCTTAAGCACCCTTATCGACCCCATCACCCATAAAAGCATTGATAATAGCTATCCCTTAGAAGTGTCTAGCCTGCTAAGTCTTGAGCAAGCGCAAAATATTTTATTGCAAGTTTCACCAAAAATTGCTGCCAATCAAGCCGCGATTGCTGCCAGTGAATACGAAACGGATGCGCTAAAAACCATCGACCATCCGTTAGTATTTGCGCGCGTCTCAGCCAATGCTTATAACTTGGATGCCGATGTGGACTTATCGTCGATTAAAACCGGCATTATCAACGATGTAAATAGTAGCGTTGATAGCATCGACCCGCCCATAGATATAGAAAATCTGCCGGATTTTGGTGAATTGGTCGGTGACCGTATCCCAGATAATTACGATTTAAAACGTTCAGGTTCAACGACGGGAGCAGGTTTGGGTGTGGTATGGCCCATTTATACCGCTGGACGCACAGCAGCATTAACAGGCGCTTCTACTGCTCGTACTCAAGAAGCTGTCGCAGATAGCATACTGGATACCAACGAGCTTTATAACACCTTAATTGAGCGTTATTTTAAGGCACAATTGGCGATTATTGCTGCCTATTTACGCGAAGATGCTTATGATACGGTGCAGCAAGTTGATCATATGGCACAGCGCCTTTTTGAAGAAGGCTTTATCTCACGTGTCGATCGCTTAGAAGCCCAATCGGCGCTTGCCGATGCAAAAAGCGAATCGGTCAATGCCAACAATGATGCGCGTCTAGCGATGATGGCGCTACAGCGTCTCTTGCGTACCGATTATCGTATCAAGCCGACCACGCCCCTATTTGTTTCTAGTCGTCCTTTACCTGATGTCAATTATTTTCAAGATTTGGCACTGAGCAATCATCCAGGTCTGCAAAAAGTCGCCGCTAAACGAGCCCAAGCTCAGCAGCTACACGCGCTGTCAGATACCGGCTACAAACCTACGGTTATGCTTTATGGCTATGGACAACTCGAAAAAGACCCAAGTTGGGTCGCTGGTATTTCAGCAAGTTGGAAGCTTTGGGGTGGGCTCGATAAAACCGCTTCTCTAGCCTCTAGCAATGCCAAAATACGCCAAGCGGATTTGTCTGAGATTGAGGTTAGTGACAATCTATTATTGTTGGTCGAAAAAAACTGGCACGATGTCAATAATGCCCAATCTCGCTATCAGGCACTACAAAGTAATGTAGATTTGGCAGCAGAGGTATTACGCTTGCGTCGCCTTGGGCTGCAAGAAGGCTTAAATACGCCTATCGATGTAGTACAAGCACAGACACAATACCTCAAAGCGCGTACGGAACAGGCGCAAGCGGCGAATACTTATGTACAGTCTCTTGCCGCTCTAATGCAAAGCTGCGGTACGCCTCTCGCTTTCAATGCTTACTTAAACGCTGCTGATATTCGACTACCAACCTTATATGACAAATAGCCTACCCAGTAAGACATATTAAATAATAAGATTAAATGCCAAGACTAAATAACGCCAGACCTATTCTGCTTATTACCGACTTTATCGCTTTAGGAATCTCACTGTCATGACTGAATCTAATAACGAATCAGGCGACTCACGCAAATTAAATGCTTCAGACCAAACCGCTGAATCAAACAGCAGTCATCATGAGCAAACGCCCGTCGATGCTATTAATGGCACTAAACCGACTGAAGCTTTCGTCGATAGCGCTGATAGCATCGATAGCGTCGATAGCGTCGATAGCGTCGATAGCGCTGATATGGACCAAGAGCAAGCGGTGCCGCCTTATAAACGCGAGCCTGCAAAAGCGGATAAATCTGCCGTGATTAAAAAGGCGATTTTGGTACTCCTTGTGCTGCTTGTTTTAGGGGCAATTGCTTATGGTTTGTATAAAAGCAATCAACACAATGAGCCTGAAGTCATCACCTTACAAGGGCAGATGCAAATGCAGCAAACGTCCATCGCCGCAAAAGTACCAGGACGTATTGCACAAATCATGGTCACAGAAGGCGATGCCGTGACGGTCGGTCAGCAATTGATTGAGATGGACTCACCTGAGATTAACGCTAAGATTAATCAAGCTCGTGCTGGCAAACAAATGGCCCAAAGTCAGCTTGATAAAGCAGAAAATGGCGCCCGTCCACAAGAGATTGCGCAAGCAAAAGCCGCTTGGCAAGCCAATAAAGCGGCGTCTGATTTGGCAGAAAATACCTATCAGCGCGTCAATCGCCTTTATGAAGAAGGGCTGATGGCGCGGCAAAAACGTGATGAAGCCTACGCCCAATATTTGGCTACCCAAGATCAAACAGAAGCGGCGCGCTTGCAGTATGACTTAGCAATGGAAGGCGCACGCAGTGAAGATAAATCTGCCGCAACGGCACAAGTTGCCCAAGTCGATGCGCAATTAGAAGAAGCACTAGTCGCAAAAGAAGAAGCCAATCTAAGAAGCCCGATTGCCGGTATCGTGGATAATGTCATCGTCAATGCTGGCGAAGTCATTGGTCAAGGTGTGCCGATCCTTACCTTGGTCAATACCGACGATCAATGGGTGGTACTCAACGTCACTGAAACCTATTTAAATCAATTTGCGATTGGTCAGCGTTTTATGGGTACGATTCCTGCTTTATCATCGCCCGAAAAGCCTTATACCAAACAGTTTACCGTTTATGCCACCTCAACATTATCTGATTTTGCCACTTGGCGTCCGACCAACAATAACGATGGTTTTGATGTGCGTACTTTTGAGGTTAAAGCGCGACCATCGGCACCTGATCGACGTATTCGCTCGGGTATGAGCGTGATTGTCAGTATCAATCCAGCCCTTGCTAATCAGACTCAAGAGTAAGCCATGCGCTTGACTAAGCAAAAGAGGCTAAGTGGACAAAAGGGGCTAAGTGGACAAAAGGGGCTAATTGGCGCTTTTATACGCAGTGCGGCCTACGAGCGACGTTTTTTAGCCAAAAATCCATGGGATTTGAGCATGGTGCTTTGGATACCGCTTGCAACCGTGCTGTTAATTTGGTGGATTTTCTCACAAATACAAATCACCGATTTACCTATTGGGGTGATGGATAAAGACCGCGGTCCTATTGCCAATACTGCCGTGCGTTATTTGGAAGCCAATCCGAACCTGACGGTCAGACAGCTGTATCATTCACCGGCAGCGGTAGAAGCAGCGCTCCTGCAACGTGATATTTATGCGGTGGTCATTATTCCCGAGGATTTCTCGCGCAATATCTCATCGAGTAAACCTGCTCCCATCGTGCTGCAAGTAAACGCTCAATACGGTACTCACTCTGGCATTATCCAAACCAGTGTCCAATCAGTGATTGGTACGCTATCGGCAGGCGTTGAGATACAGCGTTTGGTGAAACAAGGTATGGCCCCATCACAAGCGGCGATTGCTTACTCGCCCATTGGTATTCAACGTATTAGCTTATTTAATGCCGCAACGGATTATCAGCAGTTTTTAGCATCAACCGTTATCCCAGCGCTGCTGCATATCTTAGCTATGGTCATCGGTGCTACGACCATTGGACGCGAGCTACGCGATAAGCAAATCGGTCGTTGGTATGACTTTATTGAAAGCGGTCATCCTGACTTAACCAGCATTGAAGCCAATACTAAAAACGACATTAAAAACGACAAAACCATAGCTGCTTCAACCTCTGCTGCAGACAATAAAACTTCTGTTATAGATAATAAGCCTAGAAAAGCCAGTATTTCAGTCTTGCTCTCTGGTTTACTGGGTAAGTATTTTTGGCCAACGCTGGCTTATAGCCTATGGTCAATTCTAGCGTTATGGCTTGCTACTCCGCAGCAAGCGGTTGCTATTAGCTCTATCATGGCTACTTATGTCGGTCTTGTCTTGCTGATGATGTTGTCATTCTGGCTTGGCGCCATATTTACCCTAACCTCATTTTCATTACGTATGGGCTTATCGTCGACCGGTTTTATTTCAGCACCTTCTTATGCGTTTGCAGGGGTTACCTTTCCTTATATCGCCATCAGTGACAGCGCCAAGCATTGGTCGGATGCGCTACCACTTACCCATTATCTTAAGCTGCATATTGCCCAATTACAGATGCAAGCACCCGTTGCCATCTCATTACCGATAGTTTATGGACTGACACTAGCAACCGTTATTGCTATGTTCTTAGCCGCATTATTGAGCAAACGCGCGCTCGCCCATCCTGAACGCTGGGGAGCACGCTAATGTCTATGTTAAAAAAAGAGCCTGTATCAGCAAAGGACTCTACCTTACCAAAAGACAAGCTATCTAATACGCCATCAGATTCAAAAGACTATTCATCACAAAGTTTTTTGCACAGTTTTGTGCAAACGATTAAAGACGTTTTTTCTGATAAGGGTGTCCTGTTACTATTACTGATTGCGCCGATTATTTATGGCTTCTTTTATCCTTGGCCGTATTCGACAGAGGTGGTCAACCATGTGCCGGTTGGTATTATCGATAAAGATAATAGCAACCTATCCAAAACCATCGTCCGTTATGCCAGCGCCAGCCCGCAGCTAGATACCAAGCGTTTTTTAAATGAGCAAGATGCCATCGAGGCCATCTGGTCGGATGACATCGCCGGTTATATGATTATTCCAAGCGGTCTTGAGCAGCAAGTATTGTCTGGAAAAGCGACAAGTGTCAGCGTACTGGGCAATGGTGGCTATTTCTTACTAAATAAAAATGTCCAAATGGGATTTTTGCAGGCCGTTAGTACCGTATCGGCAGGGGTTGAGATTAAAAAAAGCGTGGCGCAAGGGGCATATTCTGCAACCGCAGCGGCAAGCACCCAAGCAGTGCCCCTAAAAATTATTCCTTTATATAACCAAACCGAAGGTTACGGTGCTTACGTGGTGCCAGCAGTAGCGATTCTTATTTTGCAGCAAACCCTGTTGATGTCTACAGCGATGTTGATTGGTACTTGGTATGAACAACGTCGTCATGCCACCAGTATTCGCGGCTGGCTCGGCCGTATTGCAGCGCTCAGTATGTTCAGCTTTATCATCGGCTGCTTCTATTATGGTTGGACCTTTGAGCTGCATCATTATCCACGCGGACAAAACATGCTCGGCAGCTTGTTATTTTTACTGCTGTTTTGTCCGACTGTGGCCACGCTTGGCTGCGTGTTTGGACTGTGGTTCCGCCAGCGTGAGCGCAGTATGCAAATTCTAATTTTCAGCTCGCTACCTATGTTTTTTGTCAGTGGTTATCCATGGCCTGCCCATCAATTACCAGAGTTTTTACAAATCATCCGCTGGTTAATACCGACGACGCCTGCGATTAACACCTCTGTCCAACTCAATCAGATGGGTGCCAGCGTGGCGCAAGTCGCAACGGGATTTTATGCGTTGGCAGGATTGTGGGCATTTTACATTATATTACTGCTGCTCTTTCGTTGGCGTACCCCACAAAGTAAAACTGGCTATTAATGTAAAAAAATTTTAGTAGCCTTTGTTCTGCTAGAAAAAATGCCATAAAAAAAGCGCCTACTCATTAAGCAGGCGCTTTTTTATATCTCTTACTTTACGGTTTACGCATTAAAAAATAAGCGTTAGAAAACACGATTCAAACCGTTAAGGGCTGCCACACGATAGGCTTCTGCCATCGTTGGATAGTTAAAGGTGGTATTTACAAAATACTCTAAAGTGGCGTTACACTTCATCACTGCTTGACCAATATGAATAATCTCTGACGCGTGATTGCCGTAACAATGAATGCCTAAAATCTCAAGCGTATCACGATGGAACAAAATCTTTAACACACCTGAGCGTTCACCAATGATTTGCGCGCGTGCCAAATGTTTAAAGAACGCCTGCCCGACTTCATAAGGGACTTTTTCATCGGTCAGCTCTTGCTCTGTCTTACCAATACAAGAGATTTCAGGGATGGTATAGATACCTGTTGGTACGCTTGATACTGGCTCTGCATCACTATCGCCAACCATAAAGGCCGCCGCACAGCGTCCTTGGTCATAGGCAGCAGACGCCAATGATGGCCAACCGATAACGTCACCGGCAGCATAGATATTTTCGACACCAGTACAATAGGTATCATCAACTTTTAGCTGACCACGGCTATTGGCTTCAAGCCCGATGGCTTCTAAGTTCAAGCCTTCAGTGTTACCTGAGCGCCCATTTGACCAAAGAATGGCATCCGATTTAATGCGCTTGCCGCTTTTTAGATGTAAGACCACATAATCATCATGCGTCTCTAAATGGTCAATCTCTTCATTGCTACGAATCAATACGCCAAACTGTCTAAAGTCATGGGCAATGGCATCACTAATCTCACTGTCTAAATAATTAAGCAGCTGATCTTGGTTATTGATTAGGTCAACTTTATAGCCAAGACCGGTGAAAATAGAAGCGTACTCACAACCAATCACCCCTGCACCATAAATGATAATTTTTTTGACCACATAATCCATTTGCAAGATTTTATCAGAGTCAAACACACGTGGATGGTTAAAATCTAAAATATCAGGACGATAAGGGCGACTACCAACGGTAATAATGGCTTTATTAAAGGTGACGGTTTCAAAGATACCATCGTCTTTTTCGACGCTTAAAGTATGCGCATCAATAAAACTTGCCCAACCGTGAATCACCTCAATACGATTACGCTCATAAAAGCGCGTATGGGTACTTACCTGATTACGGATAACTTTACGAGCATTGGTTAGCACTTTATTGAGCGGTACTTGCTGGTATTCCATCGCTTTGGTGAACATAGGATCACGGCGAAAGTTAATCAAGTTAAAGACTGATTGACGCAATGCTTTACTTGGAATGGTACCGACATGGGTAGAGTTGCCGCCGACCTGTTCGCGTGGGTCAATAACCGCTACTTTTTTACCCGACTTCGTCAGCTTCATGGCAGCTGCTTCACCAGCAGGACCGGCACCTAGGACGACAACGTCATACTCATACTTATGCTTATCGCCTTTGATACGCTGCGAGTCTTTGGTAAAAGGGGTTTTAATATCAATACGGGTGTCATCTAGCGGATTGACCAAGTCAGGATGATGCATGATATCTTCAGTGACTTGCTCATGGGTTTGCTCAATTCTTGCTTTTTTGTTTTTACCCTCAGTATGCTCAGGGTTTGGCGCGCGGCCGCTCTCTTTATTAGACACTTCGGTTTGAGTGTCTTTACCAGTATCGTTGGTCGCGTCGCTTATAGGTTTGCTTCCCATCGTATCCTCTTTATTAATTTATGAATCTATTTTTTCAGTCCATGAGTGTCAGCCGGTTTAAATGCCGTCAGGGTCATGGCGCTAAAGTTGGCCTACCATACGTTGTGATAGGATATTTTGCAATATTGGCGACAGTTACGTTATCGCCATAGTCGTTATTCGTTATACGCTGTTGATTAATTTCTTTAACCAATCCGGCGCTTAAGACCGGTCATCTGTAAGATACGCGTGGCAATCTCTTCAACAGACATCTCTGATACATCAAGGCTTGGAATACCTTGCGAGATATAAATTCCCTGTATAGCGCGCTGCTCTTGCTGGCATTGCTGGTAACTAGCATAACGACTGCCAGCGCGGCGTTCTTGGCGAATTTTCACTAAGCGATCGGTGTCGATTAATAAGCCAAACAGCTTATGCTTATGCTCACGTAGGGCTTTAGGCAGCTTATTGTCGTTTAAATCTTCTTCGGTTAAGGGATAATTTGCCGCTCGAATACCAAATTGTAGCGCCAAATACAATGAAGTCGGCGTTTTTCCAGAACGCGAAACACCAATAAGGATAATATCTGCCGCATGATAATGGCGAGTGCGCGCGCCATCATCATTGTCTAAAGCAAAATGCACGGCATCGATACGTTCTTTATACGTCTCAGAGTCGACATCATCATGGGCATGGCCTGAATGTCCATCTGGTTCAACACCCGTCTCTTCTGCTACCCGACCGATGAGACCTTCGTACATATCCAAATTACAGCTATGCGCTGAATTGATTTTCTCGCGAATATCAGGACTGACAATCGTATCAAATACCAATGGCAATAAACCATCGCGTTGATAAGCAGTATTGATTTGTTCGACGGCATCTTCGGCACGCTCTAAGCTATCGACATAAGGCAGTACTCGGGTTTCAAAAGGCACTGAGGCAAACTGACTTAAAATAGCGCGTCCAAGGGTTTCGGCGGTAATCGCCGTACCATCAGAGATAAAAAAGGCGGTTCTTATATTTTGGGCGTTATCTACTTCTAATGCTTGTTTGTTTTGAATAGTCGGATTGGCTGGTTCGGGCGGATTGTTTACAAACATAACGTGAACACCTTTGTTAAAACGTTAAAACCTCAATAATCGCTTTTGCATAGCGCTGAAAAAACTTCAATCGACTCTTAATAGCCGTTTATAACAACTTATAATAAAAACTTCTTATAGCAAATTTGCCATGCTCTTTATTTGCCATGCTCTTTAATAATCATTGGCTGTGAATTCGCTGCTAAAGAGCATAGTCGCGTCCAGAACATATCTATGCGCTATATTATACGCATAATAGCCATCTAATAGAAATCAATGTTACAGGCGTACACTTAGAAGCATTTGTATAAAAGTTAGCATAAAAACAAACCTTACTTTTAAATCAATAATCAAACCAGTTATCAATAATTCAATAGTCACCTATTAGTCACCTATATATAGAAGCAAATTTTAAAAGTGCTTTAAGCAAATTTTGGAAGTTTTATCCAACATTAGCTATTGTGAATACATTCATGAAACCTCTCACATTCCCATTTTCACTATATTCTAGCAGCCAAATATTACTTTCTTGCCGCGCAAATATGTAGCAATCCCCACAATTTGTATCTTTTTGACGAATTTTTTGGTTCTAGGTATCGAAATTATCCAAATATAGGGGTATAATCGACCGTTATAATCTTTACTAAATAACCTTATTTTCTGGAGTTATCATGGCAGCGCAATCTACAGCACTTGTAATCAATCTTGATCAGCTAGGAAAAGATGACATTGATATGGTTGGCGGCAAGAATGCCTCGCTTGGCGAGATGATCAGCCATCTATCTGATTTGGGTGTCAGCGTTCCAGGTGGCTTTGCGACCACTTCAAATGCGTTCAATCGTTTTTTGACAGAAACAGGCTTACTCGACAAAATCAACAGCGAGCTTAAAACACTTGACGTTAATGATGTCAACAAGCTTGCTGAAACGGGTAAAAAAATCCGTACGTGGATTATTGAGCAAGAGCTGCCAAGCGACCTTGAGCAAGAAGTGCGTCAATCGTTTGAAACCATGAGTGGCGGCGAAGACATCGCTGTTGCGGTACGTTCTTCTGCTACTGCTGAAGATTTGCCAGATGCGTCATTTGCCGGTCAACAAGAAACTTTCTTGAACATTCGCGGCATTGATAACGTCCTCATTGCGATTAAAGAAGTATTTGCCTCTTTATATAACGACCGCGCTATCTCTTATCGTGTGCATAAAGGTTTTGAGCACGAAGGCGTTGCCCTATCTGCTGCTGTACAGCGCATGGTTCGTTCAGAAACTGGCGCTGCAGGCGTTATGTTCACCCTAGATACCGAAAGTGGTTTTGATCAAGTGGTCTTTATCACCTCAAGCTACGGTCTAGGTGAAATGGTCGTGCAAGGCGCGGTTAACCCAGATGAATTCTACGTATCAAAAAAATTACTTGCTAACGGTAAACCTGCGATTATCCGTCGCAACCTAGGTAGCAAGCATAAGAAAATGATTTATGGTGATGAAGGCAGCACCACTAAATCAGTAAAAACCGTCGATGTTGAAAAACAAGACCGCATGCAGTTCTCTTTATCGACTGAAGAGCTGAATTCACTTGCCAAACAAGCGATGACCATCGAAAAGCATTACGGTCAAGCGATGGATATCGAGTGGGCAAAAGACGGCGACAGCGGTGAAATCTTTATCGTTCAGGCACGTCCAGAAACCGTTAAGAGCCGCCAAGACAGCAATGTCATGGAACGTTATATCATCAATACTGGCGATGCTAAAATCCTATGCGAAGGTCGTTCAATCGGTCAACGTATCGGCGCTGGTAAAGTACGTATCGTTAGCAACTTAAACGAGATGGATAAAGTACAAGACGGCGACGTATTAGTATCAGACATGACGGATCCGGATTGGGAACCAGTTATGAAGCGTGCTTCTGCTATCGTCACCAACCGTGGTGGTCGTACTTGTCACGCTGCTATTATCGCGCGTGAGCTTGGCGTACCAGCAATCGTTGGTTGTGGTAATGCCACTGAATTATTGGTTGATGGTCAAGACGTCACCGTTTCTTGTGCTGAAGGTGATACTGGCTTTATTTATGAAGGTCAGATTGACTTTGAAGTACAGACCAACTCTGTTGAATCTATGCCAGAGCTTGCATTCAAGGTAATGATGAACGTTGGTAACCCAGATCGCGCCTTCTCATTTACCCAAATGCCGAACGAAGGTATTGGTCTTGCGCGTTTAGAGTTCATCATCAACCGTATGATTGGCGTGCATCCAAAAGCGCTGCTAAACATGAACAGCTTGCCACGTGAAATCGCCCAAGCTATCAATGAGCGTATCGCCGGTTATGCGTCACCAGTTGATTTCTATATTGATAAATTGGTCGAAGGTATCTCAACCCTAGCCGTAGCCTTTATGGATCAGCCAGTTATCGTGCGTATGTCTGATTTTAAATCAAACGAATATGCTAACTTGCTTGGCGGTAAATTATACGAGCCATCAGAAGAAAACCCAATGCTTGGTTTCCGTGGTGCGAGCCGCTACGTTTCTGACAACTTCCGTGACTGCTTCGAGCTTGAGTGTAAAGCATTGAAACGCGTCCGTGATGAGATGGGTCTGACTCACGTTGAGATTATGATTCCATTCGTCCGTACCGTTGGCGAAGCCAAAGAAGTCATCGAGTTACTTGAAAAAAATGGTCTAAAACGTGGTGAAAATGGTCTGCGCGTCATCATGATGTGTGAGCTACCAACCAACGCCTTATTAGCAGATGAGTTCCTAGAGCACTTCGATGGTTTCTCAATCGGCTCTAACGATTTGACGCAGTTAACACTTGGTCTAGACCGTGACTCAGGTATCGTCTCACATCTATTTGATGAGCGTGATCCTGCGGTTAAGAAACTATTGTCTATGGCGATTGAAGCTTGTAATAAAGCTGGCAAATACATTGGTATTTGTGGTCAAGGTCCATCAGATCACCCAGATCTTGCTTACTGGCTCATGGAACAGGGTATCGACTCAGTGTCATTGAACCCTGACTCAGTATTAGATACTTGGTTCTTCTTAGCGGGTGAAGAAGCGAAGTAAGCCGTAACGTTCAGTCACAGCGTTAATTCACATCGTCATGTAAGATATAATCATTAGGGTCTATTTGATTTTTTCAAATAGACCCTAATATAATGTATTACCAAAAGTGACTTAAAAGTAGCTTTAAAGACCGTTTATTGAAGATTTTTTTAAATTATTAAAGATAGCTTTTTAAAAACATCTCTTTAAAGACCGCTCTTTAAAATCCGCTACTCATAAAAAGTGACTTGAGATATGACTAACTATGTAGGCAATTATGCAGATTTTCCTTGCTCGAAATAACGTACAAGCCGGTCCATACACTTTGGATCAGCTCAATATCATGCTCACCTCTGGCGAAGTCGTATTAGATGATTTGATATGGCATGAAGGCTTAGATCAGTGGCAGCGTGTTGGTAATTTAACCAACAATCAGACTTACTACCGTCCTGCTCCTATAATGACGGCGGATAATAACGACTCTATTATTAATAATGTTACTATCTTTCCAGAAGATTCTGCTAGTACTACGGGTCAAGATGACAAAGCCGTATCGCTAGACAGATTATATGGCAAGCCTGAACGTCCAGCAGAAAACGCTAAAAACAGCAAAGTGGACATGACAACCAATCGTCAATACACACCAAATAGTAATGTGTCATTAAATAAGTCTGGTGCCAAAAAGATTTCCGACAACGATAAAGTCGTCGGTGATGTTGTGCTTGCGCCTATCATGTCGCGAGTATTGGCAACTGCGCTCAATGGCTTGCTGTATGTATTAGCGATTTTTCCGCTAGTCATGGCGTTGACCAAGATGGATGTGGATTATACCAAGTTCCAAAACATCCAAGATATGGATGCCGCTTATCAGTACTCAATGACGCTCATGGAAAGTATTCCAAGCAGCACCTTGATGATGTCACAAGTGATGGTGTTTGGTTTGTTTGCGCTGCAACTCGTATTTATTACCTTGCGCGGGCAATCACTTGGTAAGCTGATTACCGGTATCCGCGTCGTCGACCAAACGACCCATCGCCTGCCATCTTTTACCAAGCTTATTGGCATGCGTACCTTGCTACTGTTTATTATTTATAATTTGTTGTTTTCGTTCACCAGCTTCTTAGGGTTTGTGGTTATTATTGTTCATTATTATATGGCCTCAAAAAGCCCTGAAAATATCGGTTGGCATGACAAACTTGCTAAAACCCTAGTGGTCAAAGCGGATAGCAGCCAATTGGTCAAACAGCCAAAAGTAAAATAATTAACTTAATAATTAATTTATAGCCTTGTTATAAACAGATTATTATAAATATCATAAAGTTATATTAAAAAGTGGCGTTTAGGCGCCACTTTTTATTAGTAGAGCAGTATTTGCTGCTCTTATTGTTTATTGACAGCCTCTTAGTGATTAACCTTTGTGTTAAGCACCGAGTACTGTTATAATACGGCGCTTTATAAACTAAGCTTATCCCCTATTGTTTTTATAGAATTCGATAAAATTTGGGCTTACCTTATAAATCTCCTTGCTATTAACATAGGGTTAATAGCTACTAATCCGTAAGGAGTCATAATGCGACATTACGAACTGGTGTTACTTGTACACCCAGACCAAAGCGACCAAGTGGTCGGCATGGTTGAACGCTATATCAAGTTGGTTCAAGACAACAACGGCACAATCCATCGTCTAGAAGATTGGGGTCGTCGTCAACTGGCTTACCCAATTAACAAGATTCATAAAGCTCATTACGTTCTTTTCAACATTGAAACTGACGGTGAAACTTTAGCTGAACTTGAAGAATTATTCCGTTATAACGACGCGATCATTCGTAGTCTAGTTATGCGCCGTGACGACGCTGTCACTGAAGAGTCGCAGTTAGCCAAGAATGCCGATGAAAAACGCGCACGCAAAGCAACTACTCGTCGTCCTGACAGTCGTGAAAACGATAACGACGACAACGACCACAGTGAAGACTAATTAAAGGAGAATACTCATGGCACGTTTCTATCGCCGTCGCAAATTCTGCCGTTTCACTGCTGAAGGCATCACTCACATCGATTATAAAGATGTTGAATTGCTAAAACAGTACATCAGTGATAATGGTAAAATCGTACCAAGCCGCATTACCGGTACGTCTACTAAGTATCAGCGTCAACTAGCGACTGCTATCAAGCAAGCTCGTTATTTATCGCTACTTCCATACACTGATAACCATCAGGGTTAACCGTTAACTTTAACTAGGAATGACTCATGCAAATTATTTTGTTACAGCGTATCGTCAACCTTGGTAAACTCGGTGAAACTGTCGATGTGAAACCAGGTTACGGACGTAACTTTCTTATCCCTTTGGGTAAAGCACTACCTGCAACTAAAGCAAACATTGAAAAGTTCGAAGCACGTCGTGCTGAGCTTGAAGCTGAAGAAGCCAAAGAAGTAGCTGTTGCTCAAGAACGTGCTGACGCATTAACTGACGTTAATGTGATCATGCGCGCTAAATCAGGTGACGAAGGCAAGCTATTTGGCTCTATCGGTACTCGCGATATCGCTGAAGCATTGACTAACTCAGGTCTAGAAGTAGACCGTGCTGAAATCAAGCTTCCTGAAGGCACTTTACGTCAAGTTGGCGAATATAATGTTGATATTCAGCTACACCACGACGTTACTGCTAGCATCTTAGTCACCATTCTTTCAGAAGATGGCGACAACGAAGATGCCGCTGAAGAAGTTGAAGACGACAACGAAGATTACTCAGAAGAGTAATTTTTGGTGGTAGGGTAAACTTACTACCCGTCTAAGAAAGCCAGTAACGTCATGTTGCTGGCTTTTTTATTTCTAAAATTTGCTAAGTGCTATCTCATTAATACTTACAATAGTATTGTGTAGCAATAACTGGTAATAAAACACCTGCATAACCTATACCTAATAATAAAATACTGCTTATAAAGTCATCTTCATTAATCTCAGTGCTATTGCTATCCTAGCTGTATTTAGCCATAGATAAAATGGGACGATATGATAAACACTGATGACAAATTAATATGCATCCAAGGTAACGAGTTTTATAAAGAAGGTGAAATCTATACGGTCGGTAGGATTGTAAATAATAAGTATTTCCAGATATTGACCGGCAATAATGCCGACCATTGGTATGCAACCTTAGACGATGAAGGTATTTATGTTAGCTTTGATTCTATGAGCCCTAAAGACAATAAAGCATGGTTTGATAAGATAGATTAGAGGTTTTTATTGCTATATTGATGAAAGATAAACGATTATAAAAATTAGATAGAAAAATCATTACTCAAAAAGCTGGCTGTTATAAACAGTCAGCTTTTTTGGTTGAAAAACTAGTTTACGGCATTGTAAATAATTTACTGCTTGTGGCCAATCAGCCGCTATTTTTGGCGCCTCTTGCCGAGCGGCAATCATACTGGCAGCATTTATCCAGCCCGCATGACCGACTGCTAATACTGGTTTTTGACCCCTATTTTGCGCAGCCATCTCATTTAACCAGTTTTCCACACGCTCAAATAACTGCTGTAAACTCTCGCCGCCCTTAGGGGCAAAATCTGCAAAATGATCACACCAATCATCAATCTGTTGTTTAGGAATTTGCGCCCAAGGCCTGCCATCCCAGCCGCCAAAATCAATCTCTGCCAGCTCAGGGGCGACATGATATTGAAAGCCATGCGGCGCCAATATTTCTCCGACTTTTAACGAGCGCTGTAGTGGGCTGACCCAAATCACTTTTGGCAATTGATGAAAACGCACGAAGCGCTGTATTTTATTAGCAAGGCGTTTAATTTTGCGTTTATCGACACTGATATCAGTCTGTCCGATACAAAAGCCATTAGCCGCAATGGGCTTTGGATGGCGCCAAATATACAAAACCATTCGCTATCATTATCCTTTCTAAATAGTACGCTTAAAATTAAATAAAAGGGTTCGAGGCAGCAAGTCCGATATAAATAGCAATTTCACTTAACTGCTGCGTGGCGCCTAACCCATCACCGGTATAGCCATCTAAACGCCTGCGCAACAAGCGCCGCATATAATCCGTCGCTACGATGCCTAGTAATAAAGCCAATGACCATTGCCAAATACCAATTTGCTGCACGGTATTAGGAAATAGGAGCACGACCAGCAAGCCCGCTAATATGAGCCAACCACTGCTCAATAATCCTTGTAATGGCGTCAGCTGCTGCGCCATCGGTTTGGCTTTAGCATGCTCAATCTCACCGCCGTAAGGCAATAGCGCCAGTAAACTAATACATAATAAACGTGAGAGCGTATGTCCAATAATCAGCGCCACAATAGCCACTGATAAAGACATAGACGCCAATAAGCTGATTTTGATAAGTAACGCCGAGACCAATCCTAGTACACCATAAGTCCCTAAGCGCGAATCCTTCATAATGGTTAAAGTACGCGCGCGAGTCAGACCACCACCTAGACCATCACAGCTATCCGCAAGTCCATCTTCATGAAAAGCGCCAGTGAGCCTAATTCCAAAGGCCGTACTTACCACTGCCGCCACCAAAGGCGTAAATAAAAAACTACACAGCCAAAATATACCTGCACAAAGCAGCCCAACTAACAGACCTACCCCAGGAAAATGACGGCTGCTCTGGTGCAACCACTGCGGATTGTAATTGGCGAATTGCGGTACGGGCAGACGCGTTAAAAACTGTACTGCTACTAACAATAAACGCCATTCATACTTTATAAATTGACTAATACTTGGTTTAGAAGAAGACTGGGGTAATGCATTTGGTTGATTCAATGTCTGATTTAATGGTTGTTTTGATGGCTTTTTTGATAATTGTGACATTAGCTGTTTTGTCCACTGATACCAGCATCATTAAAACTAGCCATCTCATTGATAATCGCACAAGCCGACTGTAATAATGGATACGCCAGCGCCGCGCCACTACCCTCACCTAGGCGCATACCCATATCGAGTAACGGCTCAGCATTGAGCAGTTTTAATAAATGCGTATGTCCCGGCTCGACCGAATGATGAGCAAAGACAGCATATTGAGCAACACCGGGCGCTAAGCGCTCAGCCGCCAACAACGCGCTGCTGGCAATAAAACCGTCGATAAGAAGAATACGGCGCTCACTGGCTGCTTGCATCAGCGCCCCTGCCATCATCGCAATCTCAAGCCCGCCTAATGCCGCAAGTATGTCGAATGGTGCTTGCTCTTCACTGTGCCGCGCTAATACTTGAGTTAAAATACTTGCCTTGTGCTTTAATCCTGCATCGTCGAGGCCAGTGCCGCGACCGATACAATCATTAATCGGTGTATCGCCCAATCTTGCCAGCAAAAGACTTGCCGCTGAGGTATTACCAATGCCCATCTCTCCGACGATAAGCAAATTACCCGCCATGCTCTCGACAACTTTCATGCCGCTCTCTAAGGCGGCTAAACACTCTGCTGCGCTCATCGCAGGCTCGGTTAGCGCATCACGGCTACCGTGACGGACTTTATAATCGAGCAATTGCGCATGGTCTTTAAAAGGAGAATTGGCAAAATCGGCATCAACACCAGCATCGACTACTTTTAGCTCAATGTTATGCTGACGGGCTAAGACATTGATAGCAGCGCCGCCTTGCAAAAAGTTATAAACCATCTGCGCAGTCACAGCACTAGGATATGCGGATGTGCCATGCTTGGTTAAACCATGGTCGGCGGCAAATACTCGAATCTGTGGCTGATTAATATGCGGCGCGGTCGTACCTTGAATCATACCTAACTGCACAGCGAGCGTTTCTAAACGTCCAAGGGCGCCAAGCGGCTTGGTCTTTTGGTCGATGATTTGCTGCAACTGCTGGCGCAGCTCATTATTTTCGATATTGGGAATAGTAGGCGCGGTAAAGGTGGTCAAGGCAATCATCCTAAAGGTTATAAATGAAACAGGAGACTATGGTAGCAGATTATCCAATTTATAATGATATGATTGGCCTAATTGCACAATTCCAACTTGCATAATCGTAGAGTATTTCATGAAAATTTTAATCGCCCCTGACTCGTTTAAAGAAAGCCTAGAAGCATTAGATGTCTGCCACGCTATCCAGTCTGGATTCAGTCAAGTGTTTCCTGACGCTGACTATAAGCTGCTACCCATGGCAGATGGCGGTGAAGGAACTTCTGCAGTATTGTCTTATGTACTAGGTGGGCGCTGGAAAAAAGTGCGAGTCTATGACCCCTTAATGCGACCAATCAATGCTAAATATCTGCTATTAGAAAATGAGACAGCCGTAATTGAAATTGCTCAAGCCTGCGGTTTGCATTTATTGACGAGTGAAGAAAGAAATCCGTTAATTACGAGTAGCTACGGAGCTGGCGAACTTATTGCGGATGCTTTAGATGAAGGCGTTAAACGCATCATTATCGGTTTGGGTGGTAGCGCCACCAATGACGCAGGACTTGGTATGCTAATGGCGCTTGGCATGACGTTTCATGATAGTGCTGACAATACGTTAGCCCAAGGCGGCGGCGCGCTTGCCAACTTGCAACGATTAGATGCGACAAACTTCCATACTAGTGTGCTGGAGACAGTATTTGAAGTAGCCTGTGATGTCACCAACCCTTTATGTGGCGAGTTGGGTGCCAGTGCAATATTTGGCCCTCAAAAAGGCGCCAGCCCGCAGCAAATCAATGATTTGGATAAAGCGCTAACGCATTTTGCGAGTGTATGTGAGCAACATGGTTATCAAGACCACCAAGACATAGCAGGTGCTGGCGCAGCAGGTGGGCTTGGCTATGCGTTAATGAGCTTTTGCCAAGCTGAGTTAACATCAGGCTTTGATACAGTGGCAAAAGTTACCAACTTATCACAGCATATTGCCGATGCAGATTTAGTCATCACTGGTGAAGGCAAGCTTGACGCTCAGTCTGCCATGGGTAAAGTAGCTGGCGGCATTAGCCAAATCGCCAAAGCCAGCCAGACACCAGTGATTGCGATTTGCGGCAGTGTTGATGGGTTAGAACCTGCTCAAACCAGTCAGTTTGACGTTATTATGCCCAGTATCCAAAAGCTAGAGTCCATCGATAATGTCTTTAAATACGCTTATCATAATATTGAAATCACCGCTGCCAATATTGCGGCGGCGATAAAATTGGGTCAACGCATAAAATAGTATTTATAGAGCTACTTTATATTTTCTCATAGCTATTTTTGACCGTATTACCGTTAAATAGCGCTCTTATCATCTAAGAGCGCTATTTTTATGTGAGCTATCAACAATACTGAGCTGTTGCATAAGGAAGTCACTTAAGGAGTTAGGCATGCTACTATTTGGGTTATGATTTAAGTCTCGTTTGTATTTTATTCTAAATTTAGCTAGTGTTTATTAATTAGCAGTTATCAAGGACGATAAATGAATAACCATAACCTCAAGCCATCAGAACCTTGCTCCTCAATGAATCCCAGCGAGCCCTTGGTTATTAGAGAAAACTTAGGCAGTGTTGTGACGTTGACACTCAACTGTCCCAAACAATTTAACGCGCTATCAGTAGATATGTTATTTGCTATGCAAACAGAGCTAGACAGCATCGCCCAAGATAGCAGTATTCGCGTGGTCGTCATTGCCGCAAACGGTAAGGCCTTTTGTGCCGGTCATAATCTAAAAGAGATGCGCGCCAATCCAGAAAAGGCATTTCAGCGCGCCTTATTTGAACAGTGCAGCCAGATGATGCTGACCATCAATCGCATGCCACAAGTGGTGATAGCTAAAGTAGAGGGCATCGCTACTGCTGCTGGCTGTCAGTTGGTGGCAGCCTGTGATTTAGCTGTCGCCTCGGACAATGCCAAATTTGCCACTTCTGGTATCAGCGTAGGGCTGTTTTGCTCGACACCTGCCGTTGCTGTCAGTCGCAACCTCTCTCGTAAGCAAGCATTTGAGATGCTCATCACCGGTGAATTTATCGATGCTCATACTGCACTGCAACAAGGACTCATCAACCGTGTGGCAAGCGCAGAGCAATTAGATACGACTTTGCAGTCTTTAATAGATAGCATTACCGCCAAATCCTCAGTCGCTTTGATCACTGGCAAAACCATGTTCTATAACCAGTTGGATATGACATTGGCAGATGCTTATGAGTATGCTAGCGAGGTGATGAGCTGCAATATGATGGCAGATGATGTGAGTGAAGGGATTGATGCCTTTATCGACAAGCGTCCTGCCGTATGGACAGGACACTAAGAGCAATATCAGCATTTTATAACATAAAATACTGATATCGGCACACGCGACTTTTTAGATAATACAATACGCTTTGCTCAATAAAGAAGGACAATAACGAAAACTACTCTGCTAATAATTTCGCCAACAACTCATTTATCTCAACTTTAAATTCTCTGTCTTCGATTTTATTGGCGCTAATTTTAGCATTTTGTAGGTTTTCGATAGCCGCCTCTGTTTGACCCAATTCGATTTGCAGCTCAGCCATAGAAAATGCAATTGATGCCAAATGGTCTTTTGAATTAATCGCCGCGGCTTTATCTAATGCTTTTTGATAGATAACCAATGCTTCATCCAAATCTTCGGTAAAGTCAGCCAACGTTTCCCACTGTTCAGGATGGTCTTTATCGCTCTTTTCATTTTCGTTACAAAGATCCTTTAACTGCGCATATAGCATATCAAAGGTTTTTTGATCGTTTTTACTGTCCGCTTCTAGCAGTTTTTCTGCTAGCACATAAATGGATTTATATATTTTGGTATTAATCATGATGGATAACCCTGTTAGTTGTTCGTCAAATACGTTAATGGTGTTGATTATAGACTAGTTTGCCTGAATAGCTCATAGAAAAGGGCGTGATATCGATATCACACCCTTTTACTGTATTTAGCTAATAAAATAAGCAGTTAATATAGCCAATGAAATGACAACGTTTACTCAGCAGCGATGGCAATCATCTCAACCAATAGTTCAGGACGTGCCAACGCCGACTCGCCGCAAGCACGAGCGGGTGGCTGCACGCCTTCAAACCATTTATCCCACACTTCATTCATTACAGCAAAGTCTGCCATATCTTTTATCCAGACTGTCACTGACAATAGCTTTGATTTATCGCTGCCCACTTCCTCTAACAGTGCTTGTATCTTCTCTAAACACGTCAATGTTTGCGCTTTGATATCGTCTTCGCTATTGCCCACTTGACCACATAAATAAACGGTCTGGTTATGCACTACGATTTTACTCATACGTTGGTTACTATGCAGCTTTTGCATGGACTATTATCCTTAATTTTTTAATGGTCTTAAATACATGAGCGTTTAAATATATAGATGGCTCACGTTTTATTAAACAGTGCTTAGCAAGAAATTAGCGAGAAAAACGATCGGCGCTAAAGGGTTTAATATCGACCAATAGCGGCTTTTCATGAATCATCTCTTCGACGATACGACCGGTCATCGGCCCCAAAGTAAAGCCTTGATGGCTATGACCAAAGGCAAACCATAATTTATCGTGCTTAGGCGCAGGACCGATAACTGGCTTCATATCAGGCATACAAGGACGTGAGCCTGCCCATGCTTCACTCTCAACGGCATCTTCTAGCGGTAGTATTTTGCGCGCAAGTTTTAACACGGTATTTAATTGGCCAAAGTTCTTTGGCGCATTCATCGTGGTCATCTCAGCACCAGTAGTAATGCGGATACCTTGCTGCATTGGACCCATCACAAAGCCTTTATCCATATCAAACATACTATGATGAATGGTATTTTTTTCATTGACCTTAAAATGCTGATGATAGCCGCGCATCGGGAACAACGGCAAATCATAACCAAGCGGTTTGATTAAATCATTCGACCAAGGTCCAGCAGCAATGACCAATTTATCACTATAATAAGTGTCATTGTCGGTAATGACTTTCCAGCCGTTTTCTTCTTGTACAATTTCTTTGACGCTGCTTTCTTTGATGGTACCTTGCATTTCTTGGAAGTTTTTAGCATAGGCTTTTACAAGTGAGCTTGGGTTTGACACTTGCCAAGAGTTGAGCCAATGAATCGCGCCAACGAACGCGTCAAAATTGGCACTAGGCTCCATGGCTTTTAACGCTTCAACCGTCAAGACGTTATGCTCAACACCCTGATTGCGCGCATCAATAGCGGCAGCAATGGCTTCTTTAAACGTCTCTTCAGAGCGATGCAGCTGCAACCAGCCATCACGGGTAATCAATTCATCCGCACCAGAGGCTTCAATCATGGTTTGGTGCTCGCTGGTACAATGCTCAATCAACGTCTGCCATTCCGCTTCTATTTTTTTGACTGAAGCAGGTGTAGAATATTTCCAATACTGCAATAGCGCCTGATGATAACGCAAAATCGCTGGGATTCGATAGCGAATATCGGTCCCTTGGTTCGGCAATACACGTATCATTTCAGTCAGATGGCGCGGAAACGGATGGGTATGAATAGCCTCACGTTGAATCAAACCCGCATTGCCGTATGAAGTCTCAGAGCCCGGTAATTTTTTATCTAACAGCAATACTTGAGCGTTATTTTTTTGTAGATGCCAAGCAACTGAGGTGCCGACCATCCCTGCACCGATAACGATCACTTCATAGCGCATAACTTGTCCTTTTTTAAGGTCTTAATACAGAATGTTAAATATGAGAAATAACAGATAAGGGAGTAATAGTAACGCATTGCGCGCCAGATTAAACCCTTATGATATAAATATTTTTGCTATTAAATACTTTTGGTTATGGATTTCAATGGAAGGTATTTTTGATAGGAATAATGGAAGTATGATTGAAAAAATAGTGATGATTAAAGTAGATTAAAAACAATAAACGATTTCAAAAATGAGGCAGCTAAACGTTGTGAGGTTAGCTGCCTTTTAGAATTAATGACTATTTTAGCGTTAAGAGCGATGCATATCCGACATTTATCACAAGCTATCACCACCAAATCGGATCTTCACTCGCTAGCGTCTCTAAAAGCCTTTTATTAGTCTCGACCGTTAACTTATCAGCAGTTAGCTCAGCAATAAATCTTGAGGGCTTATCAAAGTATCCTGAATAGCTTGAGAAGTACTCTGGCGCGGTTAAAAACAATCTGCTCTTAGCACGACTGCAGGCAACATAAAACAGCTTACGCTCCTCCTCTAACTCTTCAAAATCACTGAGCGAGCGATAGTGCGGCGTCATACCATCGACGAGGGAATTGACAAAAACCACTGGCCATTCAAGTCCTTTGGCACTATGAATGGTAGAAATGGTGACTTTATCATTACTATCTTCGCCTTTTTCAGATTCGCCTGCGGTAGCAACTGAATCATTGGGCGGATCAAGGGCAAGATTTTCTAAGAATTTATCGAGACTGTCATGTTCTGTTGCTAAATTTTTGAGTACACGAAAGTCTTCGCTACGTTCACGCCAATTCTCTTCAATCGTTTTTAGGACAGGGATATAAAACTCTAAAATCCGCTCAATCACCATTTCGACTGACTCTGCCTGACTGGCTTTGGTCAAAGTCGTATGCAATGATTTAAGCTGTGGGCTTTTCTTCGCAAATGACGGTAATAGTAGCGGCTCGAAAGTATTGTTGTTAACGTTACTATTAACATTATTATTAACATTGCTATCGGCATTAATGGCTTGGGTCAAACGCGTTGCCGTTACTGCCCCCACCCCTTTAAACAAGGTTAAAATACGGTGCCATGCAATCGTATCATTTGGGTTATAAAGTATTTTGACAAACGCTAAGACGTCTTTGATATGGCGTCTTTCAATAAAGCGGATGCCGCCTACGACAATAAAGGGAATATTGCGTTCCATAAATTCAAGCTGGACGTAGTTGGATTGAAAGGACGTGCGGCACAATACGGCAAAATCTTGATAATCGTAATCCGGTTTTAATTCGATAATTTTATCAGCGATATACTTTGCTTCTTTGGTTTCATCGCTTAAACGGCGAAAAACTGGCTTTATGCCTTCTATAGATGCGCCCGAGTACAATTGCTTTTGATAGCCTAACGTAATTTGAGCCGATAAAGCATTGATATAATCAAGCACCGCTGGTGTACTGCGATAATTTTGCTCCAATTTAATCAGTTTTGCTTCGGGGTAGCTTTCGCCAAATAATAAGATATTTTCATAATTGGCACCGCGAAAGGCATAAATACTTTGGTTATCATCACCAACGACCATCAGCGACACCGATATAGGCGCACAGATGAGGTCAATGAGTTCTTTTTGTGGAATATTGGTGTCTTGATATTCATCGACCATGACATAACGATATTGCTTTTGTAGTAGCTTTCGAAAGGTGTCATTGTGCTTTAGATGCCGCACCACTTGACTGATGATGTCATCAAAATCGTATAAATGGTTGGCGCGTTTATACTCATGAAAGTCGACCGCCAATTGCTCAATAACTGGAATATGCACGGCAATATCAGGATAACTGCTTTCGATTAAATCACGAATATGAATACGGCGATTTCTAGAGGTTGAGAAGATATTTTGCAAGGTTTTTTTGCGCGGAAACGCCTGATTGGTTATTTTGGTCGGATACTTTTTTTCTTTATTAATCAAATCAATAGCGTCTTCGCTGTCACCGGTATCTAAAATAGTAAAGCGCGGATTGATACCAAGTAGCCCAGAATATTGGCGCAATAACATATTGCAAAAAGAGTGAAAAGTGCCGCTAGTGATATCATTTAAAGCCTTACCGTTTATGTGACTATTATCATCTAGACGGTTAGCCAGCAAAGTTCTAGCGCGACTTTTAATCTCATTGGCCGCTTTACGGGTAAAGGTTAATAGCAGAATCTCTTTTGGCGCTACACCATTTTCTATCAGGTAGCTGGTTCTGTAGGTCAGGGTTTTGGTTTTACCAGAACCTGCACCGGCGATAACCAACACCTTGCCCTCAGTTGTGGTAGCAGCCAATAACTGATTGGGATTTAACTCACTGGCATAATCCACTTGCAACCCTAAATGACTGGCAAGCCGTTGCTCTAATATTTCAGCATCCGCATTTATCAAATTGGCTTCGAGCTTTTTAATCGCCTGCTCAAGCCGCGTAAGCTTGGGTTTCATGTCAACGAAATTTTGCGGATAATTATAATGGTGGGTAGCAAAAATGGTGGTCATTATTAACAATTGCCTTTGGTATGGTTTATCGTGCTAGCTATTGATGACAGCGCAGCAGCATGCATCATCATTTATAGGTAGTAGCTTATCATAATAGACAAAGCTCTGAGGGTCGTTGATAACGAACATTGATATTAAATGGCGGTATTAAATGGCGTTATTAAGTATTGTTATTGACCATAAGAATTGGAACAGTAAGCACAACAACCTCACCCATTTTGGCTGAAATTTGCTACAATATGCCCAATTTTGAGTTACTATTTTACGAAGTCTTATACTGACTGATTTTATTAATATATTGAGAGCATGTTATGGGTTTTAATTGCGGCATTGTCGGTCTACCAAACGTGGGTAAATCCACCCTGTTTAACGCCTTGACCAAAGCGGGTATCGCCGCTGAAAACTTTCCATTTTGTACCAAAGATCCCAACACGGGTATCGTTCCAGTACCAGATCCACGCCTGAAAAAACTGGCTGATATCGTCAAGCCTGAGCGCGTATTGCCTACAACAATGGAGTTTGTTGATATCGCAGGTTTGGTCGCTGGCGCCTCAAAAGGCGAAGGTATGGGCAACCAGTTTTTAGCCAATATTCGCGAGACCGATGCGATTGCTCACGTAGTACGCTGCTTTGATGATGACAACGTCGTCCACGTTGACGGCCGCGTCAGCCCTATCGATGACATCGAAACCATCAATACCGAATTAGCATTGGCAGATTTAGAAGCCGTTGAGCGCGCTATCCACAACTTAAGCAAAAAAGCCAAAGGCGGTGATAAAGACGCCTCTGCTATGCTCGATATTTTCAAAAAAATCGAGCCATTATTAGCAGAAGGTAAAGCGGCTCGCGCTGCCAATTTAGACAAAGACGAACAAAAACTGATCAGAAGCTATGGTCTGATTACCCTAAAGCCAACCATGTATATCGCTAACGTTGCTGAGGATGGTTTTGAGAATAATCCATATCTTGATGCAGTGCGTAACTATGCTACTGGTGAAGACTCTATTGTCATTGCGCTATGTAACCAAATCGAATCTGAAATTGCTCAGCTTGATGAAGATGACAAAAAAGACTTCCTAGCTGAAATGGACATGGAAGAGGCTGGCCTTGATCAAGTCATTCGTGGCGGGTATGAGTTGCTTGATATGCAGACTTATTTCACTGCGGGCGTCAAAGAAGTCCGCGCTTGGACAGTTGCTGTTGGTGCAACGGCTCCTGAAGCCGCTGGTGTAATTCATACTGATTTTGAACGTGGCTTTATCCGCGCTGAAGTGATTGCTTATGATGACTTTATCGAATACAACGGTGAAAAAGGCGCAGCTGCTGCCGGTAAATCACGCTTAGAAGGCAAAACCTATATCGTACAAGATGGCGACGTGATGCATTTCCGCTTTAACGTTTAACGTTTAATAAAGCGGATTGCGTGTTACACAGTCTTATTACAGAACAACCAAAAGCCAGCTTCAAAGCTGGCTTTTTTTATTATAATAAAGGGAAGAACGTTAAAATAATTAACCTCTCTAAAAACAACGATAAAATAAAATGATAAAAATAAAGGACTATAACCTATGACTGCTTCTGTTAATCAAGTGCTTAATTCCAGTGACCATTGGGCAAAATTATTTAACGCGCAGCGTTTAGGGAGTCATAAAAAAGCCCCTGCCGAGGACAGCGCGCGCTCCTCCTTTCATAAAGATTACGACAGACTGGTGTTTTCACACTCCTTTCGCCAGCTTAACCAAAAAACCCAAGTCCATCCCCTAACCAATCAACTCGGTATTCATACGCGCTTAACACACTCGCTCGAAGTTTCTTGTATTGGACGCTCTTTGGGCATTATGGCAGCAGAAAAGCTGCATGATAAATTAGATGGTGGCTTACCAAATGGTGTCGCGCCTGCTGATGTTGGTGTTATTGTGCAAGCCGCATGCCTCGCCCATGATATCGGCAATCCACCGTTTGGTCATGCCGGAGAGTACGCCATTCGTGACTGGTTTATGCATCCTGACCGTCAAAAGGTTTTGCACAACCTAAGTAGCAATGAGCAGTTGGATTTGCTGGCTTATGAAGGTAATGCGCAGGGATTTCGCATCCTTGCCCGCAATGAGCACCATCCTGACTTAGGCGGTATGCGTTTGACTTGCGCCACTTTAGGCGCGTTTATGAAATACCCTTGGCTTGCAACCCATAGCAACCCTATTTATCAAGACACTCCCATTTATCAAGGCAACCACACCACTAACATGCAAAAATTTGGCTGCTTTTATAGTGAGGCAGCTCAATTAGAAGAGTTAGCAGCACGTTTACATCTGCCGCGCTCCGAGCAACACGATGGCTTTGCTCGTCATCCGCTGGCTTATTTATTGGAAGCGGCAGACGATATCTGCTATGCGCTGATAGATTTGGAAGATGGCATCAATTTGAATATGCTAAGCTATGCGGAGGTTGCGGCTATTTTTTATGAGTTGATTGGCGAGCGCCCTGATACGCTTAATTTACCCACTCATGTGTCAGTCAGGCAGCATTTGGCATCGCTGCGGGCACGGGCAATGATGCGTTTGGTCAATGCCGTAACCGATGCTTTTGTAGCCAATAGTAACGCTATGCTGGCAGGGACGCTACAGGGCAGCCTGTTTGCCCATTGTGATGCAACTGTGCAAAGCGGCATCACCCAAGCTAAGCAACTGGCGCGTGAAAAAATATTTAATCATCCAAGTAAAGTACGCATGGAGCTGATGGCCAATCAATGCCTGCAGCGCCTGCTCGATGCTTTTATGCCATTGGCTTGGACAAATGGGACCAGTGCTTCCATAACCCAAATGTCCTTTGAGCAGCAGCGTCTGCTAAAATTGCTGCAGCCGCATCTCGATGAGCATCGTCGCGTTTTATCCGATGACACCTATGATAATATGCTCAATGTTTTAGACTTTATAACCGGTATGAATGACCATGAAGCGTATCGATTGGCGCAAGAGCTACAAGGACATTGGGGCACCATTGTTTAAACAACATGTTTAAGCAGCAAGTTTGAAAAGAAGTCTAGAAGCAATTTGAAACCGAGCTTAAAATTCAGTCTAAAACCAATTCTAAAAACTGGACAATCAACGATAACCGTCTATTTCATTCGTATTTTCGCAATGAAATGAGTATGATAGACATCTATCAGGTAATTTTGAAATATTATGAGTAGTCGCGAACAAAAGAAACTTCAAACTCGGCACGCTTTTTTTAATGCGGTGCTCGATTTATGTATGACAGGGCAATCTTTTAGCTCAATCAGTCTCAGACAAGTCACGCGCGAGGTTGGCGTGGTGCCGACCGCCTTTTATCGCCATTTTGATGACATGGAATCGCTCGGTCGTGCCTTGGTTATCGAAGAGTTGGGCGGTACGCTAGCAACCTTAAGTGACAACCTGCAAATTGGTCGCAAACGTAGCTTTGAGCGTCAAATCGCTAAAAGTATTCAGATGTTTTTATATATGGTCAGCGAGCAGCCGTGCTATTGGCAATTTTTAGTCAGTGAACGCTATGGCGGCTCGGAGGCGGTACGCAAAGCCATCAATGAGCTGATTAAAAAGCACGGACAAAGCCTAGCAGAGGATTTAGCGCTACAACCTGCTTTTGCCCATATCAATACTTATGACCGCAGGCTATTGGCTGAAGCTGGGGTCAATATGTTCTTTTCTTGGATTATTGATTGGCTAGAGCTGACCTATACCGAAGACCATGATGATGAAGTCGACTTGGCTGATATTGAAGATAAAAAACAGCTGATGCTGCATAATTGTACACGGCAAGCACAGATGCTGTTTTATGGTGCTTACAACTGGAAATCTACGGAAGAAACCCGTTTAAGTGATTAATTGGGCTTAATTTTTGCACGTTATTTAGCACTGGTTATCTATAACCATTAGAAAACTGGCCTAAAAGCCCAAAGTCGCTGCGTCACCACGCGTACCTCTTTGGGTTTTTTATTGTCAGCATTTTTAGCGTTTTTTGCATTGCTATCAGCGTTATTAGCATCATTGCTATTTTCATTACTGCTATTTGCTATTTCACCCTCAGCCGCCGTTTTGCTAATAACAATGGTCGCAAAGCGTTGTCTTGCCTGACCACCATCTGCATTATCACTAGCGGTAATAAGCGCCATAAAAGCTTGGCTATCAACCGCTAATAATGGTGTTAACGCCTTACGCTGCTCTGCTTTTACACTACTTAATATCGGCAACTGCCAGATATCATCAATAGAGCCAAATGCTTGCTTTGCTCGCAGCTCAACGATGCTCTGCATTTGCTGACTGCTCGCACCCTCTAGCAAAGCGGCCAGCAAAACGGGGCTGGCAGTATTAATATTAATGGGTAAATAATACGGCGCCGCTGTGATATAGGGACGCAGTGCCGCTAATACTTGCGCATTGATACCCTTCACTTCTGCTAATTGATCGATACTAAGCAAGGCTTGATTGGGTAAAATGTTGTCCACGCCGCTATTAGTCTGCTGAGCATAAACCACACTTTCATCACCGCCATCTTGATAGACCTCGCTGTCGGCATCTTGATAATCAAGGACGGCAATGGCGATATCAGGCTCTAAATTTAGCTGCGTGAGTAACCTTTGAAAGACGGCCAATGCAGCAGTATCAACGGCGCCATTATGATATAAATTATTAATATTAAAACGACTGCCCTCATCGCGTAATTCGATGCCGATGCTATCTCCGCCTAGCGTATAAGGCGGTATTGGCTGCGCCCAAATATCCTGCGCGCTATCGGTATCATTTAATTTAGCATCAGCACGAATCAAGGTAACCGCCAATTGCTGACCTGCGTTGATATCTTGTAAGAGCTGGTTTTGGTCAAACAATAAGCCGCTGCGCCTAATGGCAATCTTTTGACTGGCCAGCATCGCCCCTGCAACCACAGTAATACTGACCACCAATAGCAAAATAGTCAGCAGCGCAACCCCACGTTGAGAGTTGGCTTTCATAGAGGTTATAGGCCTCATTTGTGGCTTAGTTGGCATAAACAGTCTCTATCATTGACCAAATGGGGCATTTTCAGTAGCGTTGCCTGAGTTATTATTTGCTGCATTATCGTTATTGGTGCTGTCATTACTGTTGCCGTTATTATTCTTATTACTATCGTTACCATTGCCATTAGGGTTATTAGCATTAGGATTGTTAGGAATATTTTTATTGCTGGTATTTGTACTTATATTTGGGATTGGTTGCGGAGTAAGTGCCCATTGCCAAGTAATGGGCATATCCTGATAAGTAAAGTTGAGCACAATCCCTTTTGGCAGTAGCATAATTTCAGAGGGCGCATTGGCTGAATTTGCCGTCGGCGCTGCTAAAGTATTGTTATTGATGTTGCCGCTGTCTTTATTGGGAAATTTGGCACTTAATTCAGGTAAGTAAGCTTGCCAGCGACCAGCCGTGACACCTTCAAGCAAGATACTATCTAGACTAATGCTGTCACTGCCACCGGCAAGACTGGTATATTGACGACGAATTAAGCGCTCATCAGCAAAAATGTATTCGATATGCTGCACACTAGCGCTGCTTTGATAACGAGGGTCAGGGTCGGCAAAACGCACAAAGCTGATACGTGCGCCGTCTAGGCTCATAAAAGGTTCAGGCGCTGGTGCATTTTCTTGATTGCTATTATTAGTATTATTTGCAGTGCTGTTAGTTGCAGCATTGTTGGTTGATGCGTTGTTAATTAAGGAATTAGCACCTTGCGTATCCACTGCCTGATAAGGAATCATTTGATTCATATCTTGCTGTAATTGCAAATAGGCATATTGCAAAACCGCTAAATTATCCGCATGAAACTGCGCCCGTTCACGCGCACGGTTAACACCATCAAATACTTGCCAGCCTGCAACTGCTAACATGGCAAATATCGCCATCGCAACCATCAGCTCAAGCAAGGTGAATCCATGATTTGATTTCATGGATTGCCTCCATTAGGGTTTAGTCGGCTCAAATCCAAACTGCCGACCTCTTGCTTAGCGTTACTTAGCATGATGTTGATATCCGTCACTGCGCTGCGTGTCTGTCCGTCTATAATGGGCGCAACAGCGATATTCACCTGCTTTAATGCAGGTGTGATGGCATCTGTGGCAGTCATTGTCACTTGCCAATCGCGACCTTGCGCATTGATAGTTTGGGTTTTATTAGCCGTCAGCCACGTATCTTGAATACGCAAATCTGCTGCTGCGTTTTGTGCCACGAACTGCGCTAGCGTACGAGTGCGCAAGACATCGACTGAGCTTAAATACGCACTACTAGCTCGGCTCGCGGCAACGGCAACGACCGCCAAAATCGCTAAGGCAACCATGACCTCAATCAGGGTAAAGCCGCGCTCATATTTTGATAGAGCGGGCTTTGGGTTTGTATAGGTCGATTTGGCTTTATCATTATCTATCATAAGTTAGCGCCCTTGCCCTATCGACATACTGCCATCAGGCATAATCGTAATCACCTCACCCACCAAACGCGAATTATGGCGCACCTCAATCGTTACCGGCGTGGCCTGCCCTGTCCCAAACCATAGTACTTGCGGTACGTTTTGGTCGGTAAACCACGGCTGCAGCGCTTGCATTTGTCCTGTGTTTGACCGGTTACCTGCATCCAAGCTTTGTACGCTTAAGCTCACATCCGTAGGCAATACAGGCAAGCTAATTTCTGGCTCAAGCTCCCAGCTTGGTGTGGGTGCTTTATCTGCAGCAGCAGCTGACATACTCGTCAAATCTGCTGACAGCTCCATGGCGTTCTTAGGCGTACTGTCTCCACTAGAAGAGGTGGAAACCTGAGTTTGATAAGCAATATAAGGATTAGATAGAGTGACAATGACGGGCGTGACTTGACCTTGTTTATCAGCTTGTAAGCTCAAACCCATAGGTTGCATGCGCTCAGCCGATAAAAGCCTTACATAGCTCAATGAATCCGTTAAATGCTCATAAAAAGCACGGTTTTTGCGCGATTCACTACTACCGACCGATAAGCTCATCATGCCAGCAAATATGGATAGAATGACGACCACCACTACTATTTCGACAAGGGTAAAACCCGCTTGCCCGATGCGGCTGTGCGCGTGAGGAGCGGCTATTGAAGAAATTGAGGAAGTCGGTTTTGACATACAGAAGTCATCTAGAATGGTGTCATTTTATTAGAAATGACACTGAATTGTGTGGTATGAGTATGATGGAGATAAAACGATAGATATGCCTGATTAAAAAAATAAATCTGTACAAATGTTAGAAGATAAATTTAACGTGCTGCCATACAGAATATAACAACACGGATTTTATAAAAAAATAACTCAATACATTAAAAATATAATAGGAATCTAGTAATTGGTATTACGGTGCTCTTCTGACTCAGTATCGATTTGCTCCACCAATTCTTGCATATCCTCATCCATCACCTCGTCATCGGCGGCTGGATAATGGCTTGGCAATTCAAGCATTTGCTGCACAAAGGCATAGCGCAAGGTATCACGGCGACCTAAGTAGCGCTGATAAAAACTTGAGTTTAATAATCCTGCGCCACCCTGACCCATCGCCCAAATCGAGGACAAATAATCGCGCGTACTTAAGCTACTATGCTGCTCTTGTAAATACGCACTGATAATATCAATCAAACGCTTCATACGCTGACGACGAATATCGTAAAGCTCGCCGAATAAGCGATTCAAACCCGTCACCGATGCCGCCAAACGTTCTTCGATTTGGTTAAGGAGCATGGCTTTTTGTGGATTAAACAATTGCTGAAAAATCATACGTGCGACACCTGCCGACGGGCAGTCATCAATACGGTTAATCTCAAATAACTGCTCTTCATAACGAATAATAATACGCAGGTAGAGCTCATCTTTACTGGAGAAATGCTTATACAAGGTGCCTTTAGCCAAATCAAGCTGGTCGGCCAAACTGTCCAAAGTGATATCACCATCGCCTGACTCAAGTAGCAATTGCTCTGCCATCGCTAAGATATTCTCTTCTCGTGCCTTGAACTGGTGCTGACGACTCATAATCTCTCCTAAAATCTGACAATATCATGCATATGACCATCATTTACATCGGTATATCGGCAGCGCATATATAAGTCATACAACGGCTACGCCAATATCATCCAAGGAAATATGCTTATGTTTGCTAAATAGTCATTGATAATCATAAGGTTAAGTTCAGTATTATGAATACTTATAGAACAGAACCAGAAGACTAGCTAATAAATGACTGATTGGTCATAGCATAACCATTTTAGTGGTACTGTGCCAGTAAATTCTCAAAGTTTTTTGCAGTCAGAGCACCTAATTCCTCGCTACTACAGCCGTACATCTCAGCAAGATAGCGTGCCACATATGGCACGTATGCTGGCTCATTGGGTCTACCACGTTTAGGAACCGGTGCTAAATACGGGCTATCCGTTTCGATAAGTATTCTATCTTTGGGCATATTTTTTGCAGCATCTTGAATCATTTGTGCACTTTTAAAGCTAACAATGCCTGAGAATGAGATATAAAACCCTAAGTCTAATGCTCGTTTTGCGGTTTCCCAGTCTTCAGTAAAGCAATGAATAATACCGTGTTCAGCGCCTTCCGCTTTTAAGATATCAAGCGTATCTTCTTTGGCGTCACGCATATGCACGACTAGAGGTTTCTTCAAGCTTTGGCTGGCATGAATATGACGCGCAAGGCTGGCTTGTTGCTCCTTTTTATTGTCTGTCGACCAGTAATAATCCAGCCCCGTTTCCCCTATCGCCCATACATGGTCCGCATCAGCGGTTTCTATTAAGCGCTCAACCGTCGCTGATTGTAAGACGCTGATATCTTCACAAGGATGAATGCCGACGCTCATACCAAGATTTAGCGTTTCGTCGCCATAAGTGTTGACAATATTGGCAATCTCATCATATTCAGCGAAATCACACATAATGGCCATCGCACGGGTGACATTGGCTTCTTTCATCGCGGCAATTGCGCCGGACAATTGACCATCATACTTGGTTAAATCTAAACGGTTTAGATGGCAGTGGCTATCAGTAAACATAAACAATCTCGTTAATAAAAATCAATAAGTAGAATTATCTTATAATATGGATTTGGTAATCGTAATAGTATTAATTGCTCTAAATAGCACTGTTTTCAAGGGGTGTTTAACAAACGCCTATATACGTGCTTCTAAACCCTTTTCTCATCAGCGTATATTTTTCAAAGAATACATTTTTTAAAGCGCTTACATTTAAAGGGCAGTTATCAATGCAATTGTCAATTTAATGGCACCACGCGCATCACCTCTTCTATGGTCGTCACCCCTTCACTGATACGCTTTGCCCCAGATAAGCGCAGCGGCTGTACGCCTTCACGGTAAGCTTGCTGCTTAAGCGCATCTAAATTGGCATCAGCGGCGACCAGTTTTTTTAGCTCATTTGATAACGGCATGATCTCATACAGACCAACGCGGCCCTGATAGCCGGTATGGCGACAGTGCTCGCAGCCCTGCGCTTTATAAACTTGTGCTGGCACTGGCGCGCGCCAAGGCTGCACCAATTCTTGCCATTGAATGGCTATTTCACTATCTGCCGCAACATCAACGGCTTGCTTACAATGCGGGCATAATGTCCGTAATAGACGCTGTGCCATCACGCCCAATATCGTTGCTGAGGTTAAAAATGGCTGAATGCCCAAATCGTGCAGACGGGTAATAGAGCTTGGGGCATCGTTGGTATGTAACGTTGAGAGTACCAAATGTCCCGTCAAAGACGCTTGGACTGCCATATTGGCAGTCTCAGCATCACGAATCTCACCAACCATAATAATGTCTGGGTCTTGACGCATCAAAGAGCGAATACCATCAACGAAATGCAAATCAACCCCAGGGTTGACCTGCATTTGATTAAAGGCTGGCTCAATCATCTCAATCGGATCTTCAATCGTACAGACATTGACCTGCTCGGTGGCAAGCTGCTTGAGCGTACTATATAAAGTGGTCGTTTTACCTGAACCGGTCGGACCAGTAACCAATATAATGCCATTAGGATGGGCGGTCAGCTCATGCCACGTTTCAAGCTGCTTACCCGACAGGCCAAGCTGGGCAAATGAGCGTACCAGCACTTCTGGGTCAAATACCCGCATGACAAGCTTTTCACCAAAAGCAGTCGGCATGGTAGAGAGACGCAGCTCAGTCTCTAAGCCTTTTGGCGTACGGGTTTTTAGACGTCCATCTTGCGGCTTACGTTTTTCTGCGACATTGAGCCGTCCCAAAATTTTAATACGGGCGGTCACTGCCACTATAATGGCAAGCGGCATCTCATACACGCTATGTAGCACCCCATCAATACGAAAGCGCACCTTGCCTGTTTCGCGGCGTGGCTCTAGATGAATGTCGCTTGCACGCTGCTCAAAAGCATATTGCAATAGCCAATCCACCACTTTGACAATATGTTGGTCATTGGCATCTGGATTGGTGTTATCGCCCAGCTGCAATAAAGCTTCGACATTGGTGACGTCCGCCGCTGCACGCTTATGTAGGGAGTTCGCGCCTGCAATCGCTTGCGTGACTTGATAAAACTCTTGCCGATAGCGATTGACTTGTTCAGGATTAATAAAGACTGTACGATAGCTTTTTGACTTAATGAGCTTTTCAATATTGCCATGCCAATCGGTATAAAACGGTTGATCAGTACCGATAACCACCTCATCAAGCGTCACTTCAATCGGTAAAATATGCTGCGAGCGCGCATACTCAAACGACATCAGCTGCGTCACCGCCGGTACATCGACCTTTAACGGGTCAATACGCACCAGCGGCATATCTGCTTTGGCAGCCAACCATTGATTAAGCCATGCCAGCGTTAATTTATTCTCAGAATTACTATCAAGCGCGTGACCATTTGGCAGCCCAAACTCACTAATCGTTAAGAGCGGATGCTGCGCCTTATTACGGCGACTGGTAATGACGAGATTATAGCCGCGCTGATCAATCACCCTATCTGCCAACAATTCATCTAGGCACCAACGTAAATCAATCACTATCGAATATTTTTGAGCAGGCATAGTTTTATTCTTCTATAGTTGCATTTTTCTATGGTTTAGGTCATTTGGTCGGCGGTGATGTTTACTATAACTCTGATATTTACTTTAATTATACTGCGACAATATTCGTTATCTGTAATTCATCCGATTCCAGCAATTGAAAGCTGATATCGACAGATTTATAACGCATGACAAATGATGTATGTATCTCTGTACGCCGATAAGCAGGGCGTGGGTCTTGTGCTATCAACGCTTTGATAGTATCAAAATCAGACCTTAATAACTGTTTTTGAGTTTTATCAATGACCGCTTTGACTGATGATTGCTTATTTTGAGCATTTTCTGCTGCTATATTATCTGCACTTTGATTGGCAATAATTTGCCCAAACTGCCCATAGGCAAACTCAGTAATCGTCACATCCAATAAGTGGGGCGCAGAGGACGCAAAACCGCTTTGGGCATCAGGCAATGCATCACTGTAAGCCACATAAGGCTTGATATCGATGATGGGCGTGCCATCTATCATATCAGCACCGCTAATAATAAGTAACACCCGACCTTCTACAATCTCAATGCGTTCAAGCTTGACCACAGATAACCCAAGCGCGGAAGGTCGATACATACTGCGACTGGCAAATACGCCTATTTTTTGATTGCCACCCAAGCGCGGCGGGCGAACTTGCGGGCGAAAAGCGCTCTCCACTTTCTCTTTTTGATTATCATCGTTTGAGCTTGCCTGCTTGTCTTTATGCAACTTGTCTTTATATAAATAGTTATGATGAAACTGCCAACTGATCCATATATGGCTAAAATCCTCCAGCCCGATAAATGCCGCTGGCGTATCATAAGGCGCGAGCATTTCAATCACACTAATCATAGCCACCAAATTTGGCTGCCTCGGTGCGCCAAACTTTTGCGACAGCGGCGCACGGTGGTAGCCGATAATGGGTGATATATGATGGCTAACAGCAGCGGTAGTCTGGCAAGTCATAATTCAAATCCCAAAATTAGATGGCTGATAATACATGGCATACGGCAATGATAGAAAATTATTCGCTAACGATATTCCATTTTATCATGGTACAGACAGGCAGCTAGGCGGATTTTTATTTTAAAGTTTGTTATGATGAGCGAGAAATTTACTGAGAATGGCTTGCATTCATAAAGCACACGTCTAAAAGTACAAGCAGCAAAGTTTACTTTTACGGGCAGCGCTGTTGTTTGCTAGAATCTGACGCCTTATAAAACCTGATAATAATGTTAAAATAACGGTTTTTTATCCGTGTCATTTGCTTAACATGTCATTTGCTTAATTAGCCTGAACTGATAATTGATAAGCGCTTTATCTTATTAATACTTTTTATTACCTTAAAAACTTTTGTTTACCACCATTTTTAATGGGCGAATACACATTACCACTTACTAACGAGGGCTTTATGTCAAAACTCCGCACCGAAACGGTCACAGAGGTTCATCACTGGAATGACTCTCTATTTAGCATCAAAACCACGCGCGACGATGGCTTACGCTTCCGTAATGGCGAGTTTGCGATGATTGGTATCGTTGTCGATGGTAGACCGCTCCTGCGCGCTTACTCGATTGCCAGCCCCAACTACGAAGAGCATTTGGAATTTTTCTCTATTAAAGTACAAGACGGTCCATTAACCTCACGTCTGCAGCATATCAAAGTTGGCGATGAACTATTGGTCAGTAAAAAGCCGACAGGTACTTTGGTACTGGACGATTTATTACCGGGTAAGCATTTATATATGCTGTCAACAGGTACAGGGCTGGCGCCATTTTTAGCTTTAGCGCGTGATCCTGAAGTTTATGAGCGTTTTGAAAAAATCATTTTGGTACACGGTGTGCGTCAGGTCAAAGACTTAGCTTATCGCGAGATGTTCGAAGAAGAGCTGCCAAATGATGAAATCTTTGGTGAAGATTTCCGTAAAAAGTTCATTTATTACCCTACCGTCACCCGCGAAGAGTTTAGAAATACTGGCCGTATCACTGACCTGATGAAATCGGGCAAATTCTTTGAAGATATCGGTCTGCCTCCGATGAATAAAGAGGATGACCGCGTTATGATTTGCGGTAGTATGCCGTTTAACGCTGAAGTGTCATCGATTTTAGATGATTTTGGCCTGACCGTCTCTCCACGCATGGGTGTACAGGCAGATTATGTGGTTGAACGTGCCTTCGTTGGTTAAAAATGAATTTTTATCGTAAATATGATAAATAATTCTTGACGGCCAAAAATAGCCTGCTATAATACGCAGCCTATACAGAGTTAACCCTGTAACCCAATTCGATAATGTTTTGCAATATAAACTTTATCACCTAACACGCCGGTGTGATGGAATTGGTAGACATGACGGATTCAAAATCCGTTGCCTTTAAAAGCGTGTCGGTTCAAGTCCGACCACCGGTACCAATACCTAGTTCTATACTATCTTATAGAGCCGTCAAAGCCCCTGATATCAGGGGCTTTGTTGTATCTGGCGTTCTATACTGTCCTGCTTTGTCTGTCCTAATCCATGCATCTGATGTACACTGTCATGTACACCGGTTTTTAAATGTACATTGGGGTGGCAGCTATGGAAGCACGTAAGCCTATCAGCTCATCGCAGCATTACAATAATAATCAAACCACACTTGTATTGGCAATTTATAGCCTAAACCCTTTTAAATTCTAGTCCCACTGCGAGCACAGCTCTTGTCTTGCGTCGCGGCAAAGCAGTGCTTCGCTTTATCCCTCCTTATTGAGAATGTCTCGCTCCTCTTGAGATCACGTTTAAAACGTTTGACCCCTGCCGTCAAATCCGTACAGTTAAACTTGGGAGATTTTAATTACGCAGCTTGACGATAATAGTCAAACCACACCTGTCTTGGCGATCTATAGCCTAAACTCTTTTGAATCCT